>CALBRZ010000109.1 GCA_937927735.1 uncultured Planctomycetales bacterium
TTTAACCACTCAACCGGCATTCATCCAAGACCGCTTTTTGGACAGCCTCTAAGACTTGGCGCACGGATATTGCGATGTATCATCTAACTGCAAATCCGTGAATCGGGCACGCATGGGGCGATCCTAGGCGTGATGTAGCGAGTCCTACCACCTTCCATGATGACCATCTCTGGAGGGGGGACCGATTCAACCCGCATCACGCATAGCAATGCGTCGCAGTTATGACAGGGCAGCTATATTCCCGCGGCAGGAATCGGGCACCTCGTCCACTGACATTTGCCGTAACGGTGTCGTGAGCAGAGCACGGGCTCACCGGTTGTCTCGGTGCGTTGTCCATCAAGCGGCGTGATGTCGCGTCGACCGGGCGGGACTGCGCCAACTCTGGTGCGTGACAGCGCTAATCGGACAAGACTTGCCAAGCGATCCATTGGGGCTCTTCGCAGCCATTGAGATGGTAATTGCGGGCAGTGTTCCAGGGATCCCTGATACAGCCAATCGGCTGCAAGTTCGCCGGCCCAGCAACGCTGTTCTGCCGTGATTGCCCCTGGAGCGTCCGGGAAGCACTACGCCCCGAAGGCGTTTGCGGAACCGATTCACCGATTTGTGGCCGAACGAATTGCATCTTTACGAGGGGATTGGACGTGAAGAAAAGCCAGGTCAACAAAAGCGCAGCGATCCGCGAATACGCCGCCGCGAATCCATCGGCTAAGCCGCGTGAAATCGCCGAGGCACTAGCCGCCCAGGGTATTTCTGTAACCTCGCATATCGTTAGCCAGGTTCTGTATAACGCAAAAAAGAAAGGGAACGGCTCGCGGCCGCGCAAGAAGGCGCTGCGTCGCGCCGCATCGGTCACCAAGGCAGCCGGCCGCCGCGGCCAGCATGCAGCCGATGGCGCTGTCGAAATGCTGTTTGAAGCTAAGCGGCTGGCGGACCTGGTAGGCGGCATCGATCGCGCCAAGCAACTCCTGGATCAACTGGCCAGGCTCCAGGACTAACCCCCTCATGCGTCGAGTCCCAAGCACCTCACGGCCCAGCCGTCGCCAGGCAATCCCCTAGCCTTTAGGTGCATCGACCACCCGCCCCCAACCTTAGTTTCTTAGGCAGCCCAGCGCGGCGGATCGCACCCGCCGCGTTTTTTGTTGCTGGTCGCCGCCCCGGGCAGGGGGGCACCCAACAACAGCCTTCAGACCAGCGAGACCACCGACGCGCCCTGCGGCTGCGGCGTTTGAGACCAGCGCTGCAGCAGTGCCAACAAAAGCTGCTTCAGATAAGGTTGCGCACGATTCGCGTTGCCGACGATCTCGTCAATGCCGACGGGCCCCAACCGATCAGGGAGACAGACGTTGGTGACGACGGCAAAACCCAGCACCTTCATCCCACAGTGCCGAGCGACGATCGTCTCGGGCGGCATCGACATGCCCACGGCGTCGGCGCCAATCCGGCGCAGCAGGCGGTACTCACTTCGCGTTTCCAGGTTCGGCCCGCGCAGGGCAGCCAGCACGCCTCGATGCAGCGGAATCCGGTCGCGCAGCGCCACCTGCATCGCCTCCTCGGCGAGCACCCGATCGTAAGCGTCGCACATATCCAGGTGCGTGGGACCAAGACGCGGATCATTGAGCCCGATCAGTGGGTTATCGCCCATCAGGCAGATATGGTCATCGACCAGCATCACGTCGCCGGCGCGATACAGCGGATTCAATCCACCTACGGCGCTGCACAGGATGAGCGTTTCGGCGCCAATGGCCCGGAACACACGGATGGGCAGCGTGGTTTGCCAGAGCGGATAGCCTTCGTAGGCGTGCAGCCGGCCTTCCATCGCGACGACTGGCACGCCGCACAACCGCCCGCATACCAACTGCCCCACGTGGCTGACGGCCGTAGAAGACGGCAGATACGGAATCTGCTCGTACGGCAGGATGGACTCGACTTCGATTTCGCGGGCAACGTCGCCCAAGCCAGTGCCCAGCACCAGCGCCACCTGCGGTCGACAATCCCACGCAGCCCGCACGGCTTCGACGGCCGCCATCAATTGCTCGTAGGGCGGGACCGTGAAATCGCGCTGAGCATCGGGCATACGGAGCTGCATGTACCTTACCGTCGCTTTCCACCATCGAAGTCGTACTAACGGTAGAAATGTACAGCAGCCAGGCCGGCGACGAAACCCGCCAGCGCGGGAAAAGAGTTCAGCGTTTCACGCACGCGGCCGCTACAACCGCGCATACGATTCAAATCGCGGTATTCAGGGCAAGCGCGCGATGAAGTCGAACGTGGGGCTGGAGAATGATCCCCCAACGCCAAGCAGCCGTAAACGGCTATTTGGCGCCAAAGCAGTACACGGTGCCATCGGTATTGCCGATCACCAGCCGCTTGGAGGCAACCGCCGGCGAACCGACAAAGCCGCCGCCGGCATCGTAGCTCCAAACCAACTTGCCGTCGTTGACGCTGATGCCCAAAAGCTGGCCGCGCGTCGTGCCCGTGTAAGCCACGCCGGCGGGATACTCTTCGCTGGTGGTGACCACGGGCGAAGATTCAATGCCGGTGCGCGTGTTATAGACCCACAGTTCTTTGCCGGTTGCCGGGTCGAGCGCGATCACCATCTTACCCTGGTTGCCCACGACCACCGCGTTCTTCGTGACCGCGGCCGACGAACGATAGGCAAACCGCTTCTGCTTGTGGCGGTACTTCCACAGCACCTCAAGCTTCTTCCAATCGACAGCCAGGAAGGTTTCGCCTTCGGTGCCAAAATAGGCGACCTCACCCACCACGGCTGGCGTGCAGCCGGTAGGCGAATCGATGGACACGGTGCCCAACGATTCGCCCTTATCGAGCCCGATCACATGTAAGACGCCGTCGCAACCGGCAACGAAGCAGCGCTCCTCAACAATGGTGGGGAAACAGCGGATCTGGTCATTGATTTGATACTTCCAGACCAGCTTGCCCGTGGCGGCTTCCAGGCAGTACAGCGTGGCATCCTGAGAGCCGACCACCACGCGGTCGCCAAAGAAGTTAGCGCCGCTGTCGATCTCGGCTTCGGTTTCAAAGCCCCAAATCGATTTGCCGGTGGCCGCATCCAGACAGTGGAAACGACCATTGAGGTCGCCCACGTAGAGCTTGCCGTCGCGATACGCCGGAGCGGCTTTCACGCCGGCTTCGGTGTTGAACGTCCACAGCGTCTTGCCGGTCGCCAGGTCCAAAGCGTAAACCGGCCCGTCGAGCCCGCCGATGTAAACCACGCCGTTGTAGATGACCGGCGTACTCTCGAACGATTCGTTCTCGAACGAACGCTTCCAGATCACCTCGGGCTGCGCCGGCAGGTCGGTGGCCGAGATGCCTTGCGCCAGCGGGCCGCCGCGGAACAACGGCCAGTTTTCGTTGGGCAGGGCTGCAGCCTTGGCCGGCACATCTGCGGCCGGCTTGGCGCTGGCAACCGCCGGATCGGCGGCCGGCACCAGGTTCACGCTGACCAGTGCGGCCATCGGCAAGACCAAGGCGGTCATCAGCACGCGGCGACGGGTGCGTTCCATGAGGTCGATCCCTCCGACGTCTGGTTGATCGATGCTTGGCACGTGGCAGCCAGGGTAATGTGCTTCGTGCCCGCATTATAACCAGAACCGGCGAGCGATGCGGGGCCAAGCCCCGTACAGACCGCCAAGTGCGTCGTACGGAGAAGGCCAATGCGCCAGCAGGAGTGCGCCGCAGCTAACGGCGCACGCGGCGGCGCAAACGCGGCCGTGGTATCACCTCGCAAGTTTGAGCCACTGCCGCGTCGTCGCCCGCAGCAGGACGGCGGTTACTGCGTAGCCTTGGTGGTGGCCGAGGTCAGTTCGGGGATATGCGGATTGGGGTTGATCTGGTCGTCCTCGATCCGGCCATCACGGAAGCTGATGACGCGGTGGGCGGCTTCGGCCACTTCCTTGCTGTGCGTGATCACCACCAGCGTCAACTCGCGTTCGCGGTGCAACTGGTCGAAGAGTTCCAGAATCAGCGCGCCGTTCTTGGAGTCGAGGTTGCCCGTTGGTTCGTCGGCCAGGAGCAGGATCGGATCGTTGGCCAGACTGCGGGCAATCGCCACGCGCTGCCGTTCACCCACCGACAGCTCGCTGGGCAGATGCTTCATTCGGTGGCCCATGTTGACGGCGGCCAACAGTTCCTTGGCCTTCTCGACGCGTTCGCGCGAGGTCATGTTCAGCTCGAACATGGGGATCTGCACGTTTTCGATCGCCGAGAGGGTGGGCAGCAGATAGAACGACTGGAACACGTAGCCGATCTTGTGCGAACGCAGCCAGTCGAGCGAAGGAATCTTCGAGAGCGGCTTGCCGTCGAAGTACACCTCGCCGGAGGTCGGCACATCCAGGGCGCCGATGATATTCAGCATCGTCGATTTGCCGCTGCCACTCGGGCCCACGACGGCCACATACTCGCCGTGGCGAATCTCAAAACTGACATCCACCAAGGCTTTGACTTTGCCGTCTTCGTACTCTTTGCTGATGTGTTCCGCCCGGAGCAGAACATTATTCGGGACGTCCGAATGATTCATGGACGACGACGCTTTCGTAATGGGAAGGAGAATGGACATCGGGTCCCTCTTGGCTAGGAGTATGATCCTAGCTCAAGCGGAGTCCGCGGCAAAGCGTTTCAGGCTTTGGGGACCGTACCCGTTCGGGCGGTTCTCACATGCTCCGCGGCAGGCCATGCGGCCCATGCGGACGGCGCAAACTGCTCAATCCTGGCAATCTTACCGCACAGCTTCACTACGCAGAGCGATGGCGCGTCGCTGAGGTTCGGGGGGCAGGCTCATCCGGATGATCGCGCTCGTTGTAATTGTGCGCGCTGAGCTTGCCGGGGAAAGGCCTCGCCGCCCCGTTACGCCGTAGGTTTGCCGGCCGTCGACGCCTTGGAAGCTGCGGGCGCGGAAGCACCTTCGGCCTGGCCCTGTTGTTTCTTTTCGGCCGCGATGCGTCGTGGCTCAATCACGTAAGCGTGCAGCAGTAATAAGCCCACCCCGCAAACGAGCAGGCTGTCGGCAATATTGAAGATGGGCCAGTCAAACCAGGGCGTCTGAAAGTGGATCCAGTCGCGGACGGCGTACACGCGGTCGCCGACTTCGTGCCCGCCAAAAGCGTGATGCCACGTCAATTCGTGCCAGCCCAACCGGTCGTAGAGGTTGCCCAAGATGCCACCGGTAATCAGGCCCAGGGCAATCGTAAGCAACCAATCGCGGGCAGCCCCGGCCACAAACAGCCACAGGCCGATTCCCACCACGGCGACGACCGAAAGCGCGATAAATACCACGCCCCAGCCCTGGCCCATGCCAAAGAGGGCTCCTTCGTTCAAACTGGTTTCAATGGAGAGGATGCCGTCCCAGAGCACAATGCGTTCAGGGCCTGGCATGCCGAGGCCGTACTCCGGGTTAAAGGCCCACCACTTGGTGACCAGATCGATGGTCAGGCCCGCCACCATCAGGAGCAGGAATACGACATAGCGGCTGAGAGGAACCGTTTGCATCAAAACCTCGCGGGGGGCCGACATGCTCCAAGCGGGAACGGGGGGCAGCCATACCGCTGCGTCCCCTCGGTGCCCGCGGCCCTGCCAGATGCGTTTCCGTCCGCACCATCCGTTCCTTATCTGCCGTTTGTATACCGGGTTAGCGCGGTTATGTCGAGTCGGGCCGACCTATCCGGGGGGAAGGTCAACACGACGGATTGGGGAGACAACCTTCTCGGTTCGCACTTTCGTTCGAAGCGTTCTTGCCGCCGCAAGTTCCTTTGGCCCGGGCTGATTCGCGGCAGTCGCGAAATCCTGGCGCTGGTATCCACTCAAATAGCGCGAGCCCTAACAGTCATGCGCGGAATAATGGCAGCAGACGTCAAAATGACACCCCCTCAATGAGCGGGGCAGCGTGGGGCCAAGATATGTAAATGCTTTGCAGCTCAGCCCCAAAGGCTTACATTGGAAAGGAGCCCAATGACATCCCGCCACCTGCGGTTTTCGTTTCCCTGCGCATTTTCTGGAGCAGCATCTCAGCGTTGACAACGGCCGCGCAGGAAACCTGACCCAGTCGTCGGTGGGAATCATCATCCTCAGGCAAACGGAACAGAGCCATCAGAACTGTTGTCCCCTGGCGGCTACGGTCCTGCTCGCCCAGCCCAGCGGCCCACACAACCGGTGCCTGGCCAATGCGGGGCGACGCGTCGTGCTACGCGACCGCCGCTGATGCCACGGCCGGCGTGCATCGGGTCTGCCATCTTCGCCACGGCGGCCAGGCTGCCCGGGGCAGTACAGTACGTCTGGCAATCCTTCCGTTCTCCTGTCGGCCGGAATTCGCTGCTGTCCATGCCCCTCCTTCGGACAGGTAAGCGGCTCGGCGCGACAGGCCCAACCTGGTAACCGCCCCCACAACAGGGAACTTATTCATCTAAGGACACGGCCTGCGGGTCGTGCGCGTGTCCATGTCGCTAACGGTCAAAGAGTTCTGGAAGCTGCTGGTCCAAAGTCAGGTGCACTCGGTCGATGCGTGCCGCGAACTGGCAGCCAAGTTCAGCAAGGTGCCAGGGGCCGACACCGCCACGGCGGAAACCCTTGCCCAGTGGCTGATCAGCAACAACGCGCTCACCCGCTACCAAAGCAAAATCCTGCTCAGCGGTAAGCCCGGGCCGTTCGTTTACGGCAACTACCTGGTACATGACCGCGTCAAGTCCGGGCGGCTGGCGGGCCTGTTTCGAGCGGTTCATGTGCCCACGGGACATCGCGTTTGCCTGAAGTTTCTCGCCGGCAACGCCGCTCGCGATCCCGCGATCTTCAGTGCCGTGGCCGAGGTCGCCGCGGCCGCCGCGGCCGTGCAATCGCCGTACGTGGTCCGCTGCTACGAAGCCGTCGACACGGGCACGCACAAATTCATTGCCCTGGAAGACCTGCAGGGGCAGGCTCTGAGCGAACGGCTTGAGCAAGGCGTGATCCCCGTGCGCGAGGCGTGCCGGATCGCTCGTGAAGTGGCCCTGGGCCTGGACGCTTTGTACGAAGCCGGCCGCGGCCACAACGAACTGCGTCCAGAAAACATCTGGCTCGACGCCGCAGGCCACGCTCGCGTGATCCAATTCCCGCTGGAGCGCGATCCGGCGACGTTTGTGGCCACGCTGCCGCAAACCGCCGGCGAACAGCTTGCCGCCTCGGCGCCGTACTTCGCTCCCGAAGTGACCGCCAACGTCGCGGGCGACGAGCGGAGCGATATCTACAGCCTGGGTTGCGTGCTGTTTCAGATGCTGGCCGGCGAGCCGCCGTTCTCCGGTGCCGATCCCCGTCAGGTATTGCGTCAGCACGTGAACGATCCGGTGCCGCCGCTCGACCTAGTGGCGCAGCAGAAGGTGCCGGCCCCGGTGGCTCAAGTGGTCGGTTACATGCTGGTGAAAGATCCCGCAGGGCGTTACCAGCGCACCGACCAGGTGGCCCAGGCGCTGGAACCGTACCAGAGCCCCGAGGCAGCTAAATTCCAGCCGCCTACCCCGGACAAGAAAGAACAAAAGTATCGGAACTACCTCCAGGCAGCGGCTGCCAACCGCCCTGGTAGTTACACCAGCGGTCCTGCACAAGCGGTTCCAGCCCAGCCGATCGCCCCTGGCGTGCAGCCAGTCGCCCCGGTCCCGGTTCAAGCCGTACCGGCTCAGGCTGTCCCGGCTCAGGC
>CALBRZ010000110.1 GCA_937927735.1 uncultured Planctomycetales bacterium
TCACCTTATGGCTCGGCGACTAAGCAACTCCTAGCTTTTTGGACACGCTCTTAAGTGTGTATGGAAAGGATGGTTGCAAACGCTCCGGCTCGCTATTTCTGCCGCTTGAGGTGGCTGTACATTCTCCGCGGGAATATGACGTCGAGCATGGCAGGACGCGGCATGGAACAGCGATCGATGATCGTCGATAGTTTGTGATGCGGCGACGCGCAAAGTTTTCGTCGCTGGTGTAATCGTTACGTTGGCTGCGATCACCATAACGCGTGCGTTTGTCGCCCTGCGACGCGCCGTTGGACGATCAAGGCCGCGGCGGTCGAAACCAAAGGAGGAGTGTGCCGCGCGCGATGTGCGGTCAGATTCACGCTTCAGGGGCGCCAAAGAAGACAAGCGGCCAAGAGACACGTGTCGCCCATCAGGTGCGATTGGCGGCACTGAGGACCCCGGCCGGTTTTGTCATCGCCAGGTGTACGGAAACGCCATGCCCGCCAAACCACAAGTTGCCAGCCGCCGTTTGCTGGCCGATATGCCGAAGTATCTGCGCGATTCGCGGCAGCCCCTGGCGAGCTTGCTCTTCATTGCTCCGCCACTGGTGCTGTATGAGGCAGGCGTGCTGTATTGGGCGGAAACCGCCAGTCGTAACGGAGCTGACGTCTGGCTCCGCGACTGCCTGGATCAGATCGGCGTGGCTCCGCCCTATGTGTTGCCGCTGCTGACGGCGCTGGGCCTGTTGGCCTGGCACTTTGTCGCCAGGGCATCGTGGCGGTGGACGCCCGGCATCCTATGCAGCATGTGGGTGGAGTGCCTGGCGCTGGCCGCGGCCTTGGTGATGATCGCCGAAGTGCAAGGAGCGGTTGTCCAGTCGATCACCGGTGAACTGCGGCCAGTGATTTCGTTGCAATTGCCCCGGTCGCGATACGACTCGGTGCCCGAGCCGATCCCCCTGCCGCCCCCGACATCCCCTGAATGGAACGTGCGCGTGGGGTGGGCGGATCGTCATGGCCTGGCGACGCCGCCGGTCACCTGGGTTCATGCGCCGGTGAACCTGCCGCCACTGGTTGAGGAAGCGCTTGAGGCCGACCTGGTTGAATCGGTCGCAACGACGCCGGCCAGCAGCTTGCTGGTTGCCTACCTTGGCGCCGGCATCTACGAAGAAACGTTGTTCCGGTTGCTTTGCTTGCCGCTGCTGTGGGCGGTTGGCTGGGGGCTGGGCTTAAGTCGTGGTTGGAGCCTGGCTTTGGCCGCGGTGGCCACCAGTTGCCTGTTCTCCGCCGCGCATCATTGGGGCCCGCACGGCGAGCCGTTCAGTTGGTACTGCTTTGGCTTTCGCACCGCGGCCGGGCTGTGCTTCGCCGCCATCTTTATCTTCCGCGGGTTTGGCATCGCCGCCGGCACCCACGCGCTGTACGACATCCTCGTGGTCTTCATTTGAAGCGGCGGTGAGCGCCTGCCGCCACGCGATGGGGCCTTATCTTGGAGCGGTTGCGGCTGCGCAAAGCCGCCCCGCGCCGCATGCAGAATTCTTCGCCCGTGGACGCTTTGTGACAGCAAGTCGTAGCCCATTGGAACGGTCGCGACGCACCCTTTTGGCGGCGGCTCCGTCGGCAGAAGAAGCACCGTTTCGCAGTTGTCAAGACGAAGTTGAACGCGACCCAAGAGGTTGGCAGAATCCCTCTTTGTTGTTGGCAATCGCAAGTCCTATAATGCCGCAGGTGGTGAGCGACCGGTCACCACTTTGGCAAAGCCGATAAGCTCCCCCTTGGAGCTTTGCTATAACGGTGAGGGCTCAAACGCCGTGTTGTCCGCTCGTCCGAAAGTTGCAGAGTTGGTCTTCCAGCTGTACGGTCGACCGTTGCACCCGGAACTCTTCCAAATCTGCTGCTCACGGACGGTTGAGCGCGGTGAGTATCAGGCCCAAATCAGCATCACCAGCGCCGGTCACTTGATCACCTGGCGCTATCACGGCATGACCCTGACCGAGGTGGCTGCGGCCGCCAACCACCCGCTGCCCCAGAAGCGGCGGTTGTTGTCGTACCGGCTCAAGGGTGAACGCAGCGACCGTGTGGAGTGTCGCGGTGGTGCCGTCTACCAGGTGAGCTTCCAACTTGAGCCGGTCGATCCGGAGATCTTCTGGACCTTCCAGCAGGAACTCGCCAACGACAGCCAGCGCAAAGGCATGTTCCACAGCTTTGCCCCCAACGACCGCATGGCGATGGGCGCGCTGAGCTACATCAATGTCGAGACCCGCAACAGCAGCATGCTGGTGCAGGCCTTCCACACCTTTCCGGACGATCACGCGATCGTTAAAAGCCAGTCGCTGTTCGAGATTCCCAAGAAGCCCCGCAGCTAAGCGGAGCTACCGCGGCGGCCGCCTGCGTCGCCGACGCTGCCCTTTGTCTTTTGAACGCTCATTATCGCTCGTGCGGCCGATGGCCGCGTGAGGCTTGTCCCGATTGGTTAACCGGCCCGGCGCAGCGTCGCCAGCTTGGGCTTGTTGGCCGCGGCTGAGCTGCTGCGGCTCTCATCGATCACGCGGTGGACATACGCCAACAACTCGGCGTCGAATCGGGCTTTGTTGAAACGTTCAGCTTGGGCCCTGGCCTTGATGGAGCAGAACGCATCGAGGTGTTCTTCCGCCCAGGTGATGGCTGCCATCAGCGACTCGGGCGTTTGCTCGGCAAAGAAGCGGCCGGTTCCGGGCGCCTCCTCCGTGGCGGGCAGCACCGTTTCGGTGGCGCCGCCGGCGGCGTAGGCGATCACCGGCGCACCGCAAGCCTGGGCTTCCAGCGGTACGATGCCGAAGTCCTCGCAGCCGGGGAACAGTAGCGCCTGGCAGCATTGCAGGTACTGCCGGATCACTTCGTTGGACTGCCAGCCAAGGAATTGGACCTTCGTCCCTCGGGCAAGTTTCTTGAGCCTATTGGCTTCTGGCCCGGTGCCGATCACGACCAGTTTGCGGTCTAGACGCCGGCACGCCTCGATTGCCAGGTCGATCCGCTTGTACGGCACCAGGGCCGAGACCACCAGGTAGAACGGCACGCGGGGAACGTCATCGGGCTGGTAGAAGTCGGTGTCGACCGGCGGATAGATGATCGTGCTGGTGCGCCCATAGCAATCGGCGATGCGGTCGGCCACGGTCTGGCTGATCGCCACAAAGTGGGTGACGCGGTCGCTGGCTGCACGATCCCATTCGCGAATGCGGTTCAAAAGCCCGTCGCGGATAGCCGCCAGCGGATTCAAACGCCGCAGGCCGCGCCGCTGTCCGAAGTATGCTTCGCGCATGTGCCAGGCATACCGCATCGGCGAAAAGCAGTAGCAGATGTGCGGTACGCCCGGTGGCGGAATCACCCGGCCGGCCACCGCATGGCTGAAGCTCACCACTGCCTGGATGTCGCTCGGCAGCCGCAGCCGCTCAACTGCCCTGGGCATCAGCGGCAGCAGGTACCGGTAGTACCGCTGCACGCCCGGCAGCCGCTGCAGCATGCTGGTGTGGATCGGCCGATCCTCGATGATTGCCGACACGCTGCCGCGACGGTGCAGAAGCGTGTACAGGGGCGCGTCGGGAAATGCGGTAGCAAGCGACTCCAGGCATTTCTCGCCGCCGCGCATCCCTGTCAGCCAGTCGTGCACCAGAGCGATCTGAGCAGGCATGGTGTACTCGCAAAGGAGCGAACCGCCACCGCAGGGAAAACGCGGCACGGCGCGCAAACTTCCCTGGGGGCAATCGCGCAGGCTGGGTGCAGTGGGCCACAGGTAGCCGGCGCGGCCCCGATTGGCCGCGCTAGCTCCTCCTGGGTCGTAGCCGAACGGTTCCGGCTGAGGTTAGCGAGGCAGGTTGGGCGTGGATGCCGCCGGCTGACGCGAAGGCCGATAGAAACCGATGCCTTCCAGAGCTTTGTATACCTCTTCGAGCGTCTTCTCGCCGAAGTTGGAGATCGAGAGCAGGTCTTCGCGGCGGCAGTTGAGCAGGTCGCGAACGGTGAAGATGCCCCGCTCTTCGAGGCAGTTGGTGGTGCGCACCGAGAGGCCGATTTCGGCCGTGCTCATCTCAAGACGCTGCTGCAGGCTCTTGGCTTCGCCTTCGGCCTGATTCAGGCGGATGCGTGTACGCGCCATCGCAGTACCCTCCTTGGCAATGAAGATGGTGATGAGAGATTGTCGTCGTATTCGCTTCCGCGAACTCTTCTTCGCGGATGGTGAGCCAGCAGTATACCAAGCTCGCCGCCATTACCAAGTATTTGCCGCACTCTTTTGCTGCTGGTGCTAGCAAGGGGCCGGAGACAACAAAGGCTCGCAAAAATGCGGCAATTTGTCGGTAATTGCCGCAGTGGACGCCAGGCACTGCTCTATCCCCACCGGGGGAACTATGGCACAATCCTCCGCGCCCCAGTAAGCGCTTTTGCGCCTCCTTCGCCTTGGCACCGCGAGCGTCAGCCCGCAGACGCGCAACGTGGAACGTTGCCGGTGCCGTGCGAGGTCCCAGTTCCGCACGGAAAAGGAGTTCTCGATGCGAACGCTTCTTTGCCTGATCGTCTGCTTGACGATGTTTCAGGCGGCACGCGGCCAAGAGGCCACTGCCCCGGCTGGCCCGGCCGTCACCAGCGGTCCGCAGTTGATTCCTGCGTTGCCGGGTAGTCCTGGCGAGCAGCAGCCGCCCATCCGCGAGGCACGGCTGCCCCGCGTGGAACCTACCGTAGTGGTGCCTGCCGCCGCGGCGCCCACGGGCGACGACGTGCGTCGAGCCGATCACGTGGAGCCGGCCGAGCTGTCGGCCGCGTGCCAAGGCGACCAGGTTGGGCGGGCGCTGACGATCGGTCTGCCGGGCGGATTCGGCGTGAGCCTGGCGGAGTCGTCCGGCGAAACCGGCAAGTGCTGCTGCGGCCCTCAGTGGGCACAGTGGTGGTTGGATCGAGTGACGTCGTACCTGGGCGGCAAGGAGCCGACGCAGCCGTTGGCGACCGGCGCCTGCGGGTGTGCCGATGCCTGCAAGTGCGCCGGCAAGTGCGGCTGCAGCTTGAGTAAGCGTTGCACGTCGAGCTGCCCTTGCGACGGAAAGCAAACGGTTCAAGCCCCGTCGGCCGATGAGACCGCCGGCGACTTGCTTCCACCGTGTGGCCGGTTGTGTCACGTCGAAACCGCGGGCGGGAACTACTTTGGCCGGCTGCGTTCGCTGACGGCCGATTGGATCGTGCTCGATGATGAACCCAACGAGACGTGCCACTGGATTCCGCGCACCACGCTCCATTGTTTGAGCGTTTATCCACAGATCAACATCGAGGTCGAAGCCACCGACGACGAAATTCCCAAGCCCGATGCGGTGACGTTCCGCGGCGAGCAGCGCAGAAGCAACCGCCGGCAAACCGCCCCCGGTGGCGAAATGACGGCTACCTACGAGACGATTCCGCAGCCGGAACCGCTGCCGCTACACACCAAGGTGGTTTACGCCCAAGGCACCGCGGCGGGGCAGCGCTCCAGCAGTCGTACCCCTGCCGCGCAGGCTGCGGTCGACGTGCCCCAGGGCAAGCGACTGTTCACACTTGGATTCCCCTGGAACCGCGTGATGCAGCTTGAGCCGGGCGATCGGCTCGATCTGATTACCGTGCTGACCGTGCATACGGCCAGCGGCTATCCGCAGGTGGTTTCGCGCACGTTCGCACAGAATGTTGAAGTGGCCGATATCGCGGCGGGCGACGGCGAAGATGCCGTGCTCACGTTGTTGCTCACGCCCCAGCAGTGCGACCTGGCAGCCGTGGCTGCGGTGAGCGGCGAGATTCTGTTCAGCAAGCGTGGTCCCGGCGAATCGGAAAGCGGCCGCGAGAGTAAAGGCGCCACGCTACGGCAACTGCTGGGGGCGGCCATTGATCAATTGGATACGGGCGAGCAATCGCCGCTGTTTGCCGTTCCCCGAATGGGCGCACCCGGACAGCCGCTGGTGCCAATGCTGGGCGGACCGGACGTGATGGCGATGGCTCCTCCGATTGCCCCGCCACATCCGGGCGAGTTTGGGACGGGCTTTGCGGGGCCGCCGGTGCCGGGTTGCGTCGGTCCCGAGTGCATGGGACCGGCCGCAGGCGTGCCTCCCTACGCCGCCATGCCACATGGATTCATGCCGCCCAGCGCTGGCGGACCAATGCCGTTTGGACCGCCGCCGGCGATGCCGACGTTTGCGCCTTCGCAGATCCCGGCTCCGGAACTGCCAGCGCACGATCCGGATGCCCCGCGGCTGGAGCCCAGCCATCCGACCGCGCCAGGCTTGCCGGCTCCCAAGACCGTGTATCTGTCGGAGCCGCCGGCCAAAGGCAAGTCGAAGCCAACCGGCCCGGCCGCTGGATGGGAGCGCAAGCAAGCCGAACCGACGTTTGAACCGATTGAGCCTGCGGAAGCCAAGCCGCTGAAAACGTCGCAGGCGTTGCCGGGCGGCCGCATGATTCGGCCCGTGGCCGGCGATGTGGTGTTGTTCGCCGTTCCGCCGGCGCCACCTGCTGAAGATGTCGTCCGGCTGGCCGTGGCCAACGCGCCGGCGGTTCCCGCGTTGACGGCGAAGACTCGGTACCAGTTGCGTTGCGTGGTGGAAATGGCCAACGACAGCCAACCCTTGGTGCTTACGGAGTCGATTGCCGAAACCGCCGATGAGGCCACGACCACGATCGGTGAGCTCGAGTTCAAGTTCCGCGTGCAACCGTTGGAGCGGCGCGAAGTGCAGCTCACGTTTCGCGATCCCCGAGGGATGCTGCAAGTGGTGCGGGCTCGCGAAGGCGAGACGCTTACGCTGCCGTGGCAGAGCGAAACGGCTGGTCGCCACGGTGAGGTGCGCGTGTGCGTGGATCGCGTGACGCAGACGGCCGGAGAGGTTGCCGCGGTAGCCTATCGCGAACCGGTGACGAGGAATGAGGAACTGCAAGTTCGCTTGTACGATGCGGCTGATCTGATCGGCGCCCGTACTTCGTCGGTACCGGTTCTTGCCCGCTCGCTGTATGCCAGCCGTTTGCTCGATGATGGCCCCAAGACTAGCGACGAAGCCCACGCCGGGCTGCTCAATCTGGTGCGCGCGGTCGATCCCGATTCGTGGCAGCCGCACGGTGCAGGAAGTGTGGAGTATCTGGCGGAGACCATGAGTTTGTTGGTCCGGCAAGTGCCGGAGAACCATGAGCGAATCGCCGAGTTGTTCGACCAGTTGCGCGCCCAGGTAATGCCGACCAGCGGCCATACCGGCGTTCAGACCACTGGTACGAAGGATAAGCCGCGGCAAAGCAGCCGCCGCCACGTGACTCGTTAATTCGCCACGCCGTGCTCACGCCGTTGGCAGGGTGTGCCGCGGCGTATAAACTGGCGTTTATGTTGGAGTGGATTCGATTCGTCGTCGATTCGGGCCGCCGGGGGCAAATACGTACTGCTCGCGGCGGTTCTCGCGGTGCGGTAGATGGTCATCGCACTGGCAGCGGGCTGTCCGCGCCATGGTCGGGCGTGATTCCTGGCCGCCGCGAAGTGCTCCGGTTGGGAGCCTTCGCAGGCATTGCCGGGTTGTCCGCCCTGGCGAATACGGCTTTGGGGGCACGCAGCGGCAAACAACCCCAACGCACGGTGCCTGGCTTTGGCCGCGCCAAGTCGGTGATCCTGATCTTTGTCAACGGTGGGCAAAGCCACATTGACACCTGGGATCCCAAGCCCGAGGCGCCCGAACAAGTCCGCGGCGACTTCGGTACGATCGCAACCGCCGTGCCTGGTACCACGGTTTGCGAACACTTGCCGCGGCTGGCCGCGCTGGCCGACCGTTATGCTATCGTTCGTAGTGTTTCGCACGATGACCTGGACCACGGTTCGGCCACGTACTTGGCGTTGACCGGGCAGTTTCATCCCCGCAAGTCGTCCAACCCGCCGCCTCGCCCGACCGACTTTCCGACGTATGGCTCGGTCTTGAAACGCGTGCGGCCGGCCGAGCGGTTCCCTTATACCGCGGTCCACATCAACGGTCCGGCGATGGTGCCAAAGTACGCGGCACCAGGCCAGTCGGGCGGCTTCCTGGGCCGTGACTTCGATCCCCTGCTGATCGGCGATGTCTCGGCGGGCGAGGTGCCGGCGCTGCCGGGCCTTGATCCGCGGCCTGATGTGCCGGAGGTGCGCCTGCAAGCACGCCGCCGATTGCTCGACAGCATCGACTCGGCCATGCGGCAGTGGGAGCAATACGACGGTCCGGCGGCCACCTCGCTGCATTATCGTCAGGCGTTTGAAGTGCTGGCCTCGCCGCATTGCCGGCGGGCGTTTGATCTCTCGCAAGAGCCGGACGAACTGCGGGATCGGTATGGACGGTATCGCTCGGGCCAGGCTTGTCTGCTTGCGCGGCGATTGGTTGAGGCCGGCGTGCCCTGGATCACGGTGATGTTCAATCACACCAATCGAGGGCAGGACATCGCCCCGGATAATCCCGAAGAATGGGGCTGGGACACGCACAACGACATCTTTGTGGCCCTGCGCGAATATCTGCTGCCCAAGTTCGACCAGAGCGTATCGACGCTGCTGATCGACCTGGAGGAACGAGGGCTGCTGGACGAAACCCTGGTGGTGGTCATGGGCGAGTTCGGCCGGGCTCCGTTGGTGGCCCTGGAACGCAACTTTGCCGGAAGCTCGCCAGGCCGCAAACACTGGGCGGCAGCCTACTCGATCCAGTTGGCCGGAGCAGGCGTTCTGCCGGGGCTCGTGTACGGCAAGACCGACCGGCTGGGCGGCCACGTGGTGGATGGTTTGGTCCAGCCCGGCGACGTGGTGGCCACGATGTTTTCTGCCCTGGGCGTGGATCCCACGCAGCATTACCACGATGCATTGGAACGCCCGTTCCCCATCGCCACCGGCAGGCCGATTACGGGGCTCTATACGGCGTGATCTCGCCAGAGGGCGGCCGTAATGCTGCCTGGCGACGGAGTCTTACTCATGCCGCTGCGTGACGTGCTCAGGCGGTACGATTGCCGGCGCACGGCGGTACAGCGCGCCGCTTTCTGCCCTGCGCACCAATTCCCAGCCTGGAGCTTGTGCCAGATAGCGGTCTAACGGCGAGCCGGCATGCACCAGCGCGGCGTCGAAACCGTATTGCTGGTCCCAAGCTTCCAGCAGCTCTCCCCTGCCCTGCTCGGCCTCAACGTATCGCGAGAGAAACTCCGTTCCGTACAGTTCGCAGCGGTCGTCGATGAAGGTCTTCAAGTTCGGCGTGTAATAGATAAGAAATCCGCCGTAATCGAGGGCGTTGAACAACCGCAGCGGCGCGCCGCTGACCGGTAGCCCTGCTGCCAACGCCGCGTTGCGGCGTGCGATCGCTTCGGCTTCCAGATCCTTGAGCTCGGGAAGCAGTGCCACCGGCCACCGGGCACCTTCAAGTCTGGCCCAGTTGGCGCCCAGCACAGGCATCAGCACGCGCAGGTGTTGCAGGATTAACGCCAAGATGACCAGGCCAACGGGAATCACGCTTGCCTGGCAGAATGCGGCGGTCTTGAAAACCGCTGTACGGGCCGGCGGCTGGGCCTGCATGGGTTTGCGTTGGTCCCCCGCTTCTCCCTGAGCGGCCGCGGTGAACAGGTCAAATTGTGCGAGCCACGTCGCCAGGCGGCTGTACGGCAACAGCTCTGCGAAGGCGATGGCTCCGACGGCGGCAAACAGCGGCCCATGCCGGATGCGGCTCCACGCCAAGAGCAACCAGACCAACGGCAACAGCCACGTGATGCGGGCGTACTGCCAGCCGCGGTGCCGGAGCGTATCGATCAGCAGAGCCGCGTAGGCCAAGCCCAGGGCGGCGGTGAGGATGCCAACGGGCGACGTGATGGCGAGCGGCCGATGTTCAACGATCAGACCGGTCAGCGGCATCCGCAGGATGGTGAGCCAGGCCTCGAGCATCGCCGTGCCGTAAGGATTGACGAGCATCGCCGCCGCGCAGGTAGCGACGACCAGCCACGCCAGAACCAGTTGCCCTGGGCTGGTCAGCGGCGAAGGGAACGCACCGCCAGGTGCCAGCCAGCCTCTGCGGCGGGATATGGCGCTGGCGGCTTGCCACGCCGTCCAGCCGGCAACAACAAGGCCGAGCGAAGCCACCCCGGCCAGCACGCCGCCATGCACATTGGTCCAAAGCACGAACAGCGGCACCAGCCAAAGCATGCGCACAGGTCGCACGCGGCCGGCTTCCACATCGCACAACAGGCCAAACGTGAGGCCCAGAAAGATGATCGAGCCCAGGTGCGGCCGCGCGTGGAAGTGATGGCTACTGGCGGCGATCGTCGTCAGCACGGCTGCCGATGCGAGCAGCGGATGAAGACCGCAGCGTGTCAATCGGGCACCGAGCCACGTATAGAAGGCCGCCAGCAGGGTGGCCGTGGCGAGCAGCATCGTATCCCAGCCGCCCCAAGCGTGAGCAGCGGCCATGCCCCACTCGGCCAGCCATTGCAGCGAGAGCCACGGCTGGCCCGCGTAGGTATAGCTGAACGTGTCGCGCGTGGTGAGGTGCAAGCCGTTCAGGACGTCGCTGCCCAGCACGGTATGCCAGAACACGCCCGGGTCGGCAAACAGCGAGGCCCTGCCCACGATCAGTAGCCCGATCCATAGGATCAGAAACAGCAGCACGGGATAGGGCAGGTATCGCCGCATGGCCGGTGGGAAAAACTGGGGGAACGATTCCGGGCGGGGGCCGCGCGCAGGGGGCGGCGGCTATGGAAACTGTACGTTGAGCGGAGACGCCCTGGACGTTGACTTATCGATAGGCCCCCCTCCCAGGTTGGATCGCACTGGCTGCAGGACCGGCGCTTTTGTGGCATTCGTTCCAGGCGGCCCACCGTGGCAACGAATCGTCGAGCCGTTACAATGGCCCCATCGCCGGGGGCAAAGCCGCCCCCCGCCGCAGGCGGCTGGGGAATGCACGCCGCCTCCGACGCAGCACCGAACACTACCTACGACAGCGTCCGCAGCCGGACCACGTCGCGAATGTCTCAAGCCGTCTAAGGAATTCACTCATGCCGCTGGATCTGGTGGAAACGCTGCGGGAACTGGTTGCCATTCCCAGCGTGAATCCCATGGGCCGCCCGGTTTCCGGGCCGGAGTATTACGAGTGCCGCGTGACCGATTACCTCCAGGGCCTGTTCGAGCGGCTGGGATTGCCCTGGCAGCGGCAGCCGGTTGATACCAAGCGGGAGAACATTTTTGTCCGGGTCGATGGCGAAGTTCCACCGACCGAGGGTGGAACGCTGATCTTGCTCGAAGCGCACCAGGACACGGTGCCGGTCGACAACATGATCATCGATCCGTGGGATCCCGTGGTGCGCGACGGCCGCGTGTATGGACGCGGTTCGTGCGACATCAAGGGTGGCATGACGGCCATGCTGGGCGCGATCGTCCGCCTGGCCGCCGAGCCGCGCGAAGGCCGTCCCACGGTGGTGCTGGCCTGTACCGTGAACGAGGAACACGGCTACACCGGCGCGCTGGCCCTGGAAAAGATGTGGAACCAGCCCGGCACGATCATTCCCCGCAAGCCCGACGTGGCCGTGGTGGCCGAGCCCACCAGCCTGCACGTGGTGCGGGCGCACAAGGCGGCAGCCCGGTGGAAGTGCCGCACCAAGGGGCGGGCGTCGCACAGCTCGCGGCCGCAGCTTGGCGACAATGCCATCTATCGCATGTGCCGCGTGGTGGCGGCGCTCGAGGCGTACCAGAACGAGTTCATCCCTACCTTACCGGTGCATCCGCGCTGCGGTGCCGCCACGATCAGCGTGGGTACCATTTCCGGCGGCATCAGCGTGAACACGGTGCCGGACGAATGCGTGATCGAGATCGATCGCCGCGTGTTGCCCGGCGAAGAAGGCCGCGCGGTCTACAACCAGGTGATCAAGTTCGTTGCCGAGCGGCTGGGCAGCGACGATCTCGAAAAGGTGATTCACGACGAGCCGTACAGCCTGAGCATGGCCCTGGGCGATGAGAACAACGGCGAACTCGCCGCCCGGCTGCAAGAATCGGCCAAGACCGTGTTCCCCGACAGCGACCAGGTGGGCGTGCCCTACGGCACCGACGCCTCGGTGATCTCGTCGTTCGGCGTACCGGCGGTTGTATTCGGGCCCGGCTCAATCGACCAGGCCCACACCGCGGACGAGTGGCTGGAAATCTCGCAACTGGAGCAGGCCAGCGAGATTCTCTTCCGCTTCCTCAAGAGCTGGTAACGTAGCTGCCGGCGCCGAGCCGGTGGGCAGCGGCGCAAGGCCCGCGAACCAACCTTAAGCCGCACGCGAATGCCTGGTCGAGCCTGACCGCTCGGCCAGGCATTCTTCATAAACCGCCAGCATTTCGCGCAGGTTCTGTTCCAGCGAATGCTGCTGAGCCAATTGCCACGCGGCCTGCCCCATGCGTTCGCGCCGATCGGCGTCGAGCAGGTCGGCGATTTGTGCGGCCAGCGTCGCGTCGTCGGCCGGGTCCTCGAGGATGGTGCCTTCAAGGCCCGGCGTGATCAGCTCACCGGCCCCGTTGAATTGCGAGGTGATCACCGGCAGACCGCAGGCCAGCGCTTCCAGCACCACCAGGCTGCACGGATCGTAGAAGGTGGGCTGGGCATAAATGTCGGCGGCTGCATAGTACGGCCGCGGGTCGGCGCTTGGGCCCAGGAAGAGCACTTCGTCGGCCACGCCATGCCGGCGAGCCATCTGCTGATACGGCCGTTGCGACTTGCCGCCCACCACGGCGACTTTGACCGGCGTACCGGCGGCCTTCAAGCGACCGGCGGCGCGGATCAAGCACGGCACGCCTTTGAGAACGAAGTTCTGCGCCACGATCAGCACCAGCACATCGTCGGGCTTCAGGCCCAGGCGTGCTCGGGTGGCCTCGCGAAACTGCGGCTTAAGCTTCGGCGTGAACCGCTTAAGGTCGACCCCGTTGTAGACGATGCGAATCTGCTGCTGGTCCAAGCCGTAGTACTTGTGTAAATCGCGGGCGACCATCTTGGAGAGGGCGATCATGCGTGCCGGTCGCCGGGCAAATTGCCGCCGCTCGATCTCGGCAAACTGCCGGTACCGCGGCAGCAGCGGCGCCACGCTCCGCTTGATGGGGCGCAGCCAGGACGGCATCAGCAGCAGGTTCTGTTCAAACGACGCCCGACGTGCCCCGCCGTGCGGCTGAAACACGTCGCACGCCCAGCCGAGCCCCATCTCGTGGACGATGTCGACGTTGAGCCCCTCAACCACTTCGGCCGCGGCTTCGGCCAGGCGAAAGCGGTTGGAGATCGCAGGCAATGGGTGTCGCACGACTTCCAGTTCGTCGGCTTCCGGTCCGAACGACTTGGCCACCACGTGCAGGCAATGCCCTGCCGCGCGGAGCAGTCGGGCAAACTGGCAGGTCCAATGTTCGGCACCGCCCAATCGGGCGTCGAACGCCGGAATGACCAAGGCAATGTTCACGAACGATCTCCCAATCGGGCGTGGCAGTGTTTCGTGGCGGCGGCTTTCGCCGTGTGTGGAGCAGGGATCGCCCGGGCTTTTTCGCGTTTGCGTACCTGGGCATCGATCCAGCGCTGCTTGGCCAGGATCTTGCGAATGAACCGCTTATCGCAGGGCCGCAACCGCTGCACGCCCAGGTAGCGTTTGATGAACGCCATCTTGTGCGTGCGCGTGATGCGGTCGGTTTGAGCCGAGTAAGCAAGTTGCCCCAGGTCTTTGACCAGCCAGCGCGAACGGAAGTGCCGGCGATACTCCACACGCTGCAGGTCGATCAAGTTGACTTTGAACTCGCCCGGCTCCGTTTCCTTGATGAAGAAGTGGCAGCAGTACAGGTCGCGGTGGTTGTAGCCCAGGCGGTGGAACTTGGCTGCCACCGAAGCCACTTCGGCAATCAGCGTCATCAGGTGTGGATCGCGTGGCGTGGCGCGATCGCCCCGCAGCGGCGGAAAACGCCGCTCCAGAAAGTGATCCAACTGGGTATAACCCTGCAGTTCTTCCGTAAGAACGAAGCTTTCGAGCAGGCCGTCGGCGTGCAACTTCTCGCCATAGGCGATCAGCTTCATGGCGGCGATACCGCTGCGAGCCAGCCGGGCGATGTTCTGGGCTTCCATCCGGCCGGCGGTCATGCCGCCGCCGGCATGGGCCAGGGCGCGAACGCGCGTCCGCGGTGTACGAATATGGTGTTTCTTCAGGTAGGCACCCCGTGTACCGCCCTCGGGCAGGCGCAGATCGAGCCGCCAGTTTTCGCGGTCAGCTAGGCGCCGCAGCAACTTACCGTCGACCGTGTTCATCATCCGGTCGAAACTGGCCAGGCCGCAGTGTTCGAGCGTTGCGCGGTACTCTGGATCGATCCACATCTGGCCTTTTTCGACCGACTCCAGCGGCCGCACCGAGCGGTGCTCCTCGGTATCGCTCTCGCGAATCTCCCAGATGTGGCGATTGGTGAGCAGCCGTTCGACCTGCCGGCCGACCGCCTGGGGCAGCGCCATGCCGCGATGGTCCAGGTCGGCAACGGCCAGGTAGGCATCAAACAGGATTTCTCGTTCGCGCACGCTGGCCAGTCGCCCCGGCAGTGTCGCCAACAGAGCCGCCAGCCCTGCGACGCGGTATGAAAACGGCAGCGGTTGGCACCGGATCGCCTGACGGAATCCCCAGAAGCCAATGACTGGCGTGTCGTTCTCGTCGGCCGCTGCATCGGCCAGGTAAATCTTGGTGGAGAAAAGCCGCGGCTGATGCACACCGCTGTTGTGCAGCCGCGCCAGTTCGCGACCGAGCTGCGCGAAGAGCTGTTCGCGTTGCCGCGGACCGGCATCGCGCAAGGTAGTCGCCAGGTAGTGGTTGAGCGTGACCGCCGAGGGAACCGCTTCCAGGATCAAACACCCCTGGCCGCGCCAGCCCAGCCGCTGCACACAGGCCACGGGGCGAGGCACGGCTACGCCGGCAGCAGCCAGGTGTAATAGGGTTTCCAATTCAGTGCGGGCAGGTGTCCAGAGACTCTGCCGGTACCGGAGTTGGCGTGCCAGGTAACGCCAGCGAACGTCCCAATCGCGTTTGAGGTAAAGCGTGGTCAGCCGGCCGGAGCGGTCCGGCAGTTCGAGCCTGACGATGTCGCGGCGGCGATGGTGCGGCGAAACGGGCGTGCCGTCGTCGCGGGCCAACAGCGCATTCAGGTCGCCGAGCTGATGCTGAGCAGCCAGCTCTCGAAACTCCGGATGAATCCAACAAAAACCGGCCATGCTCCCCCTCGCTTTCTAGGCCGCCGACCGGCTGCGCTGTTGTTCCAGTTGCGCGGCAACGGCTGCCGCTACGCGCTCGACGGTCAGGTCGCGCATGCAGCGATGATGGCCCAAGGGGCAGACGCGGCGGTGGCAGCCAAAGCAGTCGAGGTCGCTCAGCTCCAGCGCCGTTTCGCGCGCCGTGGGGTTGGCACCCCAGACGGCCGGAGTGGGACCAAAGATCGACACCAGCGGCATGCCGAACGCGACCCCGAAATGACGCGGCCCGCTGTCGGTAGTCACCATCAACCGGCTGCGGCGGACGCACGCCTTGCTTAGCCCAATGCTGAGTGGCTGATCGGCCAGGCTGAACACCCGGGGGTGATTGGCGCCGGTAACGATCTGCCGGGCAATCTCGCGTTCCTTGGGGCCGCACAGTACCAGGACATCGTAATCGAGCGTTCCGGCCACATACCTGGCCAGTTCGGCAAAGTATTCGGTGGGCCACAACTTGGCCGCGCCAAACGCGCCGCTGGAGTTGAACACCACCACGCGTTCGCCGTCGCGCAGTCCCAGTTGACGCCACAGCAGGTCGGCAGCCTGTTCGTCTTCTGGCGTGGTGGCCAGTTCGAGCCGGGGCGACTCGGGCGGGCAGCCGGCGGCGGCCGCCAGGCCCAGGTAGTAGTCGACCATCGGGTACTTGATCGGCTTGCCGTTCAAGTGCGGTGGGACCAGTTTATCGGTCAGCAGCGGGCCGCGGCCGTAGCGCACGTAGCCAATGCGCCGTTTCGCGCCGGAGAAGTATGCCAATATGCCCGTCCGCAGCGAGTTGGTCATCAGCACCGCCATGTCGGGGCGGCGGCTGCGAAGCTGACGTATCAGGTGGAAGCTTCCCAGTTGCCGATCGCGGCTGTGGGGATCGTAGAAGAGCTGCTCATCCAGCCAATGGGTGCCGGCGAGAACATCTGCGACGTAGGGCCGCATGACGCCCACCAGGGTGGCGTCCGGGCCTGCGAATTGCCGCAAGGCTCGGAGCGCAGGGGTCGCCATCACCACGTCTCCGACCCAGTTGGGCAGAAAGATTGCTAGCGTACTTGGCCTCATGAGCTGCCTGCTCGATCAGCGGAGGGGCCGGCCGCACCGACATCGGGCATCCTGCCCTGCATGTCGACGGGCACCGACACTCCGTGCTAGGAACTCCTTTTCCAATCGCCACGAAGGCCAGGGAAATATAGGGTTTTCTGCCAGGGCAACAAACGGCAGTTCGCATGCAGCGCCGCAGCGGCTGGTTTAGCCAGGGCTGGCGAAACGGCGAGGCAGCGAAGTTTGCGCGGACTAGGCCAGATGCTGTCTTTGGCAGATGGTGAACAGTGCAAGAAAGGCAAACAGAAGCCCTCCGAGGGGCTGCAAGCAAGTTCGCTGCTTGTCGTATTCGACGCTGTTTGTGGGCGGGCGTCACCTACAGGCCACGGCGTGAACCGTTATACTGGTGAACTTTCACAAGCCGCGGCGTGCCGGGGCTGCTGAAGCCGCCTGCTCGCCCCGCCTTTGCTGGTCGAATCCATGACACCCGCCACCGCCCGCCTGGTCCTGCTCGTCTCGTGTGCCCACTTCCTGGTGCACGTGTACGAACTGGCGTTTCCCAGTGTCGAGACGCTCATCGCCGCCGAGTACTTTCCGGACCATCCCGAGCAGGGCAAACGGGTGATGGGCTACATGGGAAGCTGCTGGCGGATCCCCTTTGGTTTGGGGGCGCTGCTAGCAGGCTGGCTCGTCGACAAGTTCGGGGCCAAGTGGTTGCTGGTAGGCTATCTGCTCGGCTGTGCCGCCACCAGCATCCTGGCCTGGGCGGCTCCCGACCTGGCGGTGCTGTTCGTGGCCATGTTTGCCATGGGATCGGCCGCCAGCATCTATCATCCCGCCGGTTTATCGCTAATCTCGCGCGAAACCTTGCCGCAGGATCGAACCCGGGCCCTGGGATACCACGGCATCTTTGGCTCTCTGGGGCTGGCAACGGCTCCGCTCTTGGCGGGCGTGGTGCTGGAAGTGCTCGACTGGCGACAGTATTACCTGGTGCTTGCGGTGCCGGGCGTGCTGCTTGCGGTGCTGATCGCCTTGTTCCTCGTGGAGCATCACCGGATCGCTGCCCGCAATGGCGCCGCTCCTCCCCCGTCGGCCCCGGCGAACTGGAAGGCATTCTTTATCCTCACCGTGGCTGGCACACTGGCGGGGCTCGTCTATTCGGCATTGATGAACTTTCTGCCCCGCTACCTGGAAGGAGTGGACCTGGCGTTCACCGAGCTGGCCGGGCGGAGCCGCCGGAACTTTTTCGCTGGCGGAGTGCTGCTCGTGGGGGCAGCGGGGCAATACCTGGCGGGCAAGATTGGCCGGGTCGACCGCCTGGAACGCCAGTTGGCCATGGTGTTCTTTGGCACGCTGCCGCTGCTGGTGGCGATGGGCTTTGCCGAAGGAAACCAGCGGTTGTGGGCCGTGGGTGCCGTGAGTTTTGTGCTGTTCATGCAGCAGCCGCTCTACAACAGCCTGGTGGCGCAGTACGTGCCGCTGCATCGCCGCAGTCTCAGCTACGGATTCAGCCATACCGTTGCCTTTGGCGTGGGCGGACTGGGCTCGGCGTACGCCGGGCTGTTTACCAGCGATCGCTTTGTGTACAGCAGCCTGGCTGCCTTCTTGTGCGTCTCGGGGTTAATCGCGCTCTGGCTGGATCGCCGCAAACGCCACCAACAGGCTGATTAAACCGATCAGACCTCGGACATGGCGGCCGCCTGGGATGAAGAGCCACCATCAATGACGCGCCCGGCGCGTGGGGCATCTGGCATGCTGCGCCACGGCAAGGGAAACTAGATGCCGCTGCGAGACTTGCGCGGTTCTCGGCAACGGGACCGCGCCCTGGCCCAGGGCTTTCCGCTCATCCACAAGGGTTGATTATGTGGACTGTGGAACTGATCGTCATCGCGGTGATGATCGCGTTTAATGCCGTGTTTGCTGCGTACGAAATCGCGCTGGCTTCGGTGGGGCCAGGGCGACTGCACGCCCTGGTGCAGGAAGGACGTCGCGGCGCCGCCGCGGCCCTGCGGATGAAGCAAAGCATGGAAGCCAGCCTGGCCGTGGTTCAACTGGGCATCACGCTGGTGGGCGTGGTGGCGGCGGCCACCGGTGGTGCAGGTGCGGAAGAAGCCTTGGTGCCCGTGCTGCGCGCCTGGGGCTGGCCACCTGGTGTTGCTCAGTTCTTGGCGCTGGCGCTCGTGGTGGCTCCCCTGACCCTGCTGACGATCATCGTGGGCGAGCTGGTGCCGAAGGTCTTTGCCCTGCGGCACAAGGAATGGGTCTGCCTGAGGCTCTCGCCGCCGATGGAGTGGTTTTCGTACAGCGTATGGCCGGCGGTCTGGCTACTGGAAAGCACCGTCAAGCTGCTCGTTCGCCTAATTGGGCAAGGGATGCGCGCGCCGTTGGGCGAAGGGGCCGAGGAATCGCCCATCCAGGAGTTGCGGGGAGCCGCAGCCATGGCCCGCATGTCTCGCCTCATCGGCCATCGCGAAGAAGGGATCATCGTCAGCGCATCGCGGCTGGCGGCCACGCCGCTGCGGAAGATCATGCTTCCGGCTGAATACATCGGCATGTTGTCGGCGAGCCAGCCGTTATCCGAGGCGTTGATTGCCGCGCACCAGGAGATGCATACGCGGTTTCCGGTTACGGAAGAAGCCGGCAATCCGCAGAAGATCATCGGCTATGTGAACTTCAAGGACATCGTGGCGGCGCTACGGTTGTCGCCGCACGCGCCATCGCTGCGCAGCCTGGTCCGGCGGATCGAAACCTTTGATCAGGAAGTTTCCGTAGCCGACTGCCTGGAACACCTGATGCGCAATCGCAGCCACATCGCGCTGGTTCGCGACGGAACCGGCAAGATCGTCGGGCTGGTCACGCTAGAGGACATCGTCGAGGAACTCGTCGGTGAAATCCACGACGAGTTCGACCGTATGCCGGCCTACCTCACCCCGCTGGGCGAAGGCTGGATCGCCGGCGGCTTCGTTTCGCTGACGCAGCTGCGCGAGCAGACCGGCATCGATCTGCAGCCGCTCAACGAGAAGCCGATCTACACGCTCAACGATTGGATCGTAGAACGGCTCGGACGCCCGCCACGCGGCGGCGACGTTATAGAAACCGAAGATTGCCGGGTCTTGGTGCGCAAGACCCGGCATATTCTGGTTCAAGAAGCGTTTGTTGCCGCGGTTCGACCGCCCGAGCCGGCGGACGAAACCGACGCGGATTCATAGCATCGTGTAACGGCGATTTACCGCCACTCGTGCACACGCGTAGGCGCTGGAGCGGTGTGCCGATTGTCGCGGTGCAGGTCCAAGTGAGGACCATCCACACGCTGCCAGCCGCCCCGCAATTTGAGATCGTCGGAGGCACTTGGCTGATCGGCCGCGGCTTGGTCACGCGGCGCTTCGCTACGCGGCGGCGTTTGGGGACCGCGTTTGCCAAGCTGCTCGATCCAGGCCCAGCTTCGTCCGAGGAGGCTGCCTGCCGCCGACAGGACGTGGGGCCACTGGGCGCAGCAGTCGACCGCCACCTGGCACGGGTGATAGGCTTTGGCGAAGAAGCCAATCTGATCGGCATGCCGGAGGAAGAAACGTTCGGCATACAGGCCGTGCTTGAGGCCACGGCCTCGCGGCGTTTCGCGGGCCAGCAGAATCGAATCTTCGGCAACGGCCGTGGTCCAGCCGGCAGCGTGCAGACGCAGCAGCAGATCAGCATCGGCCCAATCGCCGAGGTCTTCGGCCAGGCCGCCGACTTGTTCCAGCGCTTCGCGCAGGTAAAAGCCGCCGTGCAACACCGGGCCAATGAGGTTGCGCCGCGGCGCTTCCTGGGCCAGCCGCCGGGCACCCCGGCAAATGCTGACGCCTTGCATCAGGCGGCGCTCGGGCTGCTGACTGTGGTGAATGGCCGGAGCAACAGCGGCGATACGCGGTTCGTCGAAGACCGCCAGCGCCGCATCGGCCCAGCCGGCGGTCGCTTCGACGCCGCAGCCCAATAGGTGTACGAATTCGCCTTGGGCGGCGCGCAGGCCCGCATTGAACGCGGCGGCACGGTTCGCCCCGGGGGCGTTCACAAAGCGGACTTCATCCTGGAGGTCGTAGGGATCGTCATATGGGCCGTCTAACACCACCAGCACCTCTGCGTCAGAGGGCCGGTTCTCCAGCACGGTGACCAATCCTTCCTCCAGCAGCCTGGAGTTCCTCTCCAGCGGGATAATGATCGAGAGGCGCAGCACAATGTAGATCCTGACTGGCGCGGGTGGGACTGGAATCGCCGCAGGCCACAAATTCGGGCGTGCCCGGCGACGCAGCGGTCCTCTTGAGCAGGACGTGCAAGTGCGACGGAATGTTCCTCGCGTTCGGTTTATTCGGCTTCGCTGGGGCGCCGAGTTTACAACAAGCAGCCGCCTTTGCTTCCCAGGTCCGTAACCGATCGGCCAGGTGACGCAGTTTGCCTGGCTTGACAGGCGACTGCCGGGAAAGCGACCCGCGGCGTGGGCTCCCTGCTGTTGCTCTGAGGCTACAAGGAGCGTTCTGAAAGGCGCGCATTGCCCGGTTTCTAAGTGGCAATCCCCGCATCGGTACGATGCAAAAAATCCTCGCAATGCCACCAGGCCGTATCTATACTCGATGCTAGCAAGGACTGCCGGAACGCCTTCGCCAAGAAAGGTTGCACCTCGCCCGAGGCCCTAGCCTGGCTAGGGGCGGCTGCCAACAGGGGCGCAGTCTGCAATGGGCACGGTTGTGGCCGCTCAACTCATTGCGAGTGCCGGGCTTAGAGCATGGCGATCGGCGTGTAAATCGCCGTGCGATGCAGTTGTAACGGTCGCCGCGCGGTGCTCTTGGCGATGTCGGCGGTCCTTGCGGCTCAGAACGATCGGAACGCCCCCTGTTGCCTGAAGGAGCAGCCCCCTATGCGGTGGATGTTTTCATTGAGTTGCGTTGGACTGTTGTTGATCTCAGGCTGCGGTGATTCGGACGCGCAGCCTGTGGCCGAGAACGGCGCCTCGCAGACCGCCGACCCGTTGAATCCCTCGGATAACCCCAGCCCGCTGGCGAATGCCGCGGCCGAAACCGTGGGGGTCGCGGTCGGTGAAACTCCGCCGCCGGCTCAACCGATGCCGCCGATGGATAACACCGAGCCGCCGAAGAAGGAGCTGGTCGAAGCCACGGCCGACACCGTCGGCACCAAGGGCAAGGAATACGGCGGTGGCATCATCACCGAGCCCATCCACCAGTACTTCCGTCTGCAAGACAAGCTCAAGCTCGACCAGATCGAATACGGCCTCAAGCTCTACCACGCCGAGCATGGCCGTTACCCGGCTACGATGCAGGAGTTTGTCGACCAGATTCTCACGCCGCAGCAAGTGAAGCTGCCGGAACTTCCGCCTGGACGCAAGTTCGTGTACGACCCGCAGCAGGGCAAGCTGTTCGTGCAGAGCGAGCAGTAAATCAGCCCTGAAGTGCGGGGCATTCCGCAGGCGCGTCGCGCGTTGCAGCCGCGCGCCTGGTTGTCCTGATTCCTCCCGCTTTTCGACAGTGCTCACGATCGGCTCTGCCGGCGCATGCTGTACCGCCTCCATCTGGCGGCCGGTGCGGTGACGGCAGACGCCCGGTGGTTTGCTGTCCGCAACTCACATGACGATGTCCATGCGTCCTGAATCGATTGTTGTACCGCGTGCACGGCGTAGCGCTTACCTTTTCCGCCTCGCCGCCATCGCGGGCTTGGTCTGGATCCTCCTGGCTACCTGGTGTGTCGCCGGCGATCCAGCCCAGGGGCAAAGCTGGATGTTTCGCCGGTCCTATTACAGTCACTATCCCGTTCAACGGGTTGATGTTGGCGCACCGACCAACACCCGGCTGCGCTACCCCGAACCGGTGGGCGCTTACGTACGCTGGGGCTGGCGGAACTCCAACATGTCGGGCAACATTCGCTCCTCGTACGACAACTTCCGCGTCTACGAATCGTGGATTCAGAGCGGTGCCCAGTACTAACTCTAGGTCACGTTTGGGCAGGCTGTCGGGAATTTAGCGATTGTGGCCGGATTCTGCGCCGCAAGGGTACCCGGGCGATGGTTCCCGCGACGCCCAGTGCCCCGGTGACACCGTTTGCCCTGCGCGTTGCCGTCCCGCCAATGTGGTTTGCGGGGGACGCTGCGGGTCGGCGCGATTGGACGCAAGTTATTGCCATCTGGTAGCTTGCCGCCCCCTTAACAGGGGTGGTTCCATGGCTTGGCCCAGGGCGGCAATCGTTTAGAATCAAGGACCTTCGGGGCCGTAGCTCAACGGTTAGAGCAGCAGACTCATAATCTGTTGGTTCCGGGTTCGAATCCCGGCGGCCCTATTCGACTTACGTCGATTTCTCATCAAGCGGCACGTCCACCCCGCGGTTCACGGTGCGCGGTCGCCGTGCAATTACCGCTTCAAGCAGCATAGAGTGTACTTGCGTCTCGCGAAGGTGCCTGAATTGCCGCCCGTTTGATCGCTATTGCCGTTAACCTCGGCATGTTCTTGGGGAGGGGGCTTACCGGCGCGGCACCATGCACGACGTATCGCTCTCCTACGGGCGCCCCATCAAGAAAACGCGGCCTATTTTTGACCAGCCTGTCGAGGGGGGTATTCTAAGAGCTGCGTTCACCGCATTGGGGGGGGCGGCCATGAGACAGTCGATACTCACGGTGGCGGCGGCAACTTTGCTGGTAGCCGGGGTGATGTCTTCGGCGATGTACCTGCCGACCCAGGCATGGTTGCTGTCGGATGGGCCGCGCGGGTATCTGCTGCCGCAGGACTGCCCGATTTGCTGCCAGGACTATCGCCGCGGCGTGGTGTCCGAGCCGCATGGCCATGTCGTGTTCTATATCGAACCGGCCGACAAACTGCGACGCGACGGCGATGTCTGGCGGTTCAAGTGGATGGGCAGGGATTCCGCCGCCGGTAACAAAGCCGTGTTCTTCTTGCCGTCGAATCAGCCGCCTCATCCGGCCTACGTGGCCGTGAAGGAAGGGCGGATCCACGAGTATGAAGACGTGCTGTTTGGGCCTTGATCGATTTTGTTGCCGCGGGCGGAGCGACTATATCATCTCGTTTTGAGCATTCCTGCCGGAACGCGCGAAAAGCGTGTTGGTAGTCTCAGGAGTAAGGGCGTTTGACGCCGCGATCACGACATCAAACGCCCTACCATTTTGCAGAAGAGATATCGTGTCCTTGATGCGGCGCCGTTTGCGCGGCGCTGCATCGGCGCAACCGCCCTGATCTTGCGGCTTGGCTACTCCTGAAGCTCGACGTTCCAGTACGCTTCGCTCAGGAACCGCGACCAGTTCTCCACGCGGATATCGTGCGCTGCGTACATGGGGCGCCATGTCGGCTTGGTCGGCTTCTTCTTGAGCCTCATGCCGGCTTCTTCCGGTGTGCGGTCGGCTTTGCGATGGTTGCAGGCCACACAAGCCAGCACGCAGTTGGTCCAGCTCGATACGCCGCCACGGCTGCGCGGAATCACGTGGTCGATCGTCAACTCGCTGGCTCCCGGCTGGCAGCCGCAGTATTGACACATGTACCGGTCGCGCTTGAACAGGTTACGTCGGCTGAACGGCACGTGCTGCGACGGCAGCTTATCGTACTCGACCAGCGCCACCACTTCCGGGACACGCAGGCGGATGGTAACAGCCTGGATGTACGGTTCGCCATCGATCGGCCGCATCATCGACCAATCGTTCCAGTCGTAGGTTTGAAAGTCGCGGGGATCGACGACCCGGGCTGAATCCTTCCAGACCATCAGCAGTGCCCGAGCCACCGTAGCAACGCGGACAGGCTGCCAGCTGCGGTTGAGGACCAGTGTCGGTCGCTGGAGGACCGAACCTTGAACCATGATCGACTCCTGTGCTCCTGGGCAAACTCACCGCCGGGATGGGCGTCGCAGCCCTGGGCGTGGCGGCCGTGCTGTCCAAACCCTGCAACGCGCGTCCCCCGCAACGGGTGACATACCTCAGGGTAGCAGATTCAGTGGGACATGGCGAAAAGTGCCGGAGTTTTGCCCTGCAGGCATCCGGGGCTTCCCGCTGACGGGAGGAAGCCAACAAAGTCTATGCCCCGTGTGCCTGTAAGACCACTGTTGCCCTGATGGCCGTTGCCTGTTGGGACACAGAGTCGCCGCAACAGGTTCTGCCGGACCGAAGGCAAATGCCCGTGATCGATCGCGGCGGGCAAGTCGGCGCCACCCCAAGCACAGCAGTCCGCCGCTGATGGCGAAGTCGGTATCAACGCAGATTGAAGGTGGGAATCAGATTATCGCCCGGCTTGACGGTCGCTTTCAGGCCCGAGGTATCGGGGGCCTGGTACTTCGCCGGCAGTTGCTCGGGCGGTTGATTGGCGCCGGCTCCAGCGCCGCCGGGCCTGTTCCACGAGACGGTCACGCGATACTCGCCTACCGGTAGCCCCGGCATGGGCGAGTCGATTTCGTAGGTGCCGTCCGGACCGGTGCGACCGTGGGGCGGTGTGGTTGAATCGCCGCTTGGATATTGAACTGGCATCCCCGGCGGATCGGAGGACGATGCCGCAAAGAACGTCACGATGGCCCCGCTGAGCGGCCTGCCGTTGAGGTACACCTTGCCGGCCACCGGATGCCGTTCGTGGGGATGTTCCAAGACAAACTGCTGGTCGAGATCGGTACCACAGCTGGCGAGTGAGGTTCCCAGCAGAATAATGATGCCGAGCCAACCCAGCGGCTTGCGGCGGCTTTCCATACGGTTCATGCCACACCTTCATCAATACGCGAATTACAAGAGACGGAAACCGGTCATCGCCGCCTGTTGTGCCAACGGTTGATTAACGGCGTATGAAGATGGGCTTCAGAATGCGCGCGGCGCCACGGAGAATTCGGCTGCGACTGAGGAATGTTCGCGCCGGTTGGTGAGAGGCCGCAGTTGTGGTTTGGCGGCCGCCGACGTCGCGTTCAGAAACGGCAGAAGAGGTTCAAGCTGCATCGATGCCGGCCGCGTAGCGGCGGATGACTCCCCCGCCCTGCTGCGGCCGCGCAAAAGATAAACCGCCCGGGCGAAGCGATCGTCGCCCGGGCGGCGGCTGAACTCAGATAGCTGGTTCGCGGAGGCGAGTGGATTAACGGCCGCCGTTGTGGCGACGGTCATCCGCGAAGTCGAGGAACCACCAGCCGTCATCCCATTCGAGGGTCACTTTCCGCCAGCCCAGCGGCACCTGCGGATACGGATAGAACGGGCCGATGTACGGCCAGGCGGTCGGCGAGTACTGCTTGGGATAGGTCAACGCGGCGTAGTTGGGGTACGCGGCGTACGACGGCCAGGCGTACGGCGGCATGTACGGTTGGTCGTACATGGCCGGAGCCGGAGCGCCACCGACCGGGGCATACTCAGGGACCGGGCCGCCGGGAATGGCGCCATTGGGCATCGCCGGAGGCGCGGGCTGCCGCATCGCGGTCCGCTGCACGCCATGCTGAATCGGTTGGAGCTGGTGCGGCGCGGCGGCCATCTGCGGCGCCTGCTGCCAACCCTGCTGGCCCTGCACGGAACGCTGCGGATAGGCCTGCTGCGGCACCGGACGGAGCTGCTGGCCGGCCGCCTGCTGGGCAGGATTGGCACCGCGATGAGCCACGGGTTGGACCGTCGGCATGGTTTCCTGGATCTGCAGGCGGTTGATCACGCGTTCCACCTGCGGAGTCCGCCCGGCGATCGCCAGGGCCTCATCCATTTGTTTTTGATCGCGGACCCAGCCCTCCAGGCGGGCGGTGCCCTCGCGATACTTTACGGTGATTTCGTAGCCTGAGAGGTTCTCGGCACTCCTCAGGTTGGTGGCAATCTGGTCGGCCACCATCTGGTCGTTGCTGTTTTGGGCAGAGGCGGGCGACGGGACGGTCGCCGCGACAAGCGCCGCTGCCAAAAGAAATCTGCGCATGGTTCCCTCCTAGAACTGAATCCAGCCGACGTCTCGCGGTGTCCTTCGCGATTTGCGGGCGGCTGCCTTGGCCTCAGCGGGTGGGCCCAAGGCCATTTCCGGCGATGCTGCTGTTACACGGGCTGGGGTACGCACGGGTGCACGGCGAGCCGGTCAGGCGGTTGCTACCACCCGCGGTGGCTCGCTCCCCAATGGCCAGTCAAACGGCATCCGCCGGGCATGCAGGAGGGAAGACGTAGAACGATCGCTTCGGCACGCTCCGCAAGTTTCCCCCCTGGCGCAACGGTTGCCGAATATCTGCCTGACTATCCTTTTCGGTTCCCAGTTGTGCTGAAGGCAAGACTTTTTTGGATTTTGACGATGCACGCAGCGAAGCCCCTGCTCTTGGGCGTGCGGCACCGGCGGCGGGCGCGGGGGCGCCGCGCCCCGCGGCGGCTTGCGAAGGCGCAGGGCTCGCCTTATAAAACGGTCAAAATCCGGGCGCTTTGCCGCCCGGGGCGGGGGGATACGAGCAAGCTGCCGCAGGTTACGCCACAGCCTTTTGGGCCATGCTTGCGCTCGTTTGCAGCCTGTGGAAATACCGCAGGCAAACGCCCTTGCAGCCAGCCCGATTTTTTGGACTTACGACCCCTGGGGAGTGTGTCGCCGCCATGACGGATTCGAAAGTCGTCAAGAAGGACAACGTCGCGAGGATTCTGGATCGTGCTCTGGATGCTGGCGGCGGCCTGCTGCGGCTCACGCCCACCTGGGTGCCTCGTAGCTTTTTGCATCCGGGCAAGCGGATCAAGCTGGTGCCGGGCGATTACTATGCCTACGGCGCCGAACGGGGCGGGATCGACGAACGCTGGTTTGCCAGCACCACAGAAGCCGCCAATGAAGGCCGCGTGTGGCACGAAGGGCTCAGCTTCTGCACCTTCGAGGGCCAGCACTTCCTGCTCCGCGACGCCGTGGACGAAGCCGGTAACCGCCTGATCGGCGAGAAGATCTTCGGTAAGTACAAGCGCTGGCCGGTGTACTCGAAGTTCTTCGACAACATGGGGCCGATTCCCCACCACATGCACCAGGGCTTCGAGCACGCCAAGCTGACCAACCAGGAAGGCAAGCCCGAGAGCTATTACTTCCCGCCGCAGTACAACAACTGCGATAACAACTTCCCGTACACGTTCATGGGGTTAGAGCCAGGCACCACCAAGGACCAGGTGCGCAAGTGCCTGGAGAACTGGAACCGCGGCGACAACGGCATCCTGCACCTCTCCAAGGCCTACAAGCTCAAGCGGGGCAGCGGCTGGCTCATCCCGCCGGGCGTGCTCCACGCCCCGGGCTCGCTGTGCACCTACGAGCCGCAGTGGGGCAGCGACGTTTTTGGCATGTTCCAGAACATTGTCGAAGGCCGGTACGTGCCCTGGTCGCTGTTGGTGAAGGACGTGCCGCCCGATAAGCACCAGGATCTGGACTTCATCATCGACCAGCTCGACTGGGAGAAGAACGTCGATCCTTACTTCATGGATCACAACTATTTGGAGCCGATCGTCGACGAGGCCAACAGTGGTCCCGGCTACACCGATCGCTGGATCGTGTACGGCACCGTCGACGGGGCCCAACTGTTCAGCGCCAAGGAATTGACCGTTGAACCCGGCGTGAAGTTTACGCTTAAGGATCCGGGGGCCAGCGGCTGGATCACCGTCCAGGGCAAGGGCCGTATCGGCAAGTTGGCGCTGCAAACGCCGGCCATGATTCACTTTGGCCAAGAAACCGAAGACGAGGTGTTCATCACGCACGAGGCCGCCACGGCCGGCGTCGAGATCGAGAACACCGGCAGCGAGCCGCTGGTCAGCCTCCGGTACTTCGGCCCCGACGTCCACGCCAGCCTGCCGGCCGTGGGTGATCACAAGAAGTTCAAGTAAGCGCCGCAAGCCGGGGCGGTGCCCGCGCCGGCCGGCCTGCGGACATTGACGCGCCGCAACCGTTTGTACTGTTGTCGACGGCGATTGCGGCCGATGGATGCTCAAATGGCTTGATGCCGGCCGTGAATCGACGTGGCGACGCTCTATCCCCGCTTGGCGGGGAGCGGGTAGCTTGCCCCAGGCCTGTTTGAGGGGGCGGTTGCGACAAACTGGCAGTTGAAACGCCGCGGCCAACGCTGCCGCGGAACGTTCACCCAATAAAAAGGAAACACACTGATGGGCTTGATGGACGGTAAACGCGGATTGATTACCGGCGTGTTCAACAACATGTCGATCGCCTGGTCAATTGCCGACAAGGTGATGGCCGAAGGCGGCGAGTGCGGATTCACGTACATGCCGGACAAGCCCGATGACGAGCGGCAGAAGAACCGCGGGCGGCTTGAGAAGCTGATCAATGACCGCCCGCAGGCCAAGTTCATGGTGCCGATGGATGTCACCAGCGACGATGACATCAAGAACGCCATGGCGACCACGGCCCAGCACTTCGGCAAGATCGACTTCTTGCTGCACTCCATTGCCTTCGCTCCGCCGGAAGACCTGCGGCGCGAAACGATCTCCACCAGCCGTGAAGGCTTCAAGTTGGCCATGGAGATCAGCGCCTACAGCCTGCTCGCCCTGGCTCGCGAGGCCCGCGATAGCGGTGTGCTGGCCGACAACGGCTCGATCGTCACGCTCACTTACTTTGGCGGCGAGAAGGCCGTGCCCGGCTACAACGTGATGGGCGTCTGCAAGGCGGCCCTCGACTCGTGCGTGAAGTATCTCGCCTATGACTTGGGCCCCAAGGGCGTGCGGGTGAACGCCATCAGCGCTGGCCCGCTCAAGACCGTTTCGATGCGCGGCGTGGGCGATCCCGATGGCATGCTCAAGCTCTACGAGTCGATTGCCCCGCTGCAGCGTAACGTCACGCACGACGAGGTCGGCCGGATCGGCATGTTCCTGCTGTCGGACCTCTCCAACGGCATCACCGGCGAGATCATGCACGTCGATGGCGGTTACAACATCATGGGCTCGCCGGGCCGGATGATCGAAAAGTATCGCGATCAGGTGGATGCCCCGGCCGAGGGCTAAGCCGCGACACTGGGGGAGGCAACTAGCCTTCCTGTAGTGACCGCGGCGTGTGCTGAACGTGTTTCGCGGTGCGCTGCGCCGTTGTACGCCGCCTGCGTGCGGTGTTGGCTGGTATCACTGGATAGATTCGCAAAGGGCGCTGTACCGCAATGCGTTGGCGGAACCAGCGCCCTTGCCATTTTGGCGGCTGGCGCCGCCGCGTGGCCTGAAGGGTAACGCGGCATCGTGTCTGGCCACTTGTCTCTCGAATCGAAAAAGGGGGAGCGATGGACCCAACCAGCCAGGGCGAGTTGCCGTTGGTGGTCGCCGATGGTCCGCTGGCGCCGGCGATCTTGGAGCGGTTGGCCGGTAAGGTGGCGTTGCTCCCTTGGCGCGTCGCTGAGGACGGCGTCCAGGAACAGGTGACCGGCATGTACACCTACGGCCATCCGCAGGTGGACGGGGAACTGCTGGATCTGTTCCCGCGGCTGAAGGTGATCAGCAACTACGGCGTGGGTGTGGATCACATCAACCTGGAAGCCGCGCGGCAGCGCGGAATCCCGGTCGGCAACACGCCCGGCGTGCTCGATGGCGCCACGGCCGACATGGCGTTTGCCCTGCTCCTGGCATCGGCTCGTCGGGTGGTCGAAGGCGACCGCTATGCCCGCAGCCCCGAGTTTACGGTCTACGATCCCGGCTACATGCTCGGCCGCGAGGTGCACCACGCCACGATAGGCATCGTCGGTATGGGGCGCATCGGCCTGGAGATCGCCAAGCGAGCGGCCGGTTTCGACATGCGGATCTTGTACCACAACCGCCGCGAGCGGGCCGACCTGCCGCCATGGTTGAAGGCCGAGTACGTCAGTTTCGAGGATCTGCTGCGGCAAGCGGATTACGTGGTGCTCTCGGTGCCGCTGACCAGCGAAACGCGAGGGCTGATCGACGCCGGCGCATTTGCAAAAATGAAACGGACGGCCACGCTGGTGAACGTGTCGCGCGGGCCCGTGGTGCTGACCGACGATCTGGTAGCGGCCTTGGAGAGCAAGCAGATTGCTGCCGCGGCTCTCGATGTGACCGATCCGGAGCCCCTGCCCCGCGACCACCCGTTACTGACGATGGACAACGTGGTGTTGACTCCCCATCTGGGCAGCGCGACGGTTCAAACCCGGGAACAGATGGCCGAGATGTCTGTCGCCAACCTGCTGGCGGGTTTGAACGATCAGCCGCTCCCGTGGCGGATCGCGTGAGAGGTGTCGTCGATGCTGTCCGCAGAAGGCACCATCTGGCTAGCGCGAGCAATTCTCGCCGCGGCGGCCTGCCTGCCGCTGGTGATGTTCGTCTGGGGCTGGAAACGCACCCACTACACGTTCATCCAGTTTCTGTACTACATCCCCAACCGGCTGATCACGCAGTGGTTGTGGAATCTGCGTATCACGGGCCGGATCACGCTTCCGCCCGGCCAGGGGGCGGTAGTAATCAGTAACCACCTCGCCGGGGTGGACCCCGCGTACATCATTGTTGCCACGCGGCGGATGATGCACTGGATGGTCGCCCGCGAGTATGTCGAAGCCCCGCCGCTGCGCACCTTCTTCCGGCACATGGAGGTGATTCCCGTCAATCGCGGGGGCGTAGATACCAAGAGCACCAAGGCCGCCATCCGCCTGGCTGCCGAAGGCCGCCTGGTCGGCATGTTCCCGGAAGGACGGATCAACCAGACGAAAGAGCTGCTGCTGCCGGGCCGAGCCGGCGCGGCGATGGTGGCCCTCAAGGCTCGCGTGCCGGTGATCCCCTGCTACCTGGAAGGGGTGCCATATGCGGGCACGTACTACAGCAGCCTGCTCATGCCAGCGCACGTGCGGCTGCGCGTGGGCAAGCCGATTGATGTGAGCCCCTACTACGGTCGGGAAGGCGACAAAGAGGTGCTGGCCACTCTCACGCTGCACTTCATGCGCGAGATTGCCCGATTGGCAGGGCAGCCCGATTACCCAGTGCGCCTGGCCGGGCGTGAATGGAGACTAGGCGGCGATTGAACTTGCGCCGCGCGCAACGGTCGCTACCACGTTCACGCCCTTGGAATGCGCGAAGCAAAAAAACGGCGCGGCTATCCCCCTTGGTTGGGACGACGGCCGCGCCGCATGGCTTGGTACTCGCGGCGCTTTGGGGCGCCGTTGGTGTGTTGTGGACCTACTCGGTCAGGGGGAAGAAGTCGCTGAGCGAGCTGGGCGAGTCGTCCGAGCCGAAGTCCACGACACGCGACCAGTCGCCGCCTTCGTCGTCGGCGATCAGGCCTTCTTCGATCATCCGCTGCGCTTCGATCGTGGTCGTGGCGTACGGCAGGGCTTGCAACCGGGCAAGCGGAATCGGCTTGCCGGTGATCTCGCAGATGCCGTAAGTGCCGTTGGCGATCCGTTCTAGCGCTTCTTCGATCAGTTGCAGCTCGCGGCTTTCGACCGCGGCCAACTGGTAGTTGATTTCGTCGTTGGCCGAGTCCAGCGCCAGATCGACCACGTCGCCGCCGTAATGCTTTTGCAGGTCGCGAAGTGCCGAATCGTCGCCGGCTAGGGCCTTACGCAACGCATCGCGACGCTCCAGCAGAATCTTCTCGAGCTTTTCGATCTCTTCCTTGCGCGACATGGCGTTCTGTCCCTTCTGTGGAACTGAACCGCAGGCGACGCTTGCGCATCAGGCATCGATGCGTCGTACCGATGAGTCGCCGCGGATGTGCGAATTGCCGTGGAGGTTGGATGAGACTTGCAATGGTCGCTCAATCGGTCCGCGGGGCGCCGAATCTTTAACGAATGTGTGGCGCGCGTCGGCTAACCCACCAGCGCGTGGCACTACCAGCGTGTGGTAGCGCTACGGAAACCTAGGGCCAGTTACAGCTCCCAAACCCGATATGTCCAGCCTTGGGGGCGGTCTCCAAAGTATCTGTCCGGCAAAGGGTTGGAGAGGCTGCCCGGCAGAAATATGACCGCCTGCACCGTTTTCGGAAGATGCTGGACATGGCGATTCTTTGCTTTTGTTCGAGTTTGCCGATCAATCCGTCGATATGGATTCTGCTGCCACCGTACCGCGCAAGGCGGACGGTCCGCTGTCGGGCGAGAAGCTGCAACTCTTTTTGCCAAAAGGAGTTGTGGTAAGTGTCTGGCCGGCGGCGGCAGCTCTGCTCTTTGACAAGTGAAGACGGAACGGCCTATAAGTCACGGCTGGAGCATCCCGCAAATGGTGGGTGTCCACCCGGCGCCGCTGCTTGGATCCGGCCCGGCTCGAGTGCTTTTGCTTGACTCTAAGTCTTATCACTCCTACACTTGGAGCGTGAGCCGGGGTAGGGTTCGCCGCGGTGGCTGCCGATCGTTCACCCTGTCTTCAGGGAGCCGAGTCGTGACAAAGAAAGAGATTGTTAACTCCATTTCGGGCAAGACCGGGCTGACCCAATTGCGGACGAAGGAAATCGTGCAGATGACCTTCGACGCCATTATCGAAACGCTCGTCCAGGAGGGACGCATTGAATTGCGGAACTTCGGAGTGTTCGAGGTCAAGCAGCGGAAGGCCCGCAAGGCGCGTAACCCTCGTACGGGGGCCAAGGTCGACGTCGCCGCCAAGTACGTGGTTACGTTCAAGCCTGGCAAGGAAATGGAGGAGAGCGTCGAGAAGGTCCACCAAGCGCTGGAGCAACTGGACGACCAGGAGCGCCAGGTGATGCTGTGGATGGTCTACGATCGTTCTTCCGGGGCCAAGCTCGTGCAGGACGTTGCCAAGGCGCACAACGTCAAGAGCAACGAAATCCCGATCGAGCAAGCAGTTGCCGAGCGGCTGGGCATTTCGCAGGCTTCGGTCAAAGAGATCTACCAGCGTAGCCGCAACAAGATCCAGCAGATGATCGCCGGCAGCGGGCCCACGCAGGACCTGCCGGCCAGTCCGCACGCTGGCAGTCCCAACGGCAACGACGGGGCCATGCACACGTCGCCCACCGCGGTTGGCGCCGGCTGGCAGCATAGCAGCGAAGGCCAGCAGTAGCCCCTAACCGTGGTACCCGGTGCGAGTTAGCGCCGGACACTTCTCCAATATCTCGCCACAGTCATCAGCACTCGCCGTCCCCCGAAAAATGGGACGGCGAAGCTATTTGACTTTACGGTTCGCACGGCCTTTGCCGATCAAAGCGGACGCGTTCTCGCAATGGTGATCGTATCACCCCGCGCTATCGCCGGTGTGGGCACTGCTGTCGCATGGCCGCCGCACGGATAACGCCAGGTCTGGGTACGCTCCCGCCGCCACCAAGCCATCGTTTGCCGGTTCCGTCTTCCACTTGCGGAGCGGCAGCGATGCAGCCGTGACGGGGAGTTGAACACGATCCACGAGAAAACAACGCTTCGGGGAGAAACGCCGGGGGGCCAGCCGGGCCAGCCGCGGCTGGAAGGGACGCCCCTGGGAGCGGCGTGTGCGACCCAACAGCGAGCCACGCCCAAGGACGGTACAACCCAGGAGGCCCTTGCGACCTCTCGCCGAGGACCGCTTCTTTTCAGGGAGGAGAAAAGGCAATGCGTAAATTGCTGTGCACGTTGATGCTGGGCATGACGCTCAGCACCTCGGTCGGGTGCATCATTCCGATCTACTCGGCCGATCCCGTGCGGCGTACTCGGCAGTTGATCTTCACCTCGGAAGATCTCCGCTCGATCCTCGACACCTGGGAACGGATCTGGTTCCTGGATCAGCCTAGCCACTTGAAGCCGTTCCGTACCCACGGCGGCATCATCTAGGCTTGCGGGGGACCGGCGTCGCCCAACTGGGCGAAAGCGTGGCCTGCTGCGTATGGCGTCCCCCGTTCGCAGGATGCTCCAGCGGTGCCCGGCGCGTTCCCGCCGCGACGGTACCGCTGCGCAGCGTCGCTGGGGTGGGCGCCTCGTGACAACCAGGCCCCTCTTGAGCTAAGATGGTCCTTAGCGGCTGGTATGTGGTAGGCGTGCCGTGGCGGCTGGCTGCCAGACGCCTAAAGTGCGTCTGGCTCGCGGCACGATAAAGGCTTACGACAGCTAGCTGGGGGCCCTTGTCGGCTCGCCGATTTCCGATTATCTTTACCGCTTTGCGGCACCGGTTGTCGGACAAGCACCCGGCGGTTGGAGTCGCAAACTGGACAGGTAGCTCAGTTGGTAGAGCACAGGACTGAAAATCCTGGTGTCGCCGGTTCGATCCCGGCCCTGTCCACT
>CALBRZ010000111.1 GCA_937927735.1 uncultured Planctomycetales bacterium
CGACGTACGCCGTGGCGTGTGACTACGGCAAACCTACGTTACGGCGTGTTTTCTGGCAAAAATGGCGATAGCGATCGCCGTAGCGGTCCCCTCGATCGTATGGGAGTGCCCACGCCTATCGATGCGTAAAGAGCATGATGCGCTGACCAAGAACGCGCATTCGCATTGTGCGAGATGAATCAGAAAGGCCGCTTATGCGGTTTAGATCGGCTGTGCATGCACGTTCAGGGGGGATGGATCTCCCCGATAAGAATGGTACCCGCCTGGTTAGATGCGCAATGTCGGCTCGACAAAATTAGCCGTGCGCCGCACAGTGCATTCGACTGTGCGGCGCACGGCCTTGGTAGTCTGAACCTAGATCGAGCCGAGCTGCTGGCCTCGGTGCCCCAGTGGCGTTATTGCTTTGCGTCGTCGCCTTCCTGGCTTTCCCGCTCCTGGAAGAACTGAAGCAGATCGCCGAAGGTGCGCAGCGGAGCCTTGCCCTCGCGCATCTCCTTGCTGAGCTTGGGAGGCGGCAGCTTCGACTTGATTTCGAACGTCTTGGGCCGTGCCGGCACACGTTCGCTCTTGCGGCCACCCTTGCGCCCGCCAGGCTGTGGTTTGCGGTCCCCGCTAGGCTTGGCAGCGCCGGGTTTGCCGGCGGATCTCTTGTCGCCGATGCGTCCATCGGCCGGCCGGGCGTGTTCGCCCTCGGCACGCTTGCGCCGCGGCGGAGCGACCTTCTCGGTGCCCGGCGGAATCATCGTCAACGAGACGCGGCGACGTTCCTTATCGACGGAAAGCACCCAGATACGGACCGGGCTGCCCACGGCCACGATCTGGTGCGGATCGGTGACATAGTCGGCCGACATCTGACTGATGTGCACCAGGCCGCTGTCTTTGAGACCGATATTGACGAACGCGCCAAAGTCGACGACGTTGAGCACGCTGCCGGCCAGTTCCATGCCCGGCTCCAGATCCTCAAGCTTGAGGATCTCACGTTTGAACAGCGGGGCCGGCAGGTCTTCGCGCGGGTCGCGGCCGGGCCGCACCAATTGGGCGAGCACGTCGCGCAAGGTCAGTTCGCCGACGCCCAGTTCTTCGACCAGCGCCGGGATATCCAGTTCCTTGACCTTGGCTGCGATCTGTTCGGTGCAGCTCTTGTCTCGCAGTTGAGCAGGCTCAAAGCCCATCTTGGCCAGGAGCCGCTCGGCGATCTCGTAGCTTTCGGGGTGAATCCAGGTGGCGTCGAGCGGGTTCTCGCCGTCGGCAATGCGGAGGAAGCCCGCGGCCTGCACAAACGCCGCTTCGCCCAGCCCCGGCACGTTCTTGAGTTCTTCACGGCTGCGGAACGGACCGGATTGGGTGCGGTACTCGAACACCCGGCGAGCGGTCAACTGGTTCAGGCCCGATACGTACCGCAGCAGCGCGTAGCTGGCGGTATTGAGGTCCACGCCCACAAAGTTGACGCAGCTTGCCACCACGTCGTCGAGCGAAGCCTGAAGGTGCTTCGCCTTCACGTCGTGCTGATACATGCCCACGCCGATGTTCGCGGGCTCGATCTTCACCAGTTCGCTGAGCGGGTCTTGCAGCCGGCGGCCGATGGAAATGGCGCCGCGCACCGTGGCATCGAGGTTGGGGAACTCCTCGCGGCCGATCGGGCTGGCCGAGTAGACGCTGGCCCCGGCCTCGTTGACGATGGTGTAGGCCACGTCGGTGCCGGCCAGTTCTTCGGCCAGGGTCTGGGCCACCAGGGCTTCGGTTTCGCGGCAAGCCGTGCCGTTGCCGATGACGATCACCGACGCCTGGTGCTCCTTGACCATTTCGGCCAGCTTGCGGCGGGCTTCCTGCAACTGCTCCTCAAGCCGCTCCTTCTTGCCCACCAGGTGGATCACGTCGTGGGCCAGGTAGTTGCCGAACTCGTCGAGGGCCACCATCTTGCAACCGCTGCGGAAGCCGGGATCGATCGCCACCACGCGGCGATTGCGGATCGGCGGTTGCAGCAACAGGTTCCGCAGGTTTCGGGCAAACACCTGCACGGCGTGCGCCTCGGCGGCCTCGGTCAGCTCGCGGCGGGCTTCGCGTTCAAGGCTCGGGAAGATCAACCGCTGGAGCGCATCGCGAGCGCAACCCTGGAGGAAATCGCGGTGCGGGTGGTCAGCCGGCACCAGCATTTCTTCCATGCAGCGGATCATGGCCTCTTCGTCGGCGGCGATGTGCACCCGCAGGGCCTTAGCTCGTTCGCCGCGGTTGATGGCCAGGACACGATGGTTGGGGATCTTGGTGATCGACTCGGAGAAGTTCAAATAATCCTGGAAAGGACCGCCCGGCTTGACCGAGTCGTTGGCTTTGGTGCTGACCAGCTTGCCGGTGTTGCGAAGGATCTCGCGGAGGCGGCCGCGCACGTCGGCGCGCTCGCTGAACCGCTCGGCGATGATATGGCCGGCCCCCAGCAGCGCATCGGCGACGGTGGGCACCTGCTTATCGGGATTGACGAAGTCGGCAGCCCGGGCGTCGAGGTTCAGCGACGTCTCGGCCGCTTCGAGGATTTCGTCGGCCAGCGGCAGCAGGCCCCGTTCGCGGGCGAGCGTTGCCAGCGTGGTTTTCTTGGGTTTGTACGGGAGGTACAAATCCTCCAGCCGCTTGACGGAATCGGCGGCTTCGATTTCTGCCCGCAGTTCCGGCGTCAGCTTGCCCTGCGATTCGATCGTGCGAAGGATCGTCTGCATGCGCTGGTGGAGCAACCGAGCGCGGTTCACTCGATCTTGAACCTGCCGGACCTGCTCCTCGTCCATTCCCTGCGTCTGGTCCTTGCGGTACCGCGCAATGAAGGGAACGGTGTTGTTGTCGTCGAGCAGTTGGACCAAGTTCTCCACCTGCGACAACTTGAGGCCAAGCTCGTCGGCGATGGGCTTGAGGTCGATCTGGGTGAGCGTTGCCATGCAGATTTTCTTTCGGCACCCGCCGGACTAAAAGGCGTGTTGGGGGAGATGCCTGGACCGCGCGTGCGACTTTTAGGCCAATCGAAGGTTGCCGCTGAGGAGGTTCCCGCCGCTACTCCGTGCGCGTCTCCCAACGCGGTGGGCGGGATGAATCATCGGGCAATCTAGCGCTTGCCCGAAAACGTGTCAAGCAGCGCCAAGGTGCGGGATTCGAGCAACGTGCCGACAGTGAGCCGGCGCGTAAGGGGGGATCGTTCGACGTTGCCAGCGTTCTAAGACAAACCGGCGGTAAGGTTGGCAGCAAAGAGGCAGTTTATGCCATCGGCAATATCTGCCGGAGCCATCTTGGGCATCAACCTGCGCGGAAGACCCGACTGCGGCGAGTGAGGCAGAATGCATGATGTGCTTTCGCAACCCGCCAAGTTGCCGCGGGCGTGGCGTGCGGAGCGGCTTCAGACCATTTCCAGCCGGCGGGGACGGCGGCGGCTGCGCTTCTGGCACTCATCGCAAACGCCGTACACGATGAAGCGGTGCCCGCTCACGCGAAAGCTGAACTCGCGGGCGACCTGCTCGCGGATGCGCACGATCTCGTCGCTCTGGAACTCCATCAACTTGTCGCACTTCTCGCAGTACAGGTGATCGTGCTGCGGGTAGCCGTAATCGAGTTCGTAGACGCTGCGGCTGCCGATGGTCATCTTGCGCAGCAGCCCGGCTTCTACCATCTCGTTCAGCGTGCGATAGACGGTGGGCCGGCTCACGTCGCGGCCGGCCTTCTGCAGGACATCGCACAGTTCGTCGGCGTTGAAGTGATCGTGCTGGGCGAAGACGTCTTCCACAATCAGGCGCCGCTGCTGTGTGACGCGCTTGCCGCGGCTCTTGAGAAACTCCTCAAAACGCTCGGTCGGCGTGAGGGAGACTTCGACTTTGCCCAGGCTGAAGTTCGACGACATGGCACGTATTCAAGGAGTGCTGCGGCTCTGGGCATAAAACGCCTAAGCCGTGGCGGAGGCCGCCCCTATTGCGGCGACGCACTGCTCGTTGATTGTAGACCGAACACCACCAAATGGGAAGCCGGCCCTCCGGGTGGAAGGGCCGGCCGATTCCCTGCAAATTCGTTCGTTTTAATCGACTCGCCCTAACCCGCTCGAAGAGCGGCGCCGTCGCGACGGATTCGCTGCCGACAAGCGGGGGTCGCCGAGGAAGCCACGCTCAATTCCCTTGATCCGGCTTCTCGTTGAGCAGCTCTTGGATGCCCTTTTCCAGCGCAGCGGCGGTCTGCTCGCCGGCCCCGACGCGGATCATGCGGACCTTGCCCGCCCGATCGACCAGTACCACGTGCGGAATCCCGTTCACGCCGTACGCATCGGATACCTGGGAATCCTTCGGCAGTAGCGCCAGCCGATGCTTCAGCTCGTGGTGCTTGGCGAACTTTTCGAGGGCCTTGGCTTCGTCATCGATGCTCAGGTTTTCCTTGGGCTCCGGTGCCTGGGCTTGCTCGTTCCAGCCGTAGCTGTAGGGCTCCGTGAGGCCGAGGATCACCAGGCCGTCCTTGGCGTACTTGTCGTGCCACTCTCGCAGGTGCGGGAAGGTCGAGATACACGGGCCGCACCACACCGCCCAGAAGTCCAAGAGCACCACCTTGCCCCGCAGGTCGGCCAGGCTGACGGCGTTGCCGTTGATCCACTTCTGGGCTTCAAAATCCGGAGCCTGCTGGCCAATGAGGCGGTTGCGCTCTTTGACGCCTTCGATCCGCTCCTTAATGGAGTCGAGAATCTGGCCAAACGCCAGGCGGCGCTGCGTGGCCTCCTCGCCTTCGGCTTTCCAGTGTGTCAGCTTGTGCTGGGCGGTGGCCAACAGCTTCTCAGCTTCCGCCGGATCGTCGTCGATCATGGCGACAATCCGAGAGAAGAACGCCATGATGAAGGCGTCCTGAATCTTGGTGTTGCCGGGGTGCTTGTCCCACTGCTCGTTGACGAAGTCGAGATAGGTCTGGTAAGCCGCGTTGGCCGCCTGCTGATCTTTCTCGGCAGCGACATTGGCCTGCAACCCCAGGGCGTCGGCCACGGCGATAACGCGCTGAACGTCGTCCGGAGCTTCCTTCAGCGCGGCCTGGGCGGCCTTGACGGTTTCCGCGGTCAGTTTGCCGGCTTCTTCCTGCTTGCCGGTCTTGGCCAACAGCAGCACTCGTTGGTTGAACGCATCGCGGGCCGCTTTACGTAGCGAGTCGGACTTGCCGTCGGCGGCCAGCGCGTCCAGCCGTTTTTCGATTGCCGCCAGCTTTTCGATGGCCGCGTTCTCCTGCTTGGCCTGGCCGGCAAACCGCGTCAGCACTTGCAGCACACTGGGAAGTTGCTCGGCCATCCGCGGATCTTCGCCGACGGCGTCGATGTACGAATCGACCAGCGGAAGCAGGTGCTTCCAGGCCTTCTCAGGCTGCTCGCTTTGGGCATAGAGGACAAAGAACGGCTGCCGCAGTTGCTGTAGCTCTTCAGCCTTGGGATAGGCCTGAAGCGCCTTGTCGTATGCGGCTTCGGCCTCTTCCAGCTTGTTCTGCTGGAGAAGCTGGATGATTTCTTGCGCGGCTTTCTGGGCCGACGCTTCGGCAGGTTGGGCTTTTTGGGCGGGCTCGGTCGGCCCTGGCTGACCGTAAGCGATCGGTGTGCCTAGGGCGACGAGCAATGCCAGACCGGCGGCGGACAGGCGGCGGTTCATGACGGCTCCTCGAAAAAAACTGAAGATCGACGGACCATCCTGGATACGTAACCACGGACTCCGCCAACCTGTCGGGGTAGGGAAAGAGGCACGCTCGGCGCCCGATGCGATTGCATCAAACGCTTAGCTACCGGCAATAAGTGTACCGAGCGAAGGCAATGATCCTACCCGCCAGAAGGCGGGGTTGCAATTGGCGCACCTAAAGCTAGTGCAGCCGCGTTTCGTGACGCAGCCTCCCTTTCGGAGCGCGCAGCCAATACCGGCAGCTACGGACCGTAGCCTCTTGGACGCTGAACTGACCACGCACCCACGAGCGCACGTGGAAAGGTTCCGGTGGGGATAGCCGCCATATTGTTCGCGGGCGCGACCAATAACCCGCGATGGTTACTCGGCAGGTTTTGCCAGTGCCGCGGCGAACTGCCCCCAGCGGCTCCGCCGGGCCCGCTTACACCAGACCTTCGCGAACGGCCCACACGGCCGCCTGGGTCCGGTCCGACACGCCCACCTTGTTCAAAATGTGTTGGACGTGCTCTTTGACGGTCTCGAAGCTGATGTCGAGCGACTTGGCAATCTGCTTGTTGGTCTTGCCCAGGGCCAGCAGACGCAGCACTTCGGCCTCACGCTCGGTGAGCGGGACCTCGATGTCGGGCAGACGCGGCGTGGACAGCGCACCACTCACACGGCGGATCTCGCTGCGAGTCCAGGCCGACTTGCCGGCGGCGGCGCGAGTAATGGCTTGCAGAATGTCGTCGCGCTCGCAGCCTTTGAGCAGGTATCCGCTGGCGCCCAGCGCCATAGCCTGGCCGACGTACAGCGGGTTATCGAAGGTCGACAGCACCAGGATCGGCAGGTGCGGCCGCTCGGCCTTGATCTTGCCCAATGCGGTCAAGCCGTCGCCGTTGTCCATCTGGATGTCGATCAGCACCACATCCGGCTGCAGCTCCTGCACCTTCTGAATGGCCTCTTCCCCGCTGGCAGCCTCGCCGATGATCTCGATCTCGGTGTCCTGGACCAGAAAACCGATCCCGGACCGGACCATGGGGTGATCGTCGACGACAAGTAAGCGAATGGTCATGTGTGAACTCCGCAGAGGTGGGGCGGTCCCCAAACCAGGGAAACGACAATGGATCAAGCCCCAATGGCCCGCACTACACAAGCGGTTCGAGGCTGCAACGCGTTGGTGCCGAAGTAGCATTCACCCCCAGGTTGGCCTGAGCAGCGTGTCCTGCCCGACCTTCCAATCATCGCGCGATGGACATTGATGTAACCACTGGACGGTACAGCGGATGGGGAATGATGAGGCAAAATTCCGGCCAACTCATCTCAAATTTCATTATCGACCGGACTCTATAACCTGGCAACCGGGGGAACACCGTCAGGGGGAAATGACGCGTCATATTTAGCGTCTTGTCATAGCCCAAACGGTGCAGCGCGCCCCCCGCCAGCGTTGCCTTTTTATATGCGCACCTTACCTATTTCATCGGATGCCATGCGCCACGGATACGGCCGGATCCTGAGCGAATGGTGCGACTTTCCCGCAAAAATTGAGGAAACCCCTCATCGTCCGGAGCGAGGAGCCCTGGCGGCGAATCGTCCTTGGGTACCGTAGCTTAAGATCCCTGCCGCGTGTCGAGAAGTGCGCCCGTCAACGCTTCAAAAAATAACGCATCAAAGAATGTGGACATTTTGTCCAACATTGAACCTGTAACGTGCATTGATGACGTTATCGCAGACGATCCAGGCCGGCTCTGAGTTCCGTCGCTGCTGCCGACAGATCAAAATCCGCATAATTGAGCAATTGGCGTTGATCGGTCCGCAGGCGGCTCCTGGTGGCCTCGTCCTTCGCCGCGGCAATCTCGTGGGCGTACTTCTGATACTGTTGCTGGACCGCCGTCCGGCCTGCCGCGTACGCCTGGCGGAACGGCTCGGACCGCTTGGCGACGAGTTGATCGAGCTTCTGGAGCGCCGTTTCGAGCGCGGCGCTAATGCGGCCTTCGAACTGCAGTTCGGTAAACGCCCGCAACTTGCCCGACCATTCGAACAAGTGAACGTCCTGGGAGCCGGGCGTCTCGCCCGCTTTTGGCTCCGGCACCAGAGCCAGCATGGCGGCCAGGTCGTCAATGCCCGATACTTGCCGCCCGGTGCGGAACTGCAAGTAAGCGGCTGCCTGGCGGGCAACGATCAGGTTGGGGTGGCTTACCTTCAGTTCCTCAAACTGACGTTGGGCGTCCGACAGTTGGCTGGCCTTCATCAAGACCAGGGCGTAGGCCAGCTTCGGATCGGGCTCCCCGGCGGCAAGCTCTCCGGCCGACTTGGCCAGCGACCGGGCTTCGGCCGGATCGATTTCGCGCTGCGGCAAGTTGGTCATTGCCAGCAGTTGCAGGATGGGGGCCTTGGCTTCGTCGCTGAAGACCGGCTGCACCACGTCGGGCGGGAACAGAACTGGCCGCTGAATCTCGGTGTGGGGGCTGACAAATTTGCTCATGTTGGCCTCGGCGAACTCGAACAGTTCGGCCGAGTTCAAGCGGTTGTCGCGGTTTTGATCGGCTTTGCCGGCGAACGCCTGCTGCAACGTTTCGGCAAACAGGCCGGGGCCCTGACTGCCGACGCGGTGCCCCCGCTGCCCCGGTGCGCAACTGGCCACGATGGTCAGGCTGCCGGTGCTGCCACGGCCCGCCCGTTCTTTGAACCTGGCAATGAGCTCGGCCGTCGACGGCTGAGCGGCCTGCAGGTCTTCGGGCAGTTCGTGGCACGTATCCAGCAGCAGCAACTTGTCACGCGCGGGGGCGGCGTTGAGCTTTTCGATCAGCCAGGCCAGCGGCACGCCGGTGGCGGCGCGACGGTTCAGGGCAAAGTCGGTTGGGGCCAGGTAGGCGTTGCCGTCCTCATCGAGGAAAGCATGGCCCGTGAAGTACACCACCAGTTGGCCCGCCGGAGGTTGGGCGGCCGCCAACCGGGCCAGGAAACCTTCGACCTCCTGCTCCAGCCGGATGCGGCTGGTATCCTCCAGCAACATGGCTTGGGCGGCCGGCACGCGGTAACGGTTGACCAAGGTCTGGTGAACGCGACGAGCGTCGTCGCCCGAGGTGACACCTTCGGCCGCGGCCAGGTGCCGGTCATCGTACCGCTGGACGCCGATCACCAGGCCCCAGCGGTTGGGATCGGGGGCCCGGGTCGCCTTCAGGGCCAGGGCCTTCAGGCTGCTTTGGTCGGGCGAGTCGTGGGTAAGCTCCACCCGGTCGCCGATCTGCAGCTCGGGCAGCGTGATCGATTCCTTGTCCAAAGTTAGGGGCGTGCTGGGAGGAACCTGAACGCTGAACGTTGAACCGGCATCGCCGGCGATGATGTCGATCACGCGGACGTCTGGCCGCACGTCAGCCACCTGTCCTTGAAGCGAGAACGTGCGATACGCGTCGATCGAACGCAGCTCGGTATCCGCCTCCAGTTTGCGGATCTGGTCGCCGGGCTTGAGATCTTCGATACCCAGCCGCTTTCCGCCCAGCACCGACAGGTTGTTCAGCGTTACTCGGGCGCCCTTGGCCACCGGCAGCGAAAGCGGACGCTCCCGCCCTTGAACGGCCAGGACCACCTGAGCGGCCTGGGGATCAATGGCCTGGATCTCGCCCGGCCCCATTTCGACAACCCGTACGGCACGAATCTCGGTCACCATGCGGCCCAGCGTGGGATGCTTGGTGTGGGTAAGCTGGATGCGATCGCCGGATTTGAGGTCACCAAAGTCGGCCGGTTCGCCGTTCAGGTGAATGGTTGACGGATGGCCTAGTGAGAGCTCGAACACCGCGCCGCGGTCGGGGCCTTCTTCGATGGTGACAGTCAGCTTATCCAGCGTGCTTTGGAGTGATTTGATCGTGCCGACGTCGGTATTGGGGCGCGCGGCCGCCACGACCAGCACCAGCTTGCCGTCGCGCACTTCCTCATGGGCGACGAGCTGATCGCCGGGGTGCAAATCGCCCAACATTACGCGGCGATCGTTGAGATGGATTTCGGCATCGTTGGCCACCTTGATGTCGGCGAATTGTCCGTCGGCCGTGGCCACCACCAGTGTGCGCTGGTTGAGATCCATGTGTTTGACGAGCCCTTGGACCGGCGCCATGGGGGCAACGGTCTGCGTGTTGGACTCGCCCATCGGGATGAACAGCATGCCGATGCTCAACGCGATGCTCACGGCGACGGCGCCGATGGCCAGATTCCGCTTGCGACGCTGTTGTGCGGCCGCAGCACGAGCAGCGGCTTCTTCGTCGTCGTGCTGCTTGGGCACCTGCTGATGCACCAGGTCGGCCAAGGCTTCGTCGGCCGAGCGGTAGCGCTTCTGGGGATCCTTCTCGATCAGCCTGGAGATGACATGCTGCAAATCTTCCGGCACGCCTTCCATTACGCGGTGGATCTCCGGCAGGCGGCGGTCCGGGGCCGCGTGCCACATGATCCAGGCCAACTGTCGATCGCGGCCAAATGCGTTCAGGCCGGGGAACAGATCTTCAAAGCGGTCGCCGCACAGCAGCTCGTACGCCGAGAAGCCCAGCGAGTACAAATCGCTGGCCGGCGTAACCGGCCCGAACTGGTCGGAGAATACCTCCGGGGCCATGTACTTGGTGGTGCCTTTGAGCAGGCTGCCTTCATCGTTGCTGACACGGCGAGCCAGGCCAAAGTCGCCCAGTTTCACGCGGTTGCGCTTGTCGATCAGCATGTTGGCCGGCTTCACATCGCCATGGATGATGCCGTTCTCATGCAGGAACTTCAGCGCGTGCAGGCAGTGGAACATCGCCAGCCGGAGATAGTCCACATTGATGGGCCGGCCCTCGGTGCGGTCTTTGAGATTGCCCTGCATCAATTCCAGAATGAGCCAGCCCTGCGGGCGGACCAGATCATAGATGGTCATGATGCTGGGGTGCTCAAGCGTCGCCAGCAGTTCGGCTTCGCGCCAGTAGCTGTCCAGCTTTTGCTTGTCGGACAGAAACTGCTGGTGGATCTGCTTGATGGCGACCTCGCGCCCCAACTCCAGATCGCGCGCTCGATAAACGACGGCGAAATCGCCGGACCCAATGGTTCCGATGATGGAGTAGCGGTTGTGCAAATCCATGCGTTGGCCTCGAGATCGCTCTGTATCCGGAAATGGTGCCCCGGCCTTCGGCGAGCGGCGTCCCCCCGGCACCGCCCTGCCCTGCCTTGATAAGTTGAATGATGTTTCTAATGCACTACGTTGCGCGGCGGTTTAAACTGGCATGGCCTGCCGCGAGAGTTTGCCACGGCAGGTGCTACCGCCTGCGTGATTCAAACCACCGACGCGGTCACGGCGTGGCCCTGTTGCAGTTGGCGGAAATCATCCGCCGCTCATTCGGATGTGTCGTGGAGGATCCTCGATAACAGGTCGCGGAGCCGCTCGTCGCGGTCGCGAGTGCCGGTAACGGTATGATAGCTCTTGGCCGTTTCGGCATGAAGCAAGTTCAACACGCGGCGATACCAGAGCTGCTCCTCTTCCAGGTCGCCCCGCGCGTATGCCCGCTGCGCTCGCCGCAAATAAATCTGATACTCGGCCAGCGGCGCTTCGGGCGATTCGTTGTGAAAATACTCCTGGGCAATGCGCGTGCGGGCGTCCTTGGCTCCCATGTTTGCGGATTCGCTCGCCTCGAAATCCGCAAACAACAGCAGGATGGAAAGCATGAAGCTCACCGCCAACACGCTTACCAGCAATGCCGGGTTGGATTCTTTCTCATCGGCCTCGTCTTCCCGGTGAAGTTCACTATCGCTGAGGGCCAGTTCCGGCAGGCGGCCTTCTTTATCGGGTTTGAGCGGTGTTTCGGCTGTTTCCTGGACGATGAACTGCACTTTGCGGCCGCTTACGGCGACGGGCGTGACCGGCCGCACCGGCGCAGGACGGGGGCTATCGGCCAGATGAAGCGACGGAAAATCGCCGCTGCGCAAGCCGTTTCCCTGCGGCGATTCGATGTGCAAGTCGTCGTGGCTGCCGCTTTCGTCGCCGCTGGTCGGGTCAACCGTGAAGGTTCCGCGACAACTGGGGCAATCGACCTGCTGCCCGCGGAACTTCGACGGGACCGTCAGCAGATGGCGGCACTGGGGACATTGCATCCGAATCGGCATAGCCGGAGGCTCTCGACGAGCGCACGATAGATCAGAAAGGGCACCGCGGGACCGGTCAAACCGTGGCATTGCTGCAAGGGCCTTGCATGCCCCGCCGGGCCAAAACAAAGGCGCTAGCAACGTGCCCCCCGATTGCACGGGCCCGCTTACGTAAGGATACCCTGGTAGTCGAAAGCCCTTCAAGCGAAACACGTTACTATTAGCAGCCGGCTTACCAGGCAGCCTGGTAGATGGCCAGCAGATCGGCTTCGCTGGGCATACGCGGATTGAGCAACATCAACCGCTTGATGGCGAACGCCTTGGCGGCGAACTCCGGCAACTGCTCGGCAGTACCGCCCAGTTCGCGAATGCGCTGCGGAATCCCGATGGCCGCCCGCAACCGTTCGACGGCCGCGATCGCTCGCTGCGCCGCGGCGGCTTCGTCCAAACCTGTGGTATCTTCGCCCAACCACTGGGCAATCCTGGCAAACGTTGCCTGACGGGCCGGCATGTTGAACTGCATCACATAGGGCAACAGTAGGCCGTTTCCGGCACCGTGCGAAACGTGCAGCGCGCCGCCCAGCGGGTATTCCAGGGCGTGAACCACCGCCACGGCACAGTTGGAAAAGGCCAGGCCAGCCAGCGTGGCCGCCAGCGACATACCTTCCCGAGCTGCGAGATTGTCGGGCTCATGGACCGCCGTGACGAGGTGCTGCGCGATCAGGCGGATGGCCTTTTCGGCCAAAATGTCGCCTAAGGGGTGCCGACCGTCGTAGGGAGCCGACTCACCTTCAGGCACGGCCAGATCGGTGTAATTGACGGCGGTGCACGCTTCGATGGCGTGGGTGAGTGCGTCGATGCCGCTGTCGGCCGTGGCCTTGGGCGGGCACGTGAGCGTCAGCTCCGGATCGACAATCGCCACCGCCGGCCGCAGGTAGTTCGAGAGGACGCTGACCTTCATCGCATTCGCCGTATCGGTCAGCACGGCCGCGTGGGAAACTTCGCTGCCCGTGCCCGACGTGGTCGGCACACAAACAATCGGCAGCACCGGCCCGGGCACGTTGTTCCAGCCGAAGTATTGCGACAAATCGCCGCCGTGCGTGACCAGAACGGCGGTGATCTTCGCCAGGTCCATGTTGCTGCCGCCGCCGATGCCGACGATGGCGCCGGGGCCAAAACGCCGAGCCTCTTCGGCTGCTGCCAGCGCGATCTCAATGGCCGGTTCCGGCTGCCCTCCCTCGAAGACCTGAACTTCAACGCCTGCCTGCCGCAGCGGATCAATCACCTTCTGCACCGCGCCGGCTGAAACCAGCGCCGCGTCGGTCACTACGAACGCCTTGCGAACTCGCAGCGGTGCCACGCAATCGGCCGTATGCCGCACGGCCCCGCAGCCAAAGTGCAACCGGCCAGCCGAATAGAAGTTCCAAGTCGTTCGCATGGGCAGATGGCCTTTACGGGCTGAATAACGGGGAGACACGCGACCAAAGGATAACGGTATGGAACCCCGGTAGCGGCCAGGCTGGCAATGTTCACTCGTCGGCGAGCCTCCGCAATTCGTAGTATCGCCGCTGCGGTTGGCTCAGCCGGAAGATCACTTCTTCCATCTCGGCTACCAGCGGATCGAACTGCGGGATTTCGCGGGCATTCTGGCCTTGCTCGTGCTTGCGGAAGCCGAAGAGGTAGGTTTCGTTTTGCGGCCGCCAGCGGTGGAAGAACAACTCGTTCTTTTTGATCACAGCTTCGCGAATCTGCTCGACCTGCGCGTAATCGGGGCCGATTTTGAGTGTAACGCCGCGCGCCCATTCTTCCGCCGGGGCGGTCGCTATTACTTGCCGATCGATCCGCAGTTCGTAGTCGCCCGGCGGTAGCCCTTGTATTTGCAGCACCCGCGACACGGAGGCCGGGATCTCGGCGACAGGCTTGCCCGGCGGCGGAGCGGGAACCGGCAAGGCGGCATCGCGCACCGACCAGCTAAGAATCGCCGGCGAGGGTTCGACGTGGGCGGCGATATCGATCACCGTGGTGCCGGTCGAACGTTTGATGACCGGGCGTCCTTGGTCGAGCGCCAGCGAAAGACGCCAAGGCTGTGCCTTGGCCAGCGGGGCATCCATCAGCGGCGCGGCAAGCCAGTAACCATAGGCCGAGAGGTGCATGCCGTTGTCGGTAAGACGGCGTCCGCCCGGAGAGATCGCTGAAGCCAGGCCGCCAAACAGATCGATGTGCTCGGCTTCCCAATCGTCCGCGGCCTCGCGAATCGCGGCGGCATACAGGGCCAGGTCGGCGTTCCGCGCCAGGATATCGACACCTGGGACGCCGGCATCTTCAAACGGCGGTGGGCTGACCAGCACCAGGCGAGCGCCGGTCGCTCTCAGATCGCGCAACAATTGGTCCAAGCCGGACCGAAAAGCCGACAGGCCTTGCGCGCCTTCAAACGAGGCATTGGTGCCGTATGCGACGAACACCACATCCGGGCGCGCGCTGCGCACCTGCTCGATGAGCTTGTCGTAACCGTCGCGAGGTTTGCCGAAGCCGGCCCTCGATTCGCCCTGGACATTGTCGCCGCTCCAGCCCAGGTTGCGAACAATGAACCGTTGCTCGGGCTGCGATGCGGCCAGCCAGGTTTCCCAGTAACCGTATTGCTGCTCGCGTTCGATGAACGTGCTGCCCACCAAGGCTACGCGAACCGTGGGCACTTCGGTGGCCGGGGCTTCGACGGGCGTTTCGTCGACGTCGTCTTCGTCCTCGCCGCCGTTGGCTTGGGCAGCGGACGTTTCAACCGCCGGCGCTTCGACGGCGGCTTCGCCCTGGCTGGCCGGTTGATCGGTTTGCCCCCGTGTTTCGGCGACAGCGGTCAGACCAATCAGTACCGCCATCACGCCGCAGCCAAGCCAAGAGCGCCAAGACAGGATCGTCATCGTGTTGCAGCACCAACCAGACGGGAGCAATACGCCAGCCAAGCAATGCGGCGGGCCCCCATGGCCCGCTCGCCTTGAGTTGGAGTGTACTTGCTCGCGATGCCTGGCGAAAGCTGCCCAGCCGTTCGGGCGGGGTATGCGGCCGCTGGAATGGAACGCTTAAGCCGGACAATCACGACAGGTCAGCCGGCGTCGACAAGTCTTCTAGCGATATAAAGTTAAGGCATCAGGCGAGCCGGCTGGCCGACAAGAACTGGATCGACAAATCGGTGGTGCCGTCCACGGCCAGTTCGACCAGGGCCTGCCCTAGCACCCCGGTGAACTTGAAGCCATGCCCCGAGAGGCCGGCCGCGAACGCCACCTGGGGATATAGCGGGTGCCGATCCACCACGAAATGGGCATCGGGCGACATCGTGTACATGCACACGCTGTGGTCCACAGGGGTGGCATCCAAGCCCGGCAGTTGTGCGGCAATAAACCGCTGTAGCGGGGGCAGATCCATCGGCTGTATCGCACGCTCCACGCTCAGCGGGTCGGCCACCGGCAAGCCACCGGAATGCTCGGCGACCTTCATCCGCCCGTCGATGGGCGGAAAGCCGTAGAACACGCCCTCAGGCATTTCATACAGGAAGGCCGGACTATCCGCCGGGCGCAGGCGAGGTTCCGTGACAGGAAACCAGAATTGCGGCTTCCGCAGCACAGTGAGCGTGCGCCCCAGCTCAGGCAGCAACTGCGCGGCCCAGGCTCCGGCGGTGATGATCAGACGGGCGGCCTCGAATCGCAGGCCATCGGCCGTTTCGATGGCAACGGAGCCGTCCGCCCCGTTTTCTACATTCCAGCGAACGACACGCTGGCCGGTATGAAGCATGACGCCATGTTGCTGGGCCAACGTAAGGTGCAACGCGATGGCCCGCTCGACGCGTAAATATCCAGCGGTGGCTTCGTAAATGCCGTCCATACCAGGCGGCACGCGAAAGCCGGGAAAGCGCTGGGCAATTTCTACTCGGCTCAGTTCTTCGACGGCCAGATTGTAACGCCGAGCACTTTCGCGAACGCCTCGCAGCACTTCGCCCTGGCTAGGGCCGACTTGCAGGAGGCCCGTTTGTACAAAGACTTGCTCGCCGGATTCCTGTTCCAAAGCACGCCAGTGATCGTACGAGGCGATTGCCAGCGGCACGTAAACGGGATGTTCGTAGTAGGCTTGGCGGATAATCCGAGTTTGACCGTGAGAGCTGCCCAGCGCGTGTGCCGGCGGAAAAGCGTCTACGCCCAGGCACCGCAATCCCCGTTTGGCGGCCAGATAGAGCGCCGCGCTACCTACCCCGCCTGTCCCCAGCACGATCAGGTCGAATGTTTGCATGGCACCGCCAGATGAAACCTGATGGTTTTTTCAACCGGGGAGCAACAAAAGCCAACCGCCAATGGCGCCGCGGCAGGTGTGCCTAGCCGATCCGCCTGTCGGTTGCCGCCAGTGCGTACTGCACAATCGAGTGTCCATCGCGCAGCCGTGTGCTCTCGAAGTGCATGCCCAGCTTCTGCATCACGCGGATCGAGCGTTCGTTCTCCGCCCTGGTGATGGCGATCAGCCGCGGCACGCGAACCGTGTTGAACAAATAGTCCACCGCCAGGGTGGCGGCTTCGGTGGCAATTCCTTTTCCCCAATAGGGTTGCGCTAACCGCCAGCCAATTTCGACCTCGGGCAGGCTGGCCGGCGAGGGAACCACCTGGCCACTGGCCGCGTCTGAGTTCAAGGCCGCCAGCGCGGCATCGCTGGGACGCCCGCCGCAAAAGCCGATCAGCGTCCGCTCTTCGAGACTCTCCAGGGCCCAGAGGCAAAACCCAAACCGGTTCTGGAAATCGATCTGCCGTGCGATGAACGCCGCCGCGGTGTCGGGATCCCAAATTTGGCCGGAGCCAATCAGGCGCATGACCTGCGGATCCTGCACGATCGGCAGGAAGGCCGCCAGATCTTCCGTGCGCCACGGACGCAGGATCAGCCGCTGACTTTGCAGACAAAATCCATCGACCTGGGGTGAAATCATCGGGGCGTCAAGCGGCATGGCCATGGGGCGGGGAAAGCGGCGGGCGTATTTCAGGAATGCTGCCATGCACGGCCACGCCTTGCAAGCGGCATCCCTTGGTAACATTCCTCAAAGTTGCCCGCTTGGCGACTTGGGTTCGCACATGCTGGTACGTTCGGCGTGGTGGGAGGTGCTGTCAGGGTGGGCACCTCGCAGATCTTACGTCTGCTGTCTGATCGTTAATAAATACGGTGACGGAGTTTGGGGCGCGAACCACCCAGCGCCGCAGCGTTCCCCGCCGGGCCGCGATTGGTATAATTGGCACGTTCATCGGCCAGTCCACCGTCGCGCGGTCGGCGACGCCCCGGGGACGCTTTCGGGATCACCCATGGATTTGGACCAGACACAACTTCAGGACCGAGAGCAACGCGCACGCAGCCAGTCGCTTAGTGCCCAGCAGCGCCGCCCCCCTCTTCAGGTTGCCGGCTATGTGATGGAAAGCTTTCTGGGCGAGGGAGCTTTCGGCGAAGTCTGGGTGGCCGTCAAGAAGAACACCGGGCAGCGCGTGGCGATCAAGTTCTGCACCCGCCGCCGGGCCGAGGACTGGTCGCTGCTGGTCCGCGAGGTCGAGAAACTGGCCCAACTCTCGACCGACACTTACGTGGTGAAGTTGTTGGATACCGACCCTTCGTCGGATCCGCCGTTCTTCATCATGGAGTATCTGGAGCGGGGCTCGCTCGAACAGGAGATCCAGGAAAACGGCACGCTGCCGGTTGAGCAGGCGCTGACCATCTTTCGCGAAACCTGCATCGGCCTGGCCCATTCGCATGGCAAAGGGATCCTGCACTGCGATCTGAAGCCGGCCAACATTCTGCTGGACCAGGATTCGCGGCCCCGGATCTGCGATTTTGGCCAGAGCCGGCTGACCTCCGAACAGCAGCCGGCTCTCGGCACGCTGTTTTACATGGCGCCCGAGCAGGCCTCGCTCGACGCCGTGCCCGACGTTCGCTGGGACGTGTACGCCCTGGGAGCGATCTTTTACTGCATGCTGGTTGGCCGGCCGCCGTACCGGACCGAAGCCAACGTGGAAGCGTTGCAAGCCGCCCCGGGCCTGGCCGAAAGGCTGCGGATCTATCGCGAGATCATCGGCAACGCGCCTAAGCCGACCGAACATCGCAGCGTACCGGGTGTCGACCGTTATCTGGCCGAGATCATCGACCGCTGCCTGGCGACCAATCCCGAAAAGCGGTACCAGAACGTCCAGGTTGTCCTCAACGAACTGGACGCCCGGAACCGCCGGCTCGCGCGGCGTCCACTGTACGTGTTGGGCGCTTTGGGGCCGGTGTTGCTGCTGGGCGTGGTGGCGCTGTTTGCCGGGATGGGCTTTCGCAAGTCGGTGGCCGAGTCGCAACACGCCGTCGTGCAGCGGGCCCTGGAAAGCAAGAGCCAGTCGGCCTGGGCCTACGCCGAAATCGTCAGCCGCGAATTACAAAGCCGCTGGGAAGCCCTGGAGGCCGAAGGACGCTCGCCGCAGCTGCTGGAGCTCGTGAAGAAGCATCAGAACCTTGTGGGGCTCGATGGCCCTGAGAACGAGCTGGAAGACTGGCTTGCCAAAGCCCGGGCACGCCATCCGCATTTGTCGTCGTCCAGTTGGTTCGTCACCGACCGGCAGGGCACCCAGTTGGCACGCGATCCGCCCCACATCGCCACCTACGGCAAGAACTTCAATTATCGCGACTACTTCCACGGCAAGGGCTGGGACATGGCCCCGACCGTCCGTGGGATGGAGCCGATCAAGGAGCCGTATCTTTCGAGCGTCTTCACCAGCCGCTCCACGGGCCGGCGGATGGTGGCGTTCTCGGTCCCTGTCACCGATCCGGAGACTGGCGAGGTGTGGGGCGTGCTGGCCATGACGGTCGAACTGGGGCTGTTCACCGAGGTGCAACGTTCGGAACAGCCCGATGATCAGATGGCCGTGCTGGTCGATAGCCGTACCGACAGCCGCGACGACGGGCAGCCCGGCCAGGCCGGTTCGGTGTTGGAGCATCACTGCTTCCGCAATCAGGACGTGCCACCGCAGTTGTACCTCGATCACGAAACCACGGAGATCATCAAGACGCTTTGCCAGGAAGGGAACCTCACCACCAGTGTCACCACGGACCGTTACCGCGATCCGGTGATGGACGGCGAGTGGTTGGCTGCCGTCGAAGCCGTGATGATCAACACGCCCGGCAAGGGCCGCAAACCGACCGGTTGGGCCGTGATCGTGCAAGAACCGCTGGAAAAAGTCCGCGGTCCGATCGTCCGGCTCCGCGACACGCTGATGATGTACGGCCTGGTCATGCTGGGCGTATCGCTGCTGGTGATCGCTTTGCTGTGGGGACTGGTGTTGCTTACCGAGGGCGGCCAATCGCAGTCTCGCTTCCTACGGTATATTCGCCGCCGGCTGGGGCTGGCCACGGCTACCGGGACGGCAACCAGCGGTACCGCCACGGCCACCAACACCAGCTCGGCACAAGGCTCAACCTCACCGCCCTCGGCAACCGATTGATCTGCTTGAACCTGCGCGGAGAGGAGCGATTGCCTGCGTTCCTTGCTTAGTCGGTCTGAATCGGGCTGCCTCGCAACGCCACCTTATTGATGCCGCACGTTTCGGGGGCAATTGATGGCCGATCTCATCGCCCAAGGGCACGAACCGGAGCATCGCTGGCGACGCTCGCTGCCACCCGGCGAGACGCTCGTGTTGGGCCGCGCCTCCGGCACCTGGGCCTGCCCTTGGGATGAGCAGTTGAGCCGTCGCCACGTCGAGATCTGTTGGCACGCCGGGCGTTTGGAGGTGAAACGCCTGCCGACCGGTCGCAATCCGGTGTTTTATCGCGGCGAAGAACAGGAGCATTTCTACGCCCGGCCGGGCGATTACTTTGTGATCGGCCAAACGCGGTTCACGATCAGCACGGGGCAAGCCACGATCTCGCCGGGCGAATCGCACCCGCTGGTCCAGGAGCAGACGCTCTCGGCCGAGATGCTGCAACAGGTGCGGTTTCACAACGCCGATCAGCGGATCGAGGTGCTGGGCCGTCTGCCGGAGCTGATCTCCGGCGCCAACTCCGATAACGAACTGTTCGTGCGGCTGGTCAACCTGCTCTTGGCCGGCATTCCGCGTTCGACCGCGGTGGCCGTGGTAATGGCCGATCCGTCCGGGGCGGAAGACAGCACGCCCAAGGTAGCTCACTGGGATCGCCGCGACGGCCTGGGGGGCTTTGAGCCAAGCCGGCGTTTGATCCTGGAATGCGTGCGGCAGCGTGAAAGTGTGCTGCACTATTGGGAAGCGACCGACTCGGCGGCCAGCCGCTTCACGGCCAGCGACAGTTTCAACTGGGCGTTCTGCACGCCGGTTCCGGGGCCAGCCTGCGCCGGTTGGGGGCTGTATGTCGCCGGGCGGATGGTGGGCGATTGGAAATCCCAGTTCCAGGAAGGCGCCGCCGATCTGCGCGAAGAAGTCAAGTTCGCCGAAATCGTAGCGGCCACGCTGGGGGCCCTGCGCCAGGTGCGGCAACTGGAACGCAAACATGCCGCCCTTAGCCAGTTTCTGCCGCCGGCGGTGATGCAAGCCCTGGAAGTACAGGACGCCGAACAAGTTCTGGCCCCACGCGAAACGCAGGTCTCCGTCCTGTTCTGCGACTTACGCGGTTTTTCGCGCAAGGTGGAGCAGGGCACGCGCGGCTCCGGCAGCTTGATGGAAGTGCTTCAACGCGTCAGCAAAGCGCTGGGCGTCATGACCCACCACATCCTCGAACAAGACGGTGTGGTGGGCGACTTCCAAGGCGATGCCGCCATGGGCTTCTGGGGCTGGCCGCTGCCGCAAGCCGACCTGGTGCAACGAGCCTGTCTGGCAGCACTGGCCATCCGGCTGGAGTTTGAAGCCGCCGCCCAGCAGCGCGACCACGCACTCGCCGACTTCCGCGTCGGTATCGGTCTGGCCACCGGGCCTGCGGTGGCCGGAGGCATCGGCACGATCGATCAACTCAAGGTGACGGTGTTTGGCCCGGTGGTGAATCTCGCCAGCCGCCTTGAAGGCATGACCAAGATCATGCGCGCCCCGATCCTGATGGACGAGGCCACGGCCGAGGTCATTCGCAACACGGTGCCGCCCCACCTTGCGCGCTGCCGGCGGATTGCCAAGGTACGCCCCTACGGGATGGACACGGCACTGGTGGTCAGCGAGCTGTTGCCGCCCGTGGACAAGTACCCGTTGCTCCAGGACGAGCACATTCAGGCTTACGAACGGGCCTTGGACGACTTCCTGGCTGGCCGCTGGACCGAAGCTCTGGAAGGATTGCAGGACGTGCCGGCGCGCGACCCGGTGAAGGATTTCATCACCGTGTACATTGCCCAGCGCGGCCGCATTCCGCCCGAGGGCTGGGACGGCGTGATCGCCCTGGACATGAAATAACCTGCGGCAGGGAAGCGGCACCGGTTGTGGCATCCTCCGCGGCGCGCCTTCCCGGTACAATCTCTGGGATGTCAGACGCCACGCTCCAATACCTGCCGGCCAGTGCCGACCATGTCGTGATCTCGGTCAATCCGCGCGCTGGTCGCCGCGGTCGTTTGCACCGCGCCGAGCAGGTCGCTCAGACGCTGACCGAGCGAGGTTGGCACGTCCGCGTCGTTACCCAACTGGCCGAGGTGGTTGAGTTGGCAGCCGACCTATCGAGCCGGGGCCGGTTGCGGGCGGTGGTAGGGGCCGGGGGCGACGGCACCATGCACCTGCTGGCCAATACCCTGCCACCGGAGATTCCCCTGGCCACCCTGCCGCTGGGAACGGAGAACCTGCTCGCCAAGTATCTGTGGCTCAATGACTTGGAAAAAGTGGTCGAGGCCATTGACCGCGGGGCAGTGGTCGCCTTGGATACGGGATATTTGCGCTGCGCCTCGGCTCCCGGCGACGCGGCGGCCCCTCCGTTGGAGCGGGTTTTCCTGTTGATGGTGAGTTGCGGATTCGACGCGCTGGTGATTCACGATCTGCACGATTCGCGGTCGGGCAACATCACTCATTTGGCGTATGCCAAACCAATCCTGCGCGCAATTCGTAGCTACGAATATCCGGAACTGCGACTATACTGGGACGTAGACGGTGAAGCCGGCGCCGATGTGGCTTGCAGGGTGGGGGTAACGCCCGAGGCCAACGGCAACGGACCGCTACCACCGAACCAGCCGCAACTTGTTTCGCGGTGGGCGTTTGCCTTCAATCTCCCCTGCTATGCCTGGGGGCTGAAGTTCACGCCCGAGGCCAACGGTGTGGACGGCCACCTCGACGTGTGCGTTCTCAAGCGTGGATCGCTGTGGCAGGCCGCGCGATACTTGTTGGCGGTGTTGCGGCAGCGGCTGCGGGGACGGCACGACGTGGCGTTCCAGCGGGTGTCGCGGTTCCGGGTAGAAGCCGATGCGGTCGTGCCCGTCCAAGCCGACGGCGAGCCGGCAGGTTTTCTGCCGTTGGAGGTTGGCGTGTTGCCGGGCCGGGTACGGCTGATCGTGCCGGAACGCTGGGCGGCAACACACCTGTCCCCACCGCAGGCAACCAGCGCGGTCCACGTGGCACAGCCCTGACCGGCGCCGTCACCAGGCAAATCGCACAAGCAGTTAGTCCGATCAGAATCTTAAAAACCGTGTAAAGCGACTCGCGTAACGCGGGCATTGAGGCTAGCGTTCCTTCTCATCGAGCACCAACGTGTCGAATAATCCTGTCCAGGTTGGACCCTACCGCTGCGGAACCGGACAACGGCTGATGATCGTGGCCGGTCCGTGCGTGATCGAAGGCCGCGATTTCGTCTTGCGAATCGCCCATACCCTGGCCGAGATCGGCCAGCAACTGAACGTGCCGATTGTCTTCAAGGCATCGTTTGATAAAGCCAACCGCACCAGCATCGACGCCTTCCGTGGTCCGGGCCTGGAAGAAGGTCTGCGGATCCTGGCAGCCGTGCGCGAGGCCACGGGCCTGCCGGTCACCACCGATATTCATGAGAGCTACCAGGCGGCCCCAACCGGCGAGGTCTGCGATCTCATCCAGATTCCGGCGTTCCTCGCCCGGCAAACTGATCTGCTGGTGGCCGCGGCCAAGACGGGGCGGGCCGTGAATGTGAAGAAGCCCCAGTTTGTGGCCCCCTGGGACATGAAACATGTGCTCGGCAAGCTGAACGCGGCCGGCTGCGCCAACGTGATCTTGTGCGAGCGCGGCACCACGTTCGGCTATGGCCGGCTGGTCAACGACATGCGGGCGATTCCGCAAATGCAATCGCTGAGCGCGCCCGTGATGTTCGACGCCACGCACAGCGTGCAAGAGCCGGGCGGGTTGGGCCACGCCACCGGTGGTAACCGGGCGATGGTCGAGCCGCTGGCCCGAGCCGCCGTGGCGGCCGGGGCCGATGCCCTGTTCTTTGAAACGCATCCGTCGCCGGACGAGGCTCCCAGCGACGGTCCCAACATGGTTCCTCTCGATCAGTTCGCGTCGCTGCTGCGGCGCGTGTTGCGCATTCGCGAAGCCGTGGAGCAACTCCATGACGAACAAGCCTGAGCAGCCTGCCGATCCCAAGTCCGTCGGGGACGCTTCTGCCGCTTCCAATCCCGTCGACAAGCCGGTTGCCGCCCAAGGCAACGGGGCTCCGGACGGCAAGTCCGCCGGCACCGCCGCTACCGAAAGCGCCCCCGCCAAGCCGCAGCGGACCATCGGCCGCTATGGCATCGTGGAGCCTTCGGACAAGCCCAATGCCTGGCAGCGGTTCCGCGACACGTTCCGCAAATACCCGCTCTGGTTCTCGGCGACGGCGGGCGTGCTGTTGCTGATGGTCATCTGGAGTGTGACTCGGCCGGAGTCCTCCAAGCGGCTGTTCGAAGAAGCTGAGTTCGGCCTGGAGGAACGTTCCAACAAGCAGTTGGAAAATGTGACCTCGATGTTGGGGCACCTGGAGGATTTCCAGTTCCGCGACATTTCGCCCACGCTGGTCGAGCGGCTCAACCAGTGGCTGGCCTCCAAGGAAGATCAAAAGGATTCGTGGCGGTTTGATCCGTTCATCGCCGAGGCGATTCAGAAGGGGATCATCCCGCAGCCATTCCAGAACTATTACCGCAATACCGACTCGCTGCAGTTCACGCTCGACGACGGCTGGAACCTGCAAGAGGCCGTCTGGTGCCGCAACATTGGCGACGGTCTGGGCCGCCACGGTCTGGATAACCTGAGCTTGGCTACCGCCCTGTTCGACTGGACGATCCGCAACATCCAGCTCGAAGAAACCACCGAAGAAAAGGTCATCGACGACTCGAGCCGGTCGCTCCTCTTGGGGCGTGGCGAGCCGCTGACCCGGGCCTGGATCTTCATGTTGCTGGCCCGGCAACAGCGCCTCGACGTGGTGATGTTGGCTTATCAGGATCCGCAGCAGCCTGGCCGCTTGCGGGCCTGGATTCCGGCACTGTTGCACGAGGGCGAACTGTATCTGTTCGACCACAACCTGGGCTTGCCGATTCCCGGCCCCGATGGCGCGCCCGTGGCCACGCTGTCGCAAGTGGCGGCCGATGATAGCCTGCTTCGCCGGTTGGACCTGACCAACCAACAGATTCGCTATCCGGTTCTGGCTGCCGACATTCAGAACGTGGTGGCCCTGATGGAGGCCTCGCCGCACTTTGTGTCGCGGCGGATGTACCGACTCGAACGTGAGTTGGCCGGTCGCGATCAGTTGGTGCTTAGCGTGCGGCCTGCCGAAATCGCCGAGCGGCTGAAGCAGTGCAAGCACGTCGCCAACGTGGGGGTCTGGCTGTACCCGTTCCAGTGCATGGAGAACGTTCGTCGGCTGTACGATGCCGAGTACCAGCGGACCCTCTCGCCCGAAGATCAACAAGCCAACGCCCGCTTGCGGCAGCGGCTGGATGAGGAGCTGCGGATCTTCGATCTCTCGGGCGTGGTCGAAACCGGCCAGCGCAACCTGGATATCGATCCGCCGTTCATCCAGGAGATGCGCAAGCGCGAAGAAGAACTGACGGGCGAGAAGCAGGACATTAACCGTCGGCCGCCTCCGCCGCGTGTTTCGTGCGTGCTCTGGAAAGGCCGGATGCTGCAGTTCCGCGACGCCGGGGTGGGCGAGGCCAAGGTGAACCTGGCGGCGCTGGACTTCTCCGACATGCCCGACAAGAACCAACTGGCTACGGCCCACTTCCATGGGCTGGGTCGGACCGCGGCCACCTATCTGCAATACGGTCGCCCGGCGGATCGCCACATCGACCGCTGGAAGACGGAGATGCAGCAGGGCCAGCTGCAGGGCCTTTCGATCGATCCCGACGAAGCGATCGCGGCCATTCGTCGCGGCAAGCAGGTGGCTACTATCTGGCTGGGCCTGCTGGCGTTTGAGCGTAAGGACTACGCTACGGCGGTGGAGTACTTCCGCGACTACGTGCTCAAGGAAGATCCCAACGGACCGTGGGCGCGTTCGGCTCGGTACAACTTGGCTCGGTCGCTGGAAGAGCTTGGTAACTCGTCCGAAGATTTCCAGACCGTGGTTGCCAGCTACCGTGAGGCGTTTGAAATCTACGACCAGGAAACCACCAGCCAGCGGCACGGCAATCTGCTGCGGGCTCAGGCCCTCCGCGAGAAACTGCTGGCAATCACCGCCAGCGAACGCGATCGCCAGCGGCAGGCGGCCCCGACGCCGATCGAAGAGCCGGCCCCCTCGCAGCCACCGCAAGCTGAAAAGCCCGGCAGTGCGCCTAAGGACGAGGCTCCGGTCGAAGCGCCATCGGCCGATACCAAGCCGGCCGAACAACCGGCGAAGTCGGACGACCAGTAAGCCGAGCGATTGAATTCCTACCCTGGACCAGGTGTTCCACAACGATGTCTGAACCGCAGCCGCTGGCCTCCCTGCGAACGGCACAACGCGCGGTAACGAAGCTAGGGCTGGCCGCTACGCGGCGGCACATCCTGCTGTGCATGGATAAAGGCACGGCCAAGTGTGCCGACCGCCGGCAAATGCGCGAAGCCTGGTCGTATCTCAAGCAGCGGCTCAAAGAGCTGGGACTGAAAAAGGCCGGCATCATCCGCAGCAAGGCTATGTGCTGGGGGATCTGCCGCGGTGGCCCCATTGCCGTGGTCTATCCCGAGGGCACCTGGTACGGCCATTGCACGCCCGAAGCACTGGAACGCATCATCACCGAGCACCTGATCGGCGGCCGCATCGTAGAGGAGTACGCGCTGGCCCAGCCGTCGCTGTGCAACCGCGGGGACGCACTGCGGGACTGAAGCGGCAGGCCAATTGCCTCCAACATTCGCTTGTCGCCTCACTGCGGGATACAATCGCCGGCACACAAACGATCCTGATGCCCCAGATTGAGGTGTGCCGCGATGATCGCCAGCAGCCGCTCATCGTTCCAAGGTATGTCTTGGCCCGCAGCGCTCGTTGCGGCCGTCGTTGTGCTCAGTTTGTCGGCTGCCGTTCGCGCGGATGAGAAGTATCCCTGGCAGATCGGGCTGGCCAAGGCGGTCATCACGCCGAAGGAATCGATGTGGATGGCCGGCTATGCCGCGCGCAAGTCGCCTTCCGAGGGCAAGCTGCATGATCTCTATGCCAAAGCGGCTGCCTTCCAAGACCCGCAGGGCCGGCGGCTGGTGATCGTCACGCTCGATTTGATCGGCGTTCCCCGAGAGCTATCGCTGAATGTGCTCAAAGGCGTCGAGCAAAAGTACCAACTCAAGCCGCACGAACTGCTGCTCAACGCCTCGCACACGCATTGCGGCCCAGAACTGCGGCCCAACAAGGTGTATTTCTACGGTTTGCCCGAAGAGCAAGGGTCAAAGATTGCCGCCTATGTATCGAATCTGACCGATCAACTGATCGAACTGGTGGGCGAATCGATCAACGACCTGAAGCCTGCCCGGCTGGCGGTTTCGCTGGACGCGGCTACGTTTGCCAAGAACCGCCGCTTTCCTACTCCAACTGGCTTTGTGAACCGCGAATACGACGATGGCCCGGTGGACCACGAAGTGCCGGTGTTGCAGGTGTGGCGGCGTGCCGGCGATGGCGGTGAACAACTGGCGGCGGTGCTGTTTGGTTACGCATGTCACAATACCACGCTCGGCATTTTGCAGTTCTGTGGCGATTATGCCGGCTTTGCGCAGATTGTCCTGGAGAAGCAGTTGCCGGGCACCCAGGCCATGTTTGTTATGGGAGCCGGCGGCGATCAGAATCCTTACCCTCGTCGCGAGATTCTGTTGGCCGAGCAGCACGGCGCAAGCCTGGCTGCCGCGGTGATAAGGGCATTAAACAAACAGGCGATGCCGGTTGCCCCCGCATTGCACGCCGCCCGGGCCGACGCCACGCTGCGTTTTCAGCCGCTGCCGCCGAGGAAAGAACTGGAAGCCGATCTGGAGTCGAACAACGTCTATCGCGTTCGCAAGGCCAAGTACCTGCTCGACCAGTTGGACGCCGGCAAGGAGATCGAGCTGACCTATCCGTGTCCCGTCCATGTCGCCCGCTTCGGCGATCAGATGATTCTGGTGGCCATTGGCGGCGAACTGGTAGTGGATTACTCGCACAAGCTCAAGTCCTCGATCAACGAAGGGCCGCTGGTTTGGGTCGCCGGCTACTCCAACGACGTGTTCGGTTATCTGCCTTCCAAACGCGTGCTGCTGGAAGGCGGCTACGAAGGTGGCGGAGCGATGCTCTACGGCGCGCTGCCGGGCCCATTTGCCGAGGATGTCGAACAGCGCGTCCTGGCCACCGTGGATGAACTTCTGAAACGCACCCAAGCAACCAAGCAGCCATGACCGAACCACGTACCGACGCCATGCTGCCCCCGGGCACGTTCGCTGGCCGGACCATATGCATTACCGGGGGCGGTACGGGCCTGGGCCGCGCCATGGGGGAGCGGCTGCTGGAGTTGGGGGCCAACCTCGTCATTTGCGGCCGCCGCGCCGATGTGCTGGAGCAGTCTGCCGCCGAAATGAGCGAAGCCTATAGCGGCGAAGTGATGGCCCAGGCCTGCGACGTGCGCGAACCTCAGCAGGTAGAATCCCTGATTGCGGTGGCCGAAGCCCGATTCGGCCAGATTCACGGCTGGGTGAATAACGCGGCGGGCAACTTCATCGCCCCCACGCAGGCCCTGAGTTACAACGCCTTTCACACGGTGGTGAACATCGTGCTGGGCGGTACCGCCAACTGCATGTTGGCGATGGGTAAACGCTGGCTTGCGCAGCAGCAATCGGGCGTATTTCTCAACATCGCCGCCACGTATGCCTGGAGCAGTTCGGCCTTTGTGGTGCCATCGGCCACGGCCAAGGCCGGCGTGGTTGCACTCACGCAGTCGCTGGCGGTGGAATGGGGCCGCCACGGCATTCGCGCCAACGCCATTGCCCCCGGGCCCTTCCCGTCCGAGGGTGCCTGGAGCCGGTTGGTTCCGCCCGAGGTCGCGCCCCTGATGGACCCGGCCGCGACGATTCCCCTGGGCCGCTTCGGCCAGCACGGCGAGTTGGCCAACCTGGCGTCGTTCCTGCTTTCCGACTATTCGGCCTACATCAACGGCGAGTGCCTGGTGATCGATGGCGGCCAGTGGTTACAAGGCGCCGGCCAGTTCAACCCACTGCTGAAGCTGACGCCGGAGCAATGGGCCGAAATTCAAGCCAGGGCAAAAAAGAAATCGTGACCCCGGCAGGTTGCGACTCGGCGGGTTGCATGAAGCTCGTTCAATACCCGATCGCAAGGCCGTCCTTACGCGGTTCAGTACCGCCGCGCAGGACGCCGTTTTCCCAATCGATCCAGATACCCTGGTAGCCGCCAAAGCCACCGCCACCGCGGCGGACAACATGGCCCCGGCGCTCCAGTTCCTGGCAGACGTCCTCCGGGATGCCCGACTCTACCTGCACCACGCCTACCCCTGCGGCTTCATCCCCGGTAGGCGTCGCGCTCCCGAGGTGACGAACTCGAGCGGCATCGCCGGCGGCTTGGACGTTCATGCCAAAGTCGATGATGTTCACTAGCACCTGGACGTGGCCTTGCGGCTGCATGTCACCGCCCATCACCCCAAAGCAGAAGACCGGTTTGCCGTCGCGCGTGACCATCGCGGGGATGATGGTGTGGAATGGCCGCTTGTGCGGCTCCAGGCGGTTGAGGTGATCGTCGCTGAGGGCGAAAAGCGTGCCGCGGTTTTGCAGGACAAAGCCCAGGTTGCCTGGGACCATCTGCGAACCAAATCCGTAGTAGTTGCTCTGGATGAACGAACAGCAGTTGCGGTCTTTGTCGACCACGGTGATGTACACGGTATCACCGTGGGCCAACTTCGGATTGCCCGGCGGCACGTTGCTGGCGGCCTTGGCCATGTCGATGAGTTTGGCCCGGCGGGCCGCGTACTCCTTGCTGATCAGTTCGGCGGTCGGCAACCGTTGGCCGGTAGGATCGGCATAGAACTTGGCCCGGTCGGCAAACGCCAGCTTCTTGGCTTCGACCAGCAGATGCAGATAGTCGGCGCTGCCGGGGCCCATTGCGGCAACGTCGTAGCGTTCCAGAATATTGAGCATCTGCAGGGCTGCGATCCCTTGCCCATTGGGCGGCAGCTCCCACACGTCGTAACCGCGGTAATTGGTCGAAACAGGTTCGATCCATTCCGAGGTGTGTTCGGCGAAGTCACGCAGGCTGAAGTAGCCGCCTTGCTGCTGGCTGTACTGCACGATCTGCTGAGCGATCGATCCTTGGTAAAAGGCCTTCGCGCCCTGCTCGGCGATCAGCCGATAGCTGGCGGCCAGGTCGGGGTTGCGGAAGACCTCGCCCTCGTGCGGCGCGCGACCGTGGGGTAAGAATGTCCGGGCCGAGTCCTCGTACTGGCTTAAGCTGTGTTCTGCGCTCCGCCAATACGCGGCGATCACTTCGGTGACAGGGAATCCTTCTTCGGCCAGACGGATCGACGGGGCCAGCAGTTCGGATAGCGGCATCGTGCCAAAGCGGCTGCGGATGTCCTCCCAGCCCTGAACACAGCCGGGCACCGACCACGACAGCGGTCCGGTACTCGGGATGCGGTCCAAACCCTTGGCGGCTATCTCCTCGCGGTTAAGGGCAAAGGGGCTACGACCGCTGCCGTTGAGGCCATATAACTTTTGCGTTTTGCTGTCCCAGTAGATGGCGAACACGTCGCCGCCAATGCCGCAGCTCATCGGTTCCACCACGCCTAGCGCCGCATTCACCGCGATGGCTGCGTCGACCGCATTACCGCCTCGCCGCAGAATGTCCAAACCAATCAGTGCGGCATCCGGGTGGCTGGTGGCCACCATACCGTTGCGGCCCAGCGCCACGGAACGGCTTTGATGGGGATTGGGGCCCGGACGGTCATAGCCTCGCCAGGCTCTGCGGCCTTGAGGCTGCTGGAACTCGGCGGCGTCAATCGGTTGTTGTGTCATGGCGACGGTGGCTAAAAGCGTTACAACGGCGCAAATGGCTTGAGTCATTTGGCATCTTCCCCCCTACGGTACCCGAACCCGGTGGGCTGCCCAAGCGTACAGCATGCAGACTCGGCCGGGCCAGCAAAAATTGGCCTGGCGGGCATCACCGGTTCGAACCGGCGAGCGGCGCAAACTTTGCAGCTTTCGGGGTAGATGTCTGCTGCCTGCGTCGGTGCCCGGCAAGGACCGTCAAGAAAGGAACCCATTCTGATGCACTCCGATGCGCGATACTCGCAGCTTGTAACCCTCAACTGGATCTTGATCGTGCTGGTCCTGATGCTGGGCACGTGGCTCGTCTGGAAGGAAGTGGGCCCCGAGCTGGCCGATCAGGTAGAGCAACGCCGGGTTGTACCATTGCAGCCGCCCGGCGGCGTGCGCCGCGATGGCAGCCGGCCCGTGGTTCGTCCCCCCGCAACGCCTCGTTCTGAACTTTCCCCTGAAGAACGCAGCACCACCGAGCTGTTCCGTCAGGCGGCGCCATCGGTGGTACACATCACCACGCACCAGGTGCAGCGAGACTTCTTCAACCTGAACGTGCAGGAGATTCCGCAAGGGACCGGCAGCGGTTTTGTGTGGGATAAAGAAGGCCATATCGTCACCAACTACCATGTGATTCATGGGGCCGATACCGCGCGCGTGGCGTTCTACGACCAGTCGTCGTATCCGGCGACCCTGGTGGGCGCCGCGCCCGAGAGCGACCTGGCGGTGCTCAAGGTCAATGCGCCGCCGGACAAGTTGCATCCACTGCCGCTGGGCACCTCGGAAGATCTCGAAGTGGGCCTCAGTGTCTACGCAATTGGCAACCCCTTCGGCTTGGACCACACGCTGACCACCGGCGTGATCAGCGCACTGGGACGCGAGATTCGCTCGGCCACCGGCCGCCCGATCAAGGACATGATCCAGACCGATGCCGCCATCAATCCGGGCAACAGCGGCGGCCCGCTGCTGGATAGCGCCGGGCGGTTGATCGGCGTCAATACGGCCATTTACAGCCCCTCGGGCGCGTTCTCGGGAATTGGTTTTGCCATCCCCGTGGATACCGTGCGATGGATCGTGCCGGAGTTGATCGCGTACGGCCGGGTCACGCGGCCGCGGCTGGCCTTGGCCGTGGCGCCCGACCGCGTGACGCAACAGCTTGGCATCTCGGGCGTGCTGATCCTGCAAGTGACGCCCGGCACGCCGGCGGCGGAAGCCGGGCTGCGTCCCACGCGGCGTACGCGCGACGGCAACATCATCCTGGGCGATGTGATCGTGGCCATCGACGGCGAAAAGGTAGAAACCTACAACGATCTGCTGGCCATTCTGGACAAACGGAAAGTCGGCGATGTGGTCACCGTCACAGTCTTGCGCGACGGGCAGCAGCACAACGTGCAAGTACCGCTGCAAGCCAGCGAGTAGCGCACCGGACAATTGACCGCTTTCGGGTGCACCGCGATACTTGATAGTGTTAAGGCCACCGTACTGGGGCTTGCGCGTTGATTACGTCGATTTCTGCCGCCGATTGCGCTCTCACACCGCACACGAACTGCACAAAGCATGGACGAGCTTCCGGGCGTTGTCGCCGCAATTGATTATGGAACCGTGCGGATAGGCGTGGCGATCAGCGATCCGGAACGGCGTTTCTCGCTGCCGCTGGAGAACTACCAGCGACGGAAGCCAGAACAGGACGCCGCGTGGTTCCGCAACCTGGTACACGAGCGGCAGGTTACGCTGTTCGTGGTCGGGCTGCCTGTCCACTTCGACGGCCGTGAAAGTCAGAAGTCGCGCGAGGTGATGCGGTTTGGTGAGTGGCTGACCCAGGAAACCGGTGTGCCGGTCACGTATTACGACGAGCGGTACACGTCGGTGGAAGCCGAGCGGCTGTTGGAAGCGGCAGGGCTCACCAGCCAGCGACGCAAGGCACGCCGCGACATGTTGGCTGCGCAGATTCTGTTGAGTGCATTCTTGGAATCGGGCGGACAGGGCAACGTCACACCGGGCGGATTGGCCGATTCGTCGTAAGCAGGGGGCACGGGAAACGATGCAAGGGGGCAGCACGCAGCCGTCGGGGCATCGCTGGTTGCATCTGGTTCCCTTGTGTTATGCTGCTGCCCAGGCCTTGCACACGGTTCGCCACTGGGCAACGTGGCTACTGCCGGTTGTCGATCTGCTGTTGCCGCCCCGCTGCGCGTTCTGCGGCGTCGATCTGGATGAACTGGCGCAACAACGAACGGGCCATGCCCCCGATCCCTTTCCGTTGTTTCTATGTCAGCCGTGTATTGCCGCGCTGACCGTATGGAACGGGCCGCCGCCCTGCCCACGCTGCGGCGCGGCAGCCCCGGCGGTGATGCCCTCTGACGGCGTTACCGCCGCGAACGATGTGCCGGCCGACAACGGTACCTCGGCGGATGCCACGCAGCCTCAGCAGCCGATCCACCTGAACTGCCCCGAATGTGGCCGGGGGAAGTTCCGCTTTGAGCAGCTTTGCCATCTGGGGGCCTATCAGGCCGATTTGCGGCAAGCGGTGTTGCGCTGCAAACATCCTCAGCACGGTTACCTGGCGGCCACGCTGGCCGAACTGTTGTGGCGGCGGCATCGCGAGCACCTGGCCGCGTTTGGCCCGGAACTGGTTGTTCCGATTCCGATGCACTGGCGACAGCGTGCCTGGCGGGGAGCCAACGCGCCTGAAACGATCGCCACACGGCTGGCTGCGCATCTCAAAGTGCCGATGTACCTGACGCTGCGGCGAGCCAGAGCCACCGGGCCGCAGCATCACTTGGGCCGCGCAGCCCGGCAAACGAATGTCCGCCGGGCTTTCCGTCTGCGGCGTGGTTATCAATGCCGCGGGGCTCGCGTACTGGTGGTCGACGACGTGGTCACCACCGGGGCCACCGTGAACGAAGCCGCCAAGGTTCTGCTGGCGGCCGGTGCCGCGGCGGTCGCGGTAGCCGCCCTGGCCCGAGCAGATGGGCCGCGCTAAAGCGTGTCGCGCGCTCAAGACGCGTGCTGTCGCTTTCTCTCCGGCTATCGCCTGGTTGGTTTAACCGTTACAACTGGCACGTTACCCCTTGGGGGCGGGCGCCAGCTGCCCTGCGACGGTGGCCTAGAATGCGGTATAATCAAAGGCAGTTGCCCCGTGAGGACACTGTATGAACGCGGATTTGCCGCCATCTTCTGCCACCAATGGCCGCGAGGAGAACGCCTTCCGCAGCGCTGTGCTGCGCGGGCTGGGCGTGTTTCTGCCTCCGCTGCTGACGGTGGTGATCTTTTTTTGGATCTTCGGCACGGTCTACGACTACGTGCTGGAGCCCGTGGAGACGGTGACGCGGCGGATTCTCGTTTATGCGCTGGCGGATGTCCGCGAGGACCCCGATTTGCAGCAAACCGTTGAGAATATCGACGGCTTTCCCTACCGCCGCACCAGCGACGATTCGTACGTTCCGCTGAACGTATTCGAAACGGTCATGCATCAAGATGGCCGCGTGGCCGCGCAGCGCATGACCGGCGAAGGGCTTTATGAGCGGTATGTCCAGATCCGCTTCCTCAAGCCGCAGTACGTCATCCCGGCGTTCCTGGTGCTGTTCATCCTGATGCTGTACCTGGTCGGCCGGTTCCTCGGGGCACGCCTGGGCCGGTTCATGTGGTACCGCGTCGAAGGCGGGATCGCCCGGGTACCGATGGTGCGGAAGGTTTATTCGTCGGTGAAGCAAGTCACCGACTTCATGTTCAGCAAGCAGGATTTGCAGTTTACGCGGGTGGTAGCGGTTGAATACCCGCGCAAGAACACCTGGACGCTCGCTTTTGTCACCGGCGAAAGCCTGCTGGACATTCGCGAGAAGGCCGGCGAGCCGATTCTGGCGGTGCTGGTGCCGACGTCGCCACTGCCCATGACCGGCTTTACCACCACAGTGCTCAAGAGCGAGTGCATCGACCTGAACATGACGGTCGAAGAAGCCATCGAATACATCGTGAGCTGCGGCGTGGTGGTTCCGCCGCACCAGTTCCATACCGACAATCCCACGCCGGAGTCGGAGAGTCCGATCTTCCGGCCACAAACCAAACCGCAGGTTGCTGATGCTGGTGCCGCCCGGAGCGAGCAGCCCGCGGCCTTGCCGGCCGCCGATAAACGCCAAGACGGCAACGGCAACCTGGCCGACCACGCCCGGCACGCCGATTCCAGCCCCAGCAAAAACAAATAATAGGCAGTCCGTAAAGCACGCGGGCGAACGATTCACTTTCCGTGAGTGCGCCGCGAGCAAAGGCCGAGTCGGCTACCAACAAAAGAAGCGGCCGCCAGTCGACAGGCCCGGCGGCCACTTCTCGTGTTTGTGTGTGGAATCTTGTCGGTGTTCCTTACATCAGTTCCTCGGTGCTGGCGGCGCTGGCCACTTCGCCCGCGGTAACTTCGTCGCCGTTGCGGCGGGTGTCGTCGCGGAACAGCAGGGCAAACAGTACCAGGATCACCGCGGCACCGACGGCCGGGATTCCCCAGATCTTCTTCCAGTCCTTGGTGCCCCAGAGCAGCTTCGTTTGCTGGGCCTTGAGTTCGGCGATCTGTTGCTCGTTGGCTGCCGAGTCCGCGCCGGCCTGGCCTTGTTCCAGTTCTTGAATCCGGGCGCCGAGCGCATCAGCTTCCTGGGCAACTTCGGCGTTGGTGTAGTGGGCTTCGATCTGGCCGGCCACCTGGGCACCGATCAGCATGCCAAGCCCCAGGGTGAACAATACCAGCATGCCCTGGGCTTGCGAACGGATGCCCGAGGGCGCCGCCTTGTCGGTGTAAATCTGGCCGGTAACGAAGAAGAAGTCGTAGCAGATACCGTGCAGAATCACGCCGGTGAGGATCATCCAGGCCACGCCGCTATCGGGGCCGGCCGCCGCGGCGAACAGACCGTAGCGGACCACCCAGGCCAGCATGCCCACGCAGAGCATCCATTTGACGCCCAGCCGGGCAAAGAACAGCGGCATCACCAGCATGAAGAAGATTTCGGACATTTGCCCGAACGTCATCTTAAACGCCGGGTTGGCCATGCCCGAGGCAGCGACGTAACGGCTGGCAATCTGGTAATAAAACGCCAGCGGGATGCAGATCAGCAGCGAGCTGGCCATGAACACGAAAAACGAGGGCCGCTTGAGCAGCACCAGGGCGTCCAGCCCCAGCACCTCGCCCACGGTGGCCTTCTTGCCGGCCAGGGGCGGCGGGGTATGTGGCAGTGTGAAGCAGTACACGCCCATGATCAGGTTGCTGATGGCCGCCACGTAGAACATATTGCGGCCCAGCTCCGGGGTGTCCCAGCCTTGCATCGAGAGGAAGATGCCCGCCACGATCCAGCCGATGGTGCCGAACACGCGGATCAGCGGAAACTGCTTTTCCGAGTCGGTGATGTTGTGCAGTGCCAGGCTGTTGGTCAGCGCCAGCGTGGGGAAGTAACACAGCATGTACAGGAAGAACACCACGTTCACCGTGGCCGGCGAGGTGCTGCCCGGTACCATGAACGTGGTCGCCAGGAACATCAAGCCGCCGGCCGCCAGGTGCAGCACGGCCAGCACCCGCTCGGTGGAGAAAAACCGGTCGGCGATCATGCCTACAAACAGCGGCGAAAGCATGCCGGCGATGGGGCCCACCGAATAGGTCCAACCGATGTCCGCGGCCGTGAAGCCGATCGTCACCAGGTAGATCGGGGCCGTAACATACCACGCGCCCCAAATGAAGAACTGCAAGAACATCATGGCCGATAGCCGAGGGGCTACGGCGACGGGCTGCGAGTGACCGGTTTGCATCGCGGACGATTCCATCGGGGAAGAGATCGGACCGGCGAACCGAAGGCCGGGACGAAGTAAGTCCAAAGTTAAACCGGCATTAAAACCAATGGCTCCGCGCGATGCAATCACCCAGATGCTCCGCTGGCAAGGCGGGGGGAGTCCAGGCATACCGGTGCGCGAACCGCTACCAATTGTGCGGATTGCAAGCCGGCGCGCCGCCGCGGATGCTCGGGGCGGCGCGAACGAGATGGGCGTGAACGGCGGCCCTATTTGTCCGTAGGAACCGGCACGTTCAGCACGTGTGCCAGGAACGCCAGACGGTCGGCCGCCTCATCGATCAACTTGGAGATGGGCGTGCCGGCGCCATGCCCGGCGCTGGTTTCGATGCGGATCAACACCGGCGCGTCGCCGCCTTGGGCCGCCTGCAGCGCGGCCGTGAACTTGTAGCTGTGCGCTGGTACCACGCGGTCGTCGTGGTCGGCCGTGGTGACCAGCGTAGCGGGGTACTTCACGCCGGGCCGAATGTTGTGCAGCGGCGAATAGGCCTTCAGCGTGCGGAACTCCTCGGGATCATCGGAGCTGCCGTACTCCGGCACCCAGGCCCAGCCGATGGTGAACTTGTGGAACCGCAGCATGTCGAGCACGCCCACGGCCGGCAGCGCCGCACCAAACAGCTCGGGCCGCTGCGTCATTGCCGCACCAACGAGCAACCCACCGTTACTGCGACCGCTGATGGCCAGCCGCTGGGGCCGCGTATAACCGTTGTCAATCAGCCACTGCGCCGCGGCGATGAAGTCGTCGAAGACGTTCTGTTTGCTGTGTTTCTGACCGGCTTCGTGCCACGGTTTGCCGTACTCGCCGCCGCCGCGCAATACCGCCACGGCGTTCACTCCGCCCATCTCCATCCAAACCAGGCTGGCGACGGAGAAGCTTGGCGTGATCGGGATGTTGAATCCGCCGTAACCGTACAGGAGCGTGGGCAAGTCGCCATTGAGCTTGAGTCCACGGCGGTGAACCAGGAACAGCGGCACCTTGGTGCCGTCGCGGCTGGTGGCGAACACCTGGCGGGTTTCGTAACGCTCGGGATCGAACGCCACCTTGGGCTGCCGCCAGATTTCGGTCGCTTCGGCCTCCAGGTCGTAACGGTAGATCGTGTTGGGCGCGGTGAACGAGGTGAAGCCGTAATAGGCTTCCTGATCGACGGCCCGGCCGGCAATGCCGGTGACGGTGCCCAGCCCCGGCAGCTTCAGTTCGCCCAAAAGTTCTCCTTCCAGGTCGAACCGGCGCACCACACTGTGTGCGTCCTGAAGATACGTGGCGAAGAGCTGGTTGCTGATCCGTTGCACCGAGTTCAGGGTGTACTCGGCCTCGGGGATCAGCGTGATTTCGGCCACTTGCGGCGCTTGGTCGCCGGCTTGCTTGGCGCTCTCGCCGCCCTGCCCCGCCGCCGCCAAAATCGGCGCGATATCGACGACTACCACCCGGCCCATGTCGGCCTGGTGATCGGTACGGAAATAGAACCGGCTGCCGACATTGGTTACAAAGTCGTATTCCCCGCGGAAGCCGCGGATCACTTCCACCACGGGAGCGTCGGGCTTGCTCAGATCCTGCACAAAGATGTCGTTCTTGCGCTGCGAGCCTCGCCACACGGTGATGACCAGGTAGCGGCCATCGTCGGTCACATGCGGCGAAAAGCCCCACTCCTTTTGATCGGGGCGCTCGTACACCAACCGATCCTTGCTTTGCGGATCGCCGATCCGATGGAAGTACAGCTTCTGGAAGTAATTGGTGTCTTCCAGCCGCGTTTCCTCGTTGGGTTCGTCGTAGCGGCTGTAGTAGAAGCCACTGCCGTCGGGCAGCCACGACACGCTGGAGAACTTGATCCACTTCAGATGGTCTTCCAGGTCGCGGCCGGTGGTCACATCGAGCACTTTCCACTCGCGCCAATCGCTGCCGGCCTTGGAGATACCGTAGGCCAGCAGTTTGCCGTCATCGCTGATCTGATAACCGGCCAGCGACGTGGTGCCGTCGGGCGACCAGGTGTTGGGATCGAGCAACACCCGCGGGTTTTCAAAGCCCGGTGCGGTGGTGTAGAGCACGCTTTGGTTTTGCAGCCCGTTGTTGTGCAGGTAGAAGTAACGATCGCCGCGGCGGCTGGGCAGGCCGTAGCGTTCGTAGTTCCAAAGGGTTTCGAGCCGCTGGCGGATCCAGGCCCGCTGCGGAATCGCGTTCAGGAAGGCACTGCTCAACTTGTTCTGCGCTTCGATCCATGCGCGCGTTTCGTCGCTGCGGGGATCTTCGAGCCAGCGGTACGGGTCGGGCACTTGCTCGCCGTGATACACGTCCACGTGATCGCTACGGCGGGCTGCTGGGTACTTAAGGGGCAGGGCCAACGGGGAACGATCCACAGACTCAGTTGTAGGGGCAGGAGATTCTTTGGCAGGTGCCGCTTGCGGCTGATCCTTTTCAGCCGCGTGGGCAAAGTGGGCATGTACGTTTCCGAGCAAGGCGATCCCGGCGGCAACGGTCCAGCAGATCAAGCGGCGGTCCATCGGTATTCCTTCGGCTGGGCAGGTACAGGGTTTGCGGGGAGTGCTCTCAGACGATGTGGTTGCGCTGGCGCGGTTTGGCCGTTGCCGCATCTTCGGGAAAGAATGAACACGGGGGAGCGAGATTCGCTCCCCCAGGCAGGCCGGGAACTAGTCGGTTGCTCCAGCCCAGGCGGGTTTGCCGACACCCAGGGCTTCCATCTCCAGCAGACGCAGCTTGGTGCGTACGCCTTCGCCGGCCGAGTAGTTGCCAAACTTGCGGTGGCCGCCGGGCACCACGCGGTGGCACGGCACCACCAGCGGCGTGCGGTTGCTGGCCATGATATTGCCTACGGCCCTGGCTGCCCGCGGCGATCCGGCAAGCTGGGCGATTTGGCCGTAGGTCATGGTTTCGCCATAGGGGATCGCCCGGCAGATGCGGATCACTTCGCGCTGGAAGGCGGTGGTGCCTTCGTCCAGCAGGCGGACGTCGCTGAAGTCGATCACCTCGCCCCGGGAGTACGCCTGAAGCTGGGCGGCCAGCTCCGGATTCCAGTCGGCTGGTTCCAGGCCGCAGCCGCCTGCTAGCTTGATCGCTTCCCAGGCTTGCTGGGGCGTGGCATGCCCAAAGGTCAGCTCCGCCAAGCAGCCGTCGACGCCGGCAATCGCCTGCCAGCCCAGTTCACTGGGAAACACTTGCACACTAAGATTGGCCGTTGGACCGGGCCCAATGAGAAGGGCATTCATCCGGGAACGAGCAGCCACGTTCATGACGGAACTCCCTATACTGCATGGGCTTTGACAGTCCAAACGCAACCATTCTATACTGAACCGCCGAATCGCCACAGATGGTGCCGCGCGCTCCATCTCTTCCGCGTCGAAAGGAAGGAACTCGCATGCATCCTTACAGTTCCTTGTGTGACGACTTCTACGTGAACATCAATCTCAGCACGGAGATGGACCTGCCTGCGAGCCGCGAGACCATCCTTCACTTCTTCGAGCGGTTGCAGAAGGAGTATCCTACCATGAGGAACTTCTACTGCCGCGAGAAAGGCGATTTTATCCTCGAAGAGGACAAGGAAAGCGGCAGCTACCGCTGGGCCACGATCGAGCCGCGGCGTTTAAGCTCGGGCATGGTCAACCCGTCGGCGATCGAGGATGCCATGCGCCAGCACAAACTCGTGTTGGATCTGGCTCCGTTTATGCTTTCGGCCAGCCCGCTGGATTGCGAGGCCCTGGATCTGCTCTACGGGTTCGACTTTACCTACCGCGGCAACCATAACCACTTGGTAGCAGAGGCGTTAGGGATTAATCCGGCCTTCGAGCGGCTGACCGAGATGCAGTCGGCCACCGTGATCGGGCTGGAACCGGCGATCGTGCTGTCGTTCGATGAAGACTGCCGGTTGCAGTGCCGGGTAAGCGTCGTCACCCGCACCAGCGAGTTCCACGTGCGCTCTGGGGACTATCCCGAGGAACAACTGAGCGTTTACGTCACGGCTCGCTGGTACGGCAGCCTCGATCCCGGGGTAACGTTCGAAAACACCCTCACGCGTCTGCATCAGGTTTGCCGTGACGTGCTCGATGAGTGCGTGGTGGACAACGTGCTGCGGCCGCTCCGCAAGACCATCGCTCTCAAGTAGCCGCATCTGCCGGCGCACCTGGGGGCACTCATCCACGGCGGCTTGCTGCGGGGGCAGCCGCCGAATCTGTTCTCTGCTCTTCTTGTGTTCTCTCCTCTCTGAGCGAAGCCGATGACCCTGCGCTATAGCGATTTTGCTTCCCACCTATCGGTGGAAACTGCGTTTACCGTGTTGGCCGTTGCCAAGCGTTTGAAGGCCGCGGGCAAGGACGTGATCGAACTGGAAATCGGCGACAGCCCGTTTCCCACCACCGCGGCCGCCAAGCGGGCGGGGATTGCGGCCATCGAGGCCGGACAAACGCGGTATGCTCCGTCGATTGGGCTGCCGGAGTTTCGCGAAGCCGCAGCCGAGCTCGTTCGCGAGGAGTACGGCCTGGACGTAACGGCCGAAAACATCGTTGCCGCCCCGGGTGCCAAGATCTTCCAGACACTGTTCTGCCAATTGTTCTTGAACCAGGGCGACGGCGTGCTGGTGTTTTCGCCGTACTTTCCGACCTATCTGCCCAACATCGCCAGCCGTGGTGCCAGGGTCGTGCTTTCCGACCTCACGCAGCAGAACGCCTTCCGGCCTAACCTGGCCGACGTGGAGCAGTTCCTGGCCACCGATCCGCGGCCCAAGGCGATCTTCCTCAACAGCCCACATAACCCCACGGGCGGCGTCGCCACGCGCGACGATCTGAAACATCTGGCCGACATGGTACGGGGCCGCAATGTGGCCATCTTCAGCGATGAGCCCTACAACCACATGGTTTGGGAAGGCCGGCATCACACGATCCTGTCCGAGCCCGACATGCTGGCGCAGACCGTGGCGGCGTATACCTTCAGCAAGTCGTACAGCATGAGCGGTTGGCGGCTGGGGTACGCCGTAACCAGCCCCGAGCACGCCCGGATGCTCGGCAACCTGGTGAACGTTTCACTGTCGTGCGTGCCGCCGCTGGTTCAGGCCGCCGGAACCGCGGCGTTGCGCGAGGACAAAGCCGAACGCGACCGCAACATGGCCATGTTCCGCGAGAAGGTCGAGCTGCTGGCCGCGGGGCTCAACCAGATTGAAGGCATCCGGTGCCCGACGCCGGGCGGGGCGTTCTACGTGTTTCCCAATGTGAAGGCGATCTGCAATCGCTTGGGCATCACCTCGCACGGTCTGGCGATGTACCTGCTCGAAGGCGCCGACGACCAGCTAGGCGTCGCTTGCCTGGGCGGCGAGTGCTTTGGTGGCGCTGGGGCAGGCTTCATCCGGTTCAGTTGCGCTGAGCCCAACGAGCGGCTTCAGCAGGCGCTGGAGTTTCTGCCGGACGCCTTCTCGCGAAAAGACCGGGTGGAAGCTTACCTGAAACAGAACCCGCGTTACCGGCTGGAAGGTCTGTACGCCGAAACGGTGTGAGCCGCGCAGGCCAAGGGGGCGACGGCCGATTGTATCAGCGGCAGCGCTGGTTTGCCGTTTATGCCAGCGCTTTGAACGCCGCTGGTAGCCCGTCGATCAAGTCGCGTGCGATGAGCGACACCATGCCGAGCTTCTCAGCCTGAAGATCGCCAGCCAGGCCGTGCACATGCGCTGCCAGACGGGCCGCATCGAAGGTCTCCAAGCCCTGAGCGGCAATCGCGACGGTAACGCCCGTCAGCACGTCGCCGCTGCCTCCGGTGGCCATGCCGGGGTTGCCGGTGCTGTTGATTGCCAAGTGCCCCTGGCCGGCGATTACGGTTTGATGCCCTTTCAGCACCACTACGACGCCGGTGGCTTCGGCCAGCTGGCGAGCGTGCCGCTCTCGGTCGGTCTGAATCTCGCTGATCGAGGAACCCACCAAGCGCGCCATCTCGCCCGGGTGCGGCGTGAGAATCCGTGGCCCGGCGTGGTCGGCGAGCACGTCGCGATGGTCGCTCAGCGCGTTGAGCGCGTCGGCATCGACCACCAGCGTCTGTTCAGCCTGCCGGTACAGCTCAATCACCAGGCGGTCGAGCTGCGGTGAGCGGCCCAAGCCCGGCCCCACTGCGACGGCCGTGGCCCAAGGCAGCAGTTCCGCCAAATCGGTGTGAAAATCAGCGGCAAGGCGTCCGGCACCATCGGCCGGCAGCGCCACGGTCATGTAGCTGGGCTCAAAGGCCGCGATCGTATCCAGGCACGCTTCGGCCACCGCCAGGCGTACCAGCCCGGCTCCACTGCGCAGGGCCGCCATGCCGGCCAGGGCGGCGGCTCCCGCCATGCCTCGCGAACCGCCGATGATCAGCACCCGTCCATACGTGCCCTTGTGGCTCTCGGGCTTGCGGGGAGGCAATTTTGGCAGCGGCGGGGGCGAAGCATTCATGGCATACGACTCGTCTGGCTGGGCATGTGGATTGGCAAGGTGTGCCGGTGATGCCGGCCATTCTACTCGCTCGCCACGCGAAGGCGGCAAGCACCCCGCGAGCGGGAGGGCCGGGCGGATTGCCCCCTTGAGCCGACCCGAAGAAAATGGAAGATGACCGCTCGACCTGGGCCGGCTTAGCCACTACACGCGCGACTGCTCGTTGCTGCGCTGAACGGCGCAAGCCCCCCAGGTGCGTTTGTTTTCGCACCCCAGCTACCCACGCAGAACGATCCCATGGGACGACGAGGCCTCCGACCGATCCGCGGCGATATCGACCTCAGCCGACACCTGTATGTGCTGGAGGAGATGGAGCGGTTTGACCCAAGCGTGATCTTTGGGCGCGAGGCCCCCCTGGAGATCGAAATCGGCAGCGGCAAGGGCATGTTCCTGCTCTCGGCCTCGGCGGAACACCCGGATCGCGATTTCGTCGGCATTGAGGTGGCGGCCAATTACGCTCGATTCGCGGCCGCGCGGTTGGCCAAGCGCGACCGGCGCAACGCGGTGGTCATCTCCGGCGATGCGCTGCGGTTCTTCCGCGAGTTTCTGCCGGACAACAGCGTGGATGCCGTACACGTGTACTTCCCCGACCCGTGGTGGAAGGCCCGGCATCGCAAGCGCCGCGTGATGGTACCGCCGTTTTTGACGAGCATCGAGCGGGTGTTGAAGCCGGGCGGCGAACTGCAGTTCTGGACCGATGTGCACGAGTACTTCCAGGAGTCGCTGGAACTGCTGGCCGAGCACACCAGGCTGGAAGGGCCTCACCCGGTGCCGGAGCGCGAGCCGCAGCACGACATGGACTATCGCACCAATTTCGAGCGGCGCGTTCGCCAGGCAGGCAAACCGGTCTACCGGGCACAGTTCATCAAGCGGGCGGGATAACGCGAATCGCTGTCTTACGGCCAGGCGAATTGGAGGGGCGTTACGCCGCACAAGAACGGATCACAATGCACCGCAGCGGCTCTGTCCCCTCCCCTGCTCCGTTAGCCGTGATGGGCGGCTCGTCAAAGACGGCATGCCCGGATGGAGACCTTTCGCATGACCAATCAGCGCGCCGCCGAGCCGCTCCATGTCGATGCCGAAGCGGCGCTGCAGCGCTACTTTGGGTTCAGCACGTTCAAGCCTGGTCAGCGGCGGGTGATCGAACATTTGCTGGCCGGCCGCAGCGCCGCGGCCGTGTTCCCCACGGGGGCCGGCAAGTCGTTGTGTTACCAATTGCCGGCGTTACTGCTGCCGGGGCTCACGCTGGTAGTCTCACCGCTGATCGCGCTGATGAAGGATCAGATCGACGCGCTCACGGCCCGCAACATTCCCGCCGCACGGATGGATTCGAGCCTATCGGCCGAGGAATACCGCCGGGTGATGGACCGCATTCGCGCCGGCGAACTGCGGCTGCTGTACGTCGCCCCGGAGCGATTCAACAACGAGCGGTTTCGCGAGCGGCTGGCGTCGCTGCGGGTGAGCCTGTTTGCCGTCGATGAGGCGCACTGTATCTCCGAGTGGGGACACAACTTCCGCCCCGATTATCTCAAGCTCTCGCAATTCGCGAAGCAATACGGCGCCGAGCGGGTGTTGGCCCTGACGGCCACGGCAACTCAGGCGGTGCTGGACGATATCTGTCGGGGATTCGGCATCGACCGCGAGTGCGCCGTCCGCACGGGCTTTTATCGCCCGAACCTTACACTGCTGACCACCGCCCTGCCCACACGCGACCGCGATACGGCCTTGATCGCGCATTTACGGCAGCGGCCGACCGGCTCGACGATCATCTACGTCACGCTCCAACGCACGGCCGAGGACCTTGCCATGCGGCTTCAGCGGCATGGCTTCCCGGCCAAGGCGTATCACGCCGGCATGGACGATGCCGACCGCACCGCCGTGCAGGACTGGTTCACGCAGTCTGATGAAAACATCGTGGTCGCCACCATCGCCTTCGGCATGGGCATCGACAAGGCCAATATACGCTACGTCTATCACTACAACCTGCCGAAAAGCCTCGAGAACTATTCGCAGGAAATCGGGCGTGCCGGCCGCGATGGGCAACCGTCCATCTGCCAGATGTATTACTGCCCGGAAGACATGGACGTGCTCGAGAACTTCGTCTACGGCGACACGCCGACCTCGACGGCCGTCCATAGTTTCGTGGCCGATATTTTTGCCCAGCCCGAAGTGTTCGACATCAGCGTCGAAGAGATGTCGGCCGAACACGACGTACGGCCCCTGGTGATCCGCACGCTGCTGACATACCTGGAACTGGACGGATACTTGAGCGAAGGCACGCCCATGTATTCGGTTTTTCAGTTCAAGCCGCTGGCCAGTTCCGCGGAGATTCTGGGACGGTTCGATGCCCAGCGGCAAAAGTTCCTGGAAGGCATTTTCCGCCGCGTCCGCAAGGCCAAGACGTGGTTCCACGTGGACGCCTTTGCGATTGCCAATGCGCTTCGCTGTGACCGCCAGCGTGTGATTCGGGCGTTGGATTACCTGGCCGAGATGAAGCTGATCGAGCTTAAGACGGCCGGCGTACGGCTACGCTATCGCCGGCTGCGTGCGCCCAAGGCTGTGCATCCCCTGGCCGACTCGCTGTATCAGCGGATGGCTCAACGCGAGAAACGTGAGCTGGAACGTCTTCAGCAGGTGGTCGACCTGGTGTCGCACAACGGTTGCCAGTCGTCGGCCTTGGGCGAGCATTTCGGGCAGCCGCTGGAAGAGCCGTGCGGGCATTGCACCTGGTGCCTGGAACGGCGGCCGGAGGTCCTTCCGCCGCGCGAGCATGGCGGCATTCCCGACGATATTTGGGAAGAAGCCATGCAACTGCGGCGGGAACACCCCAAGGTGTTGCGCGATGCTCGGGTGCTGGCCCGCTTTCTCTGCGGCGTGCCCAGCCCTCAACTGACCAAGGCTAAGCTGAACCGCAATCCGCTTTACGGCTCGCTGGCCAACGTGCCGTTTCAAACGGTGGTCCAGAAGGCATCGGAGTAGCCGGCGCTTCCGCATTTCACGTTTTGGCATCCACCCAATCGCGGCGGTATCATGCCTGCATGAGTCCACAGCCGGCTAACAAGCCGTAACGTGGAGGTGCGTTAGGGCAAGTTAAGGGGGCTTGCTGGCGCGGATTTCGGATGTCGCGCCACCCTGCCCGCCATGGGCCATGCGATGCCTTGCCCAGCTGCGGTACGTGGAGCCGATTCAATGCGGAAGATGCTGCAAGTGGTCCTTGTCTTGGCGGTCGGCTGTTGGCTGATATTGCTCGCTGGTGGATCGACTCTAGCGCAAAGTGACCGTGCCGCCGATGACGACCAGCCCGTCATTGCTCCACCGATCCGTGTTCCGTGGACCACGTCGCGCGTGATCGGCACGCCCGAACCTCCGCCGCCGCTGCGTGCCCGCAAGGTTTTCGAGCATCTCAAGTTCTCCCGTCCGCTCTATATGATCATGGAGCCTGGCGATGGCAGCCGAGCCATGGTGGTGGAGCAGAACGGCAAGGTTTGGGCGTTCAAGCACGATGAACAGGCGCGAGAGAAAGACCTGTTCTGCGAGATTGAAGACCACGACACGTACAGCATCTGCTTCCATCCCAAGTTTGCGCAGAATCGGTACGTGTACGTGTTCGCCAATGGGCCACAGTCCGATCGCGTGAAGCGCTTCAACCGGATTGTGCGCTACACGGTGACTCGCGATGCACCTCACCGCTGCGACCCGGACAGCAAAGTCACGGTCATCGAGTGGCGTTCCAACGGTCACAACGGCGGTGAAATGGCCTTTGGGCCGGACGGTTGCCTGTATATCTCCTCGGGCGATGGCACCAGCGATTCCGATGGCGACCTGGCCGGCCAGGATCTTACCACACTGACTGCGGCCATCCTGCGGCTCGACGTGGATGGCGCCCCGGCAGGCAGCACCTACCGGGTGCCGGAGGATAATCCCTTCCTCAACATTCCTGGGGCCCGGCCGGAGATTTGGGCCTATGGCTTCCGCAACCCGTGGCGGATGTGCTTTGATCCGACCACGGGCGATCTCTGGGTAGGCGATATTGGTCAGGACCTGTGGGAGATGGTGTATGTGGTGCAGCGAGGGGCCAACTACGGCTGGAGCGTGATGGAAGGCAGCCGGCCGTTCTATCCGCTTCGCAAACGCGGCCCCACGCCGTTCTCGCCGCCCACGATTGAGCATCCGCATTCCGAAGCCCGGTCGATCACCGGCGGCCTGGTCTACACCGGTTCGCGTTTCCCCGATTTGAAAGGCGCCTATCTCTATGGCGATTACGCCACCGGCAAGGTCTGGGGCGCGCGGTATCGCGACGGCAAAGTGACTTGGCATCAGGAACTGGCCGATACGCCGTACCAGATTCTCGGTTTCTGCCAGGGCCCTGGCGGGGAGATTTACCTGGTGGATTATGCAGGCGGGATCTATGCGCTCGAGCCGCGGCCCGATGAGAAACCACCGCACCCGTTCCCGCGCAAGTTGAGTGAGACCGGGCTGTTTATCGATACCGCATCGCACCGCGTTCATCCGGCGCTGATTCCGTACGAGGTGGTGGCACCGCTCTGGAGCGATGGAGCCGCCAAGCAGCGGTTCATCGCCCTGCCCGGTGAAAGTACGGTAGCCTTCCAGCCGGCCGGTGCCTGGCGCTTCCCCGAACACACGGTGTTGGTAAAGACGTTCACATTGCCAACGGTCGATCCGGCTACCGGCGCGGTTCGGCCCCAGCGGATCGAAACGCGGCTGCTCACGCTCCAGCAGGGCGAATGGCAGGGCTATACCTATCGCTGGAACGACGCGCAGACCGATGCCGAGTTGGTTCCCGCGGCAGGAGCCGACGCGACGTTTGCCGTGGCCGATGCGAGCGATCCGACTGGCCGGCGCTCGCAAACGTGGCATCTCCCCAGCCGACCCGAGTGTATGGTGTGCCATTCGCGTGCCGGTGGCTTTGTGCTAGGCCCGCATACCAATCAGATGGATCGGCCGATCGATTACCACGGCGTCACTGTCAATCAGCCTGAGCATCTGGCAGCGTGGGGCGTGCTCACCGGCTATCGGCGTCAGGCCGTGCAACCCCAGCGGCGATTGGTCGATCCGACCGATGTCACAGCGCCGCTTGAAGCGCGTGCTCGCAGTTACCTCCATGCCAATTGCGCCCAATGCCATGTGGAAGCCGGCGGCGGCAACTCGGCGTTTTCGATCAACATCGCCACACCGCCGCAGCGGATCGGGCTGATTGATGCGATGCCACAGCACGACCGCTTTGGCATTGAGAACGCCCGATTGATCACACCGGGCTCGCCGGAGACCTCGGTTCTATACTACCGCCTGACGACGCTAGGCCGCGGCCGCATGCCGCCCCTGGGCTCATCGGTGGTGGATCGTCAGGCCGCAGATCTGATCGCGCAGTGGATTCGCGATTTGGCCCCGGTGGAAGCGCCGCCGGCCCACGATTAAGCGGCGTCCGTCTCTCGCCCATTTCCTTTCGCGCCGTATCGCCGGCCACACCCGGCCGTGTTGCGCACCGGGAATCGCGTGCGCCATGCTTGTCAAGCGATCGTGGCGAGATAGAATTGAGTTAAACAATTGATTGATACGCGCGTTTAAGTCAAACGCCCGCGTCGGTCTGAACTCCATTCTAGCAGCCGTAGGGCAAGCTTCCGCTCGCCAATCTTGTAGTTCGGCGGCCTCTGCGACCCGCCCGATTCTGTCTTGTCTGGTTGCTGATCCGCCGGTTGTTATTCGCCCGCTGTCCTCAATGCTTCGCGGCACGTAAGGAACATTCCATGGAAAATCTGCACGACGAACCCACCAAACGTCGGCTGCTGGAAGTCGCCGGACGCGTGTTCGCGGAGAAAGGCTTTCGGGCAGCGACGGTGCGCGAGATCTGCCTGGCTGCCGAAGCCAACGTGGCCGCCGTCAATTACCACTTTGGCGACAAGCACCAATTATACCTGGAAGCCGTCAAGCATGCCCACCGTCAACGGATCGAGCAGTTTCCGCTGCCGCAGTGGCCCGAGGGCACGCCGGCGGCGGTCCGGCTGCGCGACTTTGTACGCACGTTTCTTGCCCGGGTGATGCACGGCGAGGGCCGCGGTTGGGAGGTGCAGTTGATGCTCCGCGAGGTGCTCAACCCGACCGAAGCCACGGCGATGCTGGTGCAGGAATATGTGCGGCCTCACTTCGAATTACTCAATAGTATCCTGGCTGAACTGCTGCCTGAGTCGTTTCCGCTGGAACGCCGGCGGCTGCTGGCCTTCAGCGTGATTGGGCAATGCCTGCACTACCGTGTAGGCCGCCCGATCATGCAGTTGCTCTTGTCTGAGGAAGATTTCCGCCGCCTGCAACCGGATCTGCTTGCAGACCATATCTCCAACGTCATTCTGGCGGCTTTAGGAGCGGCTCCACCGCTGGCGGCAGAAGGCGAATCACCATGAACTGGATTGCCCTGCGGATGCTGACGGGCAACCTGGGCAAGTACCTGGGCATCATTGCCGGGGTTGCCTTCGCGGCGCTGTTGATTGCCCAGCAAAGTTCGATCTTCTGCGGCTTGATGCTGCTGACCAGCAACCAGATCGGCGATATTCAGGGCGCCGATATCTGGGTGATGGACCCCAATGTGCGGTTCGTCGACGACGTGAAGCCGCTCTCCGATACACAACTTTACCGCGTGCGCGGTGTAGAGGGCGTGCAATGGGCGGTGCGGCTGTACAAGGGCCTCAGTCGCGCCCGGCTGCGCGATGGCAACTTCCAGCAAGTTATCCTGCTGGGACTGGACGACGCCACGCTGGTTGGAGCGCCGCCGCAAATGGTGCTGGGAAGTGTGGCCGCGCTGCGACAGCCGGATGCCGTAATCATTGACGAAGCCGGGTACGAACTGCTCTGGCCGGGCGAGCCGCTGCGGTTAGGCCGCGTGATCGAGATGAACGATCGCCGAGCGGTGATCGTCGGCATCTGCAAGGCCTCCAAGACGTTTCAAACCTTTCCGATCATCTACACGCTGTATTCGCAAGCGGTCACGTTCGCGCCGCCGGAGCGTAAGGTGCTCTCGTTTGTACTGGCGCAGCCCCAGCCGGGCATCCCTGCCGAAGAATTATGCCGGCGCATCGAAGCAAACACCGGCCTGAAGGCGCTCACCAACGAGCAATTCCGCTGGGCCACGATGATGTACTACCTCAAGAACACCGGCATTCCGGTCAACTTTGGCGTGACCGTGCTGCTGGGGTTCATCGTGGGCGCGGCGATCTCGGGCCAGACCTTTTACCTGTTTACCGTCGAGAACCTGGCGCAGTACGCCATGCTCAAGGCGATGGGCACAACCAACCTGCGGCTGGTCGCCATGATCCTGCTGCAAGCGCTGCTGGTCGGAACCATCGGCTATGGCATCGGCATTGGCCTGGCTGCCACTTTCGGGGCATTCGCCCAGGGAAACACCAAGCTGGCATTTTATATGCCCTGGCAGGTATTGGTCGGCACGGGCATCGCCGTGGTGTTGATGGTCGTTGGCGCCAGCCTGCTGAGTATCCGCCGCGTCTTGGTGCTGGAGCCGGCCGTGGTCTTTCGCAGCGGCTGATTGCATAGCCATGTCGGCGAAATTGGTCGGTCCCTCAGAAAGTTTCCTCGTGACGCCTGCCCGCAAACCACCGGCGATCCAATGCCGCGGACTCACCAAAGAGTTCGGTACCGGGGCCGCGCGCGTCCGGGCCTTGCGCGGGGTAGATCTGGACGTGATGGGTGGGGAACTGACGCTGCTGGTTGGCCCCAGTGGTTGCGGCAAGACCACACTGCTTTCGGTGATGGCCGGTATCCTCAACGCTTCAGGCGGCACGCTGCACGTTTTTGGTGAGGACATGACAGCCATGTCCGACAGCGCCAAGGTCCGTTTCCGCGCCGAGAACATCGGATTCATTTTCCAGCAGTTCAATCTGCTGCCCACGCTGACCGCGGCCGAGAACGCCATGGTGCCGCTGTTGATCGCCGGCATGCCGCGGCGGGCGGCGTTGGCGAAAGCCAAGGCCATGCTTGACGCCGTCGGCTTGGGCGACCGCGTCAGCCACATGCCGTGGCAGCTATCCGGTGGTCAGCAGCAACGGGTAGCAATCGCCCGGGCGCTGGTGCATGAGCCACGCCTGTTGGTGTGCGATGAACCGACCTCGGCCTTGGACGCGCACACCGGTCACGCCGTGATGGAGTTGCTGCGGAACACGGCCCTGGAACAAGACCGGGTGGTGCTGGTCGTCACGCACGACGCCCGCGTGATGGAGTTCGGCGATCGGATCGCCCACATGGAGGACGGCTATATCACCAAGATCGAAACGCGAGACGGCGTGGTAGCGGCCCAGCCGCCTGCCGGTGGGCACGGCAGCTTGGCGCCGAAGCAGCCACCGGCCCCCACGGCCAGTCCGCCGCGCGGATAAACAACGAAACCACCCAGCGGGATCGCAAATTTCGGAGCCACACGCGATGTTAGCCAACATCATCAAGTTCGTGTTGCCGCCGCTGGCGGCGATCATGGGCGTGTTTGCCATCGTGCACGTCGTGGCCAGCAGCAAGCCGCCGCAGCGCGGTGTTCCGCCCATCGATCCGCCACGCTCGCCCTATATGCACACAGTGGCAGGGGCCGGCATCATCGAACCCAGGAGCGAGAATATCAACGTCGGCGCGCCGCTGGCTGGCGTCGTCATCGAGGTGTACGTCGCCGAGGGTGATACCGTGCGGGCAGGCGATCCATTGTTCCGGATCGACGATCGCGAGTTGCGGGCTCAACTGGTCGTCCGGCAGGCCGATCTGGCCGCGGCCCAGGCTGAGTTGCAGCGACTGCAGCAGCAGCCGCGTCCCGAGGAAGTGCCCGTCCAAGAGGCCCTGGTGGACGAAGCCGAGGCCCAACTGGAAGAAGCCATCTCACGCGAACGGCAAACCGCGATCAAGCTCGATGGCGTCCGGTCTCTCGCCGGTCGCGGCGCGGTGACCGAGATCGAGCTGACCAATGCCCAGGCTGAGTACAACATCGCCAAAGCCCAGCGGCTTCGGGCGGAATCGGCGGTGGCCGCGGCCAAGGCCCGGCTCAAGCTGCTTAAGGATGGCGCATGGGAGGCCGATATTGCCGTGGCGCAGGCGGCGGTCGCACAGGCTCAGGCGCAGGTTGAGGCCGTCAAAACCAACCTCGATCGCCTGGTCGTCCGCGCCACGATCAACGGCCGGATCTTGAACAGCGATGTTCATCCGGGCGAGTTCGTCGGCGCTCCGCCGGGCGACGTGCTGATGGTCATTGGCGATGTCGACGTGCTGCACGTCCGCGTGGATATCGACGAGCAGGACATTCCGCGGTTCGTACCCGGGGCTCCGGCCCAGGCGGTACTCCGCGGCCGCAACGACCTGACCTACCCGCTGGAGTTCGTGCGGGTGCAGCCATATGTGATTCCCAAACAATCGCTGACGGGCGACAACCGCGAGCGGGTTGATACGCGGGTGCTCCAGGCGATTTATGCCCTGCGGCCGCCTGCGGGGGCCCCAATCTACGTGGGCCAGCAGGTCGACGTATTTATCCAGGCCGACACGCCCGCCATGGAGCATCAGCCCTCGTCCCAGTAGCCGGGCGGTTTTGGCGAGGCGGCCCGGCCCCTTCCCTCCCCTTGGGCGAATTGAGCGCGCAAGCGGCGGATGGTACAACAGGCCGCATTGGGCTCGGCCGCCCCCCATCGGGTGCGACAGCGCGGCCTGCCCTGCCCCCATTGGCCTGCGGAACCGGCCCTGGGGACAAGCCTTCCTTGCAATGCCGCAGCGCAGAGGACATTCATGGCCCGACCGGAGAGTAAGGTTGCTAAGGGGTGGTGGGATTACACCACGTTGGACGAGGAGCTGATGGCCGATGCCGCCAAGCTCACGCCCGAGCAGATGGTGCAGCTTTCGCGGCCCGGCTTCGAAGTCCGGATGTACGACACGCTCGAAGAGTTCTACCTGGCCGAGGCGCTGGAATACATCGAAGCCTGGCGGCAATCGACCGACGACAACCCGGTCGGCATTTGCGGCCCGATCGGCCCCACCGAGCAGCTCCCGCTGGTCGCCCGGCTGGTGAACGAGCTCCAGCTCGACATTCGCAGCGCCCATTTCTGGGGCATGGACGAATGGTACGCCGACGGCAAGGAAGTGCCGGTCACCCACCCGTTGTCGTTTGAACGGGCCGACCGCGAGCTGTGCTTCGACCGGATCGACAAGAAGCTGGTCATGCCCGACAGCCACCTGCACTTCCCCAAGGCCGACACCAAGCCGTACGAGGAAACCTGGAACAGCGTGCGGTGCGCCGTGATGCAAGGCGGTCAGGGTGAAGTGAAGCACTGGGCGTTCAACGATCCGCCCAAGCGCGAAGGCCAGTGGGTTGATGAACCGCCCCCGCCGGAAGAATACCGCAAGCTCGGCACGCGCATCGTGGAACTGCACCCGATGACGCTGATCCAGAACGCCCGCACCAGCGGCGGCGGATACGTGGCCGGGGTGCCGACTCAGGCCATCACCGTCGGCCCCCGTGAAACCTGGAAGGCCGAGCGGGTTTCGATCTGGCAGGCCGGCAACCACGATAACCCCTTCGGCATGCGGCTCACCACGCTGATGATCGCCAAGAAGATCGTTGATACCTCGGTGCCGATGTCGCTGCTGGCCGACCATCCCAACGTGCGGTTCAGCTTCTACCGTCACGGGCTGGGCACCTGCGAAACGGAAATGCACTAGTTGCCGTTTCCCGGCAGCATGAACGCTTATTGAGCCGTAGACGCGGAATCCTAAAATGGACTGCGTCTACGGCTCGTTGCTTTTTTGATGACGCCGAGCCTGGGGAGGGCACGGCCCAGGCGGCGTCGCTCTGGTGGAAGTTCTGGCTCGCGTCTGCTCCCGTTGAAGCGGACGCGGCTTCGTTTTTCGGCGGTCTGGACGGCCGCGCTGATTTCTGTGGACTGTTTGGCCTTTGCGGCTTGCATCATTTGGCCGGGCCGCAGGTCCGTGCTCGGCATGGGCCCGCTTTCTGTCGTATAGTTCTGCAACTACTGCATTGGGTTGACTAGCGGCCACGGTCCGCACCACGCAGCAAGGAACGCACCACTCATGTTCACTGAACGAGTTCGCACGGCTCCCCCGCGTCAACTCGTGGCCTGGCATCAACTGGCCGCGCCTTTGTTGTTGGGGGCATGGGCTTTGACGCTGACGGGCTGTGAAGAGCGGCCGGTAGCCGCGGTGGAATCGTCGCTCCCCGCCGTGAAGGTTTCGCGGCCCCTCGACAAAGACATCGTTGAGTACGCCTACTACACGGGCCGGCTCGATGCCGCGCAGGCGGTGAATGTGCAAGCCCGGGTCACCGGCTACCTGGTGTCAATCGATTTCGAGCCGGGGACCGAAGTGAAAGCCGGTCAGCAACTGTTCCTGATCGACCCGCGGCCGTACCAGGCCCAGCTCGACGTGGCCAACAGCCAGATTGCCCTGGCTCAAGCCCAATTGGAGCTGGCCAATGCCGATCTGGCGCGTGCCCGCGATGTGGCAAAAACGCCGGGCGCCATCAGCAAACAAGAGCTCGATCGGTATGCCGCCGCACAACGTGAGGCCGAGGCGCAGCTCGAAGCGGCCAAAGCCAACGCGGAATCCGCCCGGCTCAATGTTGAGTTCACCCGGGTGCTGTCGCCCATCGACGGTCGCGTCAGTCGGAACCTGCTGTCGATCGGTAACCTGGTCAAGCAAGACACCACGCTGCTGACCACCGTGGTATCGTTGAACCCGATCTACGCCTATTTCGACGTCGACGAACACACGGTGCTCAAAGTCCGGCGGATGATTCGTGAAGGTAAACTCAAGGTCGGCAGCGAAGACGACGCGTTCCCGGTTGAACTCGGCCTGGCCGACGAGGGGAACGAGTATCCGCACCAGGGCGTGGTCGATTTCATCAACAACAGCATCGATCCTTCGACCGGCACATTGCAGCTCCGCGGCGAATTCGCCAATCCCAAAGGCCCCAGCGGCATCCGGATGTTCACGCCGGGCATGTTCGTGCGGATCCGGCTGCCCCTGAGCGAACCGTACAAGTCGCTGGTGATTCCGCAAGCCGCCATTGGTACCGATCAGGGCTTGAAGTACGTGCTGGTGGTGAACGACCAGGATGTGGTGGAGTATCGGCCGATCGAACTGGGACCGGAGCAGCCCGGTGGCATGCAGGCTGTGATCCCAATTCCCATGTACGCTACCGAACATGGCCTGCGCCCGGTGGAAATTTCGCCTGATGGCACCCCCAACGTGCCGGCCGGCACGCAGACGATTCCCAGCATCGACGCCAACAGCCGGATCATCGTCTCGGGCCTGCAACGTGCCAAACAGGGCCGCAAGGTCCAGGTGACCGAAGTGCCCATCGAAACGGACGCGCCATCCACATCTCCTTCACCCGCCGCAAAGACCGAGAACAAGCCCCAGCAGACGTCTGTGGATAGCGGTGACAAACCCAACGCTGACAAGGCCGCGCCCGCTGAAGGCTCCCACGACGGCAAACAGGGCGATGCCGTCAACCGTCCGGAATCGCCCTAATTGTTCCTGCGCGTGCCGCGCCTGCGGCAGCCGCGGCATTATCGCTGCGTTTCCCTTGCTGCCGGTGACGCCGTTCGCCGCCGCGCGGCGAATTCCGTGCTGGCCGTGCTGTTGTGAGCTGCATCGCGTGGTTGCCGCTCCTGCCTGTTGACCGCATCCCTTCAGAGACAGCGAACCGATGTTTGCCCGATTCTTCATCGAACGCCCGATCTTTGCTTGGGTGGTATCTATCGTCATTCTGCTGATTGGTGCCGTAGCGGTGTTTACGCTGCCGGTGGCGCAGTACCCCGACATCACGCCTCCGACCGTGCAGGTAACGTGCGTTTACCCCGGTGCCAATGCGCAGGTCGTGGCCGACAGCGTGGCGGCTCCTATTGAGCAGCAGGTGAACGGCGTCGAGAACATGATGTACATGTCGTCGCAGTGCACCAACGACGGCGTGTACAACCTGACGATCACCTTCGAGCTTGGCACCGATCTGAACATGGCCCAGGTGCTGGTGCAGAACCGCGTCGCCCTGGCCATGCCGCAGTTGCCTCCGCAGGTGCAGGTGCAAGGCGTTTCTACCAAGAAGCGTTCGCCCAGCATTCTGCTGGCGGTGAACCTGTACTCGCCCGACGGCCGGTACGACGACCTGTTCTTGTCCAACTACGCCACCATCCAGATCAAGGACGAGCTGCTGCGTCTGGACGGCGTGGGCGATCTCACGTTCCTCGGCCAGCGCGACTACAGTATGCGCGTGTGGCTCGATCCGCAGAAGATGGCCTCGCGCAACCTGACCACCATGGACGTGATTTCGGCCGTCCAGAATCAGAACGTCCAGGTGGCCGCCGGCACCATCGGCCGCGAGCCGGTGCCGCATGGTCAGCAATTCCAGCTCACGATGAGCACGCTGGGCCGGCTCACCACACCCGAGCAGTTTGGCGAGATCATCGTCAAGACGTCGCAAGGGAACGAACAGCAAGGCAGCCCCAGCAGCCAGGTGGTCCGGCTGCGCGATGTTGCCCGGGTGGAGCTGGGCGCTCAAAGCTACGACCAGATTTGCCGCATGGATGGTTATCCGTCGGTGGGCCTGGCCATCTGGCAGTTACCAGGCTCCAACGCCTTGCAGGTGGCCGAGAGCGTCAAGGCCAAGATGAAGGAACTGAAGGCCAGCTTTCCCCTGGGCCTCGATTACGAAATTGCCTACGACACCACGCCGTTCATCAGCGAATCGGTGGACGAGGTGTTTCACACGCTCCGCGATGCCGTGGTGCTGGTGGCGATCGTCGTCCTGTTCTTCCTCCAGGACTGGAAGGCGATGATTCTGCCCATGATCGACGTGCCGGTGTCGCTGGTGGGCACGTTCGCCGTGATGGCGGCGCTGGGCTTCAGCCTCAACAACCTCACGCTGTTCGGCATGGTGTTGGCCATCGGTATCGTGGTCGACGACGCCATTGTGGTGCTGGAAAATGTCGAACGACAATTGGCCCGGGGGCTCGATGCGAAGAGCGCCACGATCAAGGCGATGGAAGAGGTGACCGGGCCGATCGTCGCCATCACCTTGGTGCTCAGCTCGGTGTTTCTGCCCAGCGTGTTCATGCCGGGCGTGACCGGCCAGTTCTTCAATCAGTTTGCCCTGACGATCTCGGTGGCGATGATCATTTCAGCCATCAACGCGATGACGCTTACGCCGTCGCGTGCCGCAGCGATCTTCAGCACCGAGGAATTGGACGAACACGGCCATCCTCGCCGCGAGGCCCTGCCCTGGTGGAGCATCGGCCTGCTGGGCGGCCTGATTTCCGCCTGGGTGGCCCAACATCACTTCGTGCAGTGGTTCCTGGAAGCCGACCTGGCTCAGTCGACCGAAGAAGGCTATGTCCTCACGTGGCCGGGCTACGGCGTGGCGTATCTGCCCGGCCTGTTGATCGGCGGTTTGTTGGGCTGGTTCACCATCGGCCCGATTAACGCCGTGCTGTCCAAGATCTTCAAGGCGTTCAACCGCGTGTTCGATCGCTTCACGGCCGCCTACGGCCGAATGGTCGGCCGCCTGGTGCGAGTCAGCGTGCTGGTGATGCTGATCTACGGCGGGCTGCTGTGGCTCACCGCCTGGTCGATGAAGACCGCTCCCAAGTCGTTCATTCCGCAGCAGGACCAGGGGTACCTGCTGGTGAATGTGCAGTTGCCAGAGTCGGCTTCGGTCCAGCGCACCCAGGAGGTGATGGAAAGGATCGACCGGATCGTGCTGGGCGAAAAGCTGTTCAACGGTCCCGAAGGCGAAAAGCCGGTCGCCGGCGTGGCGCACATCATGTCGGTGGCCGGGCAATCGGTGCTGTTACAGGCCAACGCTTCCAACTACGGCTCGTCGTTTGTGATTCTCCAGCCGTTCGAGAAGCGTCGATCGCCTGAACTGTACGACGCAAAGATTGCCGAACGGCTCGAAGCGCGATTCAAAGCCGAGATCGACGACGCGGAGATTCAAGTGTTCCGCGCTCCGCCGATTCAGGGGCTGGGCTCCGGCGGCGGCTTCAAGTTCCAGGTGGAACAGCGTGGCTACATCAACCTGGAAGAACTGGAGGAACAGTGCGAACGCCTGGTTGCCCAGGCCAACGCCGATCCGCGGCTGCGCGAAGTGTTCACCATGTTCAGCGCCGATTCGCCGCAGCTTTACCTCGACATCGACCGCACCAAGTGCGAGTCGCTGGGCGTTCGGGTGGAGGACGTGTTCAACACCCTGCAGGTTTACATGGGCGGGTACTTTGTGAACCTGTTCAACGACTTTGGCCGTACCTGGCAGGTGAACCTGCTGGCCGAGCCGGAGTTCCGTACCCAGCCCAACCAGTTGCAGCAGCTCATGGTGCGCAACCGCGACGGGCTGATGGTGCCGCTCTCGACGTTGTTCAAGATCGACAACATCGGCGGCCCCTCGATGGTCATGCGGTACAACATGTATGTTTCAGCCCCGGTGATGGGCAACCCTGCCCCCGGCACCAGCTCCGGCGAGGTGTTCACGATCTTCAAGAAGCTTGTTGAGGAAGAAGGCATCAGCGGCGAGTGGACCGAGATTATGTACCTGCAACAATTGGCCGGTAACACGGCGATTTACATCTTCGCGCTGGGTTCGGCTCTGGTGTTCCTGATCCTGGCCGCCAAGTACGAAAGCTGGAAGCTGCCGCTCTCGGTGATCCTGGTGGTACCGATGTGCTTGCTGTGCGCCGTGACGGGCATGGTGATCTCGTCGCAGCCGATCGACATCTTCGTGCAGATTGGCTTCCTGGTGCTGGTGGGCCTCGCCGCCAAGAATGCCATTCTAATTGTCGAGTTCGCCAACCAGTTGTATCAGGAAGGCAAGTCGCTCCACGATGCCACGGTGGAAGCCGCCGAACTGCGGTTGCGGGCGATTGTGATGACATCGTTTGCCTTCATCCTGGGCGTGTTGCCGCTGGTGCTCGGCAGCGGTGCCGGTGCCGAAATGCGGCGCGCGCTCGGTACGGCGGTGTTCTCCGGCATGATCGGGGTGACGTTCTTTGGTTTGCTGCTCACGCCCACGTTCTTCTACGTGCTGATGCGGCGGGGCGCCAAACACAAAGCAGCCGCGGCAGCCGAAGCGCCGGTTCAGCCATCCACCGATGGGCAACTGATCGGCACGGGGACTCCGGCCGCCTCGCAGGAAGAAAAGTGCTAACGGCCGGCCCGCGCGTGCCCTGCGGCCGCCTGGCGGAAAGGAGACGGCGAATGAACGTGCTGGTGACGGGCGGTGCCGGCTATGTGGGCGCTGCCGCCGTCAAAGCCTTGGCAGCCGCCGGCCACCAGGTCTGGGTGTACGACAACCTCTGCACCGGGCATCGCGCTGCGGTACCGCCGGGGCGGTTGATCGAGGGCGACGTGCACGACGGCCAGCGGCTCCGCACCGCCTTGCGCGAGCACCAGATTGAAGCCGTAATGCACTTTGCCGCCTTTGCCTACGTGGGCGAGTCGGTGATCGATCCGGCCAAGTATTACCACAATAACGTGGCCGGCAGTCTGGCGTTGCTCGATGCCATGCGAGCCGCGGGCGTGTGGCGGATCGTGTTTTCCAGCAGCACAGCCACGTACGGCGCGCCCGGCCGCATCCCAATCACGGAAGATGAGCCGCAGCAGCCCATCAATCCATACGGCTTTACCAAGTTGGCCGTGGAGCGCGCTCTGGCCGACTACGCGGAAGCCTACGGGATCGGCTACGCGGCCTTGCGTTACTTCAATGCGGCCGGAGCCTTAGCTGATGGCTCACATGGCGAAGATCACCGGCCGGAAACCCACCTGATTCCCCTCGTGCTCCAGGTGGCCCTGGGGCTGCGGGAAAAGATCGTCATCTTTGGCGACGATTATCCTACCCCCGACGGCACCTGTATCCGCGACTACGTTCATATCGAGGACCTGTCCGCGGCACACATCCTGGCGCTAGATCATTTGAAGCCGGGCGAGGGGTTATTGCTCAACCTGGGCACTGGCCGCGGGTACAGCGTGCGGCAGGTGATCGACGCGTGCCGCCGCGTCACGGGTAAGCCCATCGCGGCAGAAGTTGGCCCTCGCCGGCCCGGCGATCCGGCCGAACTGGTTGCCAACGCGAGCAAGGCCCAACAGGTGCTCGGCTGGCAACCACGATATACGGAGCTGGAAGCCATTGTTGAAACCGCTTGGCAGTGGCATCTGGCTCATCCGGCCGGCTACCGGTAGCCCTCCGTCTCCTGCCAGCTTCTGCGTGAAACTGCCGGCGAACGTGGCTATTCTATTGAAGGTTGTGCATCTGTTGCCGCGACCACCGGGCGGTAAGCACTACCACCCTGGGCGCATGTTGTGTCGACAGATTGCGCAGCCGACTCGTACGGCCCCGTCCTTGGTTGAAATACCCGCGGCCATGACGTGCCGGGGAACGCACGCTATTCAGGAGCAACGCGCTATGAGCAAGCTGACTCGCCGGACCTTTCTTCACACCACGGCGCTTGCCGCCACGTACGCGGCACTGCCGCTGAAGGCCCGCGCCTTCGCCCCCAGCGATCGGATTCGCACCGCGCATATTGGCGTGGGCGGGATGGGCGGAGCCGACCTGAACTCCATCTCCACGCATCCGGCCGTGCAGGTGGTGGCGCTGTGCGATGTCGATGCCAACAATTTGAACAGGGCCGGCGAGAAGTTCCCCGATGCCAAGCGGTTTGCCGATTACCGCAAGCTGTTCGACGAGCTGGCCGATCAGATCGACGCCGTGGTGGTGTCGACGCCCGACCACACGCACGCTCCGGCGGCCATGTCGGCTTTGAACGCCGGCAAGCATGTCTATTGCCAGAAGCCACTGACGCACGAAGTCTACGAAGCTCGACGTCTCCGCGAAGTGGCCGAGCAGAAGAAGCTCGTCACGCAGATGGGCATCCAAGTGCACGGCAGCCATCCCTACCGCCTGGCCACGGCCATCATCCAGGACGGCGCGATTGGCAAGGTGCGCGAAGTGCATGCCTGGTCGAACAAGAACTGGGGCTACGACGGCGGCCCGATCGAGGGCAGCGGCCAGGTTCCTGCTACGTTGGATTGGGACCTGTGGCTGGGTGTTGCTCCCGAACGGCCGTACGCCCCCAACTTCCATCCCGGCAACTGGCGCCGTTTCATTGATTACGGTACCGGCACGCTGGGCGACATGGGCGTGCACATCTTCGATACGCCGTACCGGGCCCTCAAGCTGACGGCTCCCAAATGGGCTAAGACCACTTGCCGCAAGCCGACCGGCGTGGGGCATCCCACCCGCAACAAGGTCGAATACGAGTTCCCCGGTACGCAGTACACCACCGATACGCTCCGCTGGGTGTGGTACGACGGCGAATGGGCTCCGCCGGCCGAACTGAAGGACCTGGTGCCCGAGGTGCAGAACCTGCCGGGGCAGGCCTCGCTGTTTATCGGCGAAAAGGGCGTGATGCTGCTGCCGCATGTTGGGCAGCCCATTCTGTCGCCCAAGAAGGATTTTGCGGACTACATCCCGCCGATGATCACTCCGGTGAACCATTATCACCAGTGGGTGGACGCCTGCCTGGGCCGCACCGAAGCCAGCGCCAACTTCAGCTATGCCGGTCCGCTGACCGAAGCGTTGCTGCTGGGCGTGGTCGCCAACCGGTTCCCCGAACAGCGGCTGGAATGGGACGCCGCCGAACTGAAGGTAACCAACTTGCCCGAGGCCAACCAACTGATCCGCCGCCAGTACCGCAAGGGCTTTGAGGTGGAAAACCTGTAACGCGGCCTGATCGCCCTGAACCGTTCTGAGATTCGATCAAGCCCCTGGTGGTGCTGCTCTCGCGCCGCCAGGGGGGGTTACGTGCGCGATGTGCGCGAGGCTCGGCGTGCATGGGCGCTACGGCAGCGGCGGAGGAGCCAGCATGACGCCGTTGGTCGAGGTCGTATGAACCCGCTGATCGCGGCGAATGGGGGCGGGCCGCTGCTGTTCCTTGCGAACCTGCTGGAGATGCTCAAGCAGGATGCGGCGCACTTCCAGAATGGTTTCCGGGTGCCGATGGATCGTGGTGTGATCGGTGTGGACCACTTTTTCGCTTTCCGCGTTCTCCACGCGGGCGCTGGCAAGCGACACGATCCCGTCGCCGTCGCCGCTGCCATCGCCAATGATGTTGTGGTACGTCACCCACGGTGGCTTGGGTGCCGAGTACAGAACCGGCAGCAGCGGATTATCGGGCGAAAGCGCATCGATGCTGGTGCTGACGCGCCGGGCAATGTCGGGCCGTAGGACGTCGGGGTTCTCACTGGTGAATTCGCGGAAGCCCGACACCATCGACTTGGGCATCGAGATCAGCTTGCTGGAAAGCCACCGCGTGGCGCCGTTGGCGTAGTTGCTGCCCCGGTGAGGGCTGGCAATCGTGATCACGCGGCGAACCGACGGGTTGGGATTGAAGAAGAACGTCTGTTCGATCTTCTGCTTTACCTCGTCGCTGGCTTTCACCAGTTGGAACGGCGTATCGCTGATTGCCGCCCAGTACGGTTCGCCGCCTTCCACGGTTTGCAGCTTGGACACCAGCCCGCCCATGCTGTGCCCCACCAGCACCATCTGGTCGAGCGTGGGCGTGTTGCGGTGGGGATCGAACACGGCCCGCATCTCGCGCAGGTCAGCCCGCAATTGAGCCGCGCTGATCCAGAACGGTTGGCCCGTCGGATACAGGTAGAACCAGAACTGGTAGTTGTTGCGGATCTCGGGCATACCCCGCAGGTCGTTGAGCATTTCGGCCCAGGTGCTGGGGCTGGACATTAGGCCGTGCACAAAGACGACCGGCACCTTGTCGGGATCGTACGGCTCGGTCAGGTACAGGCCGGTTTGGTTTTCCCAGTGGTCGGGCGTGAAGAAGCCCAGCTTGGCGAACGACTCCAGCGACGACTGCTGCAGGAAGTACGCCAGCGGCGTGGTCAGGTCCGATTCCAACGGCACGCGCAGTCCATTTACCACGATGTCGCAGCCCGCCAGCGGGTCGTAAAGCTCCAGCAGCACTTTGCGCCGGGGGAGCGGTTCCTCCGGCGACTTGGGTCCCTCTGGCAACAACCGCAGGAAGGCCGTAATCGGGGTAGCGATCACGGGCGGATAGAACTTGTCGCTGGGGTCCGCATCCGGAGGCGGCTTGCGCACACCGATCAGCGGCACGCCCAGCCCGAAGGTTTCGTAGCGCTGACTGATGCCGGTGACCTGGTAGTCGGAAACGAATTTGAACTCGGCAAAGTCGTCCACCGTCCATTGACCGCTGCGGGTGACGACTTCGATATCCCAGTATTGCCGTGCGGTGCGCACCGAATGCTCGGTGCGCATGCGGCCGTCCTCCACCCAGATGCGCAGCGCACACTCCAGCGAGCCGTTGTACAAGTCACACGCAGCCCGATAGAGCGGATCGTACGGATTGCGGGTCAGCGTGTAGCGGGGATCGAACAGGTACAGCGAGGCGTGCGTTACTGCTGCGCAGTAGTAATCGAGGGCTACCTCAGGCTTTTTGCGTTCGAGCTGTTTGCCGGCCAGAAAGGCCAGCTCGGCAAACGCGTAGGCCACATCCGGATCGCGATCGCGATGGACCCACTCGTGCAGTTCGCCAAGCGCGGCGTCGAGATTCTTGTCGTACGTTTCCGCCAGACTGTAGCGGCGCAGCACCACCATGGTGCGTTCGCTGGGCTTAGGTCCGCGCCAGCTCGCCACGTTCAGCCGTTCGCCCAGCCTGGTATGTGGCACGCTGCGCACCGTCACCCAGCGGTCGCGCGCACAGCCCACGCTGGCCAGCACCAGCGTCACGCACACCACCGCGCAGACTTGGCGCACAGCGGTAGCGCGCGGGGTAGCGGCCTTCGATGGCGGCGACCCCGCAGGCAGAGAGCTTGCCACGGACTCCTTCACAGGCGTCAAGCTCCGGGCCAGGGCGACGAGTTCAGCGGGAACAGAACATCCCACACGAGCGGGGAAGATTACCGGTTCGCCGCAGTCCGTTCAACCGCGGTTAGGCTGACGCCGGTGCTGCGCTGGCACTGCCTGTGCGACCATGAAACATAAAGGCCAGATGAAGTTGCGATGCACGCCCGCCGTGGCGATAGCATCCCGGCCAGCCGCGCACTTCAGCGCGTAAGACACCTTCGCGCGTGAGAAAACGCGGGATGAGTCGGCGCTAGCGGACGGTTATTCCTCGCCATCGATCCAGCCGATCGTCTGGCCCGGAAAGACTTCCTGGCTTTCATCCACGAGGCACGCGCTCAGGCGGCCGGCGACCGGCGCAGCCAGATCGTATGTCGCCGGCCCGGCCAGCAGTTCGGCCACGCGATCGCCTGCTTGCACGCTGTCGCTTTCATCCACGAGCCAGAGGCTCAACTGGATGGGACCGATATTGCCCAAGTCGGGAACGCGCAGGGGACACCGCTGGGCAGCCATAGACAAGAACCTGGCAAGTATGAACGGGCGCAGCTGATGCCACACCCGCCGTCGGTTCCACCGTTACCACTTCAAGCCGAAGGTCTCGCCACCGCTGGAGCGGCCAATGCCGCCCTTGAGCGGCTGCGTCCGCTTCTTCTTGGGAACGACGGGAGCGGCTTCTTCCTCGGCCTCCTCGTCCTTGTCCTTGGGCTCTTCGGGCACGGCCTGCAAGGCCTTCATCGAGAGGCTGATCCGCTTGTTGTCGGTATCAACCGCCAGCACCTTGGCTTCGACCTCTTGGCCTTGCTTGACGAACAGGCTCACCCGCGAGACACGATGCGACGCCAGTTCCGAAACGTGGACCAGGCCTTCAACACCGGGCTCAAGCTCCACGAAGGCGCCAAAGTCGGTCGTGCGGGTGACCTTGCCGCGAACCACCGAGCCAACCGGGTACCGATCGGCAGCGCGGTCCCAGGGATTTTCAACCAGGTCGCGCATCGAGAGGCTGATCCGTTCGGTCTCCGGATCGATCTTCTCGATCTGCACACGGACGGTATCGCCCTCCTTGAGCACTTCGCTGGGGTGCCTGACGCGACCCCAGCTCAGACGGCTGACGTGCAGCAGGCCATCGACGCCGCCGCCCAAGTCGACAAACGCGCCAAAGTCCATGATCTTGCGAACCACGCCGTCGCGGACCTGGCCCGGCTGGAGCGAGGCGAACGCGGCTTTCTTGGCTTCTTCCTGCTCCTGCTTGAGCACCGCGCGGCGGCTGAGCACCAGGTTCTTGCGCTCGGGGTTGCACTCGGTGACGACGCAGGCGAACTTTTCGCCCACCAGGGTGGACAGGTCGGCCACGTGGTAAAGGGAAGCCTGGCTGGCGGGGATGAACCCGCGAATATTGCTCACCTGGCATTCCAGGCCGCCCTTGTTGTGGCCGGTGACGTGAGCCATCACCACGGTGCTCACCGACAGGGCCGACCAGTCGCCGCCAACCTCCATCGCTTTGTTGGGGAGCGAGAGCTGCAGCAGGCCGTCCTCGTTTTCGCCGCGGGTGACGATCACCTCGATCACGTCGCCCACCTGGGGCGGCTCGGGGAACTGGATGAGCTGCACCACCCCCTGGCGGCGCGCCCCCAGCTCGACAAAGACGTCCTCATTGTGGATCGAGACGATCCGCCCTTGCTCGCGGTTCTTGCCCTTGCCGGCAGGTTCGGCCGCGGCCGGTGCGGGAGCCTTCGCCGCAGCCGTTTCGGCGGCCACGATCTCCTCCAGCGACATATCGCCCAGGGCGGCTTCCAGCTCCTGCTCCAGTTCCTCGGGCAGCGGCGCTCGGGCGCTGGGCACGGGAGTGGTGCGCTGAGCCTTCAGCGGCGCCACGGTCCGGGGACGGTCCTTCTCGAACTTGCGCCCACGGCGGCGTTCGCGAGGAGCATGTCCCTGGTCCTCGTCATCGGCTTGCGCGCCAGCGGCCTGGCCGCGGCCCTCGCTCTTGCCTTCCTCGGCCTCGGCGGCAGCAGCAGCCTCTGCAGGCGACTCCTGCGGTTTGGCCGCGGGGGCCGGCGCCAGCGGCTGCGGCTTCGCACGCTGCAAATCCTCGGAGAATCGCTGCGAGCCAATGCGGATCCGCGGGCGAACTGGGCCGCCCTGCTGTTCGGCAGACGCCGCACCTTCAGCCGCCGGTTGCGGCTGCTCAGCCTGCGACGTCTCAGGCGCGGGAACCGATTCGGCAGTCGGTTCCGGAGCCGGCTGCGATTGGGCGGCGTTGTCTTGAGGTTGGGACATGTCTTGGGAGGTCGAATCCGGCTCCGTCATCGGAGAATCCACCAGCGTCGAAAAACAAGTGAAGGCATGAAACGGCGATCTGCGCACCGGGGGGCAGGTTGCCGGTCGTAGGTCAGCGGTGTGGCCGGGCCACGCCAGGCAGAACTGCCGTAAAGCCTAGGAGTTTACCACGTATCCACTTTTTACAATACCAATTTCAGGTCTGGCAGCCCACTACGGCCGCCACCGGTTTAGAGCGCGGCTTCCCCTTTCGCCATGGCTCCGCTGAGCCAGGATCGCCCGGCCTGCTCCTCCTGTCCTCCGCCACGACTCCCGGGAGGGGACTTCTCGCAGGTTTGACTATACGGTTTGTTCCGTTTGTGCCGAAAGAATGGGTAGTGCGACCGTATGCCGGGGCCAGGAAAAGCAAGGGGCTGGCCCGTGGTTCCGTCGGCGTTTTCACCATGCAGGGGGAGCGATAGCAGTGAAACGATCGTTGACTTTTGTGCTGGCAGCCGCGTTGATCGGCACCGCATTCGTTCAACAAGCCCAAGCCCAGCGTCCGGCGGCTCCCGAGGTGGCCCTGATCGACCTCAACTACATCTTCAAGAACCACGCCGGTTTCAAAGCCGCCAAGAGCGAACTCCAGGCGGCCGTCGACATGGCCCAACTGGACGTGAAGACGCGTCAGGAGAAGCTCAAGCAGATGCAGGCCCGGTTGCAGGAGTACCAGCCGGGCAGCCCCGACTTCAAGACGCTCGAAACTCAGCTCACCAAAGAACTGGCCGACCTGAACCTGTCGGTTCAATTGGAGCGCAAGCGGTTCATCGAGCGCGAAGCCCAGATGGCCTATGACCTGTACAAGCAGGTGCTCGACGAAGTCAGCCTGTACTGCCGCCAGCACGGCATTCGCCTGGTGATGCGGTTCAACGGCGAGCCGCTGGACATGAACAAGCCGGAGCACGTGGCCGAGCAGTTGAACCGGAATGTGGTGTACCACGACAGTACGATCGATATCACGCCGGTGATTCTGCAACGGCTGAATGCTCAAGCGGCTCCGACGGCCCACCAGCACCAAGGCGTGCCGCAGAACGGCTACCAGGTGCCGACCACGACCACCCGTCCTGGCGTCATGCAGCCTCGGCGGTAAACGGCACCGTCCATCGATCAATCACTCGCGGCCGGAACGTTCCTTGTGGCGTTCCGGCCGTCTTGCATTTGGTCCCCTGCTCTGCCTGGCCCGGCAGACCGCATAGGCCGCGGGCACTTTCGGGCGGTCCTCCGCTTTCTTGGGGGGTGCGCATCGCGTAGACTGGTGCCGGGGTTCAGCGGACTTGGCACTTGCGACCATGCTACCCCGGCTGCATGCCCGGTCGCTGTGTGCCGCCTGGTCCAAAGGTCTTGCGGTGGGGAGGATTGCCACATGCCAGCCACGCTGACGCGTAGCCGCATCGTGCTGACCACGTCGATCGTCGCCGTATCGATCCTCGCGGCTTCGGTGGCCTTGGCCGCGGACAAACCCGCGGCTCCCGAGTACGCCCAGGTTGCAGCTCTGCTGAACAAATACTGTGTAGCCTGCCACAACGCCGACGATCGGCAAGGCAAACTTGCCCTGGACAGTTATGCCCAACTGCTCAAAGGCGGCGCGCATGGCCCCGCGCTACTCGCCGGCGAAAGCGCGGCCAGTCGCCTGATTCGCGTGCTCACCGGGCAGGCCAATCCGCAAATGCCGCCCGAAGGGAACGAAGGCCCCAGCCAGGAAGAGATTGCCCTACTGGCCGCCTGGATTGATGCGGGCGCAAAGGGCCCCCAGGGCACCGAGCCTCCACCGATGCTGCTGACGCCCAAGTTGCCGTCGGCCGCGGTAGTCGCGCCCATCACCGCGCTGGCCTACAGCGACGACGGGCGATTGCTGGCCATCGGCCGGTTCAAGTCGGTTGAACTGCGCGACGCCCAAAGCCAGAAGGTGCTCCGCACGCTTAGCGGAGCCGAGGGCAAAGTCACGCGTCTGGCGTTCCTGAATGACGGCAAGCAGTTGATCGCCGCGTCGGGGATCAGCGGTTTGTACGGCCAGGCGTGCATCTGGAATACGGCAGACGGCAAGCTGCGGCGTGACATCCGGGGCCATCGCGACATTCTGTACGCCGCCGTGCCTAGCGCTGATGGCAAGCTTTTGGCCACCGCCGGTTATGACCGCCGCATCCATCTGTGGAAGCTCAGCGACGGCAGCCAGGTGCGCACCTTTGAGGGACACAACGGCGCAGTGTTCGACCTGGCATTCAGTCCCGATGGCACCGTGCTGGCCAGTGCCAGTGCCGATCAAACGGTCAAGCTGTGGCACGTAGCTACCGGACAGCGGCTCGACACGCTGAGCCAGCCGCTCAAAGAACAGTTCGCCACGTTGTTCAGCCCGGGGGGCGAAACCATTCTGGCGGCCGGCGCCGACAACCGCATCCGTGTGTGGCAGTTTGTTTCGCGCGAGCGGCCGCGCATCAACCCGCTGCTTGTTGCTCGATTTGCCCACGAGGGCCCGATCACGCACCTGGCCTGGGCGCAAAACGGCAATACGCTGGTGACGGTATCCGAGGACCGCAGCATCAAACTGTGGGAAACGAATAACTACACACAAACGCACGTCTTTGACGAGCAGCCCGACGTGATGGCAGCCATCGCCGTCTCGCCGCGCGAAAACGTGCTGGCCGTGGGCAGGATGGACGGGACGCTGGAATTGCTGCGGCTGCCCAGCGTGGCCCCGGCAAGTCCGGCCGACCAGCCTGAAACGTCCGTCGCGGCTCACAATGCTCAGCCCTCGGCGCCAGAAGCTGCCCCGGCCAAGCTTGTGGAAACCGCCGAGCGCGAACCCAACGACACGCCGGAGAATGCTCAGCTGGTGACGCTCCCCGTCACGGTCAAAGGCCTGATCGGGCCGGCGACTGTCGGTGATGCGCCGCCCGATGCCGACCTGTATCGCTTCGCTTCGCAGGCAGGAGAACAATGGGTGATCGAGGTCAACGCCGCCCGCAGCGGCTCCAAACTGGATTCCAAGGTCGAAGTACTCACCGCCGCCGGCGAGGCGATCGTACGGGTCAAGCTCCAGGCGGTGCGCGATTCGTACTTCACCTTCCGCGGCAAGGATTCGGATATCAGCGACGACTTCCGCGTCCACAACTGGGAAGAGATGGAACTCAACGAGTTCCTGTATGCCGACGGCGAGGTGGTCAAGCTGTGGATGTATCCGCGGGGCCCCGACTCGGGCTTCAAGGTGTATCCCGGCAGCGGGAAACGCCACACGTTCTTCGATACCTCGCCCACCAGCCATGCCCTGCACGCACCCTGCTACATCGTGCGGCCGCTGGCGCCCGACGCAGAGCCGGTTCCCAACGGCTTGCCGGTCTTTCCGATCTACTATGAGAACGACGACGACAGTTCCCGCCGCTTTGGCAGCGACTCGCGGCTGACATTCACCGCCCCGGCCGACGGGGACTACCTGGTTCGCATTTCCGATGTGCGGGGATTGGCGGGCAACGACTACACCTACCAACTGACGATTCGCCCCAGAAAGCCGGATTTCCGAGTCGCGATCGCGGAATCCAAACTAACGGTGCCCTCGGGCGGCGGTCGCGAGTTCACGGTTCGGGCGGAGCGGCTGGACGATTTCGAAGGCGAAATCCGTGTCGACCTGGCAGGGCTACCGCCGGGTTTTCAAGCTACGACGCCGGTGGTGATTGAGCCGGGCCAGTTCGACGCCGTGGGCATCATCTCTGCGGCTGCCGATGCGCAAGCGCCCACCGCGCAGGACCTGGCCAACATAAAGATCACCGCATCGGCGACCATCGCGGGGCATGACGTTACGCACAACGTAAGAGGCTTCGCCGAATTCAAGCTCGGCCCGGCTCCCAAGCTGCGCGTGACGCTCCTGCCTGACGAGAATGCGGCCGAGGGAACCCCCAAGATCGATGATCAGGGCCGCCTGGCCGAACTGGTGATCGCCCCAGGCCAGACGATCACGGCCAAGGTGCAGGTGGATCGCGGCGATTTCACGGATCGAATCAGCTTTGGCGGCACCGAGTCCGGCCGCAATCTGCCGCACGGCGTATATGTTGATAACATCGGGCTTAATGGCCTGCTGATTCCCGAAGGACAAAGCGAGCGCACTTTCTTCATCACCGCCGCCCCGATCGCGGAGCCAACGCAGCGGCTGTTCCACCTGAAAGCCCAGGTTGAAGGCGGCGTGGTTTCGCAACCGGTCTGGTTGCGGGTGCAACCGAAAGGCAAGGGCAAGTCCCCCTAACCGGAAGAGAAATCCGGCCCCGCGAGAACGCTTGCGGGCCCCTCCCATCTGAACGCTAGCGTCGATATATTCAGGCGCTTCCAGGCAAACGTTTTCGGGGTCGATCCAACGCTAGTTGGGGGGCCAGCCTGACTTGACCCCTAGCCTGGGCCCACTTAGACTTTTCACTGGCGAGCTGTTGCAAGCTATCCATTGTTTGCCGGCACGGTCGCGCCACCGCCTGTTTGCCCCTGCTGCGGAGGGGGGGCGTACGGCTGGTTGAGGTTTCGATTTGTCGAGATTGTCCCGTCTGTTTTTTGAAGGCTTCCGGTAGTGAAACGTGCCCTGATCAGCGACGTCCACGGCAACCTCGAAAGCCTGCAGGCGGTCCTGGAAGATATCAAGAAAGAAGGCATCACTGAAATCTACTGCCTGGGCGACATCGTTGGTTATGGTCCCAACCCCAACGAATGCGTCGACCTCGTGATGAAGCACTGCAAGGTCTGCATTCTGGGCAACCACGATCAGGGCGCCTTATTCGATCCCGAAGGGTTCAACTCAGTTGCCGAGCAGGCCATCTTCTGGACGCGTGAGCAGCTCGAGCGCTCCAACGGCAATGCCGCGGCCGCGCAGCGCCGCTGCGACTTCCTGGGCGAGTTGCGCCGCAACCACCGCGAAGATGACATGCTGTTCGTGCACGGCTCGGCCCGCAAGCCGCTGAGCGAGTACGTCTTCCCCGAGGACATCTACCACACCAAGAAAATCGAGACGATCTTCTCGTACATTCCCAAGTACTGCTTCCAGGGACACACCCACGTGCCGGGCGTGTTCACCGACCGGCCCAGTTTCTCGAGTCCCGAAGAGCTCGATAACCAGTACAAGCTGGGCGATCACAAGGTGATGATCAACGTGGGGTCGGTCGGGCAGCCACGCGACGGCAACCCCGACGCGTGCTACGTGATCCTCGAAGACGACGTGGTGCACTTCCGCCGCGTGAAGTACGACGTCGAAACCACGATCAAGAAGATCTACGAGATTCCCGAACTGCACAACTCGTTGGGTGACCGGCTCCGCGAGGGACACTAAGGCCGCCAGGCATCTCGGATTCCCCTCTTGCCTGCTGAATGTTTGAGCGTATACGCCGGGCGCTAACGCGCCGTGCGCCGGGCCAACAGCTCCAGCAGGGCCGCTTTGTTGGCATCGGCCACCTTGATGAAGATCTGCGTCACGCCGAAGCCCGAGTAGCCGTTGATGCGGAACCCGCCCTGGACTTCGCCCTGGATCTTGAGGTGACCTGGCGGGTAGGCGTGCCGACAGGTTTCGCTGCGACCAATGATGAGCCGCTCGACGATGTCGTGCGCCTCAAGCCATTGGATCTCGGTCTTGAGGCTCTTATCGAGCGACGTGTGCCGGCCTCGCTTGCTCACCGCGGGAAGCTCCTGCCCTCTTTGGCGTGATTGCCTGGATTCTGTGGGGGCATTCTAGCGGCGGCCGCGGCCGGCAAGTAGATCGATAGGCGAGGCAGGCGCTCGCCTCCCCTACCCCGGCGACCGGCGGCCCATTTGTCGATTCCCTGCGCTGCGCCCATCGCAGAGATTGCGGTCCGATGGTACCTTAGCTGCCATGCCCAGGGGACGCGGAGCCTGAAGCGGTTGCCCCCGAGTGTCCGGACAGCATTCTTGGAAGTTGAGTGATGGCAGAAGCCTCTGACCGATTGCGAAAAATCGCCGTCGCCGCGGCCGAAATGGTTTCCGACGGCCAGGTTGTCGGCCTGGGTACCGGCCGTGCGGCCACGGGTTTCATTCACGCCTTGGCCGAGCGTGTGCGGCAGGGGCTGACCATCCGCGGCGTGCCGACCAGCGTTGAGTCGGCCGAGTTGGCGCAGCGATTGGGCATCCCGCTGACAACCTTGGAAGAGGTGGGGCAGCTCGATCTGGACGTGGACGGCGCCGACGAAGTGGATCCGGCAGGCAACCTGATCAAGGGGTGGGGCGGCGCGCTGGTCCGCGAACGGATCGTGGCCGCTTCTGCCGCCCGGCTGATCATCGTGGTAGGCGCCGAGAAGCTGGTGCCGGTGCTCGGCACCAGAGGCCGCTTGCCCGTCGAGGTCGTGCCCTTTGGATTGCCGCTGGTAAGCCGTAGATTGGCGGAACTCGGCTGCCCCGCCGAACCCCGCAAGCAAGACGGCAAGCTGTGGCTATCGGACAACGGCAATGCCATCCTCGACTGCCGGGTGGCCCCGATCGAGAATCCGCAGCAATTGGAGCAGCAAATCATTAATATCCCCGGCGTGGTCGGAACCGGCCTGTTCCTGGGAATGACCGACACCGTGTTGATCCAGGATGGCGATCAGGTCATCGTCCGTCAGGTCCGCGGAAACACGACGGCTTGACGTTGCCGGCGGTACCACAGGTCCGCACGCCCTCCCAGCAGATGGTTGGCTGTCGCCCCCCGCTTACCAATGGGCATCGCCCCCTCCGGCAAGGCTGCACAAGAATACCAGGTAATCCATGACAGCGGTTCCCCACTACGCCACGGTCGTTCCGTTTTCGCCCGACTATCGGGCGTCGGGCGTTCTGCTGCATATTACGTCGCTGCCATCGCCGTATGGGATCGGCGATTTTGGTCCCACGGCGTACCGCTGGATTGATTGGCTGGCTGAAGCCGGGCAGGCGTGGTGGCAACTTCTGCCGCTGGGAACCACGGGGCTGGGCAACTCGCCGTATCAGTCACGTTCGACGTTCGCCCTCAATCCATTTCTGGTCAGCCCCGACTTGATGATCGAGGACGGCCTGCTGACGCCGGGCGATATTCCGGAGCTGCACCTGTCGCCCATCCACGTCGAGTACGACGCCGTTTCGCTGTTCAAGCACAACCTGTTGCAGTTGGCGTGGGAACGGTTCGTTAGCGGCCAGTCGCCGCACCTGCGCGAAGAGTACGAGCGGTTCTGCGTCGAACAGGCGCATTGGCTCGACGATTACGTACTGTTTGAAGCCCTCAAGGTTGCCTACCACGACGCCTACTACCTGGATTGGCCGCATGAACTCGTGGCACGCGATTCGTCGGCCCTGGCCCAGGCCCGACTCGAACTGGCCGAGCTGATTGACCGCTTTCGCTTCGAACAGTTCTTGCTGTTCCGGCAATTGGCGGCTCTGCGGCGGTATGCCAACGAGCGAAACGTGCAGTTGATGGGCGACCTGCCCTTCTTCATCTCGGCCGATTCAGCCGACGTGTGGTCGCATCCTGAGTTGTTTCTGCTCGACGAGCACCAGCATCCACGCGTAGTAGGTGGTGTTCCGCCCGACTACTTCAGTGCCGATGGCCAATTGTGGGGCAACCCCGTCTACGACTGGGAGGTGCTGCGACGCACCGGCTACCGCTGGTGGATCGACCGGCTGCGCGCGCTGCTGGCTCAGGTCGACGTGCTGCGGCTGGATCACTTCCGCGGCTTTGCGGCGGCGTGGCATATCCCCGCCGGCTCACCGACCGCCCGCACGGGGCACTGGGAGCCGGGGCCGGGCGACGACTTCTTCAATGTCGTCCGCGAGACACTGGGCGGATTGCCGTTTGTGGCCGAAGATCTGGGCATGATCACCGACGACGTGCGCGAGCTGCGCCGCAAATTTGATTTGCCCGGCATGCTGGTGCTGCAGTTTGCCTTTGACGGCGATCCGCAGAATCCCTTCCTGCCGGCCAACTACGAACACAACGCCGTCGTCTATACCGGCACGCATGACAACAACACCACGCGGGGCTGGTACGACACGCTCACGCACGGCGAGCGCGAACTCGTCTGGCAAATGCTTGGGTGTGAGCCGGTGCTGCCCGAGGACGTGGCCTGGAGATTCATCCGTCAGGCTTGGGAGTCGAAGGCGGCCCTGGCCATCGCTCCGCTGCAAGATGTGATGAACTTGGGCTCGGAAGCCCGGATGAACATTCCCGGCCTGGCCGACGGCAACTGGAACTGGCGTTTCACCTGGGAAATGCTCACCGACGAGATGCAGGAACGCTTGCGGACCCTAACCGCCGAGACAGGCCGACTCGTCCGGAAGCCGGAAACGCCGTAGCGCTGCCGCTCGCCTTTACAGCGACGAAGCTGCCGTTGAGTGACCTTGGTGCTCCAGGGCTTCTTGCAGGCTTTCTTCTTCGGTCTTGGGAGCCGGGAGCCTGTGCAGCCAGTACAGCAGAAGCATCGTCCCCACGGAGCCAACGACCGTCACCGGCCAGCGGAGCATCGGCTCGCCGGCGGCAGAAACTTCAAACAGCAGGCTCAAGACGCTGCTGCTTTCGATAACGCTGGGGCTCAATCGCGACATGGCCACCAGCAATCCGTTGTGGGTCAGGTGGAACGCGATGGCCGGGAACAAGCTGCCTGTCTGCACGGCCACAAAGCCGAGCACCAGGCCGGTAATGGTGGCCATGATCTGCTGCTGGGCGATGGTGTGCGTCAAGCCAAAGAACAAGCTCGCCAGCAGGATCGCCAGCCATTTGCGCCCCATGTGCCGCAGGCCGGAGAGAATGAAGCCCCGGAAGGCCAGTTCCTCGCACACGGCCGGCACCAACGCAAAGAGCAGTAGCGTGGTCCAGAATCCCGGCAACTGCCCCACCAGCTGTTGGAACGCCTGTTCCACGGCCGGCGGAATAGGGTACATCTGCTGCACGGCGGCCCCCAGCATCTGGGCCACGGGGTTGTAGCACACGGCCAGCAGCACCGCGGCGGGCAACGACCAGGCAGCCGGCCGTTTCAGCAACAATGTTTCCCGCGGCGATCGCGTAAACAGGATCGTCATCAACAACGCCGGGAAGACAATCGCCACCAATTGCGGCACCAGCACCTGCATCAGCGGATTGACGCGGTCGGGGCTGATCGCCAGCCCGAAGAAGAACCGCAGGATCAGGATCAGCACCCCGCACAGCAAGGCCGCCGGCACGGTCGGCGTCAAATCGCGATCTCGCCGCAGGTGCCGGAGCCAGGCCCCCAGTTCAAACCGTTCGCTTTCGCGGAACAGTACAGATTCCTTGTTGAACTGATCGACGGCCCAGCGCATCGCCAGCCAGCAGCAGGCAATGGTGACCATCACCACCGGGCCGAAATAACGGAAGGCTTCCAGGTAATCGCCTTCTATGGCCGCCCGCAGCAGCAGCACGATGCCGGTTACCGGGATCAGGCTGTTGCCCAGTGTCAGTTCGAAGCTGGGCGACAGCGGCAACGCCACCAGCGGCAGCGTGATCAAAAATAGCGGCATCAGGTAGTATTGCCCTTCCTTGGTGCTCCGCGCGAAAGCCGCCAAAGCCAGGCACAAGGCGCTGAACAGGGCCGAAACCGGCACCATGGCCAGAAACATCCAAACGAACGACAGCGCCGGCGGTGGGCCCAGGTTGGGAATCCGGGTGAGCAGGAATACACCGGTGGCGCCCAGGGCCGCCAGGTTCAAGATCACCGTTCCAATGCTGAAGATCATGATCGTGAGCAACTTGCCCCAGACAATCTCGCTGCGCTCCGCGGGGCTGGTAAGCAGCGTCTCAAGCGTGCCGCGTTCCTTCTCGCCGGCGCACAAGTCAACGGCCGGGTAAAACGCCCCGGTCAACGACCAGATCAGCAGCACAAACGGGAATAGCATCGACCACACGGCCGCATGCCGGTTGCGGCGATCGGCGACGTCCTGGTTCTCGCCGTGCTCGATGTCAAATGGCACCATCTCGCGGGCGGAAATCCCGGCAGCCTGCAAGTTCGACTGGACGATCGCTTCACGCCATTTGCGAATCACTTGCAGCACCCGGCTGCGGGCAATTTCCGACTTTTTCTTGGCCGTGTTGTGCCAAACCTGAATGTCGGGAGCCTGCGACGGAGCTACGGCCGGCGAATCATCCCGGGTCCGAGCATCCACACGCGGGTGCAGTTGCCGCAGGCGTGTCTTAAAGCCCGGCGGAATCACGATCACCGCCTGGTAGGTGCCATCCTTGAGCCACTCGCGGGCAAGCTCGTGCCGTGCTTCCAATGAACTCAGCAGCCACGGCGCCGCTGCGGTTCCTAACGCGGTGCCCAATGCTAGGTCGGGGGCCGCCGAAAGGACGGCCGCGTGAAGCAGTTCGGCTTTGTCGCCCTCGTCGAACAAGGCCGGGTTGAACCGCCAGCCGGCTTCGTCGTCGGTTCTTTCCGTGGTCCGGACAAGGTTGTTCTCCGGCAGATCCTCCACCCGCTCGACCAGCGGCGGAATCGGCTGCAACTCGTCGCTGGCCGTTGCCGCGGCGGCGCCGCCGGCTACACCGACATCGGTGCGAGGAATCCACATCGGCAGTTCTTCGGCCCCGAGCACCAAGACCCGCGTGGGATGCTCCTGCGTGAACTGCATCAACTGGAACATGCTCATGCCCATGAACGGGTAGAGCAGCACCGGCAGCACGAAAATCATGAACAGCGTGCGGCGGTCGCGAAGCTGGTCGCGAATCTCACGGTTGAGGATCAGCAGAACGTTCGACCAGTTCATGGTGCTCAAGCGTAGGAAGGATGATGCGGTTGCGGGCGGCCGCGGTGACCGGAGATTCGCCGTTGCTGGAGGATCGGATTCGTTAAAGGTACCGAATGCGCACTTGCCTAGCTGCCGTTAGTTTAATGCCGCCAGTATCCCAGCGACTTGCCGGCCACGGTGGCGTGTGGCTCACGATGCCGCTTCGGCCGGGTTCTGCTCAGCCCGGGCGGCGATCAATTGGTAGAACAGTTCTTCAAGGTCGTTCTGCTGATATTCACGTTGAATCTCACCCAGCGGGCCTTCGAGCAGTACCTGCCCGTCATGGATGATGGCGATCCGGTCGCAGAGCTTTTCGGCCTCCCGCATGATGTGGGTCCCAAAGATGATGCACTTGCCCATGTCGCGCAGTTCGGCCACGGTGCGAAGCAGTGCCCTGGCGACCAGCACGTCCAGGCCGGAGGTCGCTTCGTCAAAGATCAGCACAGGCGGATCGTGGACGATTGCTCGGGCGATGGAGACCTTCTGCTTCATGCCGGTCGACATTTTCGCGCCCAGGCGGTCGCGAATGTCGTTCATCTTCAGCCGCTCGAAGACGTCTTCCATGCGGTCGCGCAGTTGATCGTCTTTCAGGCCATACAGCCGGCCGAAGTAGGCGACCATTTCCCAGGCGGTCATGCGGTCGTAGACGCCCGTATTGGCGGACACGAAGCCGATCTGATGCCGCACCAGCGAGGGCTGGGTGACCACGTCGTAACCGTTGACCGTGGCGGTGCCGCTGGTAGGCCGCAGCACGGTGCTGAGAATCCGCATGGCCGTGGTCTTACCGGCCCCGTTGGGGCCCAGCAGGCCAAAGACTTCGCCGGCCCGGGCGTCGAACGAAATCCCCCGCAAGGCCATGAATTTGCCGCGACGGAGGTCGTCGTAGCTCTTGGTTAGATTGCGGACATGGATCATCGCCGAGGACCTGGAGGGACGGATGTGGCACGCTGGAATTACCGCTGAAGGCGTGGCCGCCGGCCTGTCATCATATCGGATGGTTGGGGTGCCTCCCACCGCGTCCTCCCCTATCAAATGGCATACGCAACCTGGCCGCAGGTCCAGGCGACCGTAGGTGCGGGCTGGCAGCGATGTAGGCCGAGCACAATCTTGAGGGGGGCCACGCCTCCAGAGCGACGCAGCCCCCTCGGCAGGGCCGTACAGGGAGCGGTCCTTTCCGCCGGGAGGAACCAAATGCAAACAGCAAGCCGAAACGCTCGCTGTTGTCAGCCGGAGAGCACCGGCAGCGAGAACGAACGGTTGGCCGCCGGAGCTTCAGGCGGCTCATCTAGCAGTTCGTAAAAGACGTTACGACGACGCGGCACGTAACCGCAGGCACGAATGGCCCCGCGAATATCTTCCAAGCTCAGGTGATGGACGGTGCCCGCCGCCGACACGACGTTTTCTTCAATCATCAAACTGCCCATGTCATTGGCGCCAAAAAGCAACGCCAGGTGCCCAATCTTCTGCCCCTGAGTGACCCAACTGCTCTGGATGTTGGGAATGTTGTCCAGGTACAGCCGGGACAGGGCCTGGGTGCGCAGGTAGTCAAACGCCCCGGACGGGGGAACATGCGCCATGGCGTCGGTACCGGGCTGGAACGTCCAGCAGATGAACGCCGTAAAACCACCGGTTTCGTCCTGCAACTGCCGAATCCGCTCCAGGTGCTCGATCCGGTCGGCCAGCGTTTCCACGTGGCCAAACATCATCGTAGCCGAGCCTTTGCCGCCCAGGTTATGCCACACCCGGCAGGCCTCGAGCCAGTCGTCGGACATGCACTTGCCGCGGGTGATCTGCTTGCGGACGCGGTCGACCAGGATTTCGGCCCCGCCGCCGGGCAGGCTGCCCAGCCCTGCATCGCGCAACCGCCGGGCGATCTCTTCCAGCGGCAGCTTGAAGACCTTGGTAAAGGCGTGGAATTCGGCCGGGCTGAAGCCGTGGATGTTCACCTGCGGAAACTGCCGCTTGATGTCGCGTAGCAGGTCCTCGTACCACTCAATCGGCAGCTTGGGATGGAAACCTCCCTGCATCAGGATCTGATCGCCGCCCAGGTCGACCGTCTCCTGGATCTTCTGCATCAGCGTCTCGCGGTCGATGACGTAGGCGTCCTCATCGTTTAGCTTGCGGTAGAACGCGCAGAAGTCACACGACGCACTACACACGTTGGTGTAGTTGATGTTTCGGTCGATGTTGTAGGTGCGATAGTCTTCAGGGTGCAGACGCCGGCACACGGCATCGGCCGCGCGGCCCAGGCTCAACAGGTCCGCCTGTTCCAGCAGGAGAAGGCCTTCTTCGGGCGTCAGACGTTCGCCGGCAACCGCCTTATCAAGCAGGCTCGCAATTCGAGTAGTACCCAACTTCCACTCCTTCCGGAATCAATTGCAACGCAGCCGCTCGGCGGTAGAACAGCTCCAGCCCCTGTTGCTCGCGGGGCCCCAGGTAGAAATACAGGTTATCGCGGAGGTATTGCAGGCACTCGGGCACGGTGAGCCCCAAGGCGGCCGCTTCCGTTTCGGCAATCTGTTTCAGATGGGCCACGCCAGCGTCGCGCGCCGCGGCCAGGGCGATGTCGGCCCCGGCCAGATCGGAACCGGCCCTGGCGACCCACGTGGCAAATACAAACGGCAGTTCGGTGTGCCGGCACCACTCGTCGCCCAAATCCCAAACGGCGGCGAAGGATGCCATCGGCGGGTGCATCGCCCGGTCGCCAATCAACAGCACCGCGTCGGCGGCGGTATCGTCGACCGAACTGCCAATGGGCAGCACCTCGAGCTGGGGCCGGATGCCATAGCGTTCGTGCAGCAGGATCTGCACCAGCGCCGCACTCGTGCGCGAGCCCTCGTCCAACGCCAGGGTGCGGATCTGCTGCGGCGGTACCCGACAGAACAGCTTCACGCTGAAAACGGGCCCCCGGCACGCGATGCATGCGTTGGAAACCACCTCGTACGACGGATCCGACGCGTACTCAATTGACGGAATCAGGGCGATATCGTAGCTGCCGTTGCGCAGGCCGTCAGCCAGACGGCTCGGCAGGTCCAACTGCAGATCGATCTGCGGGGCCAGCTCACGGAGCCCGTAAATCAATGGTCGCGTGTTCAGATAATTGACGGCGCCAACCCGGATTCGTCTGGTCATCGGCTACGCTGCGGCTCCGCCCAAGCGAGGAAGGTGACTCCCGGCTCAAAGCCGGATTATAAACCGAGGAACATCGGGCGAAAGCCCCTCCGACAACCTAACCGTAACGGGGACAGCACCTTTAACCGAAGCCGCAGAGGTTCCCTGGTCGATCCTAGCGAGGCTAGCACCGTGGGGCCCCGGCGGGGGCGTTGCCAGGGCTGCCGGCCATCGCTCGTTGTGCTCGCGGAGCCCCCCACAATCGAACTTCACAAGGCGGCCCAAGTTTGTTTCATCTTGGGCAGGCAAACTACGGGATGCGTCAGTAATCGGGGCCCTGATGCCCCCCCTGTCCGCCCCCCCTAGTTTCCCCCACCGACGAGGCTTCTAACCGCTTCGTGACTTGGAACTTCCGGCCGATTTCGGGCAATCCGACCGCTGGCAAACTGCGTAGAAGTTACGATAATTGCCATAGAAGATGGAGAATTGCCCATAAGTGGGGAACATCCCCTGAATTCGAGCCGGTTTGTCCCCTTAGATGGGAGGGTTAAACCGCAGGCAGCATTTCCTAGCCCGATGGCAGGGTGATTTGCCCAATTCCCGGTAGCAGCGCCAGGGCAGTTGCGGATTGAGGCGACCTGCAACCGACTAAAAACATGGTAACTGCCCCCTGCTGGTCGGCATCGGCAGGCGGTTCGCAAGCCATTCAGGGTTGCCAGGTTGTGCCGCGTGGGGGGCTTGCCGCGCCCCTGGCAGGCTGGCATCGTAGCGGCCGTTCACGCGGGTCTGCCGGGTTTCGCTTGCCCGGAGGCCAAGCCCGCGCACGCCTGACTGGGAACGAGCTTGCTCCCCGCCATCGCCAGCCAGGGCAACGTTCAATGTGGACGGTGGAGAGAAAATGAAGGAAACGCGAATGTCGTTGGACGTGATCGAACCGGTCGGACTTCGTGTGCTGATCCGGAAGGACGACGAGAAGCGGCAAACCAAGGGCGGTATCCACCTGCCGGACGACGCCAAGATTCCGGTGATCACCGGCCGCATCGTGGCGTTGAGCGCCCAGGTGGAAAACGACCCCGATTACCCGCTTCAGAAGTACGACAAGGTCATCCTCGATCCGCGCAACAGCATTCCTGTCGACTTCGAACAGGACAACAAACTGTTCATCATCCCGGTGGAAGATATCGTGGCCGTGTTCCGCAAGTCGATGCGCGATGAGCGGCCGCAGGATGACGAAGAGGAATAATCTCCCCAGCTAGCAACGAGCAGCAGGGCAGCCTCCGGCAAGGAAACACCGGTGGACGCCTTAGGACAACAGATGCGCGTTCCCCCCGGGCAGCGGCTCATCGCCACCCCAGCGATCGAGCCAGCCTAGGCGGTGCGCTGGTGACTGCTGCTAGCCTGGCAGTTGGACTGCCCCCCCCTTTTCAGTTAACCGTAGGATCGCATCAACCGTGTCGAGCGAGTCGATCACTTCCCAAACGCAACTTAACGAGCTTTGTACCCGCTTGGCAGAGGCTCGGCGGATCGCTTTCGACACGGAATTTGTCTCCGAGTACACGTATCGCCCGGAGCTGTGCCTGGTGCAGGTAGCGGCCGAGCTGGATGGCGAGCCGCTGCTTCTGGCGGTGATCGATCCGCTGGCGGGGCTGGACCTCAAGCCGTTCTGGGAGGTGCTGGCCGACGGCAATCACGAAACCATCGTGCATGCCGGGCGGCAGGAGTTCTTGTTCTGCTACGAGGCCATCAATCGCCGGCCGCACGCCCTGTTCGACGTGCAAATTGCCGCTGGCCTGGTGGGCAACGAGTATCCTGCCGGCTATGGCAATCTGCTCTCGCGTTACCTGGGCAAATCGCTGCAAAAGGGCGAAACCCGTACCGATTGGCGGCGTCGCCCGCTCTCGCATCACCAGTTGGAATACGCGCTGGACGATGTGCGTTACCTGCTCGAATTGCAGCAGAAACTGGTGGAACGGCTCGACCGGCTCAATCGCCGCCGCTGGATGTCCGAGGAGATGGAGTCCTGGCAAAAGGACCTGGAGTCTTCGCTCTCCGAACAGCAGTGGCGGCGGGTTTCTGGCATCGGCGGCCTGAAGAGCCGCGAGCTCGCCATTGTCCGCGAGTTGTGGGGCTGGCGTGAGGATGAATGCCGCCGCACCAACAAGCCGCCCCGGCAGGTGCTGCGCGATGACTTGATCGTCGAACTGGCCAGGCGTCGCACTTCCGACGCCAAACGCATCGTCGCCGTCCGGGGCTTTGAACGCCGTAACTTCCGCCGCGTTGTTCCGCAAATCGGCGATGCCATCGAACGCGCTCTCAAGCTTCCCCAGGCCCAATGCCCGCTGCCCACACGGCGCGACAACGGCAACAACCAGCGGGGCCCGCTGGGGCAATTCTTGACTTCGGCCCTGAGTAGCATTTGCCAGGCGGCCGAGGTCGCCCCGGCTCTAGTAGGCACCGCCAGCGACGTGCGCGACTTGATCGCCTACCGCCTGGGTGAATGGGACAACGGCGACGGCCCTCCCAGCCTGGCACGCGGTTGGAGGGCAGAAGTGATCGGCAAGACGCTCGACGATCTGCTCAACGGCAAGCTGATCATCCGCATTGTCGACCCGAGGGCAGACCAGCCGCTATCGTTTGAACCGTATCCCGGCCCGGAGGCGCAGTCCTCAGAGGATCCGGCGGAGTCGTCCGGCAATTCGCAAACGCAGTAGCGTTTAGTTTCGGCGCCGGTAGCGCCGCCAGTTGCCGATCGGCCGGCGCCATCCTTCGGTTCTTGGCCTTATGCGGCTCGCCGCTCCTCGGCCTGACTTTCTGATGTGGTCTCTTGCCGCCCCGACAGCCTCGGCGTTTCCTCGCTATCGTCGTCCCTGGACGTGCAGCGTGGGCCGACGATGCCCATGAAGCCGGCGAACATCGTGAATGCGACCAGGATCAAACTGGCGATCATGAAAATCGTCGTCACGGTGCCCATGGTTGCGACCAGAAGTTGAACGGCGCGGGGGCCAAGGCCCCCGGGTGCGTAGCAGACCGCGGTAAGAAACTACGGTTGCAGCCTTCCCTAATGGGGGGGGCATCCGAATGCGACAACCGCAACTACCCTCATCGGCTGCCGTGAACGGCAAACTTCACCCAATCCGCATAACCAGAGCCAGCAGTACTATCAGGCAGCGGATTCCGCGCGGGTAGCGTCCTAGCCACGCAAATCCAGTTCCCCCATCAACCGGTCGGTTTCACGGTAGGCCTCGCGGACCCACTCGACGATCTTGTCCGGCTCGGGCGAATACTCCAGTTCGATTGAAATGGCTCCGGGGATATTGAGCTGTTTGATCTGCTCCAGATACGCCCGGAACGGCACCACGCCCCGGCCCGGCGGCAAATCTCCGTGCACCTTGCCGTCGCAATCCGAGATGTGCACGTGAATGGCTCGGCCCGCCAGCCGCTGCAGTTCCGCCGGCTGCACGCCTGAGAGCACCAGGTGCGAAATATCGATGTTGGCCGCCACGGCGGGGTGGTTCACGTCGTCCAGAAATTGGACCATTCGGTCCACGTTGTTGAGCAGCGACAAAGGGAACGGCTCCAATTCCAGGGCAATCTGCAGGTCCAGGTTGGCGGCGTAATCGCCCAACTCCCGCACGGTTTCGACGGCGTAGCGCCACTGCTCGGCGGGCGAGATCACCTCGCGGTTCCAGATGTACTCGCCTAGGACCAGCAGGACGTTATTGGCCTGGTATTCGTAAGCCAAGTCCAGGTAAGCCTTTACCCGCTGGAGATGAAACTTGCGTACACTGGCGTTGAAATCGATCAGCCCCACGGCCACGCAGGCAATGCTAACGATGGGCAGGCCCAGTCGGTCGCACTCGTCCTTGATCAGCCGCCGCTCGCGAATATCGATCTCCAGCGGATCGACGAAGATATCCACGCTGTCGAAGCCAATCTCCTTGGTCATCTGCAAGCCGTAGCTGGTGGGCTGGTTGGCTTGCACCCAGGCGGAATTGATCAGGCCAAGTTTCATGGGAGATGATCCAATCTGCGAACGGGAAGCAACTTGCGAACCGTGGGGGGGGCTCGCAGCGGATCGTACCAGAAGATCGGAGCAGAAACGAGCATTTGGACTCCCCCCACCGGGACGGCATCGGCGAACTGCCGGGCAGCCGCCCGCGTAGAGACGCTAGCGGGCAAACGGCTCCGCCACGTCCGAGGGAATTCCCCACCAAGCCGTGTCACACGGCCAGCTTGCAACTGCCACCGGGGCGTGGCAGCAGGGGCCGCCGCCGTGGCACTTACCCCTTTTCTGGCAATGATTTGGTTGACATCGATCGGAACGGCCCGATAAAGTGGGATGAGTAGGCGATTCCGCTTCCTAAGCACATCTTTGGGCTGCCCCTAGGGGGAACTGTCAGCGTTCGCGTGCCCCCCGATTTCCGCAGCATTTCGATAACCGGAACACAGAGAGTTTCTTATGGCGAAGGCCCAAGCTGTTTGGGGGATCGATATAGGCCATTGCGGCCTGAAGGCGCTGCGCTGCAAGAAGCACCAAGATAGCGACAAGCTGCTGGCCGACGCCTTCGACTACATCGAGTACGACAAGATCCTGACCCAGGAAGAGGTCAACGATCCGGAAGTCGTCGGCGAGTATTTGCGGCAGTTTCTCTCGCGCAATCAGGTGAAAGGCGACCGGGTTGTCATCTCGGTTCCCGGCCATAAAGGCTTGGCGCGGTTCGTCAAACTACCGCCGGTCGAGTCGAAGAAGATCCCCGACATCGTCAAGTTCGAAGCCCGCCAGCAGATCCCCTTCGATCTGGACGACGTGATCTGGGACTTCCAGCAGATGCCCGGCGGCAGCGAAGAAGACGGCTTCGTGCTGGAATCGGAGGTGGGCTTGTTCGCGATGAAGCGCGAGCAGGTCACCAAAGACCTGCGGCCGTTCGACGCCGCGAACATCGAGGTCGACGCCGTCCAGTTGACGCCGCTGGCTCTGTACAACTGGGTCGCGTTCGACCAGATGCAGGACCTGCCGACGCCGGAGGAATTCGATCCGGATAGCCCGCCGGAATCGGTGCTCGTCATCTCGATGGGCACCTACACCACCGACCTGGTGATCACCAACGGCTATCGCGTCTGGCAACGCAGTGTGCCGATCGGCGGCAACCAGTTCACTCGGGCGTTGACCAAGGAACTGAAGCAGACCACAGCCAAAGCCGAGCACATCAAGCGGAACGCATCCACCTCGGATAACCCCAAGGCGATCTTCCAGGCCATGCGGCCGGTCTTCAACGACCTGGTGACCGAAATTCAGCGGTCGTTGAACTTCTTTGCCAACATCGACAAGAAGGCCAAGATCGGCCGCGCGATTGCCCTGGGCAACGCGGCCAAGATGCCGGGCCTGGTCCGGTACCTGTCGCAGAACCTCAATATCCCGATCCAGCGGCTGGAAGCGTTTAACGCCCTGGAAGGTGAAGGCGTGGTCGATGCCCCCGTCTTCAAAGAGAACGTGCTGACCTTCGCCGTCTGCTACGGTCTGTGCCTCCAGGAGCTGACCGACGCACGCATCAGCACCAACCTGATTCCGCCGGAGATCGTCAAGGACCGGAAGATCCGGGCCAAGAAGCCTTGGGCCGTGGGCGCCGCAGCTGCCCTGTTGGTGGCGATGGCGGCAAACGTGGCCGGTCACTGGAAGGAATACAACTCGGTCCGGGCTACGCCCGAGGTGGAGCAGGCTGAAGGGGTGGCCAACAACCTGATGCGGACCGCCCAGGACCTGACCGCCAAGTTCGACGCCGCCAAGCAGGAACTGGCCAAGATCAATCAGGTGGGCCACCACCTGGTGCCCAACCTGGAGCGGCGGCTGGTCTGGCTCGAACTGTTCAAGGCGATCAACGCCTCGCTGCCCACCGAACTGACGCCCGCCGAGGTGCAACGGGTGAACGCCCGCACGCCCGCGATGACGGCGCTGGCCGGCCCATCGGGGGCCTGGGCCAACGAAGCCATGCGTCTGGATCCGACGATCTACATTCGCTCGATCCAGACGACGCCCCGCGACCTGGACAACTGGCGGCGGCAGAACGCCCGCTGGTTCGAGAATCAGCAAACGCCCACGCCCCAGGATGATCCGAATGCTGGCGGCGAGGGCGGCATGGACCCGGCGGCTGCGGACGGCGAAAGTGCCGCTGCTGGCACCAACCCGGGCGATCCCAACGCCCCGGTGCCCGGCGAAGTCCCCAATGGCTGGGTGATCACGCTGGAAGGCTACCACTTCCACAACGACAAGGACGACGTGAATACGGGCGCCGAGTACCTGCGGCGCACGCTGATCAAGAATCTGCGCGAGCAGTCGATCACGATCACGCCGCCGGGCGCCACCGAGCCGGTCCAACTGACGCTCAAGCAGATCGGGATCGAAGATCCGGTGATCATCGACCCCAAGATCGTGAACTGGGATTACCAGGTTCCTAATCCGTTGTACGACCCGTCGAACCCGCAGGGCGCTAACGTTTCGCCGACGTACACCAAGCCGATCTTCGAGTTCACCGTGCAATTCGCCTGGAAGCAGACCTTGCCCAGCGAACGCAACAAGGTGGAAGAGGAATCGCCGGAGCAGCAGCCAATCGAGAATCAAGTGGCGGGAGGTCTCGAGTGACCCAGAAACTGACCACGCAGGAACTGTTGAAGAAGCACCACTTCTGGATCGTGCTGGGAGTAGGTGGTGTTCTGCTGCCCCTGGGGCTGTGGTTCTATGGCGTTTCCAACGTCAAGGCCATGACCGACACGGAGCGCAACGCCCGCGAACAGTGGCACTCGCGCGTCAACGGGCTGCGGCCTGAGGCCCACCCCAACAACTCGTTCACCGAGATCGTTATCGGCGTCAAGGACGAGAACCGCGATTACGTGCTCAAGGGCTGGACCAAGCGCTACGACGCCCAGAAGCACCTGGTCGAGAAGTGGCCTTCCTGGCTCAACGCCGACTACCAGGCGGTGATCCGCGACTGCATCAAGAACAACAAGCCCTTCCCTGATTCGGTGCGTCTGGCGTACCTGAACCGCATCAAGGAAGAGTTCCCCAACCTGTACAAGAAGATCGCCGGCGGCCTGCGCGAACCCGTCCAGGACGAGAACGTCGACATGCAGTCCGGGACCAACCGGCCGCGTGGTTTCGGCGGTGCTCCCGGCAGCCAGCGCAACACCACCGGCGGCCGCTACAGCGGTTTGCTGGCCTGGGAACCCACGGAACGGGCTCGTTTGCAGAACAAGCTCGGTGGCAGTTGGACCACGCCGCCCGACACCGAGCAGATGATCTACACGCAGGAAACCCTCAACATCTACGAGGTCCTGATCGAGGAGATCATCAACAAGGCCAACCAGGATGAGCAGGGCCGGACGGCGCCCGAGCATCATCAGGCTACGATCAAGAAGATCCAGGCCCTGCTGGTCGGCAACGACGCCGAACCGCTACCGATCATGAGCGGCGCGGCCGCTACCGCCGAAGGGATGGACGGGGGCGATGGCAGCGTCGACGGCGCGTCTGTGCCGGCCCAAGCCACGCTCCGTAATAACCGCGGCCCGGGCGGGTCGAACGCCAACGAAGCTCCGCCCGATGGCAAGTACCGTTTTGTCGATGCCCATGGCCGGCCGGTGCCCGACCAGAAGGCCGCTCCGCCGTTCGCCGAATTCCGGATGTTGCCCGTCACCATGAAGCTGGTGATGGACCACCGCAAGATTCCCGAACTGCTGGCGTTGTGCGCCAACTCGCCGCTGCCGCTGGAAGTTCGCCAGGTGAACGTCAGCTCGGTGCGGGGTGCGCCCGGTAGCAGCCAAACCAATCAGCCGCAGACCACCAGCTTTGCGCAGCCCAGCGGCCGCGGTCCCAGCGCCGGCAGCGCCAGTGCTTCGCAGCTCGACGCCGAAGTGGAACTGGGGCCCACCGACATGCTGGTGGAGATTCGGGGGCTGATCTACCTGTTCAACCCGCCCGACCCGAACTTGATCGGTACCGGCACCGCCGGCACGGAGGACGAAACCGGCGCCGTGCAACCGGCTGAGGGCACGACCGAGGAATCGACGGGTGAAGGTCAGCCGGCGGCTCCGGCCCCCACCCCGGCTCCGGCTGAGGGCGAGATTCCGTCGGCGTAAGGACCTTGGGGGCCACACACCGTTTGGGGCAAATTTTCCGTAAGTTGACGTTTTGAGCCTAATGGTCGATCTGGCCGGCTGCCCCGCACGCGAGCAGCAGACAATCAGGCCAGCCGGCCACAAATCCGTGCGTCGGAACGAGTGAGAGGCAATCGGCTGCCTGCCAGGTCCAGGCAGTGAGCAGGCACAGGAGGAGTCGAAACATGGCACCCCGTCCTAAGCGATCGAATCAGACGCAGAACCCAGTCATTGAACACGGCGAGAAGGCCGCATTTGGCGTGCTGGTTCTGGTGCTGGGGTATGCCGTCTATGGTGCCATTACGCACCCGACGTACGAAAAGCGTCCGGAGCAGTTGCGGGTTCAGGCGGAGTCCAAGCTCACAGCCATCAACAACGCCCGGCCCGACGATGAATTCAAGAAGCAGTTCCCGGTCGAAAACTTTGCGGCCATGGTCGACGCGGCCAACCAGCCGATCAAGCCGCAGGAGTTTGCGATCACCACGCCATTCTACATCGACCGCACGGCCGTGTTGGGCGAAAAGCGCGGCCAGCCGGAACTGCTGCCGGCGGTGGAGCTGAGTGCCCGCTTTGTGCGGATGAGCATCGCCACCAACCCGACGGCCACGCCGACGCAGTCGCCCATGGGCACCACGCCGATGGGGCCTGCCACTGCCGGTGGCCGCCGCGGCCCCATGGCATCTGCGGCTCCGGTCGCCGGTGCTGAAGGGGGCGAAGGAGTCAGCAGCAGTCTGTCGTACGGCTCCGGCACCGTTCCCAAGGGCAAGATGGCCATTGTCGTGGTAGGCCGCGTGCCCGTGCAGGAACAACTGCTCAAATATCAGCAGGCCTTCCAGAACAGCCGCTTCAGTGATCCAGAACGCGACGTGCCATTCTATGTCACGTTCCTGCTGGAACGGGCTGATGTAACCCACAATCCGGAGAATCCGCAGTGGACGTCGGTCGTCGACGGCCAGTCGCTGATCGTGGCGAACCTGCTGGAGATGAACGAGTGGGCGGGCACCGCTCCAGAAATTGTCGATCAAACCCATGTTCGCCCGCTCCAGTTGGACCAGGCCACGGGTGCTTGGAGCCAGTTCACGTCTCCGCTGCCTCCGCGGCTGCTGGAGGAGTGGAGCAGCGAAGTGACCTGCAAATCGATCAAGAAGTTGGAACCGATCGAAGATCCGCAGTTGGCCGCCGCGGGGACTCAGGAGACGCAGCAGCAGGTTACGGTGCCCATGGGCGGCAACCCGTTTGCGGCAAACCCGTTCCAAGCCGGCGGCCTGGGGCTTCCGCAAACCAACCGCCCGACCACGTCGCCCGCCGATCAGGCTACGCGTCGGACGACCAATCCGCAGCAGAAGGAGGGTATGTCGGACATCCTCCTGCGGTTTTTCGACTTCAAGGTGGAACCCAACCACCGCTACCAGTACCGCGTGAAACTGGTGCTGCGTAACCCGAACTTCAACCTGCCGGATCGATATCTGAAGGATCCGTCGCTGGCCAAGGCGATGTATGTGTTCTCGCCCGACAGCGAGCCGACGCCTGCCGTCGCGGTCAGCGGCTACAGCGAAGTGCTCGCCGGCGGCGTGGAACCGCCTCGCGGTATCTCCGAAGCCACGGCCACGGTGATCATCCGCAATCGCGACGCGGACACCGGCGCGATCGTCGCCTACGAGTTCCCGGGCGTCGAACGCGGCACGCTGCTCAACTTCGAAGTCGTCAAGAAGACCGTCCGCGGCAAGACCGTCGGCGCCCTGATGCCCAACCCGGCCACCTCGAAGGTGACCGTGGCTGAGCACGCGGTGTTCAAGTCGAACGAACTTCTGCTGGACATGCGGGGCGGCGAAGTGCTGCCCAGCCCGCCCAACGACCGGCGTGTCAAAGAAACCAGCGGCGTGCTGGTGCTCGATGAGAACGGCTGGTTGCACGTGCGAGGCGAATTTGCCAACCTGGCTGAGCCGTTCCGCGAAGAAAAGACGCGGCTGGACATGCTGGCCGCATCGTTGGAACCGGAAGCCAAAGCGGCGGCCGACGGGGCCGAAGGCGCCCCGGCCGAGTCGGGGAATTCGCTGGGCGGTCGCGCCGGCGGCAGCTCGCGCGATTAAGAACGGAAGCCCTTCCCGTAGACAGAGCTAAAGCCTCGCGGCAGCCGCAATCTCCAGCGGTGCCGCGAGGCTTCTTTGTTTGGACTTGTGCCAGTTCGGCGTCTTGTTGCAGACGCCAAAGTGGCCGCGTGTTTACACGCGTTGGACGGCCGGTTCAGGCACGCCGGCCTCCAGCGTGACCAGCACGCATTTGAACGCCGGCGTCTTGGACTGGGGATCGACGCTCCGCGGCACCAGCACGTTGGCTTCCGGGTAATACATCAGCGCGTTGCCCGCCCGAATCTCGGGGAATGGTCGCACCAGGATGCCCGGCATCTGGCCGGCCGCGGACCGCACGGTAACGCGCTGGTCGGGCTTCAGTCCCAGCCGGGCCATATCATCCGGATGCAGCAGGATCACGTCGCGGCGTTCCTGCCCCCGGTAATAATCTTCCTCCTCATACACCACGGTATTGAACTGCCCTTCGCTGCGGACGGTCATCAGCCGCAAGTGCCCGTCACCGCCTTGCAGCTCCGGCAGGGCGTGAACGTGCAGGATCGCCTTGCCGCTGGGCGTGGCGAATCGGGGGGCATGGAAGGTGCGGCCGTCGATCTGAAATTCCTGCCGCGTCTGGTCGATCTGGCCCATCGCTTCAAAGCCGGGCACGATCTTGGCGATCGCCTCGCGAATTCGCTGGCGATCTTCCATCTGCTGCCAGTCGACCGGGCCGGGCCCCAGCACCTCGCGAGCCAGCCGGGCAATCACGGCCACCTCGGAACGCGGACCGGTGTGCCGCGGCTTGCCGCCGTCGCTCATCCGCACGTAGTTGAACATCGACTCCTGCGTGGTGGGCTGCGGTTCTTCGTCGCGAGCCAGCACCGGCAGGATGATCGTTTCGTCGGCCAGGCCGTGCGCGTGGCCCGTATTGAGCGTCGTGCTGAGGTACACCAGCATTTTCAGGTTCTGCAGCGCCGTGCGAGCAAACGTGGCATCCGGGTTGGAACCGTACAGGTTGCCACCCAGGCAAATGCCCAGCTTGGCCTTGCCGGCGGCAGCCGCTTCCATGCACGCCATGGTGTCCAGGCCCGGCGTCGTCGGGAGCCGCACGTGGAAGTGTTCCTCCAACCGCTGGAAGACGGCCTGTTTGAGCTGCGGTGTGACGCCCATCGAGCCGATGCCCTGCACGTTGGAGTGGCCGCGAATGGGCAGTAAGCCCGCCCCCAGCCGGCCCACCATCGCCCGCATCAGGGCCAGGTTGCCGATCGCCTGCACGTTCTGCACGCCGTGGGCGTGATGCGTGATGCCCATCGTCCACGAGAACACCGCGTTCTTGGCCGCGGCGTAGCACTCGGCAATCTGATCGATCTGCGCCTGCGAAACGCCGCTGCGCTCGTGAATCTCGCTCCACGAGAGCGACCGCAGGTGGGCTTTCAGCTCGGGCCAGCCTTCGCAATGCTCGCGGAGAAACGCCTCGTCGGCAGCCCCCATCTCGTCGATGCGTTTGGCAACGCCGTACAGCAGCGCCAGGTCGCCGCCGATGTGCGGCTGCACGTACAAGCTGGCGATCTCGCTGCCAAACAGCAGGCTGCGGATGTCGCTGGGGACGCGGAAATTGACGAGTCCCGTCTCGCGCACCGGGTTGATCACGATCACCTTGCCGCCGCGGCGACGAACCTCCATCAGCGAACGCATCAGCCGCGGATGGTTGCTGGCCGGGTTGCCGCCGATGACAAAGACGAGGTCGGCCCGCTCCAGGTCTTCCAGCACGATGGTCGCCGTGCCGCTGCCCACCACGCTCATCAACCCCACACCGCTGGCCTGGTGGCAGTAATAGCTGCAGTTGTTGACGTTGTTGGTGCCGTACAGCCGGGCAAACAGTTGCAGCAGAAAGCCGGCTTCGTTGGAGCTGCGGCCGCTGAAATAGAAGAAGGTTTCCTCCGGCGACAGCGCGTGGAGTCGCCGGACAATGCGTGTGAACGCCTCGTCCCAGGTGATCGGCCGGTAATAGTCGCCGGGCCGCTCGTACAGCACCGGCTCCACCAGCCGGCCGCAACTCTCCAGTTCTCGCGGCGTGAACGCCTGGAGCTGCTGCACCGAGTAGGTGCTCCAGAACTGGCTGGAGATGCCGCCTTGCATGTCGGCCGCCATCGCCTGGAGCGACTTCTTGCACAGTTCGAAGTGCCGGCCGGCCTCGTTGACCATGCCGCCCCGCTGGCCGCCCATGCCCACCGCGCAAGTTTTGCAGGCGTTCTTGGTGCGCATGGCTTGCCACATCCGCCACACGCCGCCGGCCTCACGCGACTTGCGCCACGCGTACTTGATCGCGTGCCAGCCGCCGCCAGAGTTGGGTTTCTTCATCGCCGAAGTTGCCATGGTTCGGGGAGAGGGCCGTCGCAGCGGCAATGCACCTGGACGCCCGGGAAGCAGCCAGAAGGGATGGACGGAGGGGCTACCTGGCATCCAGCACCGGCGCGAACACCAACCGCGTGGAAACCTGGCGCCAACTCTCGGGCGGAGGGAGCCCCCTCGCCGCTGGCCATATAATACCAGTGGCGTGTGAGCAACGCGAACGCGCAGTGCCGATGCTGCCGGAAGAAGCCGCTTCGCGCTGCCGCGTTTAGCCCCTTGCTCAACGCTTGCAATGCACGCGGCACGGCACTTGCCGCGCTAGTTTCTCGCAGGCTGCGGGGGTTGCGCCGTTGATATAATCCCCTGTTCAAGAGGGATCACTAGACGCAACAATTGCAGCCGATATAATTTATGATTGGTGGTATTCTCGGGGAAACAGGCCTGGAAGTGCCTCACCACTGCTTGGCTCCCCCAATTCTTTCCCCCAATGCCCGGGGGATGGTCTAGAGTCAGGCGGCGTAGGACATCCAGGGCCAGTGCAACGGGCGGTAAGGTGCTGCCCCATTCCCCACCAGGCATGAAGCAGTCAAAGGAAAACTATGGCGAAAAGTAATGACACGGTTGAAGTCGACGGCACGGTAAAGCAGGCTCTGGCCAATACGCGCTTCCGCGTCGAGATCGAAGGCGGCCACACGATCATCGCGCACGTTGCCGGCAAAATGCGGAAGAACTTCATTCGTATTGTGCCTGGCGACAAGGTCCGGGTCGAACTTTCTCCCTACGACCTGACCAAGGGCCGGATCACCTACCGCGAACGTTGACGTTCTCCCTCCTCACTTCCGGCTGGAACCCCGTCCTTCATTTCCAGTCCGGCTGCTGATCATCGCTAGTTAGGGCACGAGCCCTCGCGGTGTGATTCTCCGCTGGCGGCTGTGCCGGGATCGTATTGCGCGCCGACCAAGGCGGCCCACTCATGCGTCGTTCTGCGGCCGCCTTGGGATGCCGCGCCTCCCGGCAACGTGGCCGCGCCCCTTGGCTCCCCCTTTCTGCAGCTAACGTTGCTGAAGCAACCCGCTCTCTTTTGCGCTTTCAGCACCCATCCGGCGAGCCGCCCGATTGATCGCCGCAGTTGGCGGCTGCGCGCCGACTTCCTCCGCGCGCTGGGGACGACCGAAATTGCCAGATGAACTGGCCTCGTCCCCGATTTTCACTAAACTTTCCGCTGTAAGCCGGGGTACAGCCCCAATGGAGTGACCTGTGGCTTGGGCACCGCTTGCGCTGGTGCGACGGCTGCCTTTCTGTACAGCGACGTTCTTAGGAGAACACTCGGTGAGAAAAACGTTTCTTTCCATGCTGGCCGTGCTAGGTCTGCTGGTTAGCAGTCAGGCCCAAGCAGTAGCGCAAGCTGATGATAAGACCCCGCCGCCGCTGGCGGTTGTCTCCGTCGCCAGCTATGACACCTGGATGGCCAACTTGGAGTACATTGGCCAACTCCACGGCAAGCCGTACCGCATGCTGCTCGAAGGCGTGCTCAACCTGTTCACGGGCGGCGAAGGCCTGCAAGGCTGGGACAAGAGCAAGCCGGCCGGCATGATCGTCGGCGGCCCGGCTGGCGGCGTCACCTTCCTGCCTGTCGTCAACCTGGACAAATTCCTCCAAATGTTTGCCGCCTTTGACCTCAAGACCAAGGACGTCGGCGACGGCGTGCTTGAGGTCCAGAACGACGGTCAGCGTGTTTACCTCAAGGCTCAGGGCGGCTGGGTCTGGGCGGGTCGCTCCGCGGTGTCGCTGCAGAACCTGCCGGAGGATCCCGTCAAGCTGCTGGGCGGTCTGAACGAAACGTACGACATCGCCGCCCGGCTCAACTTCCAGAGCATTCCGGCTCCACTGGTCGAAATGGCCCTGGCAAGCATGCGCGAGGGCGCCGAAGAGATCCTTGAACGCGAGCCCGATGAATCGGAAGAAGAATTCAAGGCTCGCAAGGAAACGGTTCTGGCCCAGCTCGACGCCGTGAAGAAGGTGATCAAGGACCTGGACCAGTTGACGGTCGGCTTCAAGATCGATCGCGACGCCAAGAACGTCTTCCTTGAATTTGAGATCACCTTCCTCAAAGGCAGCGAGAGCGCCCAGCAGCTCGCCGCAGCCCGCAACCTCAAGAGCAACTTCCAGGGCTTCAACGATCCCGATGCGCTGTTCAGCATGACCGCCGTTGGCCCGATCCAAGAAAACGATCGGGAGCAGCTTCGCGCCATGCTCCAGCAGTTCCGGACCGCGGCCAAGAAGGAGATCCGCAAACTCGACGACCTCAAAGACGATGCCGCCCGGGCACAAGTGGAACAGGTGGTCGACGGCCTCCTCGACATCCTGAACTCCGCTGCTGAACAAGACACGTTAGACCTGGGCGCCACTCTGGTGGGCGATGGTCCGTACGACCTGGTGCTCGGTCTGGGAGTGAAGGACAGCAAGCAGGCCGCGCTGAACCTGTTGTCGGGCGTCGAAATGCTGCGCGACTACAAGGTGGTTTCGAAGGACGCGGCCGAGGTGATCGAGAAGGACGGCCTGCGGATCGAGTCGTTCGGCCTGACCCTGCCTGAGAACGTGGCCGATGACCTGAATCCGTTCTTCGGCGAAAAGGCTCGACTGATCGTCGCCAGCGGCCCGCAAGGCGTCTATGCCGGTCTGGGCGAGACGGCGGCTGAAACCCTTCAGAAGGTTGTGGCCGACAGTAAGGCTGCCGCCGGAAAACCGGCCAAGCCGCTGGAAATGACGTTCTCGATGAGCCGGTTGATCAAGGCCGGTGCCCAAGGCAAGGCCGATAACCGTGCCCTGGCCGTTCTGGCCAATGCCAAGGTTGAGCCCGGCAGTGATGTCATCCGTCTCGAAGAGACGATCTCCGAGACCGGCGGCACCATTCGGATCGAAGCGGGCGAAGGCGTGATCAAGCTGATCGGTGCCGCGGCGAACGAAGCCGGCCGTGCGGCCCCGCAGTTCTAGTGACTGCCGATTGCCGCGGTGTCAGGTAGCGAAGCCGGGCATGCGGCCGATGGCAGGCTAGTCAGCAAAAGCGAAAGCGGCGGCGAGCCATCAGGGGACTCGCCGCCGCTTCTTATTTGTTTATTTGTTTTATTTGTCTGGCATGGCCGCAACTTGAACAAACGCCGCGGCCGCCGGCAGCCTCTGGCCCGCGGAGCATCCAACTCGTTCTTGGCTGACCGGCGGCGGATATGCCTGATCAATAGGCACCGCGGCGACTCAACACGCTCCAGGGAGTCCGCACCAGCAGCACCAGGTCGGTCCACAGGTTCTGATGTTCCAGGTACCACAGGTCCATCTCGACCCACTCTTCAAAGCCGATCTCCGACCGGCCGCTGATCTGCCACAGGCAGGTCAGGCCCGGCTTGACCGCCAGGCGGTTCAGCTGCCGCGGGCTGTAGCGGACCACTTCCTTGGCGATCGGCGGGCGGGGCCCAACCAGCGCCATGTCGCCCACCAGCACGTTGAACAACTGCGGGGTCTCGTCGATGCTGAAACTCCGCAGGATCCGGCCGAGCCGCGTCACCCGGGGGTCGCGTCGGTTCTTGAAGATCGGGCCGTCCTTCTCGTTCTGCACCAGATGCTGCATCTTGTCGGCATTGACGTGCATGGTGCGGAATTTCCACATCCGGAACGGGCGACCGCACAACCCGATCCGCTCTTGCGAGTACAGTGGGCGGCCCTTGGTGGTGACGGTCAGCACCACGAGCGTGAGCAGCATCAGCGGCGCCAACAGCACGATCAGCACCAGGGCCCCGGCGATGTCCATGGCCCGCTTCAGCCCCAGATAGACGGGGCTCATATTTCCTTGCTGGCTCACCAGTGGCTTGCCAGTTGCCAGCCGCAGCGCGATCTCCGCGTTAGCGCCGGGAATGTTGGCCAGGGGAGCAGCGGCCGCAGGCGCGTTGGCGGCGGGGACGGCAACACTCTTGGAGATGTAGGTGCTGGGATTGTGGAGACTCGGCAACATGCGTTGAAACCTGCCTGTTGGGGTGGCGAGCTTCGCCTTACGTTGAAGCTCATAGCTGCTGTGCCAACCAAGCAAGGCAACAGGCATACCAGCCCACCAGACACAATCAGGCTGCTGTTGACCGGATCTCGCAACTATTTGTTGATTCGCAATTTGTGCAATTTGAAGGAATCCCCTAGTTGGCGAAATGCAACAAATGGGTGTTGCTTTTGATCAACAGGGCACGGAGAGAAAACCACACGCGCTGACGAAACGCCACACGTTGCGTCTGAGCAACACCTGCCAGCACGGTACTGCCCGGGGGTGGTGGGCTGGAACACGTTGGTAGTAATGGTGGCCCGCGTTGCCTTGCCAAGCGCGTGCGGCGAGAGAGCGCCGTGCTCCAGCATGCCCCCAAGCGGTCGGTCTTGAAGTCATCCGCTTAGCGTGCAAGCGGTGCCTTGCGTAGCACGGCGCAGTCTTGATAATGAGGCCCATTCATTGCCGCCCCCCAAGAGTTGCGGCAATCGCCGTTTCACCGGCTTCAAGCGTCAGCCCCCAAGCGGTGTACCGCCGGGCACGCTTTGCCCCCACTGGTGTGGCCGCCGCACGCAGCGGCGAATTTGCCCCACGCGCGAGGAAAGGATTGTTGCCGTATGTCGTTGCTCGTTGTCGGTTCGGTCGCCCTGGACAGCGTGGAAACGCCCACCGCCAAACGCGAGCGTGTATTGGGGGGCTCGGCGGTATTCTTCTCCTACGCGGCGAGTTACTTCTCCGACGTCAGCCTGGTGGGCGCGGTGGGCGAGGACTGGCCCCACGAACACACCGAGTTTCTGCAAACCCGCCGGATTGATACCCAGGGTCTGGAGGTCGTCCCCGGCGGCAAGACGTTCTATTGGCACGGCAAGTACCTGCCGAACATGAACGACCGCGAGACGCTCGACGTCCACCTCAACGTGCTCGAAACGTTCAATCCCAAACTGCCGGAGCGGTACCGCGACTGCCGCTTTGTATTCCTGGCCAACGGCTCGCCGACCGTGCAGTTGCAGGTGCTCGACCAACTGCCGGGAGCCCGACTCACCGTGGCCGACACCATGGACTTGTGGATCCAGATCCAGCGTGACGAGCTGCTCGAGCTGCTCCGCCGTATCGACGGCCTGGTACTCAACGATTCGGAAGCCAAGCTGCTGACCGGCGAAGAGAACCTGGTCCGGGCAGGCCACCGCGTCCGCGAAATGGGGCCCCGCTTCGTGGTCATCAAGAAGGGCGAGCACGGCGCGATGTTCTTCAGCGAGCACGAAACCTACGTCATGCCCGCCTATCCCACGCCCGACGTGATCGATCCGACCGGTGCCGGCGACAGTTTCGCCGGCGGCATGATGGGCTACCTTTGCGAGCAGGACAACTTCGAGCCCGCCACGCTCAAGGCCGCCATGGCGTACGGCACCATCACGGCCAGCTTCACCGTGCAGGATTTCAGCCTGGATGGCCTCAAGCGGATCGAACGGCCCGACATCGAACGCCGGATGGAAGAATACCGCCGGATGATGTCGTTTTAGGTTTCCCGCCGGTTGGGGTATGCTCCTGGTTGCCCGCGCACTGCCGCCGCGGGTCTGCGGTGTCGCGCGGTCTCTACCGCACGGCGTGGCGCCGTTGCAATCGATTTCAGGCTCTCGGTGATCTCATGGCCTCGACGTTACGAACCTTTGTCGCGGTGGATATCGACGCGGCAGTTGAAACGCAGGTGACCCGGCTGATCAAGCGGCTGCAGAACACGTCGGCCAGGGTCAAATGGGTGGATCCCCAGCACCTCCATTACACGCTCAAATTCCTCGGCGAGATTCACCTGCGCGACGTGCCGGAGATCTGTAGCACGATCGAAAAGGCGGTGCGGCCGCTGGAAAGCTTTCGGGCGGTGGCCGCCGGCGCCGGGGCGTTTCCCGAGTTGGAACGCCCGCGGACGGTTTGGCTGGGTATCACCGAGGGCCACGAGGAGTTCGTAGCCCTGCACGACGTGGTGGAAGATGCGCTCGATAAGCTCGGCTTCCGCCGCGAGCACCGCCGCTTCCGCCCGCACCTGACCTTGGGACGCGTGCGGCAGAGCCCTACGGGCATTGAAGACCTGGGCCGCCTCATTCAGCAGCACCGGGATTTTGTGGCTGGCGAACTGTACGTGGGCGAGGTAAAGATCTTCTCCAGCGTGCTTACCAAGGACGGTCCTCACTACACACCCCTGGGAAGCGCTGAGCTTCGCGGCTGATCTCCCGCCCCCCTTTGCGTCCGCACCACGCCGCGCGCCGCCCGCCCTCATAATTGGCTTCTTTGCATCTGAAATTCTCCTAGCTTGGAAGGGGTGGCATGTCGTCTGGAGCCTCCCAACATTCGCCGACCTATAAGCAGCACCGCGGCAGCATCGGCCTCTTGGACTGGATCGAGCGCGTCGGCAATCGTCTGCCCGACCCCGTCACGCTGTTCTTTCTCGCCGCTATTCTGGTGCTGATCAGCTCGGAGATCGCCGCACAAGTTGGCTGGCGGGTCGCGGTACCGCAACAGATCGAGCTGCAGCAGAACCTCGGGCTGGTCGCCGGCAGCGCTGCGACGGCCACGATTCCCACCCACGAGGGCGTCAAGTCGCTGCTGACCAACGAAGGCGTTCGCTGGATCTGGCAGCACGTGGTCAAGAACTTTACCGGCTTCGCGCCGCTGGGCGTGGTGCTGGTCGGCATGATCGGGATCGGCATCGCCGAACGGGCAGGAATGATCGGCACGCTGCTCAAGGGCATTGTCACCATTACGCCACAATCGCTGCTGACGCCCGCGATTGTGTTCGTCGGCGTGATGAGCAGCGTGGCCATGGATGCCGGCTTCATCGTCCTGCCGCCTCTGGCCGCTGCGGTCTTCGCGCAGAAGGGAAGAGCTCCGGTTGCCGGCCTCGCGGCCGTGTTTGCCGGGGTAGCGGCCGGCTTCAGTGCCAATCTGCTGATCACGTCCCTGGATGCGCTGCTTCAAGGCTTCACGCAAATGGCGGCGGAGATCCTCGACCCCACCTACCACGTCGACATCCGCTGCAACTATTACTTCATGGTAGCTTCGACCATCATGCTGACCCTGGCCGGCTGGTGGACAACCCATCGGTTTGTTGAGCCGCGATTCGGCCCCCGCCAGATCGAAGAGCAAGTGACTGCCTGGCGGCAGGCCGACGGGGTGCCCGTCGAAAGCGAACAGCGGCTCACCGCCGCGGAGCGCCGGGGCCTGGTGGCCGCCGCATTGGGCTTGCTGGTCACTGCGGGCGGCGTCTTGGCCATGATCCTGATCCCAGGCGCGCCCCTTTACGGCGAGGAAATGCCCGACCCCGTAAACCGTCCAAGTTGGAAGGTCTCTATCTGGGTCGAAGTGATCGTGCCGATCCTGTTTGTGATATTCCTGGTGCCAGGCATCTGCTACGGCGTTGCCGCCCGCACGATCAAGTCCGATCGCGAGGCCGCCAAGATGATGGGCGATACGATGGCCTCGATGGGGCCGTACATCGTGCTGGCCTTCTTTGCCGCCCAGTTCATCGCCTGGTTCCAGGAATCGAACCTGGGGCGGGTGCTGGCTTACGAAGGCATCGCCTTTCTGCAATCGCTCGCCCTGCCCCGCTGGATGCTGGTGGTGAGCATCGTCTTCGTGGCGGCTGCCTTGAACATGCTGATCGGTTCGGCATCCGCCAAGTGGGCGATGATCTCCACGGTGTTTGTGCCGGTGTTCATGGGCGTGGGCATCAGCCCTGAACTGACGCAGGCAGCCTATCGCGTGGGCGATTCCGTCACCAACATCATCTCACCACTCAATCCGTACGTGGTGATCGTGGTGGTGTACATGCGCAAGTACCAGCCTTACGCCGGCATCGGCTCGCTGATATCAATCATGCTGCCGTACACGGTCGTCTTTACGATCATGTGGACGGTAATGCTGCTGGTGTGGATGCTGCTGAACGTGCCGCTGGGGCCGGGCGGCGGGACGCTGTTCTTGTCGCCATAAGGCCGCCGGAGTTACACCTGCTGGGCGAACCACTGGATCTCGTCTCGGAGCTCATTCACCAGTTGGGCGGCAACGGTGTCATCGGGGTGTAGACGGGCCTGGCGTTTCTTGAACGCCAACTCGGCCAGCAGGCTGTAGTAATGGTTCAACTGCTGCGCCGGTACATGCCGCAAGGCGGCCAGCTTGGCGTGCACCCGCTCGCGGTTGTGCGTGACGATGTGAATATCGTCCTCGGAAATCAGGCCGGCGTGAACTTCCTCGGCCAGTTCCTCCTCGATCCAGTGGCCCTCTTGCCGCGATGCGGCAGCGACCAGCAACAGCCAGAGGAGCGCCCCGGTCCAGTTGCTCAGCATGGCTGGTATCCATGTGCCGCTGGTCGAGACCGAATAATTGTGGAACATGTGCAGGCCAATGCCGGCGGCCAGGCCGAGCACCGGCGCCAGGATGCGGACCGCGGGCTTCTTCGACCACCGGGCTTCCGCCAATCCCAGCCCCAGGCACGAACAGTACAGCGCGTGGTTCACGCCAAACACCACCGCCCGCAGCGCCACCACTTGCCAGCCCAGCAACTGGTCATGCGAGAACGTACGGACGAAGTAGAACACGTTCTCGGTCATGGCAAAGCCAAAGCCCGACAGTGAGCCATAGAGAAGACCATCCAGCAACCCGTCGAACTCGTGCCGGAAATACCAGTAGATGGCCACGACGGGCAATGCTTTGCAAAGCTCTTCGATGATGGGAGCCGCCACCGAAACGTAGAGCACGCCCAGCGTTTCGCCCGAGGCATAGCGAGCCAGCGGAACCTGCACCGCAAGCTCTGCGAACAATGCCAACAGCACCGACGGCACCGCCCCGAAGCAAAAGACAAACGCCATCAACCGCCACGGTTCTTTCTCGTGGCGATCCAGCGAGATCAAGATCGCCAGGTACACCACCGTCGAAATCACGGCGGCAGCAATCGAAAGTCCAACGGCACCAGACAGCGTCATCGGTGGCGAACCTTTCCGTAGCCCCCCAGCTATCCCAAACCAACCAGTGAGCGGGTGAAGCGGAGCAACTGCATCCGCGGCGTGCGAGCGTAGTAGGTATATCGTTCGCCTGGCGCCAGGTCGGTCAGCCAGCGCCGCGCCCAGCGGAGCGAACTCGCGGCAAACGTAAACCGGCGATCGCCCAGGCTGCAGCAGCGTTCAAGCAACCTCGACATCAGCACCGTTGGGGCACCTTTGAAGGCCCTCTCGCTGCGCCAGCCACATTCGAGTGCCACGGCGTGTCCAGCGGTCCAATAGCCATAGCTGAAGGCTACAGGCAGACCATCCACCATGAGTAAGTGCAGATCAATGGCTCCGGCCTCTACGGCCAGGGCGTGAAGATTCCGAAAGAATGGCCCGGTGATCGGCTGCGTGAGTGGGCTGGTTGCGGCGGTTACTTCCGTTGCGGCCTTACTCACGATGGCTACGCACGCGTCGTACAGGTCCCAGCGAGGTTCGTCGTCGCCGGTTGCCGTCCCGCCGGGCCGGTAATGCACGTACTGTACGTTGCCTGCCGCCGCCAAACGACTTTCCGCCCGGTGTACGCTGGTGCGGCAATGCACACTCCGACCGGACCAGTAGGTCTGCCAATCGGATTCAAAACGGGTTGCCGCGACGCTGCCTGCATCGGACTGCCGGGCAGGCAGCCCCGATCGATGCAAGGCGTGTTCGGTGCGACCGCAGTCCATCGTGGGGTCGATCGTCGCCAGGTCCAACACATCCCAGTCGCGCGGCGTCTGCTGCAGATGCCGAAGCGTCGAAAGCAAGCAGGCCGTGGGATTGGGGCCGATTGGCCCAAACAACATGCCGCAGCCAAGTACGGGATAGCTCAACACGCGGCAGTTACCCAACCGTGATCGCCGGTTGGACACCACCAGCGGCACTATGCCCAGGACTTCATTGCCGGCATGCACAATCAACACCCGCAGGCGGCACGCGTGGCCGAATGCTTGCCAATAGGCTTGCAGCCACGTTGGCGATTGGAAGAAGGTTCCGCCGCGTGTTTCGCCCAGCAACTTGCGCCAGCGCAGCCACCGGGGCTGTAGCTCGGCCAGGCCGTTGACTTCTTCCACACGCAGCATGAGGTGTCCCAACGGGGGAAGGCGTGTTGCCGGAAAGACCGCACCACCATTGAAGGATACCTCACCCATGTGGGGGCCGCATGGGGCATTCAGGCCGTGGTTGCGATGCCCCCCATCCTGCTCCGCCGCCGAGTTGTTACAATCAGCAAAGTGGGGCCGCGGCGCATCTTCGCCACGAGAACGGCAGCAGCTGTAACCGCCCGGCCATTGAATCTACTAAGCCTTTTCCGTTGAACAGGTTGCGACTCGATGCCCGGCAATACGTTTGGTCATGCCTTCCGTGTCACCACCGCGGGCGAAAGCCACGGGCCGGGCAACGTGGTCATTATCGATGGCGTGCCGCCTGGAATCCCGCTGACGGTTGAGGACCTGAAGGTGGACTTGGACCGCCGTCGGCCCGGCCAAAGCAAGATCGTTACGCAGCGTAACGAGGCGGACGAGCCCGAGATCCTTTCCGGCGTTTTCGAGGGCAAGACTACCGGCACCAGCCTGGCCATCCTGATCCGTAATACCGACCAGCGGAGCCGCGACTACAGCGATATTAAGGACCTGTACCGCCCTGGCCACGCCGACTATTCGTTCGATGCCAAGTACGGCATCCGCGACTATCGCGGGGGGGGCCGCTCCTCGGCTCGCGAAACCAACGTGCGGGTAGCCGCAGGCGTGGTCGCCAAGAAGATCATCGAAGCCGCCTTCGGCGGCAAAGTGATCGGATATGTCGTGCAAGTGGGCGATATCGTGGCCCAAATCGATGACCCGGCCGCCGTCACGTTGGAGCAAGTCGAGAAATTGCCCGACGGTTCGCCCAACGTGGTGCGCTGCCCCGACGTGGCCGCGGCCCAGCGGATGGTCGAGTTGATCGAAACGCTCCGCAAAGACCAGGACTCGATCGGCGGCGCGGCCGAGATTGTGGCCACCAACATCCCCGCCGGCTTGGGCGAACCGGTCTTCGACAAGATTAAGGCCGACCTGGCCAAGGCCCTGTTCAGCTTGCCGGCCGTGTTGGGTGTGGAATACGGCGTCGGCTTCCGCTGTGCCACGATGCGCGGGAGCGAGCACAACGACGAGTTCACACCGTCGCCGGAGGCTTCGGCCGAAAGTTCACGGCGTGGCCTGCCCGGCGTGCCGCAGGTAGCCACGCGGACCAACCGCCACGGCGGGATGCTTGGCGGCATTACGACCGGGATGCCGATCGTACTGCGGGCAGCCGTGAAGCCTACCAGTAGCCTGCCCCGCGAGCAGCGGACGGTTACGCGGCAAGGTGAGCCGGCCACAATCCGCACGCGCGGACGACACGATCCCTGCTTGCTCCCGCGTTTCATCCCCATGGCCGAAGCCATGGTCGCAATCGTTCTGGCCGACCACTGGCTACGTTGGCGCGGCCAGTGCTTGCCGTAGAGACGTTCGACCGCAGGCTGTGCCGTTACGGCTCAAACGTGATTTCGTCCATCTCCAGGCTCTCAAGGCTGTTCTTGAGCAGCAGGCCGTCCATCTCGACCAGGGCTTCCCAGAGCTCGCCCAACGCCTCGATATACGCCAGCGAGTTCTCGGAGTAGATCCGCTGGGCGTTCAGCAGGTCGAGGTACGGCAGTTCGCCGGCCCGGTACGCCCGGCTCACCTGATCCAGAGCCTGTTGCGACTGATCGAGGATGCCTTCATCACGACGGTATTCGTCCACGCGGTTTCGGGCGACCGCGTACCGCTGGTACACCTCGGCCAGTTGCCACTTGTAGTATTGGCGGATGCGTTCGACGTTCCGTTGGGCTTCGACCAGTTCGGAGCGTGCCCGGGCGATGTTACCCTGGTTGCGGTTCAACCAGGGGATCGGAATCGTGATCTGCAAGTTGGCGTTGGCGCTGTCGGTGCTGTTGTCGCTTTGCACCACGGCGGCCACGTCGACGTTCGGGATCGGTTCGGCAATCGCCCGCTGAATCGCCCACCGAGCCCGGGCCACGTTGGTCACCGCCGAGGCCAGCATCGGGTTTTCGGCCTGGATGCGTTCGAGCACGACGTCGGCTTCGAGATGGTGATCGAAGTTCTGCAAATCACCGAGGAGCCGGCAGCGCGGCAAGTCTTGCGTCGAAGTCACGGCTTCCAACCGCCGCCAGGCCGCCTCCAACTGTTCCAAGGAATTGCGGTGCTGGAGGCGGGCGGTCTGCTGTTCGATCTTGGCCCGGGTTACGTCGAGATGGCTGACTTCCTTCGCCCGTAGCAGGGCTTCGGCGGTTGCCAAGGCGTTATCGGCAATCTCCACCAACCGCTCATTCACCGCCACGCGCTGCTGGGCCACGAGAATCTGGTAGTAAGTCAGCCGCACGTCGGTCAGCACCCGCAATTGCTGGGCGGCCAACTGCTGCTCGGCGCGGCGGATTTCCTGGGCGGCGACGGCCCGATTGAGTTGCAGCTTCTGTCCGCGGACAAATTCCTGCTCGACGTAAAGCCCTTGCTGCTCGGCTTCACCGCCGCTGAACAGTTGTTGGCCGGAGTAGCCGACCACCGTGTTGGGCATCAAGCCGACTTGCAGCCAGTTGCCCCGGGCGGCCGCCACGCGGGCTTGGGCTTCGCCCAGCGAGGGGTTGTTCGCCAAGGCCATCTGCTCCAACTCTGCCAATGTCAAGCAGCCGGCATCGGGATCCGACGGGCGGCCCTGGTCGGGCGGCTGGATCGCCTCCAGCTCCTGGGGCGGGCGATCGCTGGGCGAGTCGTCGATCGACTCCGTGGATAGCTCACGCGGATTGCCGGAAAGCGCCGGCTGGTAACTGACCTGCTGCACCGGCGATTCGCTGGCTGGGGGAGCAGGTGTAGCAGGTTCAACCGGCGCGCGGTACGCAACGTGCTGGGCAGGCGTTTCACGCACCTGCCCCACCGGAGGGCTCGAATGACTTCGGCATCCTGCCAATATGCAGAGCGCAGTCAGCGCCGCGGGCCAACGCACTTCCATTGCGCGCACCATGGTAGCGGGAGTATCGATGCTGGGTCTTTGAACGTATCGGCCGTACCGCTTGACGCAGTGCAATCAATGATGCGGGCGGCGCATGCAGCAACCACTTGCGGCCGGCACCCGGCAGCATTGCATGCAGCGCCAGCAACACCCCGCTAGCGAGACACCAACCGGTCGCGGCCGTTAGGCCTTGAGCAAGGCCAGCGGGTTCTTGCGGTTTTTCAGCGGGAAGGTGACCTGGGCCTGTTGCCGCTGCGATTCAAACGCGGCGACGATCATTTCAATGCCGGCCCTGGCTTGCGAAATGCTGCACAGCGGCTCGCGGTCTTCTTCCACGGCGGCAATCAGATCACGTACCGCGAGGATATTGCCGGCCCCCAGACCGCCGTCTGGCGTCGGTTCCGGCTTGCCAACGCCTGCGGACGAAACGTCCTGCCAGGCCTTGCCGCTGCGGCCCGGCGACCACGCGGCGTCTTGCAGAATCTTCACCTCGGGCATGTGGCCGGTGAGGATCTCGATGATCCCGCGGCTGCCGAAGATTTGCAGCCCAAACCGCGAAGGCTGCCCGCCTGCATTGCGAACGCTGTTGAAGTAGGCATACACGCCGCCTGGCATTCCGTACATGGCGGCCACGGTATCGCCCGCCAACGGGCCGATGCCTTCGTTGCCCTCCACCACGTCGGCGGCAGTGATCGCTCGGCCATTGGCACGCACGCTCGCCATGCACCACTCAGGCTGGCCGCCGAACAACAGGATCAAATCCATGATGTGGCTGCCCAATACCCAGAGGTCCTCGCCACCGCCGCGGCGATCTTCTTTGCCACGGCCACGGAACTCCAGCACCTGGCCAATCGCGCCGGATCGCAACAACTCCTGGACGACGCGAACCTTGGGACTGTAATGCGTCTGATGGGCTACCGCGCAGCGGACATGGCTGCGCTGGCATGCGGCCACCATGGCGTCGGCCTCTTCCAGCGTGCGGCAGAGCGGCTTTTCAAGGTAGATGTGGATACCGCGTTCGGCCGCCGCCAACACCATGTCGTGATGCTGGTCGAGCCAGCGAGGGCAGATGCTCACAAACTGCGGTTTTACGCGGTCGAGCATCTCGCGGTAATCGCGGAAGGCGTTATCGGTTTTCAGCCGGCGAGCGGCCGCCGCCAGACCGTCCTTGTTGTCGTCGGCAACGCCCACGATCTCGGCCTCAGGGATGTCGAGCCACACGGTATCGATGCCGTGCCCATAATTGCCGCGTCCCGTGCTGCCGATAACCGCCACGCGGTATTTCTTCGCCATGCTGATTCTCCGCCAGAGGAACCGCTCGCTGGCCCGACGCGCGTTCTGCCGTGCGTTGCGAAGCGCCGGCCCCTGCCCCGCAGGGGTGACAGCCGGCACGGCCATTCTAGGAGTGGCCTCGGCTGTGTGCCAACGATTGGCTGACCGGAATCGATTCGCCAGCGCAGCGCGCAACAAAACGGCCCCGGCGACCGCAATCGATGCGGCCACCGGGGCGCGTTACGAATCCATGACTAAGCGGTCAAGGCGACGGCTACTTCGTCGACACGATCTCGCGCCGCCGCAGCGACTCCGCCTGGTAGTCGCAGAGCATAAGTGCGTCGCGTGCCAGGTCGCCGGCCAGTAGCTCCGAGGGGTTGCCGCTGTTGATGGACGACAACACTTCGCTGATCTCCTCCACGAAGCTGTCCACCGGATCGCCGCTGCCCAGTTCAGGCTGCTGCACGCTGCCGTCCGTGGCGATCACCGTGAGCGGCTGCGAAACCACCGGTTGATCGGCCAGCACCGAGAAGTCGAAGCACAGCGTGGCCTGGTCGAAATAGATCTCAAACCCATGGCTGAACGCCCGGCCGGTTTGCGGGATCACGCCGCTGGCGGCCGAGACAAAAACTTCGCGATCTTCGAACAGGAACTGCGTCGTCACAAACTCCGGCACGTTGTCGCGCAGCCGGCCGGTGGTGAACACGGCCTGCGGCATGCCCCACAACAGCCGGATGAAGTGCGCATCGTGGATATGCAGGTCGACCAGCGGCCCGCCGACTTTGATGGGATCGAAAAAGTCCTTGAGCCACAACTGCGACGGGTCGGCAATGATCCGCTTGAAATGTCCGCCGCGGAGCTTGCCGTATCGTCCATCGGCGGCGGCCTGACGCACAAACTTGAACTCGGGGAAGAACGGCAGCACGTGGCCGATGGTCAACTGCTTGCCCGACCGTTCGGCGGCTTCGACCATCCGCTTCGCATCGGCGACGGAGACGCTGATCGGTTTTTCGCAAAAGACGTGCTTGCCGGCTTCCAGGGCAGCCACGGCCGCCTCGGCATGCAGGGCCGGCGGCAGGCAGATATCGATCAGGTCGATGCTGGGATCGGCCAGCATGTCCTTGAAATCGCGGTAGGCGTTTACACCTGAAAGATCGACCTGCCGGCCCGGAGGTCCGAAGTTGCCCTTAATGTCGGTCCAGTCGCCGGCCAGTTTCTTTTCGCTGCGGGTGCAGATGGCGCCCACCTTCGCAAGCGGCGATCGCTCATAGGCCAGATAGTGAATCCAGCCCATGAAACCAATGCCGGCGATGCCTACGTTGATCATGGAGCGAGCTTTCCTTGCAGACTGAGATGACAAACCTGGTCGTTCCCCGGAGATGCGCCGCGCCCGGAGCAACCGGCGGTATGTTTCGGCTACTCGGCGGGACGGTTCACGCACTCCAGGGCTTGTTCGTACGTGTCGCGAATCTCCCAAATGCGGTCCAGCCGGCAGACCTTGAGCACGGTGGCGCAATTGGAGTTCAGGCGGCACAGGGCCATGCGGCCATTCTTCTCTTGCAGCCGCTTCCAGCCTCGCATGATCACCTCGACAAAGCTGGAGCTGATGTACGAGGTATCGGAGAAATCGAACACCAGCCGCGGCTGAGGCAACTGCTGCACGTACCCGACGATCTCCGTCTCGAGCTTCTGCAGCTCGACGTCGTGCAGCGCGTCGTACGACTTGGCCAGGCGGAACGTGACCACCCCATTGGCTTCGGTAATCGTCGTCATCGAGCCGCCCTCAACGTTGATCGCTGGGTCTGATCCCTCCGAGCGAATCGAGTCTAGGAGACCAGCTCTGGCGACGCAAGCGACCGTCCCATGATTGCGGCCGCGTTACCGGTCCTGAGGGCGTGCGCGGATTTTCCCCAGCACGGCGATGGCGGCTGCCGGGGGCAGCGCACAAAAAAACTCCGCGGGCAGGTGGTCGTTCTGCCCGCAGAGTCGGATTGAATACGTACTAGGCGCTTTGCCGGAACTGGATGTCGTACAGCCGCGTGTAGAGCTGGCAGCGGCCCAGCAGTTCCTCGTGCCGGCCGACATCGATGATGCGGCCCTGGTTCATCACCACCACGCGGTCGGCCAGTACCAGGGTCGACATGCGGTGGGTGATGATGAACGTGGTGCGGTTCTTGATGAACTGCTCAAGCACTTGGTGGATCAGCTGCTCGCTTTCCAGGTCCACCTGGCTGGTGGCTTCGTCAAGCAGCAGGATCGGGGGATCGCGGAGGATTGCCCGGGCCAGCGCGATGCGCTGCCGCTGACCGCCGGAAAGCTGCCCGCCGCCGGGGCCCAGCACGGTGTCGTAGCCGTTGGACAGCCGCTCGCGAATGAACCGGTCGGCGTGGGCCTTCTTGGCGGCCGCCAGTACCTGTTCCTCGGTTGCGTGCGGGCAACCGTAGCGGATGTTGTTGAATACGGTATCGTCGAACAGCAGCGTCTCCTGGGTCACCAGACCGATCTGCTTGCGGAGCTGCCGGAGCCGCGTTTCGCGGATATCCACGCCGTCGATTTCCACCGAGCCTTTTTGCGGATCGTAGAACCGCGGAATCAGGCTCATCAGCGTGCTCTTGCCGCAACCGTTGGGACCGACGATGGCGATCGTCTCGCCGAACTTCACCCGCAGGTCGATGTTCTCGATCACCGGGTGATCGTCCTGGTAACCAAAGGTCACGTTCCGGAACACGATGTCGCGATGGTGACGCGGCAGCGGCTTGGGCGACGGCGGATCGCAAATGGTCGGCTCGCAGTCGATCCGGGCATAGATGCGGTCGCACGCGGCCGCCGCACGCTGCACGCGGCCGAACACTTCCGACATCTTGCGGGCAGGATCGCTGACACCGCTGAGCATGCCGTAGAACAAGAGCAGCGCGCTGAGGCTGAGCGGCCGGTCACACATGCGAATGCCGAACAGATGCGTCTCGCCCTCCAGCACCAGATACGCACCGGCCAGCAGCGCCACCAGAATGGTGCTCACGCCCATCACCTCGGAGAGCGGGCGGGTCAGTGCGTCGAACCAGCCGATCTTCATCGACTTGTCGTAATACTTCCGGCTGCTGCGATGGAAGCGAATCCGCTCATGGCGCTCCGTGGTGAAAGCCTTCACCACCTTGATGCCCTGGAAGATTTCATCCAGGAGCGAGTAAATGCCGGTCATCTCTTCCATGGCCCGGCGGTTGGCCCGCTTGAGCATGCGGCCCAGTTTGCCCATGAACACCGCGGCCACCGGAGCCAGAATCAGGGAGATCAGCAGCAACTGCCAGCAGACCAGGGCAGCCCCGATCAAGCAGGCCAGCATCTTGAGCGGTTCGCGGACGGCCTTGCCGAACACGACCTTGGTGCCGTTGAACACGCTCTCCATGTCGTAAGTAAAGCGGCTCATCAACTCGCCGCTGCCGTCGGTGTCGAACGAGGCCATGTCCATCCGCAGCGTCTTACGGAACAGCAGCTTGCGGAGGTCGAACGTGACCAGGTTCGACAGCTTATGCACCATGTAGTTGTTGCAGCCGACAAAGATGCATTTAATGAGCGTGCCGGTCAGCAGCACCATCGACAGCACAACGATGGTCTTGAAAGGATCGTTCGGCAGATACTCATAGATGTATGGCTTGACGAACTGCGAACGGACCAGGTGTTCGCGTTCGGACTCCAAGCGGTGTTCGGCCTGGTCCAGTTGCGAGCGAAGTGCGCGAGCGTCGCCCATCCCTTCGTCAAGCTTCCGGCGGCAATCAGCGATCTCCTGTTCCAACTCGCTGATCACCTTTTCGGAACCGGCGATTTCCTGATCGATCCAGTTCTGCAGCGTCTGGCCTTTGAAGGCCACTTCCACAAACGGATAGATCGTGCCGATGTTGGCGCCCCACAGAATGCCGACCATCACGGCCGAGAAGAAGCACATCAGCACCGTGAAGCGGTAGTTCAATGCGAGACGCAGCGCCCGCAGAAAGTGTTTCATCCTTGATGTATCCCCAGGTGCGGCAAATCCTTTTGCCCGCTGTATGCGGGAATCGCGCTGCACGCCAGCAGTGCAGCCTGCCGGGCCAGACACATCGACCCCGCCGATGACGCCGGGCACCTTGTATCAGAATTACCCGGCGGAGCCAAGGTCGTTGAACTTCCGGACTTTATCGGCCGGATAATAGCGATGCTTAGACCGCTCTGGCTGCAGGCCGCGCTTGGTGGTCGCGGCGACAGCAGTATACCGATAGCAACGTGATTGCAAAGACCAGCTAGCTGCCCCGCCGCGCGGCAATTCCCTGTCTTGCGTTTCCTGGCGGCGGTTTCTGCCGCTTGCCTTTTAGTTTGCTGGCCGTTGGGGACGATGATCGGTCAAGACCGCCGCAACGATCGATTCTGCCCGCCGTTAAGGCGAGCGTTCTGAAGCGGACTCACAAGACAGGCGGCATAGCCGGCCCGCGAAACCTGGAGAAGCTGCCGCCGTGGCAGGCAGCCAAGCCGCGCCTTTGAGCAGCAACGAATCGCCGATCTCGCCAGTCGGCGCTGCCAGCGGTCCATCACAGCGGCGGCAAGACAATGACGATCCGCCTCCTACCGGGGCGGCTGCCATACAACAACGGTCGATTCACATAACGTGGAGTGGTGCATGTCGGGCACGGATGCGGCACGGATCAGCGAACTGGAGCAGCAGGTTGCCATGCTCAAGGCCAGACTGGCCGAATCCCAGAAGCTCACCAGCCTGGGCGAACTGCTTGGCACAACCACGCACGAGTTCAACAACGTGCTCACCACGGTGATCAACTACGCCAAGATGGGCATCCGCCACAAGGACGCCGCGACGCGCGACAAGGCGTTCGAGAAAATCCTCGCGGCCGGCCAGCGTGCCGCCAAGATCAGCGCTAGCGTGCTGGCGCTGGCACGCCGTCGTTCGGGCCGCTTTGAGCCGACCAACCTGACCGAACTGGTCGAGCAGTGCCTGCTGCTCTTGGAGCGCGAGCTCTCCAAGTACCACATTGTGGTGGAGAAGTACTTCCACCCGGCGCCGCCGGCGATGGTCAATCCCAACCAAATTCAGCAGGTGCTGTTGAACCTGCTGATCAATGCCCGGCAGGCCATGCCGTCGGGCGGCCGTGTCGTCATCAAGATTGCGCACGATCCGGCGGAGAAGACGGTCGATCTCACGGTGCGCGACACCGGCTGCGGCATTGCTCCGGAGCATCTGCCGCACATCTTCGACCCGTTCTTCACCACCAAGCAGGGCCCCGATGACAGCGGCAAGGGCGGCACCGGCCTGGGCCTTTCGATGTGCCGCGAGATCATCGAAGCCCACCGCGGACGGATTCGCGTCGAAAGCACGGTGGGCAAAGGCACCGCGTTCATTCTGCGGCTGCCCGTGGCCGAGGGCGAAACCAGTTTGCCAGGCACGACACCGGTGGCCAGCCCCGACATGCAGCCGGCTTCCTAGCCGCCGCTCATCTTGGGGAACATGTCGCGGACGATGGTGATCGCCGCCGGGCCGACCAGCACCACGAAAATGCCCGGGAAAATGAAGATCACCAGCGGGAAGATCAGCTTCACCGCGGTCTTGGCGGCCCGTTCCTCGGCCAGCTGGCGGCGGCGCGTCCGCATCGAGTCGCTTTGCACGCGCAGCGCCTGGGCGATGCTGGCGCCGAACTTGTCGGCTTGAATCAGAATCGCGGCCAACGACCGCAGATCGTCCACTTGGGGCCGTACGCCCAGTTCGTGCAGTACCTCGGCGCGCGGCCGGCCCATCTGCAATTGGAAGTTGCACAGGGCCAGCTCTTCGGCCATCACGCGGTGAATATCCTGCATCTCCTCGGCCACCTTGCGCATCGCCTGATCGAGGCCCAAACCAGCCTCCACGCAGACCACCATCAGGTCGAGGATGTCGGGCAAACTCAGAAAGATCTCTTCTTTCCGCTTCTTGACGATCAGGCCCACCACCAGGTCCGGAAGGTAGAACAGGCCGCCGGCCGTAAAGACGGTGACCATCAGCGACTTTTGCGTGATGCCATTGGTGAGCAGCATCAAGCCGCCACCGGCGAAGAAGCCCACAATCAGGCCCAGGAACTTCAAGCCCAGGTAGATGCTGACCGCCGACTCGCCGCGAAAACCGCCGCTGGCGAGCTTGGCCTTGAGCTGGCTGACTTCGTATTCGTTCTTGGGTTGCAGCGGTTTGCTGGCGGCCGAGGCTTTCTCCAGCACGCGGGTCATCGCGTCCGACTTCTTGATGGCCCGCGATGCTTCCTTCTCACGCCGCAGCGACGGGTTGCGGAGTTCGTCGAGCCGCTCGATCGCCCTCGATTTCTGCGACGCGAACCATTCCAGCGCGGCCAGCGACAGCGCGGCGAACAGTCCAAAGATCGCGTAGGGCACGATCTGTTCGAGGGTGAGGGCGGCCAGCAACATGGTCGGTACTCGGATGGAAGTAGCGAAAGACGCCTTGTCTTTCGGGGTGGTTCGTGCTCAGGGTGCGCCGGCGGAGCCCGCTACACCTTGATGTTGACAATCTTGCGGATCACCAACGCCCCCAAAATCTGGAGGATCACCGCACCAATCAGCATCTGCTGCCCCATCGGGTCTTCGAACAGCATCATGCTGTACCGCGGGTTCAGATAATACACCGCCAGGAACAACAGTGGCGGCAAGGCCAGCAGCACAATTCCCGACAGACGGCCTTCGCCCGTCAGGGCTTGCACCTGGCCCCAGATCTTGAACCGTTCGCGGATGATGTAACCGATCTTGTCGAGGATCTCGGCGAGGTCACCACCGGTTTGCCGCTGGAGTACCACGGCGGTGGCGAAAAACTTCAAGTCCAGGTTCGGCACTCGCGTCGTGAGGTTTTTAAGTGCCTCGTCGAGCGCCACGCCCAGGTTCTGTTCTTCGAACGTGCGGCCGAACTCGGTGCCGATCGGGTCGGGCATTTCCTCGGCCACCAGGTTCAAACCGGCTGCCAGGCTGTGCCCGGCACGCAAGGCCCGGGCGATCAGTTCCAAGGCATCGGGCAATTGGGCGGCAAAGATCTTGAACCGTTTACGCCGCTTGAAGAGCAGCCAGAAGTAAGGCATCACGCCCATGAATGCGCCGGCTAGGGGAACCACAGCGGCCGGAGCATTGGCGATGACGGCAAATACCGTCCCTAATACTGCCATGCCCACGCACAGTCCGATGAACTGCGTGGGGCTGACGTGCACGTCGGCCTGCTCGAGCAGCCGCCGCAGGCTGGCGAAGTTCGCAAAGAACTCTTCGAGCCCCCGGCGCTTGCCAAAATCGGCCAAGGCCCCTTCGCGCAGAACGCTTTCCTCGCGGTTGGGCACCGCCGATTTGATGCCGGCCAGCAGTTCCAGGCGTTCTTCCACATTGCTCTGCGAATCACCGCGGAACATGTAGAACAGCCCGGCCACCAGGGCGGCGACGGCCACAAAGACCGCAATCGAAATCAACAGGGGGCTCATAACGTTTGCCTGTTCCTTGAATGGGCTTGCGGGGGCCGCCACCGTGGCGTCTCAAGCCGCGGCAGCCGGCCAAGCGACCCGATCAGTCCTCCAGCATGACCCGTTGGCGGAAGGCGCTGGCGGGCAAACGCACGCCGGCCGCTTCCAGCCGCGGCATGAAGCTGGGCCGAATCCCGGTGGCTTCAAACCGGCCGATGGCGCGGCCCGTCTCATCGACGCCGGTTTGCACGTACCGGTAGATGTCCTGCATTACCACGGTCTCTTGTTCGAGCCCCACGACCTCGGTGATGTGCGTGATCTTGCGCGGACCGCCCTGCAACCGGTTGGCCTGAATGATCAGGTCCACGGCGCTGGCGATCTGCTGCCGCATCGCCTTCAGCGGCAGCTCCACGCCGGTCATCATGATCATGGTTTCGATACGGGCCAGGGCATCACGCGGCGAGTTGGCGTGCAGCGTGGTCATCGAACCTTCGTGGCCCGTGTTCATGGCCTGGAGCATGTCCAGCGTTTCCGGACCGCGGCACTCGCCGATGATCACGCGCTCGGGACGCATACGCAGGGCGTTGCGCACCAGGTCGGTCGCCGTGATGGCGCCGCGGCCTTCGATGTTGGGCGGACGGGTTTCCAGCCGCACCACGTGATCCTGCTGCAACTGGAGTTCGGCCGCGTCTTCAATCGTGACGATACGCTCGGTGTTGGGAATGAAGCTGGAGAGCGTATTGAGCAGCGTCGTCTTACCGGAGCCGGTACCGCCGGAGATGATGATGTTCAACCGAGCCTTGATGGCGCCTTCGAGCAGCATCACCATCTCGGGCGTGAAGGCCTTGTAGTTGAGCAGGTCTTCCAGCTTCAACGGGTTGGCGCCGAATCGCCGGATGGAAACCGCCGGGCCGTCCAGAGCCAGCGGCGGAATGATGGCGTTCACACGGGAACCGTCGCTGAGGCGGGCGTCCACCATCGGGCAGGTTTCGTCCACCCGGCGGCCCACCTTCGAGACGATGCGGTCGATGATTTGCAGCAGGTGCTTGTCGTTGCGGAACGTGACGGCCGTCTTTTCCAGCTTGCCGCGGCGTTCCACGTACACGTTCTTGGGACCGTTGATCAGGATATCGCTGATCGTGTGATCCTTGAGCAGCATCTCCAGCGGCCCCAGGCCGAAGGTTTCGTCGAGCACCTCTTCGATCAGGCGCTCGCGCTCGGCCCGGTTGAGCAGCGTGTCTTCGGTATCACACAGGTGCTCGACCACCAGTCGGATTTCGCGCCGCAGCGTGTCACCTTCCAGGTCGCCGACGCGCGTGAGGTCGAGCTTATCAACCAGCTTCGAATGGATTCGCTGCTTCAGAGCTTCGAAATCGGATTCTTGCTTGCGGTCGGAAGTGCGCGGGGGAAAGGGAGTCTTCATGGTCGATCCCGTCTTGGCTTTCCTGAAACTCCGTTCGGCGGCGCTGCCGACATCTCCGAGGTTGACCTGCCGGCCTGCGACTGCGGCGGGAAACACCACCTGCGCGGGGCCCCTGCGCCGTCGAAGGAAACATAGCTCACGTTTGCACGTGCGCTGGCGCAACGATTGCGGCCCAGCCAAGAATGCAAGGCCAGGAAAATCGCGCGGGTGTCGCGGACCTTGCGACCACGATGAACCGAATCGGTTTCATCCATACAGCCGTTACAAAACGGCCGGCGAGTGATGCCGCGTGGCCCCCGGGGAGTGAACCGCCTGGGCGATCAAAACGACCTGCCCCACGGCACGCGGAGCAAGGACGCTGCCGGCCGCCCAACACAGTGAAACCACTGTGGGGACTGCCCCGGCCGGCAGCATGATGTCAGCAGCTTGCCCTCCAAAGAGTGGGCCACTGGCCGAACAAGGCCTCAAGAGGAGATACGCCGCGTGCGACGCGGGCGGCACGACAAGAATGGGCTGGGGGTACAAGGTCCGGACGGACGGCCGACGCGCGACGACGTCACGCGCCGGCCCGCCCCACGTCCGAACGGCGGGCCGGATCGCGCCTTCAGCGATGCCCCAAAGCGGCGAATCAATCAACCCGCAGTTGATCACACTGGGCCTACGCATGATTGCGAAAGTGCCCCAGCCCCGGGTCCGCATGCGCAGGATCAGTGTTGGTGTGCCCCTTTGGCAGGCCGAAACCGATGGCCCTACTGCCCCTGAGGGCCATCAGCTTTCCTGCTCTACCAGGGCTATGAACAACCGCGGCGCCAGCCCGACACAGAGAACCAAGATTCTTGAAAATTTTTCGTGGGCCACCGTCGCCGAGCGAGCATCGACATGCGCAACCTGCTGCTTCGCAATGCCTTACGCACGCCGGTGGATTCAAAGAGAAAAGAAGAGGCCCCCGGCGTGTCGGCATGTCGGGTTACCGAGGCGGGAGCGGGGATTGGCTGCGGTGGCGCGAATAACCCAACAGCGACTATTTGTTTAACCGGTCCAGCGTCCAGAGGATGCCGCGCCGAACCAGCGTACGATACTGGGGCTGCTCCCAGTTGCTGTGAAAGTGCAGGCCGCTGAACCCAAAGGACCGGCCGCCGCCTGGGCGTTCCCACGCCCAGGCGACCATCTCCCAGTTGCCGTCGATGTTGGCGCGGAGTACGGGCTGCAGCCGATCCGCGGCTTTGACGCGTTTGAGGGCGTAATAGAACTCGTCTTTCAGGCGGAAGTCGCCAATCCCTTGCGCAATGGGATGGTTGGCCGCGGCGACATCGGTTTCGAGCACCTTGTAGCGGCGATCCGGTCCGCCGTGGCAGGCCCCAAACAGGTTCACGAATGGCTCAATATCCTTGGCGTCCTTGGTGCCCATTCCCCAGTGCAACACCACCAGCCCACCGCCCCGGGCAGCGAAGTCCTCAAACGCCTTGCGGCGGCGAGGATCCTTATTGAGCCAGGTCGCCCCTTGAGCCAGGAACACGACCACGGCGTCGGCTTGAGCCAGTTGCTCGGGGCCATCCGTCCACGGCTCGTCGGCCTTAATGATTTCGACCTGTAACCCCTCCTCCCCGGCCAGCATTTTCTGGATCAGGTTCAAACCCTGCATGTATTCGTGCGTGCCCTGCGGATGGCCGTCGGCCCCCTGCCCCAGGAGCAGCAGCCGCTGTGGGCGTGGTTCGTTCCCCGCGGCGGACGCCGCAGCCGCACTCCATACTGTCAGCCCTGCCAACACGATTAGCGTTAGTACCAGGCGGCCTAGGCAATTGGGGCGGGCGAACATGGCTGGCGGTCCTTGATTTCCGTGGCAGGAACTCCAACCGGCCGAACGCGCGACCGGAGAGTCTGAACTTCTCCCCAGTTAACCGCGCCCAGCACCGCTGAGCAATGCGCTGGTTCGCGTCCTTGCCTGGCAATGCCGCAGCACGCTTGGGCCTGGCCCTGCCCGTCGACAGCCGCCACGCGCTGGAATATGTTCATGGTTTTCGCGTTAGCGGTTCAACCGGTTCGGCGGTGCCAATGGCAGCAAGGGGGGTGCACTTGGCTACGATTGCCCACGTTCACGCCCTGGAGGTGCTCGACAGCCGCGGTCGCCCGACCGTGGAAGTGGAAATCGTCTGCGACGACGGCGCGCGAGGCCGAGCCATTTTGCCGTCGGGCGCCAGCACCGGCGCCGCCGAAGCCTGCGAGCTACGCGATGGCGATCCGCAGCGATACGACGGCCTGGGCGTGCAACGTGCCTGCCGGAACGTCGAAGAGAAGATCGCTCCGGCGATCGTTGGGCGGAATCCGGCCGAGCAGTTTGCACTCGATGCCGTGCTGCTTGAGCTGGACGACACACCACAGAAAACGGCCCTGGGGGCCAACGCCATTTTGGGAGTGTCGCTGGCGGCGGCGCACGCGGCGGCTGCCAGTCAGGGCGTTCCGCTGTACCGACACCTCCATCGCTTGTGGTCCCAAGCCCGTACACGTGCCACCCAGCAGCAAGGCCGGCCAGCGCCGAGTGTGCCCCCTCCGGCCATGCCCACGCCGATGACCAACATGATTTCCGGCGGGCTGCACGCGGGCGGGAATCTCGACTTTCAGGATTATCTGGTGAGCCCTCGCGGGGCTCCGGACTACGCCACGGGCCTGGAATGGATCGTCCGCATCTATAACCGCCTAGGGCGGCTGCTCAGCGAGGCCGGTTACGAGGGCCGTTTGGTTGGCGATGAAGGCGGCTACGGCCCGCGACTGGCCAACAATCGCCAAGCCGTTGAGTTTGTCGTTCGGGCGATCGAGGCAGCCGGTCTGATGCCCGGCGAGCAGGTGACCATCTGCCTGGACGTGGCAGCCACGCACTTTTTCGATGGCCAGCACTATCGACTCGCGGCAACCGGCGACCGCTCGCTCAGCAGCGACGATATGATCGATGAGCTGGAATCGCTGGTCGACGTGTTCCCCATCGACTCCATCGAAGACGGTCTGGCCGAGGACGATTGGGAAGGTTGGCAGCGGCTCACGGCCAGGTTAGGCAGCCGCGTCCGGCTGGTTGGGGACGACCTGTTTACCACCAATCCTCGCCGCATTGCCCAAGGGGTAGAACGCCACGCGGCCAATGCGGCGCTCATCAAGGTGAATCAGATCGGCACCCTCACGGAAACGTTCGCAGCCATGGATACGGCGCTAGCCGGCGGCATGACCTGTGTGGTGTCTGCTCGCAGCGGCGAAACCGAGGACGACACCATTGCCGACCTGGCTGTGGCCACGGCAGCCGATCAAATCAAAATCGGCTCGATCGTCCGCAGCGAACGGCTTGCTAAATACAATCGGCTGCTACGTATCGAGCGCGAGCTACGTACCCCCGCAGGCAAGTAGCAGACATGGCCGCCTGACAAGGTGTCGGCAAAGGCCGACGCTTTCCCCCCCCAACACGATTTACATGACCAACAGCGGCGATTTACGGCAGACCCTTTCAACGCAAGGTCGGCCGGCGTCCTGCAACAAAACATACCACCTTCGATTCGACACCCCTGCATTTGGATGAAGGACACTATGACGACTCCGGCACGGTTGACCACGGGCGTTCCGGCACTCGATCACCACTTGGGCGGCGGGCTATTGCCGGGCACGCTGACGCTGGTGGTCGGCGCCACGGGGATTGGTAAGACCCAATTGGGGCTGCATTTCAGTTACGCCGGCAAAGCCCAGGAAGGCAAAACCGGCATCATCTTCGACATGACCAGCCGTGGCGATTCGCAGAGCCAGGCTGAATACGCCCGGCGGATGTTCGATTGGCAGTTGCGGGCGGTGCCGGCGGATCAGAAGCTCAAGCTGGATGGTTTCTTTGACCCGGCCCGCGAACATGGCGACTACCTGCACGTGTTCGATTACCACGGCCGCCGCGTTACGCGGAACGATCTGGACGAGGACGCTTGGCGGCTCTGGCAGAGCGAAGTCATCACGCGGCTGGGCGTGTCCATCGCGTTCTTCTACGGCAACTTTGTGACCGGAGTGCGCCGAGCCGTGATCGACGGCCTGGAGCCTGCTGAGCGCCCTGGCGATTCGATCCAGTTGCAGCTTTTCGACTACATCTATCACCAGATTCTGCGGAAGGATCCCGACTGGGTTGCCCGCGACCTGTTCCGTCAGGACTTCCTCCGCAACGCTGAGGCCGTGGCGCAGCATCCCTATGATCCGAGCAAGATCGCCTGCATGGTGTTGTACACGTCGCAGGAAACGATGCTCGACGACCTGATTTCGCGTCCCCTGGAAGAAGGCGGCCTGGAAGCCGGGGCCAATACCATCATCCTGATGGGCAAGATGCGCGACGGAAACCGAATCGGCCGCGGCCTTTACGTAGCCAAGCATCGCGGCAGCGCCTGCAGCGAAGAGATCATCCCCTACACCATCAACGACCAAGGGCTGCAACTGGCCAAGTAGCCGCCGTCCCGCTTTCAACATCAACCACCGGTGCACCGTGCTTTGGCTCACCGAGGACAACCTCGCCGACTACCTGCGCCGCTCCGGCCGCATTGCGGCGGACGAAGCGGTGGAGGTTCGCGAACTGACCGGCGGGGTGTCCAACGTGGTGCTGTACGTGCGGCGGCTTGACATGCCGGGCGGGGATTTTGTCGTCAAGCAAGCCCGGGAGCAGTTGCGCGTCGCCCAGCCGTGGTTTTCGCCACTGGAACGCATTTGGCGCGAGGTCGACGTGATGCGTTGGTGCCGCCAACTGCTGGAGGCAGACGCGGCTACAGACGGTCGTGCACCCCCAGCCGCCGGCCACGCGTCAGACTTCCCTGCCCTACCGGAGGCCATCACGCCGGAAATTCTTTGGGAGGATCGCGAGCGGTACTGCTTTGCGATGTCGGCCGCGCCACCCAGCCATACGACCTGGAAAGCCCAGTTGCTGGCTGGCGAGTTCGATCCGGCCATCGCCTCCGCGTGTGGCACGTTGCTAGGCACGCTGCATGGGCGAAGTTGGAGAAACAATGCCATTGCCGAAGCGCTCGGTGACCGCCGCCTGTTCGACGATCTGCGACTCGATCCGTACTACCGCACCGTAGCCCGGCAGTACCCGGAATTTGCCGCACCACTCCAGCAACTCGTGGATAGCGTGGCCGATCACCGGCTGGCGCTTACCCACGCCGATTTTAGCCCCAAGAATCTGCTGGTGTATCCCGGCGGGCTGATGATGATCGATTTTGAAACGGGCCATTACGGTGATCCTGCCTTCGACCTGGGGTTCTTCCTCACCCATCTTGTGCTGAAAACACACTTCCACGCGGCTCGGGATCCCCAGGCTGCAATCGCTTGTCGGCGGCATATCGACACATTCCGGGAGCACTATCTGCCGCAACTGCCCGAGCAGGTATCAGCCGACGAGAAGCACGCGCTAGTGGGCCGGGGGATTCAACACCTGGCCGGTTGCACCTGGGCAAGGCTCGACGGCAAAAGTCCGGTCGATTACCTGGGAGACGTACCTGGCCGCGATGCGATTCGCCATGCGTGTCAAACCATCCTGGCCGACGGCATCACGCAATGGGACGACGCCGCGGCCTTGCTGTTGCCGCTGGCTTAGTACCTGGCGACGACCGCCCTACCCTGCTCACGTTTGCCCTCCCTGAACGGCCAGGCCCTTGGCCAATTGGCCGGCGTCTCTAGAATGCTCCCGCAGAGTCCCCCTGTCCCAGGCCACCGCGTAATCGCCGTGTGGCCCCCCCTCTTCTCGTCTTGGGCATCCGCAATGGCCGACTATCGCAAGCGCGTGCCAGAGAACGTGCCCGGTGATTTCTTTGTCGACTCCACCTGCATCGACTGCGACGCGTGCCGGCAGATCGCACCGGCCGTTTTTTGGCGAAGCGGCCGAAACCTCGTACATTCAGGCGCAACCTGCCGACGAGGCCCAGCGCAGATCCGCGCTCCATGCGCTGTTGGCCTGTCCGACCGGCTCAATCGGCACCTTAGCAGCAGATGACCTGGCTGCGGCGCGAGCCGATTTTCCGCTTGAAGTGGAGCACCCCGTTTTCTATTGCGGATTCAATGCGCGCAAGTCATACGGCGGAAACAGTTATCTGCTGCTGCGCGAAGGCGGCAACTGGCTGATTGATTCACCCAAGTTCTTGCCGGCCCTGGTGCGCAAGTTCGAAGAACTGGGCGGCATCGCCACCATTTTTCTTACGCACCGCGACGACGTGGCCGATGCCGACCGTTACGCGGCCCACTTCCACGCGCAGCGGGTGATTCACCGGCGGGAACTTGCCTCGCAGCCCGGGGCAGAAATCGTGATTGATGGCGAGAAGCCCTTGGAGCTAGCCCCTGGCATCTTGGTGATTCCCACGCCAGGGCACACCGCGGGGCATTGCTGCCTGCTGGTCGATCAGAGATTCCTGTTCACCGGCGACCACTTGTGGTGGAGCCGCGACCGGCAACGACTTGCGGCATCGCGCGATTACTGCTGGTACAGTTGGCCACGGCAAACCGAATCGATGGCCCGCCTGGCAGCATACCGGTTCGAATGGGTACTGCCGGGCCATGGCCAGCGGGTTCGCCTGCCGGCCCACGAGATGCAGTGGCAGGTGCTGCATCTCGTGGGCCGTATGCAGGGCAATGTTTGATCGGCGGAACTGTTACCGAACGGGCTTGAAGATCACGCCGGCCAGCGGCGGGAGCGTGATCTGGATCGAATACGGGCGCCCGTGCCACTCGATCGGATCGGCTTGCACGCCGGGGAAGTTCCCCATGTTGCTGCCGGCGTAGAACATCGAGTCGCTGTTGAAGATCTCTTTGAAATAGCAGCCCTCGGGCACGCCGATCCGGTGCTTGATCCGCGGCACTGGCGTGAAGTTCAGGCAGATCACCGTGTAATCTTCCGGATCCGTGCCGCGACGAATGTAGCTCAGCGTGCTTTCGTCGTAGTTGTGGCAATCGATCCACTCGAAGCCCTGGTGGTCGAAGTCGATCTCGTACAGTGAAGGCTCGCGCCGATACAGCCGGTTGAGGTCGGCGACCAGCTTCTTCATGCCTGCGTGCGACTCCCACTCCAGCAAGTCCCACTGCAAGGAGGAATCGAAGTCCCACTCCTTCCACTGGGCAATTTCACCGCCCATGAACAGCAGCTTCTTGCCTGGATGCGTCCACATGTAAGTGTACAGCAGTCGCAGGTTGGCGAACCGCTGCCACAGGTCGCCTGGCATCTGGTCCAGCAGCGAGCCCTTGCCGTGGACGACTTCGTCGTGCGAGAGCGGCAGGACAAAGTTTTCGTGGAAGGCGTATACCAGGCTGAACGTCAGCTCGTCGTGGTGGTAGCGGCGGTGGATCGGATCGTGGTGCATATACCGCCGCGTATCGTTCATCCAGCCCATGTTCCACTTGAGCGAGAAGCCCAACCCGCCCAGGTACGTGGGCCGCGACACGCCCGGCCAGGCCGTCGATTCCTCGGCGATGGTGAGCACGCCGGGATACTGCGAGTGGACCTGCTCGTTGAGCGTCTTGAGGAAGGCGATGGCTTCCAGGTTCTCGCGGCCGCCGTAGATGTTGGGGATCCAGTCACCCGGCTGCCGGCTATAGTCGAGGTACAGCATCGAGGCCACCGCATCCACCCGCAGGCCGTCGATGTGGTACTTGTCCAGCAGGAACAGGGCGTTGGAGATCAGGAAGTTACGGACCTCGTTGCGGCCGTAGTTGAAGATCAGCGTGCCCCAGTCGCGGTGCTCGCCCTG
>CALBRZ010000112.1 GCA_937927735.1 uncultured Planctomycetales bacterium
TTAGAGCCGATCTGCACATTAAGCCGCAACGCATTCCGGCATACGTTTCCGCCACGAAATCAGCCGTTATGACAAGCCGCCCGTCATAAACGCACACTCGCCATCGAACCGTTCACTCGATGGGCTTACGAAACTCGACGATACGGTACGTTTCTTCAAAACCCAAGTGGCGATGAAACCGCTGGGCAGCTTTGTCATCAAGCTCGGCATCGGTGGCCAATTCGCGGCAGCCCCGCGCACGGCACCATGCCACGGCGTGCTCCATTAATCGCCGCGCCACACCCTGGCCGCGGTGGGCAGGTTCCACGTAGATGCCTTCGATGTAGCCCACCGGACTGGTCAGACATCCATCGACCACGTTCCGTAGCGACAGCTCGATCATGCCGCAAAAGGTGCCGGCCTCGCCGCACGCGACCAGGCAGGTTTTGTCGGGATCGCGAACGTAGATCACCATCTCCTGTTGATGAAACGCGCGATCGAAGCCCGAGTAGACGGCGTCGCGCAGGCGCAACCAATCGTCGAATTGATGAGGCTGAACTTCGGCTATGGTGACGCCCATCGCGGATGATCCTTGCGACGGTGATTGATGCTGCTGGCAATCACTCTTGTAGCGGAATCCAACAGACAAGCAAACGCGCCGCAAGTTTCGCCAATCGGCCGCGGCGGTTAGTGATACAGGAACAGCGGCACGGGGCAGCGTTCGACCAGCGATGTGGTCACCGAGCCCACAAAGAACTCGGCCAGCCGCGAACGGCCGCAGGCTCCCATCACCAGCAGTTGCGTGGGCTGCGCCGCGGCTTGCTCGCAGATCACGTCCGATGGCGAGACCGCCGATTGCAGCGGACAAACGGTGGCCGCGATGCCGTGGCTGTCGAGGTACTGCGCCGCCCGATCGGCAATCTTGGCGGCCTCAACCTTCGATTCGGCATGGATCGCCAGCACGCGTACCGGCCCCAGCGCGTTCAGACCGCTGGCCACAAACATGTGAAGGGCCCGAGCGGCCTGGATGCTGCCATCGTAAGCGATCAACACTTCGCCCTGGCCCGAGATCGCGGTAGCGGTGGGCACCACAACCAGCGGCCGCGGACACGCCCGCAGCACTTCGTACAGCGAGCGGCTGGCGACTTCGCCCTCGAACTCGCCGGCCTGCGATAGCATCACCAGATCGTACCGTTGGGCTTCGCGCAAGATCTCCTGCCAGGGCACACCCACGTCTTCCAGCAGCTTGCAGGCAACTTGGGCTTCGGCGCACTGCTTGGCAAAGGCTTCTAACTGCCCTTCGACCCGCCGCTGCGCTTCGTGCAGCCACTGCGATTGCAGGTGCGAGAGGTAACCGCCCTCGCGCGGATGCGTGACCGAGCCACGAATGGCGGGCTCGTTCACCACGCCGACGCCTACCAACAGGCTGTCGAACCGTTTGGCCCAGTCGATGCCCAGACGTACCGCGGCATTGTCTTCCGGGGCCTCGCTCAGGCCGACCAGGATCGTGCGCAACATGTCGTCCCCCATTTCCCCAACCAACAGACCGATTGATAGCACGCCCGACGTGGCCGTTCCTCCGGCCAGCCTCCATGCTCATGGACCGCCTCGCACTTGGGCACAAAAGCAACTGCGATGCCACGGTGCAGGCGGAGAGGCGGCAAGTGTCAGTGAACGGATTGGCTACCGCAAATTCCCGGCAAGTTTAGCCCTAAGGGTACTGCCGTGCCGCAAGGAACGCATCCCACTACGCGGTCGCGGCGCGCCGTTTCGGGTCACCAGCGTGCCGGCTTCGCACAGCCGCGGCGAGCGGCACCAGGTGTTGCAACTCGGCAATTTCGCAAAATCGGATCAACCGATACGCCTGCACCGGACGATACAGTGGGTACGCAAGCCCGGGCGTGGGAGGAAGTCCCGGGCATCTCGGGGGGAGCCCAGCACCATGACGACCTCGAAGAACAAAATTCTCTGCGGCCTGGGGTTGCTCGCCGCCCTGTCGGCGGTGGGCTGCCAGATCGACGTGGGTGGGCAAACTCTGCCCAGCCCGTACTACATGAGCGACGACGTACAATATTTCCCGGCTGGACCTGAGTTCATCCTGTCGAACGAGGCCGCGGCCATGCGTGCTCGCAATGCTGCCATCGAACGCAGCGGCGCGGAACCGATCGCGCGGCCCGGCTTCACGGTCCCGCAACAAGACCCGGTCTACCGGCGGTAAACGCCCGGCACCGATCCCGGTCGCACCCAAATCAAGCAGGCTTCGCTGGCTAGCGCGATCGCGGGCGGACGAACTCCGGCCTCGGCGATCAAAGCAGGCCGGCGAGTGGGGGGCCCGCTCCCTTCGCACGAACGCCGGCAAACGGCCGACGCCAGTGCGAAGGGTTTTTTCATGCGCTGCGTGATCTTGTGCGGCGTGGTTCCGCGTCTTTAAGCCTGGTCGCGCGCTGCATCAAGTGCCGCTTGCAGCTTGGCTTCATCCTCGTGCGACAGCGAGGTCTGAATGACCTTGCCGCCGTAGCCGCGCAGCCGCTCCAACACTTTATCGGTAGGCGCCTTGCGCACCAGGATGAACAACGCGGAACTGCCCGGCTTGAGATTCTGGCTCAACTCCTTCATGAACTGGTCGTTGATGCCCACGTCGGACAGCGCGCCGGTAACCGCACCGGCGCCGGCTCCAACCGCCGCACCCAACAACGGGTTCAAGAACAGCAGCCCGATCAGCGTTCCCCAGAAACCGCCCTGGATGGCGCCAGCCGCCGTCAGGTGGTACACCTGGTGGAGCTTCACTTTGCCGTCGGGCTTTTTCACGGCCACCACCGCGTCTTCCAGGTCCACCAGATACTCGTGGGCCATCTTGATCAGTTCCAGGCGGACTTCCTCGGCCTGGTGCTCGTTGTCATAACCGATCACGACCAAGTCGCTCATCGTACCCCCTTTGGCCACGCCGGGCCGGTAAGAAAAGAAGACGGCTGCCCC
>CALBRZ010000113.1 GCA_937927735.1 uncultured Planctomycetales bacterium
GGGCTCGGGCGAGGCCGTGGCCATCATGACCGGCGCTCCCCTGCCCTCCGGTGCTGATGCCGTATTGCCCGCTGAGCTGGCGCAGGGTGTCGGTGACGAGCTACTGGTGCTTGGCGAAGTGTCGCCGGGCAGTAATGTTGGCGTTCGCGGAGAAGACATCGCGGCCGGCGGAACCATCCTGGCCTCGGGCCGCCGGCTTCGGCCGCAAGACCTGGGCGTGCTCGCCTCGGTGGGCCTGCCGCAAGTGCCGGTGGTTCGTCAGCCCCGCGTACGGATCGTCGTCACCGGCAATGAACTGATACCTGCGGGCAGCAAGCCGCAGCCATTCCGCGTGTTCGATGCCAACGGCCCCATGCTTAAGGCCCTAGTCGAGCGCGATGGCGGCCAGGTCACCCTCGACGGCATCGTGGCCGACGATCCCCGGCAATTGCTCGTGCCGCTGCAGGACCCCGATGCCGACGTGGTGCTGGTGGCCGGCGGTTCGAGCGTGGGGGCCGAAGATCACGCCCCGCGGCTGCTGGCCGAGCTTGGCGAGTTAGCCATTCACGGCATTGCCATGCGGCCAGGCACTCCCACGGGGTTGGGCCGCATTGGCGGATGCCTGGTTGTACTGCTGCCGGGCAATCCCGTGGCGTGCCTTTGCGCGTATGATCTTTTTGCCGGTCGGGCGATTCGTGCCTTGGGCGGCCGTTCGCGGCATTGGCCCTATCGCAGCGTGCGGCTGCCGCTGCGGCGGCAAGTCCAATCGGCCTTGGGGCGGTTGGATTACGTTCGCGTGGTCATCGACGACGGCGAAGTCGAGCCGATTACCGGTGTAGGAGCTGGTGGGCTGTCGTCCACGACGCGGGCCTCGGGCTTTGTGCTCGTGCCCGAGGACTGCGAGTTCTATCCTGAGGGCCACGAAGTCGAAGTCCACCTATACGACGCCGACTAGGGCGATGCCGATGAATACGTCGCGGCAAGCGGCGGCGATTTGTGAAGGTTGGATGAAGACCTGATTAAGTCGCTACGCAGCCCACTTTCATCACGTCCGCAGCGCGTATGATGAACGCAGGAGCCCTGGGGCGGCTTGCCTGGGCGACTGCCCTGCCCCCCTCTGTTCGCCCTGCCTTCCACTTCGCGCGACCGCCGGGAACGGTTGCCGACGATACGTTTGCAGCGAGGTTGCCCTGACGTCATGCGGTCGAGCCGTCTGTTCTGGAAGGTTTTTGGGATCTATTGCGTCTTGAGCCTGGTCACCATGGGCACGGTGGTCTACCTGGTGGCCTCACGGCAGCAAGAGCGGATCATCACCAGCACCAGACAACTGCTTGAGCACGATACGGCGCTGCTGCGGCAGCTGCTGGAGCCGTATCTGATCGGCGACGTGGATCGAGCGAAGCTCGATGCCCAGGTCCGCGAACTTGCCCAGCAGACCGCTGCCCGCATCACCCTGATCGGCGCCGACGACGACGTACTGGCCGATTCGCACGACCACGCCCAGCGGATGGAGAACCATGCCAACCGGCCCGAGATGGTCCAGGCTCGGCAAACCGGCGAACTGGGCCTGGCAATCCGTCCCAGTTCCACGGTGGGCGTGGCGATGCTGTACGTGGCGCGGCCCATCCAGCGCGACGGCAACGTGGTGGGCATCGTTCGGGCGGCGGTGCCGATGTGGGCGATTGCCGAGGAGCAGCAGGCCGTCACGCGGCTGGCCGTGTTCATCGCGCTGGGCGTCTGCCTGGCAGGGCTGGCTCTCACCTACTGGATCGTGGGACGCATCGCGCGGCCGATCCACAGCCTGACCAAGGCAGCCCGGGCGATCTCCATCGGCGATTACGAGTACCGCATCGACGAGCGGTTCCACGACGAGTTTCAGGAGCTGGCCGACGCCTTCAATCACATGAGTCGCGAGCTCGCCCGGCGGATGGAAGAATCGCTGCGGTACGGCGACCAGTTGGCCACGGTGCTGGGCGGCATGGAAGAAGGCGTGGTGGCCATTGATGAAAACCGCCATGTGCTGTTTGCCAATGATGCCGCCCGGCGGCTACTGGAGATCACGACCGAGGACATTGCCCAGCGCCCACTGTGGGAAATGCTGCGGCACCCGGAGATCCAGGTTGCGGTTGAAAACGCCACCGAGGACGGCGCCGACCGCACCGAGTTCGAACTGGGCGGACCCGATCGGCGGATTCTCTCGCTGCATATCAGCCCACTGCCTGGGCCGACCTCAGCGGGGCTGGTGCTCGTGTTCCACGATGTGACCGACTTGCGGCGGTTGGAACGGTTACGGCAGGAGTTCGTGGCGAACGTATCGCACGAGTTGAAAACGCCGCTGTCGTCGATCAAGGCCTACGCCGAAACGCTCCGCGAAGGCGCCATTTACGATCCCGAACACAACCTGGCGTTCGTCCGCCGCATCGAGCAGCAGTCGGAACGGCTGAACGAACTGATCCTCGATCTGCTCAGCTTGGCACGGATCGAGTCGGGGCAGCAGCCATTTGACATTGTGGCGATGCCGCTGGAACGATGTGTGCCCGAGTGGGTGAACCTGCACGGTGCCGCGGCGGAGGCCAAGGGCGTGTCGCTGCATATCGACTCGCCGGATACGACGGTTGCCGTCCGCGCCGATGAGGGAGGGCTGCGCCAGATCGTCGACAACCTGCTGGATAACGCCATCAAGTACACGCCCAGCGGCGGCAATGTCAGCGTGCGCTGGTATGCCGATGGCGACTGGGGCGTGCTGGAGGTTCAGGATACCGGGATCGGCATTTCCCGGGCCGACCAGGAACGCATCTTCGAGCGGTTCTATCGGGCCGACAAAGCCCGAAGCCGTGAACTGGGCGGAACGGGCTTGGGCCTGTCAATCGTCAAACACCTGGCGTTGGCCTTCGGCGGCAGTGTATCGGTGCGCAGCCAATTGGGCGAAGGCAGCACGTTTGTGGTGCGGCTGCAAAAGGCGTAGCGGTGCCCCCGGAACCGGGAAGCAATTGACCCGCTCCCCGGGAATGGCCGGCATCAACAACCGGCCCTATGGATAAGCCAGCCGCCGCAGGTGGTTCACCAGCACCGGTTCGGGTGCGCCGTGCTCCAGTTCGCGCAGCCGGACCGAAAGCGGCGTGGTGTTGCCGTCGCGCCGCAGGTCTTGCAGGTAGTATCGCAGCGTATCCTTGCGGGTGGGGGCTGAACGCAGCAGGAAGTGCGTCCAGGCCCAGCTTTCGGCGTAGTCCAGTTGTTCCATCTCGGCGGCTGAGGTCAGCGATTCCAGCCTGGCCAGGTTGGGCCGCCAGCCGCTGTTGATGCTGCGCAGCAGCAGTTCCAGGTGCGGCAGGTTCATGCCGTCGTCGCTGCGCGGCACTTCGTAGAACTCGGCCAGGCCTTCGTCGATCCACAGCGGAATGTTCGGCACCGTGGCGTGCAAATAGCCGTGAACGACCTCGTGTCGCAGGTCCTCGGCCATGCGATCGTTCAGGTGGGCATAAACCGACAGCCTGGCATCGGTGCTGACGAAGAAGGCACGCCGCTCCGGGAACGAGGGAAAGTTCGCCCGCATGAATCGGCGGAAGCTGTCGTGGTTCTCAAACAGGTAGACGTGGATCGGCTCGTCGGAGATGGGCAGCGCCAGATCATCCAACACGTCATCGCGGCGGGCGACCAGTTCGTCCAGCAGCGGTTGGTCGTCCGGTACCGTTCGTTCGCAGTGGATGAGCAGTTGGCCCCGGGTGATGGCCGGCCGCTGGGCCATCGAACCGCGCGCGGCCCAAAAAGGCGTGGAGCAGCCCAGCACCGCCAGGCAGGGAAGCACCAGCGCTGCCAGGCAGCGGATCAGGCGCTGCTGCATGAGGCTGGGTCCTCGGCAACCGTGGTGGCGACTGGCGTGGCACTGCGGCGTTTCCGCGTGCGGCGCGTCTCGGTCACACCGGCGGCAAAGTTCTCGATCGCCTCGGCGAACCGCGGTGCCCAGCGCTGCACGCTGTAGTGCTGTTCGACAAACGCCCGCCCTGCCGAGCCCATCCGCTGCCGCAACTCGGGATCGCGGGCAAGACACGTGATGGCATCCACCCATTCCTCGCGTGTGGACGCCAGGAAACCGGTTTCGCCGTGCACCACCATTTCGCGGTTCATACCGACCGGGTTGGCGACCACCGGCAGGCCGGCTGCCATGTACTGGAGCACCTTGAGACCGCACTTGCCCTGGCTCCAGGTGTCGTCGGGCAGCCACGACAGGCCGATATCGGCGTCGGCGATCTCGATGGTTTCGGTCGCCTGCGACCACTGCCGCGGAACGACCATGATGCCGCCCAACGTGGGGAAGCGGTTGCAGATCACCCGCAGTTCCAAACCCGGCAACTGCTGGGCAGCGGCCGACAGCATGGGTTGGGCCAGGTACAGACAATTGAGCGTGCTGTGCTGGCCGATCCAGACCAGCTTCACGTCGCCGTCGCGACGATGATGTTCGGCCAGCGGGTAAAGCTCCGGGTTCACGCAGGTGGGCATCAGGTGTACACGCTCAGGCTGCACATAGGTGGCCGCCTGCTCGCGCAGAAAGCTGTTGCCGGCCAGCACGGCGTCGGCCGCGTAGATGGTTGCCCAGAAGTGCGCCATCCGCGCCCAACTGAAACTGCCTTTGCGGCTGTAGCTGTCGCGCGAATAGAGGGCGTCGTCGAAGTCGTACACCAGCACCTTGGCTGCCCGGCGGAGGATGCGAAGCTGCCAGAGCGGGAGCAGTTTGCGTTGCAGGATGACGACGTCGCTGGAGGCCGCAGCGCGAAGCTGGGCGTTACGCTGGAAGGTGTTGGGGTCGAGTGGAAGCGATTCGAGGGTCCAACCGCGCGCGGCCAAAGCCGGCGCGAATGCTTCGATCCGATAGCGATAGCAAACGTGGTTTGGGCCTTCGATGAGCGCCAACACCTTCATTGCGGTCCTCCGTGACCATCCTTCCCGCCGCGCGCCTGGTGCTGCCTCAAACGTTGCCGGGCCACGCGTGCGCCGGCTCCTGCCGGCGGAGTTGGGGGCAGGATGTTAGCAACTTGCCGGCGCAGGGGCCAGGGCAATGGATGCCAGTTTGCGGAAGGTTTGCGGGGCTAATGCCGCACCTAGCGCAAACAGCGGTGCCAGCATCGCCCCCCAATATTGGTTGAACGGCTGTCCCACCACCGCGAACAGCCCTACGTACATGGCCAGCACGTAACCAACGCGCTGGCCCGCGGGGCTTGCCCAGGCAGCGACGCCCGCCAGGGCCGCTACCAGGTACAGGGCCGCCAGCCACTGCGGGCTGACCAGCAGAAAGGCGTTCATCTGCACCGTGGAGATCACAAAGGGCGCGCCGCCAAATCGGAGCCAGCCTTCCTCGTGGGCCAGCTCATGGGGACCCAGCAGCGACCGAACCTGGGCGACGTGCCACGCAAAGAAGGCCCCGTAGACGGCCAGCCCTGCCAGCCAGAGCACTGCTTCACTCCGCCGGCCTTGCCGCCATGCCAGCAGCAAGCACGCCACGGTGTAAGGGCCAGCCAGGTCGCGGCAGAACAGAGCCGCCAGGCCCAGCAGACAGCCGGCGATTGGACGATCGAAACCGTAGGCCGCCACCGACAGCCCAATCAGCGCGCCGGCCCAAAGCACCGGCATCACGTAGAGCGGGCCAAGAAAGCATGGCATCACCGCGCCAAACAGCAGCACGGCAGCTACGGCTCCCGCGAGCAACCCTGCCTCGCCGGCAATCCATAAGAACCCGGCCAGGACCAGTCCCCCTGCCAGCACCGCCAGCAACGCTTGTCCGCCGCGTTCGGGAAGGTTCGCAATGAGCCACATGGGCAGCGGCGTCCGCCAGTTGAAGATGCTGGCGGTGGGGTAGCCGCGGCTGCGCAGCTCGGCGGCCGCTGCCTCGTAATATCCTTGCCCTCGCCGCATGCGGTCGATCTCAGCTTCGTACAGATCGACATCGGTGGGGGCGTTGAAACGGGGGCCATCGGTGTAGCCGCTGCGCAGCGGCGAGAAGGTCACGATCACGCAGAACGCCGCCAGGATGATCCAGATCGCGAGCTGAAGCCGGGCACGGCGAACGTCCTCCCAGCCCAGTGGCGGCGCAAGCGCGGTGGCTGCTGGCCCAGTTGGGGCGCTCTCGACGGATGGCTGTAGATGGTGCGAGCGGGGCGACACGTGCGAAAAACCTAGAGCGGTCATTGCCGGGACAGCGCGGCACGTGGCCGCGAACCATACGCCCCGATTCCTTGCGGCTACGCAAGTCTAGCTTTTGCACAGGGACGCCGTAGCGATGGCAATCGCGAGCACCGTGCCGCCGCAGCATCGCTACGATCGCACCCATCCGCAGAATCCTTTCGCCGGGCAATCGCTGGTCGTGTTCCGCTCCCGAAACCATGCCCATCACTGCACCGCCCAGGCGCTCGTCAGCCCCCCGCGAGCGGAGCCCCCCTTCGTGGTGGCGACAGGCTTGCGACACAAGTAGACTGGGCAGCGCCCTACCCAAGTGACTGCACCGAGGACTACGCACGATGTCATCAGCCCAGACCTTACGCGGATCTCTGGTTGCTGCCGTGTTGCTTTTCTTGGCCGTGCCGGGGGGCTTGGTGGCCGATGAAACTGCCAACCAGCAAACCGTCACGCGCGGGCCTGCCGATCTGGCGTTGTCGTTTACGTCGCCGTTTTACGGTACCCCGCAGCCGTACAGGCTGTATCTGCCCAGCGCGTACGATGGCAGCAAACCGTTCCCGCTGCTGGTGGCGCTGCATGGAACCGGCGGCGACCAGAACAAGTACTTCGATCACCAGGCCTACCATCACGGCATCTACAAACGCGTTGCCGAAGCGCGGGACATCATCATCCTTTGCCCTTTCGGCAACGATGCCCTGGATCGTCCCACGGAATGGACCGGCGTAGGCGAGCTACACGTGCTGGCGGCCCTGGAGGATGTGCAGCGGCGCTTCAAGATCGACCCCGAGCGGATCGTGTGCACCGGTCAATCGATGGGCGGAACCGGTACCACGTACCTGTGCTGCCGTTACCCGGATTTGTTCGCGGCCGGCATCCCGCTGGCTTCCACCTATGGCCATCTCAGCCTGGTGACCAACCTGCGGCACGTGCCGATGCTTTACGTGCACGGCGCCAACGATTGGCCCTATTACGCCCAGACCGGTCCCATCCCCATCACGCAAGAAATGCAGCGATTAGGCTACAACGGCCAGTTGTGGATGATCGAAGGCGCAGGCCACAACACGATGGACGTGAGTACCGAACGGGTGATCGATTGGGCCTTGAAGCAGCGGCGCGTTGCTCACCCACGCCACATCACGCACCGGGCCTATTTTCCGGCACACGGCCGCGCGTGGTGGGTGGAAATCCAGAACATTGCGCAGCCCGGCTGGTTCGCCGAAATCGATGCCAAGATCGAAGCCGATAACCGCATTGCCGTGGCGTGCAAGAATACGAATCGCCTGGTGCTGCGGCCCGATGGCAAGCTGCTCGATTTGACCAGGCCGATATCGGTGACGCTCGATGACGCCGAGATCTTTTGCGGCACCTGCGGCGAACAGCAGCAGATTGTGCTGACTAAGGACAGTGACGCTTGGAAGGCGGCCGTTGAGCCTCGGCAGATCAAGCCGCGTACGCAGTGGCAAGACGATGTTATCGGCGTGGTCGACGTGCCGCTAAGTTGGGAGGGCACCCCGGAATCCCTGCTCGGCATCTGGGTCACCGATGCCATGCGCGACATCAGCGGTGCCGACATCGCCATCTGCACCAAAGGACACTTTCGCTACCAAGGGATGTCGCGCGGTGATGCTGTTCAGCCGGGGCAGAAGCTGCGTTTCATGGAACTGGTCAACTGGCTGCGGCCTTCCGAGGCGGTTCTCGCGACGTTCACCGTAAGCGGCGCGGATCTGCTGAAGATCATCGAGATGAACATTCTCGATAAGCCGGCCGAAGAACGCTTCTTGGTGCAGGTGTCCGGCTGCCGCTACACGTTCGATCGCCGCCGCCCGCCAGGCAGCCGCGTTGTTGAAACCGACATCGATCCGCAGCGGACGTACAAGATCGTGTGCAACTCGTTGGATCTCACACGCACCGACAGGCTGCACCTGGGCGACTACTTCGGCAAGCTGAACCATCAAACGCTGGAGCCGACTCGGCTTTCCACCGCGTGGTACTACATCCACAAAAATGGCGGCCGCGTCACGGCCAGGCTGGAAGGCAGCGTGGTCGAAGTTGGCAAGTAGCCCGCGGGTGTTGAGCCTCGCGGTCTTAAGGACTTAGCCTCGGTAGCCTCGCTACGGCTCTTTAGCCACGCGTACCTTGTCGGCGGGGATCACCTCCAGGCAGACCAGGCGGTTCTCGCCGCGGATGTACATCAGGCCGTGTGAAAGGACCGGGGCTGCCCAGGCCGGGTAACGTAGTAGCGGCGGCGGGCCAAAGCCGGGGATTTCGCGGGCGTTCCTGTCACGCAGCAGAACCCGCGATACCAGCTCGAACTTTTCCGGGTTGGCTTTGAACAGCAGCAGCTCGCCGTACTCGGTCAGGCAGACGAAATGCCCATCGACATACAAGAGCGATGAACGGCTCAGGCCGGGGATGCTCCACGTGACATTGCCGGTATCGAACTCCACGCACCGCAGTTCGGCCTCGTTGGTGTGGCGTCCGCTGGAACCGTATACGTAGCCCTCGTGATACACGGCCGTGTTCCAGTGCGTTTGCAGACTCTTGCGGCGGCCCTTCTTTTCGTCCGACCAGATGACCTTGCAGGCACCCGGCTCCACTTCCAGCAGTACACTGCCAGGGCCGTAGGTTTCCGAAAGCAGTACGCGATTACCGACTACGACGGGGTTGCTGGCGTTGACGCTTTCCAGAATGCGGGCACGCCAGGGAAAGTGGAAATCGACGTTGCCGGTGGCCGGCTCAAAGGCCACCAGGCCGCCCCGGGCAAATGCAAAGCACCACCGCCGGCCATCGATGGTGGTCACCACCGGGCTGGCATAGCCGGCCAACTCGTCGGTGATCTTGTAGCGGATCTGGCCGGTGTACTTGTCGAAGGCCACGATACCCGAGCCGTTGCCTTTGACGCGATCCAACGTGGATGCGCCGTAGTTCTGGCTTTCGGGCGGGCTGCCGCCGATGATCGCGATCAGCAGGTCGCCTTCCACCACCGGCGTGCTGCCGACGCCGAAGAAGTTCTGCACCACGCCGAAGGTTTGAACCGTATCAACCTTCCAGATGAGCTTGCCGGTCGTCGCATCCACACAGTGCAGCATGCCTTCGGCACCGTGGATATAAACGCGATTGCCGTCGATCACGGGGCAGCAACGCGGGCCGTTGTTGTAGCCAAAGTAGTCTTCGTAGTCGGTCGGGTAGCTGAACTTCCAGAGTTCCTCGCCCGTCTCGGCGTTCAGACAGAACAGCGTGGCCTGGTCGCCGATACGGTCGAACAGGTAGAGCCGGCCGCGGGCGATCGACGGCGCACCGTAGCCGGTGCCGAGCGGACGCTGCCAGACGACGCGCGGCCCTTCCTCAGGCCAGGGTGTTACCAGCCCAAGTTCGGGCGATTTGCTGTCACCGTGGCGACCGAGCATGCCGGGCCAATCGACGCCGATGGGCCGCGTGCCCAGGTTCGGCGGCAACACCTCTTTATCCTGGGCCTGACTGTGGCTGCTCCCTGCCAACAGGAATCCCGCGACCACGGCGACCAAGACCCTCAGCCCCGCTACCAGGGTTCTCTCCATCGAACTTCCTTTCATCTCGCCTGCTGCATCGACGTTGCCGATGTGCCGAAGGTTGAGGACGCCCATTATAGGGGGAAGCCCCCGCTCGCCACTACCCGAGGTCGGTGGCCGTCCTGGCCTCGCGGGGACAGGAGCGTCGTTTGCCGGCAAATATTCGATCGGCGGCGATTTATGAATTAGACTCGTGCGCATCACTCGCGTTGGAAGATGCCCCATGCCATGGCGGCCGTCGGACGGGAACGAGCGCCGGCAACATTGAACCGTTGCCCGGAGATGATAAAGATCCCGAGGCCTCCACGGATACCTTGCCTATTAAGAAGCGAGAACGACGCCCGATGTTCCGTTGCTGCACCTTGGTTTGTTTGCTGGTCGGTTGGTTGCTGGTTCCGGCATCGTTGCTTGGGCAAGCCGCCGATGAGGATCTGGCGGTATGGACCGCCTTGCCGGAACAGCCGCGTCATTCATTCCGCGAGTGGCTGCTACAAGCCAGTTACGCGGCTCTGGATCGCCGCGAGGAGGCTTATGAGACGATTAAGACCGCGGACGACTTGCACGCGTGGCAGCGCGAACGCCGCGAGTTCTTTCTGCGCAGCCTGGGAACGTTTCCCGAACGGGGACCACTGAATGCCCAGGTGGTTGGCACGCTTGAGGGCGATGGTTACCGGGTCGAAAAGATCATCTTCGAAAGCCAGCCGCGGCATCACGTCACGGCCAATCTGTATTTGCCGAACACCAAGCCGCCCTACCCCGCCGTGATCATTCCGTGCGGCCACAACCACGATGGCAAGGCGGCTGCGAATCACCAGCGGGGGAGCATTCTCTTTGCCCGCAATGGCATCGCGGCGCTGAGCTACGACCCGATCGGCCAGGGCGAGCGTTACCAGGCGTTCGCCCCCGATGGTCAACCGCTGACAGGCGATGGCCACGTCACACGCCCCAAGTCTCAG
>CALBRZ010000114.1 GCA_937927735.1 uncultured Planctomycetales bacterium
TGCCCCGCGGACCCATGCCCCCGCCCCGCTCTTGTTGTCACGGCCAAGGATGAAGCGCATACGCATCAAGTACAACCGCCGTCCCTTCCTGGCGGCTCGGGACGACAACGGCGTACCGCATATCGTGGCCGATTCGTGGCACTCGGTCCTGTATGGGCTGGGCTACATGCACGCCATGGACCGGACCACGCAGATTCTGTTTGCTCGGGCCGTGGCCAGCGGCCGCTCGTGCGAACTGATCGCCAACAAGCCTGAGCTGTTTGAAACCGACTGCTTTTTTCGCCGCGTCGGATTGCACCTGCGGCTGGACGACGAGGTCGACTCGCTCAGCGACGCCGAGCGGGCCGAGTTTGACGCCTACTGCCAGGGCGTGACCGACGGCATGAAACAGGCCGGGCGGTCGCTGCCGATGTGGGCGACGCGGTTTCAGATCGAGCCCTGGGATGCCCAGTCGTCGATGCTGCTGGGCAAGCTGCTGGCGTTCAATGGCCTGGCGGTCGGCCAACTGCGGCAGGAGCAGCTGCTGCTTGAGCTGATTCAGGCCGGCGTGCGCGACGACCGCATGCGCGAGCTGTTCAGCCCACTGCTCAACGACGCCGACTTCGACCTGCTGCGCAAGGTGAAGATGGCCCGGCGGCTCTCCGACGAGGCGCTGGAGCTGATGGCCGACCTGCCGTACATGGCCGGCAGCAACGCCTGGGCGGTAAGCCCCAAACGCAGCGCGACGGGCGGGGCGCTCCTGGCTTCGGACCCGCACCTGGAAGTGAACCACCTGCCGGCCATCTGGTACGAGGCCGTGCTTCGCTGGGACAACCGCTACGCTGTTGGGGCCACGCTGCCGGGTTGCCCCATCATGGGCGTGGGCCGTACCAACGACCTGGCCTGGGGCGTGACGTACCTGAAGGGCGATACATCCGATTTCTTCATCGAGGAATGCCGCCAGGTCGATGGGCGCTGGCAATACCGCCGCGGCGACCAGTGGCACGATTTCAAGGTTCGCGAAGAACCGATTATCATCAAGGGCGCCGATGCCTACCAATTGCAGGCGTTCGACAACGACATCGGCACGCTCGATTGCGACCCCGATGAACTTGGCGAAGGGCTGCACCTGAACATGGCCATCATGGGCCTGCACACCGGCACGGCTCGCAGCGTGGCCACCTGGAGCAAGCTGCTGCACATCCGCACCGCTGCCGAAGCCATGGACCTGGTGCGCGAGTGCCCTCAGCCCACGTTGTGCTGGACCTTCGCCGACCGCGATGGCCACATCGGCATGCAGGCCGCCGGCTGGGTGCCGCGGCGGCCACCACACATTCACGGCCTGTTGCCGATCCCTGCCTGGGATACTGCCAACCACTGGCGTGGCCGGTTGCCGGCCGACCTGTTTCCGCGGGTGTACGATCCGCCCGAGGGCTTCATCGCCACGGCCAACGAGGCGCTCAACCCGCCCGAGGGGCCGCTGCTGGTTACCATCCCGGTGCCCGACTATCGCAAGCGGCGGATCGACGAGCGGCTGGCCGAGTTGCCGCAGGCCACGCTTAAGGACATGCAGGAGTTGCAGTACGACGTCATCAGTCTGCAAGCCCGTGACCTGTTGAACGTCTTTCTGCCGCACTTGCCCGAAGGCGAAGTGAAACGCCGGCTGTCGCAATGGGACTGCAATTACAGCCCCGAGAGCGAGGAAGCCACGCTGTTCAACAATCTGTATCGCCGCGTTTTGCTGGAAGTGTTCGGGCAGGAGCCGGAGAAGGAAGGCGGCATCGGCTGGCGGCGGATGGTGTACCTGTGCAGCCGGGCCGGCTTCTCGATCATGGTGATCACGCGGGTTGACAAGCTGCTGCAACAGAAAGAATCGGTGTGGCTGCACGGCCGCGACAAGGGCGAGCTGATCCGGCGGGCGGCTACCATCCTCGAGAACGAACCGACACCGCCCTGGGGACAGACCAACGCGTTCTCGTTCACCAACCGGTTCTTCGAGAGCCAACGGGTGGGCTGGGCGCTGGGCTTCCACAGCGGCGATTTGCCGATGCGCGGCTGCTTTGCCACGCCGTTCCAGGGACACCTGCTGCGGGTGGCCCGGCGCGAATCGACGTTCGCCCCCTCGTATCACTTCACCACCGATATGAGCACGGACGAGGCGTATACCAACCTGCCGGGCGGCCCCAGCGAAAGCCGCTTCAGCCGTTGGTACAAGAGCGACATTCCTCGCTGGATGAAGGGCGAATACAAACGGCTCAGCGGGATTTTCGACCTGTAAGATGCGCCCGCCCGCGTTTTGATGCTTAGATTACTGCGCGGCGCACACGCCGCACTCCGCTTGAAGGTTTCCATGCTTCGATGGCAGATTCTCACGCTTCGCAGAACACGGACGATGTAGCCCACGTGCAGCGGCTGCTGAACTCGTTTCGCCGCTACATGGGCTATGACCTGATTCCGCGCGACGGCACGCCGGAAGAGCAGGCCCGGCGGCTGGACGAATGGCCGGCCGTGGTCGTGTCGCACGGATGCGAAGCCGACCCGATCATCAACTACGGCAACCAGGCGGCGCTGCGACTGTGGGAAGTGGATTCCGCCACGCTGCGCTCGATGCCCAGCCGCGAAACGGCCGAGCCCATGCACCGCGACGAGCGCGCGCGGCTGCTGGAACGCACCGCGCGGCAAGGTTACGTCGACGACTACCAGGGCATTCGCATCAGCAGCACCGGGCGGCGTTTCCGCATCGAACGGGCGATCGTCTGGAACGTGGTCGACGAAGCCGGCCAATACGTGGGGCAAGCGGCCACGTTCGATCGCTGGACGTACCTGGATGCCGACGCCAATGGCCCCAAGGCCGACGCCTAACGAAGGCCGCAAAGCGGCTTACTGCTCGCGATCGTCTTCCGGTGCCGACTCGGTGGCGATGCGGTTGCCTTCTTCCATCAGGTTGCGGTACTGGATCAGTTTCTCGATCTGATCCAATCCTTGCGTTTGTGACCATTCCAGCAGCGCGCGCCAGGCTTTGAGCCGGGCATCGGCGTATCGCAGGATGTGGTTGTACGCCTTCTGCTGTTGCTCAGGCAGGCTGCTCAGGTAGGGCCGCGCGCCCGTCAGCGCATCGTGCAGCACCTGGTAGGGCTCGATCACGTCGCGCTGCAGCGACTCAGCAAATTGGGCATCGCTGATGCGGCCCGCGTTGAGGTCTTCGTGCAGCTTCTGGACGTGGTCCAGGTAGCTCCGCTCGTGCCGTTCAAACTCGGTCACTGCTCCCAGTACGTTGGGTGGAGCCGGCGGCGCGACAAACAGTACAAGGCCGGTGAGTACGCCACCACCGACAAGCAACGCCGCCAGGTTGTGCCAGTGGCGGCGAACGCGCGTGTTCTCATCGATCGGTTGGCCGAGGACTAATCCCAGGACAAAACCGCTGGCCAGGCCGCCCAGGTGGGCCGCGTTGTCGATGCCGTTCATCGAAAAGCCCAACGCGATATTCAAGACAATCAACATCACCAGTTGATTGCGCAAGCCGCGGAAGGATGAGGTCGGCACGCTATGGCGGCTGCGGACCAGAAAGCCCAACAGGCCGCCCACGAGGCCAAAAATCGCCCCCGATGCTCCGGCTGAAACCACCAGAGGGCTGAACCAGACACTGGCAAAACTGGCCAGCGCACCGCTGAGGAAGTACAGCAGCAAGTAGCCGACGTGCCCCAGCATGCGCTCGACCAATGGGCCGATCGCATACAAGGCCCACAGGTTCACACCCAGATGCATCAGCCCGATATGCACGAACATACATGAGACCAGCCGCCACCATTGGCCGGAGAGCGTGTCCGGGCCGAAGTTCGCGCCATAGGCGATCAGTTCGTTACTGTCGGGATTGAGCACGTCGACGCCGGCCACCGCCATGAACCCGAACCAGGCGGCAATGGCTACCATCAGCACGCGCGACACCCACGGTTTAGGCGTCAGCGCCAGCAGGCGTTGAAAGAATTCCACCACCCGCATGCGCTCAAGATCGGCTTCGCTGGGCGGTGGGGGAGGGGGATATTCGCCCACGTATGCAGCCAGCGGATCAACATGCTGATCGTGGGCCGGATCAAAGGGCGAATGGGGCGGCTGGTGTTCCGGTTGCGGTTCAGACATTTCGACCTATTGGGCATGGACGCCGCCGGCCTTTGACCCGATGGCGCACAAAGGGTGGTTGGTTGCGGCTGTTAACCTCTGCTACGGCGCAGCCTGCGAGGGGACGGGAACCGACGTGGCAAACTGGATCTTGCGATATCCGGCCAGCCAGCAGGCGTCGTACAAGCCGACCACGTCGCCCAGCGGCACCAGCCCATCGATATCGAGGATGACCGGCAGCTCGCTATGGATTTCGTACAACGCCGCCAGGGTGGCTTGGACCTGCGCCAGGTTCGCACAGGGGGCTTCGCCAATCAACCAGCTAACCTGCCCGGCATCGTTCGCCTGGGCCCGTACGACGATCGGCTCAAAATCATCGATCTCGACGTCTACCGGTTCGACGCTGGCGCCGCCGACAGGCACCGCCAGGGGTGTCAGTAGCGACTGTTCCAGCGGCTGGAAGCTCGCCGTGCATACAAAGTAGATCAGCAGCAGAAAGACGACGTCGATCATCGGCGTCATCTCCACCTCGAACCGTCCGCGATTGGCGTCCTGGTGTGCCGGTAGCCTCATGTCGTTACCAACCGCTCACGGAAACAGCTGCACGAAAAACCTTATTCCACGTTTTGTGAGTTCGCCCTGGCTGCTCGCAGGTGGCCGCGGCATCGTAGCCCAACGACGCCTCAATTGCCGGGCACCGCACCGGGCCGTGTCACGGCGAACACCACGTCCCACACGCCGGTCTGGGCGCACGCCAACAGGATCGGCTCCACGTGCCGGTACTGGACGTTGCGGTCGCCGCGGATGCGCACCTTTAACCGTCCGCCGGCCTTCTGGTTCTCGACCTGAAGCAGCGGGACCAGCCCGGCCTGGGCCACGTCGAGCCCGGCCACGCGGATACGGCCGTCGGCAAATACGTTGAACACCACGAACCTGCCATCTGAAGCCTGGGGCTGGCCGATGGTCGATGCGGGCGGAGTGACACCGCGCTCCTGCTGATCGCGCTGCATGGTGTTGGACACCAGGTAGAAGATCAGCAGCAGAAACACGATGTCGATCATCGGCGTCATGTTGAAGCCGATGGGGCGACGGCCCACCTGCGTGGGAGCACGCATCAGCTATCCCTTTCGCCCGACCGAGCCGCGCGGCGGAACGGAGCGAAAATGCTGGTGGCGGCCACGGCGGCTTCGGCCACCAGCCGGTCGATCTGGTTGCGGAAGTACGCAAACGCCAGCAGCGCCGGAATCGCCACCACAAGCCCTTCGACCGTGGTCACCAGGGCCAGGTAGATGCCGCCGGCCAGGTCTTCCGGCCGGGCCACGCCCTGGGCGCTGGCCACCGTGCGAAATGAGAGCATCATCCCCATCACCGTGCCCAGCAGGCCAAGCATCGGCGCGATGTTGCCGATCACCGCCAAGTATTCGATCTTGCGGTACAGCCGGGCCGATTCGGCGGCCGCCGCGTCTTCCATGGCTTTCTCGCGCGACGACCATTTGCCATCGGGCTCGGTAAGACCGGCCAGCACGATCGACGACAACAAGCTCGGCTGCAGCTTGCAACGCTGTACCGCCGCCGGCACGTTGCCGGCCTTGAGGGCTTCGACCACTTCGTCGGCCAGACCTCGCGGCAACAGGACCGAGCTGCGGATGGTCATCAGGTGCTCGATCACCAGCGCCACCACCGCCACGGACAGCAGGATGATGAGCAGGCCCACCACGCCGCTGGCTGCCAGAATGTCGAAGAACGACTCCGGCACGTCGGGCGGCGGTGTCTCCACGGCCTGGCCATCGGTCGCGGCCTGCGCAGCCGGGGTGCCTGGGCCATCCTGGCCGACCGCCTGGCTCCACAAGCTGGCCGGCAACATCACAATCAGCAGCGCGGCCAGAAGCCAGAACACGCGAGCCAGGCCGCCTGACATAAGCAGTTTCAACACCGAACCTCCTTGGGATTGTTGGCTCTGGCGACAAGCTCCGGGCCATCATGCCCGGGCCGGTAAGGCCCCTCTTGCCGGTAACGGCTAATGGGGGGCGGTTACGAATCGCCCCGTGTTCGCAGCAGCCGTGCGGCCTCGGTTGCCTCGGGCGAGTCGGGGTACTTTTCGATGATCTCGCGCTGCATGAGGCGCGCGTCGTCTTCACGACCCAAGCGTATGGCTTCCTGGGCGGCCTCGGCCAGGGATCGAGCCGCCAGCCGCCTCGCCTTGGGGAACAGCACCGGAACCTTGAGATAGGTCAACGCGGCGGACTCGGGCTGCACCTGCCGCGAATAGCCCGACGCCATCACAAAATAAGGGCCAGCCCGAAGCGATTCCGGCACGCTGGCCAGCGTCTTTTCCCATTCGGCGATCGTGCTGGCGTTGATCGGCGATTGTGCTCGCCATAGTTGACACCGGGCCAGCGCCGCGACGCGAGGATCGCCATCAAACCGCAGTTGCCGCAGCCGCTCGATGGCTTGACCACGCTGCGAGGTGCCCAGCAAGTGGCTGGATCCCAGCAGTTGAGCAACCGTGTTGGGATTCTGCAGCCACTGCAGTGCCCTGGCTTCGAGCGTGGGCGAAACTTCTCGCGTGATCCATGCCAGCGGGATGCAGTCGAAATAAGGTGTCTTGGGATCGCTGGCCAACAGCGCCAAGAAATGTTCGCCGGCCAAATGATCCTGGTCCAGATAGTGGTGGCACCAGACCACCTGTGCCATGAGTTCACGACGCACCCAAGCCCGGGTTTCTTGTGTTTCGGCAGCCATGTAGGCCCGCAGGGCTTGTTGCCATTTGCCCTGGGCAAACAGCCGGTCGCCTTCTTCCTGTTGCGGCGTGCGTTTGGTTTCGATCTTGAGCACGCCCGCGGAAGGGAAGCGGCGTTCCATGCCGCCGGGAATGGAGAGCACCAGCTCCTGGCCGTTGTAGTCGATCACGCCGCCTTGCAGCCTGGTGCAGCGGCTGAAGTCCTCGCCGTAGTACACCACGTCTTGTGCCAGTGCCGGAGCGGCGCCCATCAGCAGCGCGGCGATGGCGATCAACCGCGCTGGCCGCCAAACACGGCAAAGCCATCCTTGCACATAGGAAGTTGGGCAGGTCATGGTTCCCTCAGCGTCCGGACGTTGACGTAGGTGAACCGCCCGCCGTTCTGCTCCGCCAGCTTGGCAAGGTACTCGTACTGGCTGGGCGTATCGTGATGGCCAAATTTGATGCAGTGGATCGTGGTGCCGGCGCGGTTGGACGCGCGAATCTGCGCCAACTGCGAATCGCTCAGGGCATCTTCCTTTTCGGCGTCGGTGAGGAAGTAGATAACGTCGGGCTCCAGCCGCAGGGCCATCCGCAACGCGTCAAAGTGGTTGGTGGCGCCGTCGGCCGTGATCGAGTCGATGAACCGCCCGGCCATCAGCTTGTTGCGTTCGTTGGCGAACGACAGCTTGCCCGGCACGCCGGTGGGGTTAAACACCGTGGGCCGGTCGTTGTAGAAGATGATCTGGAACTGGTGGATGTCCTCCAGCCGGTTGAGGCTGGCCCGCAACTCCGCCTTGGCCGCGTTGAGCGGCAGATTGCTGGGGCTAGCCATGCTGGCCGAGCGGTCGAACACGTAGACGAAGCTGAAGCCTTCGCTATCGATCCCAAACACGCTGGTCTTGGCACCACCGCCGGTCGGCCCGCGCGGCTGGCTTACGCCGTCGGTCAGCCCTCGGCCAGTGCCGCTGCCCGCCGTTTCAGATGCCGCGACTCCAAACGCCCGGTTGGGAAGTTCCAGGCTGGGTTGCAGAGGCGCCTGATCGCTCAATGCCCCCACCGGCGAGGCAGATTCCGCGATGGTATCGAGCGTGTTGGTGGTTTCGCGGCCTTCGAAGTACTCGCCTTCAGGCCCTTCGTGTTTGAGGACGACTTCACCGGCAATCTCGCGGACTTCTTCGCCCGAGATGCTCTTGGGGGCGAACTTGAGTGTGAGCCCCAACATGACGATCAGCGCCGCGTGGAACAGCACGGAGACGCCCCAGGCCGGCAGCCGCCTGCGCATGGATTCGGCCGATTCGGGTTGCATGGCCAATGGACTCCGCGGAATGAGGTGCTGACAGGCCGCACGAGCGGGCCGTCGGCAAAGACGGCGCAGTTGCCCCCATTTATCCTAATACTAAAATCGCCCAAAACTTGCGTCAACGCGAGCTTGCCGGCTGCAGCTTCGAGCAGGTGCAACCGCCCCGGTAGAACCTGCCACTGGGGCGGGGGCCTTGCTGGCCTGCGAGGCGGCTGGATTCAGAAGGTCTTAGCGGCCGAGGCGTTACTTTCCCATTGTGTCCTAACTAGTTGCCGTTTTATGGTGATAGAGGTGGCTGTGCCGCAGGCGGGGGCTCGCTTGAACGGCTGCGCAGCCTCCGGTAGACTCGCCTGATTGAACTCCGCCGATTGATGTGAGCGCGTTCCAAAGGCCACCCCGGCCGAGGATTTGATGGGCGTAATCCGTTTCCAAGTCTTTCCCCCTGGCCGGGTAGGGCCGGATCAGGCAGCCCGGGCATGCTTCTCCGGCCGCGATCGCTTTCATTGGCAAAGCCGCACGCAGGTCACGGACGATGGTCTGGTGGTGGAACGCGGTGTCTCGGATTCGGGCTATTTCAGCCTGCCGTGGGTGGTGGAAGGCCACGGCGAAATCATGGTTTCCACGGCCTGGATCGTGGAACGCGACCGGCCTTATCACCTTCAGCTCGAACTCGCACGGGGCAAGCTCAACCAGGTTCGCAACCAGCTCAACGACTGGATGGCGATCGGCCTGGCGGTTCCCCAGGAGCTGCACGACCTGATCGCCCAGGCGATGATGCGGTTTGTCCAGGCTGCCACCAAAGCCGCCGACGAGCCGGAACTGGCTGCCCAATTTGCCGAGTCGTCGTTGGCCGATTCGATGACTGCCGCCCAGCGCTTGGGCATGCTCTACACCGAACAAGCCGTGGCCGCCCGGATGCGTCATAGCTCGCGGTTGGAAACGCGGCTCGGCATCAACGTGGGGCACAGCCCCTTTGCGGTGAACGTGACCGACCGCATCATCAAGCGGGCGTTTAACCTGGTACAGGTGCCGCTGGTCTGGCGGAAAATCGAGCCCAGCGAAGGCAGCGAAAACTACAGCGAAAGCGATGCGATCATCGCCTGGTGCCGCGAGGAAGGCGTGCCGGTCTACGCCGGTCCGTTGCTCTCGTTCGACGACTTGCTCCTGCCGGACTGGCTCTTCTTGTTTGAAGGCGAATACGACGACTTGTTGAAGTGCAGCACCAAGTTCGTCGAACAGACCGTCGAACACTACCGCGGCCAGGTGCATTGGTGGCAATGTGCCGCCCGGCTGAACGTGGGCACTGCCCTGGGGCTCTCGCAAGAAGAAAAACTGCGGCTGGCCGTGCAGGTGATTCAAACTACCCGCCGCATCGATCCGGAAACGCCCATCACGCTTTCGTTCGACCAGCCCTGGGCGGAATACATGAATCGCGAGGCGGCCGACCCGCCGATCTACCTGGCCGATACGCTGGTGCGGGCCGGGCTGGGCATCGCCGCGATCGGGCTGGAAATCAACCTGGGCTACTATCCCGGCGGCAGCTCCACCCGCGACCTGCTCGACGTGAGCCAGATGATCGACATGTGGAGTTGGGTCGGGGCGCCGCTGCACATCTTTCTGTCGTTCCCGAGTGCATCGGGCGAAGATCCGCACGCCAACGGCGAGGCTGCCCCGCTGCCGGCCGCCGTGCCCGAGGGCTGGAGCCCCACGGCGCAGCAAGCCTGGATTGAACGCTACGTGCCGCTCTTGATCGCCAAGCCGATGGTTCAAGCCGTGGTGTGGAACCAGTATCGCGATGCCGAGCCGCACCACTTCCCGCATAGCGGCCTGCTCGATGGGCAAGATCGCGTGAAGCCGGCCGTGCAAAGCCTGGCCAACGTGCGCAAGCGGTTCTTGAAATAAAAAACAGCGCGGCCCGGCAAATGGATTGCCCGGAGCCACGCTGCTTGTGCGTTGGTTCGATTGCCGTTGGTCGTTGCCGACAGGCGTTGCCGGCGGTGACGTCTTAAGCCGAGCGGCGGAAGACCAGCAGTTCTTGCAGCTTGATCGGCATCGGCAACTGGAGCACTTTGGGATCGCCCTGGAGGGCGGCGATCACCTGCTCCAACTGTTCGGCCGGCGAGGTTGCCGGGTCGATGAACAGTAGCTTTTGCCCCTTGATCTGGCACGCTCCACCAGACGTATCGCCCAGACACTCCATGCGGATCTTATAGCCTGCCTGACGGGCGGCGGTCATGGCAGCCTCGAGCAGTTCCACGGTGCGCATCGTCGGGATTCCGTTCAGCCGTGCTTTAGGTAGGAAGGATGACCAGGAGGGATTCCCACGGCGGGGCTGGGAAGCATAGCGTGGCCCGCGAAATGGTGCTACAGCGAAATACCGTCGCGGCGGCGTGCAGGCGGCCACGGCCAACAGCGGCAACGGTTTACAGCCTCCCCGTTACCCTCCATAATGCCGTCCGTCGATGCGCGTTCCCCGTGCCCTGTGTGGAGCCTTCCAACCTGCGCCGAGCCGAAACCGGCCGGCAGCGTGGCCGCGGAGGCGGCGTCCTTAGGCAGGCGGCCCCGCGGCCGCTCGACCGCTTGCAGGGGGGGCTCGTCGATGCCGACCAAGGGGCAGCCGCACGAATGCGGATCCCCCCTTTCGCCGCAGGCCCACGTCCTCCATGAGTCCCTTTCCTGACCGGCTGCCCCTACAGGCCGCCCGCCGGGAAAGAGCTACGTGCCCGATACATCGTCCGCAAGAACCGACGAGCAGGATGCCAAGAGCATGAAAGCGCAGCAGTTCCTGGAGCATTACGGGATCGACAAGAACCCGTTCGCCGAAGAAGATGCCCAGACCGATCCCGTCTTCAAGCAGCACTGCATCGCCAGCACCTATCATCCCACCTGGGACAAGATTTACGGCAATCCTGCCGAGCCCGCCACGGCCATCGTGTTCGGCGAAAAGGGAGCCGGCAAAACGGCCATGCGGCTCCAGATCGTGCGGCACCTGGCGGAGTTCAACCGCCGCCACCCGGACCAGCGGGTATTCATCATCGAATACGATGATTTCAACATGTTTCTCGACCGCTTCCGCGACGCGCTGCCCGCGCGCAAACGCAAGGGTGATCGGCTGCTGAACGAGTGGAAGCTGTGGGATCACATGGATTCGATCCTGGCGCTGGGGGTGACCGACCTGGTGGATCGCATCCTGGAAACCAAGCGTCGTCCGCGCGACAGTGACGATGAAACCTGGCTCGATCTCCGCGCGCTCGACCGGCTGCAAGCCCGCGACTTGTTGCTGTTGGCCGCCTGTTACGACCAGTCGCTGGGCGAGCCGTTCGCGCAGCGGTGGAACCGGCTGCGCCGGAAGCTGCACTTCCACACCTGGCGGTCGCGCTGGCCGCTGGCGCTGGGGGCGATTGTGACGGTGGCGGCCCTCGGCCTTTTCACTTACGCGCAGGGTTGGCACGCGTTTGCCAACTACTGGATGTATCTGGTGATTCTGGCCGGCTGGATTCCCTGGCTCTGGAAGGCCTGGAACGTGTTCCTCAAGGCCCGCGGCATCGCCCGGCAGATTCGCACCGTCCATCACGACCGGCCAGGTCTGCAACGGGTGTTGATGCAGTTTCGCCGCGAGGAGATCGCCGGCCAGCCGCTGCCGACGCAGGACCGCACCGACGACCGGTACGAATGCCTGACCAAGTTCCAGGGCATTCTCCGCACGTTGGGATACGCCGGCATCGTGGTGCTGGTCGACCGCGTTGACGAACCGCATCTGATCAACGGTTCGGCGGAGAAGATGCGGGCGTTGTTGTGGCCGCTCTTGGACAACAAGCTGCTCAAGCACCCCGGCATTGGTTTCAAACTACTGTTGCCGGTGGAGCTGTCGTACTACATCGAAAAGGAAGGACGCGACTTCAATCAGCGGGCCCGGCTCGACAAGCAGAACCTGGTGCGCTCGCTGGATTGGACCGGAGAAGCCTTGTACGACGTGGCCAACGCGCGGCTGGCGGCGTGTTCATCCAACGCCAAGCCGCCTACGCTGGTGGACCTGTTTGACGAGAACGTGACCAAGGCACGGTTGCTGGATGCGCTGCGCGATCTGCGGGTGCCGCGCCACATGTTCAAGTTCTTGTACCGCCTGATCGCGGCGCATAACAACGCGTATACCGACGACAACCCTCGGTGGAAAATCTCGAGCGAAATGTTCGAGTCGCAGTTGGCCCTCTACAAGCGGGAGCAGGACGCTTTTGACCGCGGCACCGGCACGGTGTAGGGGGGCCTGGCCGTCTGGATCGCGCAAAAAGAAAAACCGGCTTGTGGCCGGTTTTTCTGCTCATAGCGGGGTTGGTGTCTGGCGGGATGGGATGTCGGCCGGACCCGGGATGTCCGGCCATTCGATACGGCCCCTCCTGTGGCCGTCCCATCAATCCGTCGCCCGTGGGTAGCGGCGGGTAGTTTGTGGTTCGCCGTCCAGCCCTGGGTACCGCCTTACACGAGCTCCTTGCGAGCGCTGATCAGAGTCCGCAGACGCTCGGCCAGCAGGGCGGCATCGAACGGCTTCTTGAACGTCTCGTTGATGCTCGAGCGATCGAAGCTCATGCTGCTGCCATCGTCCGGCAACAGGGCGATGAGGATCGTCTCGGCGAACTCGCTGTTGCGACGCAGATTCTGGCAGATCTGCAGCGCCTCGGTGCGGCCGATCGAGAAGTCGACGATGATGCAATCCGGGTGGAAGCTCTCGGCCTGGATGCCGGCCTCGAAGCCGCTGGCGGCGACGCCCACCTTGAAATTGCGCTCAATCGGCAGTTCGCGCTTCAGGTTCTCGATCAGCACCTGGTCCTGGGCAACGACCAGCACCTTGGCCATCGTTTCGTCTTCCAGCTCACCCAAGGGCATGCCGTGCTCCTTGAGGAAGCGGATCAAGTACTCGCGCGGAATACGGCGGTCCTGCGAGCCGGGAATCCGGTAACCCTTCAACCGGCCCGAATCGAACCATTTGCTCACCGTACGCGGCGCTACCTTACAGATCTTGGCGACCTGTCCAGTAGTGAAGACCTTCATTGCAGGCTCTCCGTTCTGTGATTCGGTTGGAACTCCGTTTCAGCGCGGCCCGAGGAAACCGGCTGAAACATCAACGCCCCCTCGTTTCCGCGTCACCGGGTCTTGCGTCGGGATCCACAAAACGCCGGGTGGAAATCAACTGGGTCCGGGGCGTACAAGTGCTTCTCCTTGGCGATTGGCTCAGCTCCGTCTGACCCGCGCCGTGTTATACTCATCGGCAATCAAAGCAATCATCACCCAGGGAAAATCCGTAAAATAGAGAAGGCGTGCTTCAGCCCGCTCAAGAGGGATGTTCCGGAACATCCGCGCACGAAGCTGGGAGCTGTCGCAAGAAGCGAAGAGGCCGGCCTAAACGCGCCAAGCGGGCGCATCGGCAGTGCAGGCAGACGCCTAGCGGCATGATTCCCCCCTTGAACTGCTCCAATCGCTCCAGCCGCGTCTTCTCCAATCGCCAGCGGCTGGATCAATCCTTCCGGAATACATCTTCGAGTCGTTCCGGGGGTATTCTTTAAAATGTTTCTGGCAGTGATGCCGGATGAAACGACCGTAACGGTTACAACGGTTGCACCGCGCGGCCGCTCCGGCGGCACAGAAGCCCACTCTCGCGCGTTGTGGGCTGTTACGGGGGACGCCCAATTCGTGGGGGGCACCGTTCAAAAAGCAGGCGGCGGAAGAAGTCGACCACTACGGGGCCATCTGCGCGGTCAGGTCGGCAAACCAGCGCAGTTCCTGGACGATGCCCTCGGCGAGCGAGGGACGCCGCAGCGGTTCTGGCACCACTTCCCAGGCGTACGTTTCAACCTCGAAGTGGTGGCAGTCCTCGGGCCGCAGGGCTGCCAGGGTTTCGCGGATGGCGTCCTGCGTGGTGTGCAGATGCCCGAACCGATCCAGGTACACCGGCACGTGGAAGTGAACCCGCACTTCGCTGACCGCATCGGCATGACCAATGGCGAGCAGGGCCGGCTCGAGGTCTTCGAAGAAGCGGTCGCCACTTGCGGTGCGAACGACGCTTTGATGGAGATAACGCCCTTCCGAGAACGTGGCCAATTGGGCCAATGCCTGGTCCCGTTCGGCCGGCGACAGGTCGGCCAGCGGCAACCGTACCGCCGCCGAGGCTTGAACTTTGCCGATCGCGATACCGGCTTGGCGGTACTGGGCCAGCACCTCGGCCGGTGGCTCAAACATCACGGCCTGATGGCAGATGTCGTGGCAGACCCGGAGGTAGCGGGCAACGTTGTCGCCCAGTGGACCGGGGCGCAGATACTCGTCAAAGAACCGCACCACGTCGCCGGCACGCTGGAGCACGCAGCCAGGCTCAGGTTCCAGGCACACATAGATCAGCCGGCCGCTGGCTTCTTCCAGTCGGGCCAGGTGCTGGGCCACGGCGAGCAGTTCGCTGGCGGCGGCCGCCAGAAAGTCGGGCGTGGGAGTCGGCATGCCCCAGGCCAGCGGAAGCGTCGAGATGCTGCCTTCCTCGCCTGGCGGCAGCAGTTGGTCGAGCACCTGGATCAAATCGAGCGTGTAACGGCGGCGGGCAGGTTCGGCCCAGGTGGGCTCGTACACGCGGTGCTTGACGACTTCCTGGTGGAAATCGCCGTACGGAAAACCATTGAACGTGTACGGCACCAGGCCGGCTTCATCGAGCCAGCGGGCGAAGTCGGCTAGATGCTGACGATCGGCCAATAAGGCTCCGGCGCTGGCGGCCGACAACCAGATGCCTACGCCCATCGGTTGGCCCGGTGAGAACTGCTCGCGAACTGCGGTGGCGTACCGTTGGAGGTTTGCCCGGGTTTCTTGCAGCGTCGCCCCGGCATGGACATTGGTGCAATAGCCCAGCGGTGCCCGGCGGCGAGCAGCGTCCGCCGCCGCGGGATCGTGAGGCGGGGTCGGCCGTGGGGACGAGGCAGACATCGCGGGCCTACTTCGCGGCTTGGGCCGCGATTTGTTCCTCGATCCAGGCTTCCAACTCGTCCCAATCCACCGGGGGCAACTTGGAGAGGTCGGGACGCAGCGCGGCCGCTTTGCGCAGGTACACGTGTTCGATTTCGTGCGGCTGCTTGGTGGTGTTCCAGTGGATCAGCACCCGGATGCACTTGGGCAGCGAGCCCGGCACCGCCACTTCGTGCGAGCACAGCAACGCGACATCGAGCCAGCCCAACTGCCGGGCGGCCAGGGCCGGAAACTCGGCGTTCAGGTCCGGGGTGAGCGTGAAGATGGCACTCGCCACGTCGCGGGCTTCGATCCCATTGCGGCGGATGAGCAGCGCCAACAACTGACGGGCGGCGTGGAGAATCTCCTGCCGGTCGTTGTTCTCGACCGTCGTGGCTCCCCGAACTCCTCGGCACATCAATTGGGCTGGCTGGTTCCCCACGGCACTAGCTGACATGGCGTTGGTTGAGTGGACAGACACACGGCGGATTCGGCTGCGCCCCAGCGGGCAGCCGTAGGTACCGGCAACCGGGCCGTTTCCACACCGCAGAAACAGCAAGACACCGGCGCCAGATTCTCATCCCTGTTATACTTAGCACCCCGGGGATCGGCCAGCGGAGAACACCCTGAAAGCTAGTCGTCGCGGTTGGTTGGGGGCAGCTGACGGGCCGACGGAACGAAAGCAGGGCGGGGCCGGCGTGCCGCCTGTGGGCGTGGTTCGCTCGCAGACCTTTATCCAGAGCGGCGTATCGCTGTGCCGATACCTGGCCGTGCTGTCCAAGTAGCATCTATACCAGGCCTTCGACGTTGCCGTGCTTCAGTTCCCGGGCGGCGTCGACGGCAAAGTAGGTGAGGATGCCGTCGGCCCCTGCCCGTTTGAAGGCGAGTAGGCTTTCGAGCATTACCTTGCGGCGGTCGAGCCAGCCGTGCTGGGCCGCGGCGCACAGCATGGCGTACTCGCCACTCACTTGGTACGCAAAGGTCGGCAGGCCGAAGGCTTCTTTGACGCGGTGCACGATGTCCAGGTACGGCATGCCCGGCTTGACCATCACCATGTCGGCGCCTTCGACCACGTCCAGGGCCACTTCGCGCAGCGCTTCGTCGCCGGCTGCCGGGTCCATCTGGTACGTGCGCTTATCGCCGGTGCCCAAGTTGGCCGCGGAACCGACCGCATCGCGGAACGGGCCATAAAAAGCCGAGGCGTACTTGGCTGCGTACGACATCAACTGCACGTGCTGCAGGTTTTCTTGATCAAGAGCCGCGCGGATGGCGCCGATCCGGCCATCCATCATGTCGCTGGGCGCGATCACGTCGCAGCCTGCCTGGGCTTGGACCACGGCCTGCTGGCAGAGCACTTCCACGGTTTCGTCGTTGACCACATAACCGTTGCGTACCAGGCCGTCCTGCCCATGGCTGGAATACGGATCGAGCGCCACGTCGCAGATCACGCCAATCTGGTCGCCAAAGGTTCGCTTGATGATGCGTACGGCCCGGCAGGCCAGGTTCTCGGGGTTTAAGGCCTCGCGGGCGTCGTCGGTTTTCAGGGCCGGATCGGTGGCCGGAAAGATGGCCACGGCCGGGATGCCCAGCTCGACGGCTTCACCCACTGCCTCGGGCAGCAGGTCGATGCTCAAGCGATGCACCCCGGGCATGGAGGCTACCGGCTCGCGCTGGCCACTGCCCTCGCGCACGAAGATGGGCCAGATCAGGTCGTCGACACGCAGCCAGTTCTCGCGGACCAGTCGCCGGCTCCAAGCCAGACGGCGGTTGCGGCGGGGCCGGGTGGCCGGATACTGACCGAGCTGAGTGGGCACACGACGAGGCATTGCAATCTTTCCTGCGCAAGCACAAGCGGTAAGCCGCGGCGCAATCCGCTTGCGGCCGCGGGCGGGAAACACAGCCGCCGTGCCGTCGGAACTACCGACACGGCATAGAGTAACGGTGTGGATGGACGCATTTTGATCTAGGCATCCCAGCACCTGCAAGTACAATAGTTGGTTTACGCAGGCGAAGTACCTGTGGCGACCGTGTGCTGGAATGCCCGCCCTGAGGCCGCGCGTCCGAGGTGCGGCATGACCTCCGCCGCGAGTCGCATCCTACAACGTTTGGCCCTGGACCACGGGCGGCGTGCGCGTGCCGATCTGTTGTTCCGATTGGGGCCAACCGCCAGCGTTCAGGCAGGACTGCCGCGCTGTTACTTGGTGCCGTGGGCCCTGGCCGCTGCACTTGTTCGGTGCGGAGCGGCGGAAATCGCCCTCCACCCCAGCGACATCCAGTAAGGAATCTCGCGTGGCCAAAGAGAACGATGAGATTGTCGTGAATCTGAAGGATCCGGCTATCGCTGGCGTCTTGGCGTGGCTGCTGCCTGGTGCCGGCCACTGGTACCAGCATCGCCGGGCCAAGGCCGTGATCTTCTTCGTCTGCATCTTTGGTACGTTCATGTACGGCATGTTCCTGGGCGAAGGCCGCGTGGTGTACGCCCAGTGGGATGGTCCCGAGTTCCGCCGTTACCCATTCCTTTGCCAGGCGGCCGTGGGGCTGCCGTCGCTGCCGGCCGTGCTGTTGGCCTGGTCGGGCGGTGAAAGCTTCTTTGGCACCAAGTGGTACGTTCCGCCGGCGATCATCGGTGGCAAGTCGCCCGAATTGGATGAGCTGCACCTGCGGCTCAATCGGCGGTTTGAGTTGGGCACGGTGTTTACGATGATTGCCGGGCTGCTCAACGTGCTGGCGATCTACGATGCCGTGTGTGGGCCGGCCTACAGCGTCGCGCGGCGGTCGCGGAAGGAAGGCGATGCTTCCGAGACTGGCGACGGCGACGAGGCCGGCGAAGGCGAGCACCCTCAGCAGCATCTGGCCGACGCTTGATTCGCCGGCTGGCTGCGATCAACTGGCCGGTTTGGTCCGCATGGCAAGTTTTCCCGACCCGCTGCAGCAGGAGTAACTCCCCGTGTCCGCCGCCGAGCTCTGGTATGCCCTCCCGCTGATCGTGTCGGTTTCGCTGGTCTACGCGGCCACGCGTTACGAGCCGATGGAATTCATCATCTCGCATGCGATCCGTACGGCGGTCTGGCTGGGTGGCTTCATGCTGATCGTGACGTTGGTATTGTGGGGGCTATCAGCCTGGCTCACCTGAGATCGCGCGGTCCGCGGTTTGCCAGGATTGCCGACGACGTTGCTTCAACGACTTTCTCGAGGCCGTGAACCGCTGTGACTACCGCCTACGCGAAGCACGAGCACCACGAGTTTCTGGCGGCCGCTAACGAGGCGCTGCACAACGCCAACTTGCAATTGGCTCTGAGCCAGTTGGGCGACACACTCGGCCAGCGGAACAAGGCCGCCTTCGCGGCGCTGGAGTGTTCGGCCGAATTGCGGGAGCGGGCCAGGGCGATCAAGAACGCTACCTTGGCCTCGCTCGATGAGCACCTGGCTACGCTGGCCGATGCCGTCGAACGTCGCGGGGGCCAGGTTCACTTTGCCGCCGATGCGGAAGATGCCTGCAGGATCGTCACGCAGATTGCCCGCGAAGAAAACGTCCGCCGGGTGGTCAAATCCAAGTCGATGACCACCGAGGAAATCCACCTCAACCCCGCGCTGGAAAAAGCCGGCATCGAAGTGGTGGAAACCGACCTGGGTGAGTACATCATCCAGCTTGCCCAACAGCGGCCCAGCCATCTGGTGGCTCCGGCGATCCACATGCGGATCAAGGAGATTGCCGAAACGCTCAGCCGTGCGGCCGGCCATCCGCTGCCGGAGGAGCCCACGGAACTTACGGCGTTTGCCCGGCGTGCCTTGCGTGAGAAGTTCGCCACGGCCGATATGGGCATCACCGGGGCCAACTTTGCCGTGGCCGAAACCGGCACCATCGTGGTGGTGTCGAACGAGGGTAACGCCCGGCTCACGACGACCCTGCCTCGTGTACACGTGGCGATCGTGGGCATGGAAAAGGTGATCCCGAAGCTGGCCCACCTGCCGGTGTTCTTGAAGATCCTGGCCCGGGCCGCCACTGGGCAGAAGCTTTCGGTCTACACGTCGATCATCAGCGGACCTCGCCGCGGCGGCGAGCTGGATGGGCCCGAGAAGTTCCACCTGGTGCTGCTCGATAACGGCCGTTCGCGGATCTTGGGCAGCCCGCTACGCGAGAGCCTGTTCTGCATTCGCTGCGGGGCGTGCCTCAACGCGTGCCCGGTCTATCGCAACATTGGTGGGCATGCTTACGGCGGTGTGTATGCCGGGCCGATCGGCGCGGTGCTGACGCCGCTGTACGACGGGCTGGTGGCCAACGAACACTTGCCGCATGCTTCGAGCCTTTGCGGTGCCTGCCAGGCGGCCTGCCCCGTCAAGATTCAGATCCCCCAGATGCTGATTCAGCTTCGCGAGGCCCTGCACGAAACGCCGGAGCGGCACGGCCGGCTGGAACGGCTGGCTTATCGCTTTTGGGCTGCCTCGTTGCGGTCTGGGCGGCGGTACCGTATCGGGAGCTGGCTGGCCTCGCGGACGTTGGGATTGGCCTTCCGGCAGCAACGGTGGCTCAAGACGCTGCCGGGCAAGCTGGCAGGCTGGACCGATGAACGCGACTTCCCGGCACCCGCCCCGAGGCGGTTCCGCGACTGGTGGAAGAAGGAGGGGCAGGCATGAACCGCGATACCTTCTTGCAGCAAGTTCGTCATGCTGTGCTGCGGGGCAACGCCTTCCAGGTGGCCACGCGCGACCTGCCGCCGAGCACCGGTTACGTGGGCGTAGCCGGCGATTACATGGACCGCATGGCCAGGGAAGTGGCCGAGGTCGGTGGCATTCCGCACCGCTGCGAGCATCTGACCGCCGCACGCGAGGTGCTGGCCGAATTGCTGCGCAAGCATAAGCCCAAGTCGGCCCTGTCCTGGGAGCATCCGCTGCTGGACGAGCTGGGACTGGCCGACGTTCTGAACCAGGCGGGTATCACGCTGCTCAGCTACAGCTCGCTGGCCTCGCTGCCGGTGCAGGAACGCAGGGCCCGTATCCTGGCCGCCGACATCGGTATCACTAGCGCCGATTACGCCATCGCCGAAACCGGGACGCTGGCTGTGTGTGCCCGTCCCGGTCAGGAACGCGTGGCCAGTCTGTTGCCGCCGGTTTACATCAGCGTGATTCGCCGCGACCAGGTGTCGCCGGATCTGTTCGACCTGTTCGAACGTTTGGACGCTGCCGGCCTGGATCGCCTGCCCAGCAATGTGACCCTGATCACCGGGCCCAGCAAGACGGGCGACATCGAGCTGTATCTTACCACGGGCGTTCATGGGCCCGGCACGTGGCACGTGATTCTGATCGATTGATCGCGCGGCACGTCGGGGGCGGTTCGCGGCACATAAGTTCGGCGCCAGGTCCGCCCTCCGGATGCTGCTGCGCATGCCCCCCTCCGCCCCGGAATGTAGGGGGCGGCTCGCTCCCTTGGGCAATGGACAGGCACCGGCTAAGCTGAAAGTGAATACAATTGCCTGGCGGCGAGACTGCCGCAGTTACCTTCCCGGCCCGTGCTTCCGTCGTCGTGGCTGCAGCCCGCGCCCCATTCGCAGGATTGCGACTGCATGTTCGCTGAACCTCCCCGGACCCGCTTCGATTTGCACTTCAACGTGGCCAGCTTTCCGGTCCGCATCAGCCCTTGGTTTTGGTTCATGGGGCTGGTGCTGGGACTCTCAAGTCAGTCGCGGGGCCGATACGATTTGAGCGTAGTGCTGATCTGGATCGTGGCCATGTTCATCTCGATCCTGGTGCATGAGTTGGGCCACGCGATCGTAACCCGTTACTACGGCTGGCGGTCGCGGATCATCCTCTATCAGCTGGGCGGACTGGCGACGGTGGAATCGGGGGAGCCGTGGCTCCCCAGCTACAACGAAGCCGAAAGTAGCCCGAAAGCCCGGATCCTGATCGCCCTGGCCGGACCGGGGGCGGGCTTCTTGCTCGCTGGCATCTTGATTGGGCTGTTGTACGCCATTCCCGCTTCTGGATTTGGGTTCACGGTCGGCAATCCGATCCTGGGCATCGGCTGGACGCTGTCGGAGGCGGTGCCGCCCCGGCTGGCGGCACTCATCAGCTTCATGCTGTACATCAACATTTTCTGGGGGCTGGTAAACTTGCTGCCGGTTTACCCGCTCGATGGCGGCCAGATTGCCCGGGAGCTGCTCAGCCGCAAAAACCCCCGCGAAGGCATCGAGCGGTCGCTCCAGGTATCGGCCATCACCGGCAGCCTGGTGGCGCTGTTGGGGGCGATTCACTTCTGGCGGAACGGCGATTTTGGAGCTGGCCTGTTCATCGGGCTGATGTTTGGCCTGCTGGCGTTTTCCAGCTATCGGGCGTTGCAGATGATTCGCGCCCACGGCGGCTTCGACGTGTACGGGGGCGGCGGCATCGAGCACGATGACGACGACTGGTGGAAGAAATGACCGCGGCAAAGTCCACGGATCGTCGGTTGCCAACGCCGGGCGTTCAGCCGGCGGCTGCCGGCCAAGACATGTTCCCGGCCAGACGCGTCGTGATGTTGGGTGCCAGCAACCTGACCCGCGGCGTCTCCACCATCTTGGCCACGGCCCAGGCCTATTGGGGTGCGCAACCGGTTGATGCGCTTTTGGCCTTGGGGCACGGACGGTCGTACGGCGTCACGACCAACGTGTTTGGCCGCGTGCTCTGTAGCATCCGCGATTGCGGAATCTGGAAGGCACTTGAGCAGCGCCCGCCGGCTCCGTTGGCCGCCCTGGTGACGGATATCGGCAACGATCTTTTGTACGGTTCCCCGGTATCAACCATTGCCCGGTGGGTGGAGGAATGCCTCGATCGCCTGCTGGAGCACCAGGCCAAGGTGGTCGTTACGCAGTTGCCGGTGAAGAACGGTCTGGCGATCTCGGAGATGCGGTTTCGCCTGTTTCGGGCGATGCTGTTCCCCAGTTGCCGCCTGAGCCTGGACGAAGTGCGCGACCGCGCCGCTGAGTTGAACGAACGCGTGGTCGAGCTGTGCCGGGCACGCGGCATTGCGACCGTGGAGCAGCGGCCCGACTGGTACGGCTGGGACCCGATCCACATCCGGCTCAAGCATTGGCGGCAAGCCTGGGGGGAGATTCTGGCACCGTGGCTGGATGGCGAGCCTCCCAGCGTGCAGCCGCCGCCCCGCCGACGCTGGTTCTATCTGCGGTCGCTGGCGCCGGACACCGGATCTTTTGGGGCAACGAACAGCGGCGCAGCCAACCGGCCGGGAGACTGCCCGACGGCACGCTGGTTTCACTATACTAGGCCTCTTCCAGAGAGCAGCAGAGCACTTGCAGCACAGAAAGGCGCGCCTCCCGTGGCCGCGACCCAGCACAGCGTGAATCGGGCGTATCTGTCCCTAGGTTCCAATATTGAGCCGGAGAAGAACCTCCCGGCTGCCGTGGCCGCGCTGGCCAAGGTTTGCCGCGTGGTGGCGGTGAGCCACGTTTGGGAGTCGGCTCCGTACGACGGTTCGGACCAGGCCAACTATCTGAACGCGGCTGTCTTGGTCGAAACACCCCATTCAGCTGCCGAGTTTCATCGCGACGTGATCGTGCCGATCGAGACGCAGCTAGGCCGTGTTCGCCTGGCTGGCTACAAGAACGCGCCGCGGACGATCGATATCGACCTGTCGATATTCAACGACGAAGTCTTGAGCCTGGAGCACCGCGAGATTCCCGATCCCGATATTCCGCGCCGGCCGTTCGTCGCGGTGCCGCTGGCCGAATTGGACCCTGGGTATCGACACCCCACGCTGGGGCGAACTTTGCGCGAAATTGCCGAAGAAACCCGGCTCAAACCGCCCGCGCTGACGCTGCGCGACGATGTACGGCTGGTTGCCGAATAACGCTGCGGACGGCATTTACTCAGGCGCCGTTTCGCCGGCCGCAAAGCCAATCCGTTTGTGGCTGCCGTCGCAGAAGGGGCGGTTGCCGGACGCTCCGCACCGGCACAGCGCCAGCAGCGGTTTGTGGGTGGGCAGCGGGAACGGGCGACCCTGGTGGTCGAGCACTTCTACCGGTCCTTCCACGATCAACGGGCCATCGAGCCGGCAGCGAATGCGCACCTGGGGATGGTCTGGCCCGGTTGCTTCGCCACACATAGCAGTCTCTCCGCGCTCTCCGTGGGGCGATTGGTTCAGCGCCGCGGCAGGTGCAGGTTCACTTCGTCGTGCATGGTGTAAAGGCGGAAGCCTTGACCGTCGTGCACCCAGATGCCGCTGGACTTGTTCTCCTTGATCGGGAACAGCGGGTTGCCGGGGTACTTGGTCCAGTGGATCAGGTCGTCGGAAACGGCCACGGTGGTGGACCATAGCCGCGGCCGCTCCTCGTCACCGGAGCCATGCAGTAGCGCATAGTACCGGCCTTTGTGCTTGATGACCTGGTTCAGAGCGATCATCACGCGGTCGTATTCGCCGGGCCCCAGCTTGATGACCGGATCGTCCTGCACGTTGGTCCACACCTTGCGGTCGCGGCTGGTGGCCAGCCACACGCCCTGGTCGCCGCGTTCGTAGAACAGGTACCAGGTCCCGTTTTCGACCATCACAAACGGCGTACCGTAGGGGCCCGGCGAGATCGGCTGGCCGTTGGTCTGCCGCACGTCGAGGCGGCCTTCTCGCTTCCAGTTGATGCCGTCGGGCGAGGTGAGCAGGTGGGCTTCGTCGCCTGTCCCTTCGGCGAACATGTAGTAGGTGCCGTCGTGCTTGAGCACCATCACGTCTTCGACCCAGTGGTCGCGATAGATGGGGTTGCCCGGCCAACGCTCCCAGTGGATACCGTCGCGGCTGGTGGCGTAGCCCAGCATCTTGATCCCCTCGCGGGTACCGTCGAAGCCGGTGTACCACATGCGGTACAGATCGCCTTCCTTGATGATCCAGCCCCGCTCACGAATCTTCACGTCCCAATGGCCCGGGCCGGCGCCCTTGAAGATGGGGTTGCCGTCATAGGCGGTGAATTCGACCAGTTCCGCCGGGAAGGCCTGGGAGGCGGCTTGTTGTTCCTGGGCCGCCGCCGGGCCAACGAGCAACAGCACCGCGGCCAGAGCCGCCAAGATCCATCGTTGCGAAGCTAGATGCAGGGAAGCCATGACACGCACGGGTAGGAGTCGGTGGGGAAGAAGGCCGGATAAAGCCAGTCGGGCATCGGCCGCCGGCACGCCAAGTATAACCGGCACGGCCGCGCTAATCTGCCCCTGGGCAAACGCCACGAGCCCCGCCCCGGTATTTTGCGGCCTACATTTGGGGCAGGGGCTGATCAGCCGCAGGGCGCACATGCTGCGCGCGGCGTTCTCTTGCCAGGTTCACGCGATGCAACAGGCCCAGTTTGATCTTCACGCCCAAATCGAGGAGCAGCACTGGTGGTTCGTTGCCCGGCGACGCATCCTCCGCTCGCTAATCGAGGCGATCGTCCCTCCGCACCAGAACCGCCTGGTGATCGACGTGGGCTGTGGCACCGGCGGCAATCTGGCGGAACTGGCCGACGCCTATCAATGCCTGGGCGTGGACACCTCGGCCGACGGCATTCGCCTGGCGCAAGCTCGGTTCCCAGGCGTGCGGTTCGTGTGCGGCAAGGCGCCGGAAGCCTTGGGCGAGGCGGCGGGCCAAGCCGATCTGTTCCTGCTGACCGACGTGCTGGAGCACGTGCCCGACGATTTCTGGATGCTCTCGGAACTGCTGGCAGCGGCCAAGCCGGGGGCGCACGTGCTGCTCACGGTGCCGGCCGACATGACATTGTGGAGCCCTCACGATGAAGCGTTTGGCCATTACCGCCGCTACGATGCTGAGCGGTTGGCGGCTGTGTGGCAGGGCTTGCCGGTGCGGCAGCGGTTGCTGTCATACTTCAATACGCGGCTTTATTCGGCGATCCGCTGGGTGCGCGACCGCAATCGTCGGCGAGGTCAGGCGGCCGGCAATGCCGGAACCGATTTCGAGCTGCCGAACGCTCCGGTGAACTGGCTGCTGCGCCGCATCTTCGAAGGCGAGCGGGCGCGTTTGCTTCGCAGCATGCGCCGCGGCATGCGCGGCTATGGCCGCGGTGTCAGCCTGGTGGCAGTGCTGGAGCGGCTGCCCGGCGAGATCGAGCCTCGCCGCGTGCCAGCGACGCTAGCAGCTATGGATCGCCCGGTGCATGTTGCCGACTTAACGAGTGAGGGACACGCCGCCGAAACGTCGCCGGGTACCGCTGGCGAATCGGCCTGCGAGTCGGAGTTGGCCTCGGGCAGCGTGCGATGACGGTGCTTTCAGCCGCAGCGCTAGGCAACAAACCCGCGTTGACAGGTTAGCCGGGGCTAGGAATAATCCGCGGCCTTTTTCCCTTGATACGGTCGTTCGGCCATTTCCTCGTCGCGGAGCATCCCTGCCTGAACATGGCGATGCACTGGCGTACGCTACTGCACTGCGCGCTGATCCTGGCTGCCAGTTCCGGCCTCGCCGGCACGGTGGCGATCGCGCCTGCGCAGCAGCCGGCCAGTACTGCGCCTGCGGCCGCTTCATCGCAGCAGCCGCAGCCACAGCAATCACAGCAGCAAGCCACGCCAGCACCGGCGCAACGGCGGATTGAAGTGCCCCCGTCGGACAGCAGCACGCTGCTTTTGGCCGCGGCGCTGGCGAACCCTGCCAGCGATCGTGTCCTGGTTCCGAGCACGGTGAACCCAGGTACGCACACGCCTGCCGCGGCGCAGCCGGAGTTGTTGCCGCCGGGCACGTTTCAGGAATTCACCCCTTTGGGCGAGTCAATCGCTCCGGTAGTGCCGCTGGGCAACCCAGCCGACCCGGTCGACAACCTGCCGACGATCATGGTGCCGCAAAGTCCATTCTTGCCGTTGGCCACGCAACCGGAGCCGGTCCACTGGCTGCCGGTGCTGAGCGAACCCTGGTCGCAGCGGCCGCTCACGGCCGGCATGTTCACCGGCGTTTTCTGGAGCGATGTGGCGATGGACCGCCATGTCAAACTCGATGGCGGTTTGATCTACGGCGGCCGCTTCGGCTGGGACTTTGACGATCTTTGGGGTTGGGAAGGCCGGTTGGGATTCGCTTCGGTGACCGTCGATTACCCCGGCACCGACATCGAAAGCACCACCGGCGATGCCATCTTCTGGGATCTGCAATTGCACATGTCGCTGTTCACCCGGCCGCGATTCAAGACCTACTTCGCGCTTGGGGCCGGGATGGGTTACTTCGACGTACTGGACCACCGCTACTTGCCGATGACCGAGTCGGTGGTCACCGTGCCGTTTGGACTGGGCGTGAAGTACCGCCACGACGACTGGCTGGTGTTCCGGGTGGATGTGGCCGACACGCTCACGCTGGGCAAACGAACGTCGGGCATGTCCGACATCCATAGCCTGTCGCTGCTGGGCGCTTTGGAGATTCGCTTCGGCGGCTATCAGCGCGACTATTGGCCGTGGAATCTGCGGTAAGCTTTGATTGGCTTAACCAGGCCCGAACGCCGCGAAGGCCGCGTGATAACGCACCAGGCCGCCGTAGCTCAGGCAGCCGGGCTTCAGTTCCAGGGCCATGAACTCTTCGTCAACGCCGTACTCGTTGACCAGGCCAAACTGGCTGCCACGCACAAAACCAAACCGGCTGTAGTAGGCCGGATCGCCCAGCACGACGACAAAGCCGGCCCCCGAGGCGCGGCATGCTTCGAGCCCGGCCTGCACCAGTTGGCTGCCGATGCCTCTGCGTTGCGCTTGCGGCCGCACCGCCAGAGGAGCCAGTCCCAGGCCAGGCCAAGGTGCCTGCGGTTCCAGCTCCACCGGGCTGAACACCACATGGCCCACCACATCCTGCTCGCCGTGGTCGTCTTCTTCGATGGCCACCAGCGCCACGGGCGCGGAACCTGATTCCCGGAGCCGCTCCACCAAGAGGGCTTCCTCCGGCGTGGGAAATGCGTGGCATAGCAGGTCGTAGATGGAAGCCCGATCGTCTATCTGCTCGGGGCGGATGTGCATGGCGGTTCACGCAAGTAAGAGAAGTGAAGAAGGAAGAATTGCAGGGACACGCTGCCTGCCGGCTGCCTCGGGGCGCACGCCCGCGTCAGCTTACGGCGCAGGCCATGATGCTTTCAGGCGTCCAGGCTTCCGTGGGGCGGACTTCGTGAAGGACGCCGCGAGCCATCACGCCGATGCGGTCGCATACCGCCATCAGTTCCGGCAGGTACGAACTCACAAAAATCACCGCCTTACCGGCTGCGGCGGCTTCGCCCATCAACCGATAAATCTCGGCCTTCGTGCCCACGTCGATCCCCCGTGTAGGTTCATCGAGCAGGATGATGTCGGCCTGCTGGTGCAGCACGCGGGCGATCGCCACCTTTTGCTGGTTGCCGCCCGAAAGCTGATGGACGCTTTGGGCCGGCGAAGCCGCTTTGATCTGCAAGGCGGCCATGCTCTCTTTGACGGCCTGCCGGCGACGCCGCAGGTTCAGCCAGCCCCAGGTGCTGTACGGCTCCAGCCGGCTATAGGTGAGGTTGTCTTCGATGGAGCGGTTCTGGGCCAGCCCTTCGCCCTTGCGGTCCTCGGAAACGAGCCCCAGGCCGGCGGCGATCATACCGGAGGGCGTGTGCCGCGGCGGCAGGCCCGCCACGGTCACCCGGCCTGCACGCACGGCATCCAGGCCAAACAGCGTCCGCAGAAATTCGGTGCGGCCGGCGCCGACCAGGCCCGCGATGCCCAGGATCTCGCCGCGGCGCAGTTCCAGCGACACATTCCGGGGCGTGCGCCGGCCCTGGAGGCCATCGACGGTCAGGATCACTTCGCCCGGCTCGTGCGGCACGTGCGGGAACAGTTCCTGCACGCTGCGGCCGACCATCAGTGCGACGATCTGCTCTTCGGAGACATTGGCCAAGGTGCCGGAACCGGCCAAGGTGCCGTCGCGGAGCACGGTGTAGCGATCGCCGATCTCGCGGACTTCTTCCAGAAAGTGGCTGATGTAGATGATGCCCAGCCCATCGGCCTTGAGGCGACGGATCACCTCGAACAATCGCTGCGTGTCAGCCTGGGTGAGGGAACTGGTCGGCTCGTCGAACACCACCACGCGCGGCCGGCCAACCAGGGCGCGAGCGATCTCGACCAGTTGCTGCATCGCCACCGAGAGGTGCGCGACCGGCATGTGCAGCGGCAGATCGGCATGGCCCAGGCGCGCCAGGGCCTCGCGCACCTCGCGGCGCTGCACGCTCCGCCGCACCCAGCCGACGGTGTGCCGCTCGATGCCCAGCATGATGTTGTCTTCGACCGACAGGTGCGGCGCCAGGTTCAGTTCCTGGTAGATCATCGCCACGCCGGCCAGCCGGGCTGCATGCGGGCCACTGGGCTGGTAGGGGACGCCATCAAGCTGCATCGTGCCTTCGTCGGGCCGCTGGGCGCCGCTGAGGATTTTCATCAGCGTGCTCTTGCCGGCCCCGTTTTCACCAATCAGGGCGAGTACTTCGCCCCGGTGAACGTGCAGCGAGACTCCCTTGAGCGCTTGGGTCGCCCCGAACTGCTTGGAAATGCCGGCCATCGACAGCAGCGGGGAATCCAGGGCTTGCGATGCCATGGGAGCTATCAATCCAGTCTAGGCACGATGAAGCCATTGCAGGCGGTCGAGGTAACTGCCGTTCGCTTCGCCGCCTGGCAGGGTTATTGGGCCTGCGCCGGTTCCTGAGGAGCCGATTCTTCCGCGGCAGGTTCTGGGGAAGCCGGCTGCTGCGCGGCAGACTCGGCCGGGGCTTTGCTGGCCACGCCCAGCGCCTTGGCCATTTGCCGCGCGGCGAGCGCCCCGCCCTTGTAGTTGTCGGTGGCTACGTAGGTGACGTAGGCCGAAGGATCGTCCAGGCCGCTGTCGAAGATCACTACCGGGATACCGGCGTTCTTGGCTTCGTTGACCGCCTGCACCAAGCTGCTGGAATCGTTGGGGGCCAGGACGATGCCGCTGACCTTCTGGGCTACAAAGCTCTGGACGATGCTGATTTGTTCCTCGGTGTTGTCCTCGTTGAGCGGGCCCTTCCAGATGATTTCGATATCGCCGCGTTCTTTGGCGGCGGCTTCCGCGCCGGCATGCACCGACTTCCAGAACTCGTGTGTGGTGCCCTTGGGGATGACCGCGAAGGTGTACTTGGCAGTGTCAGGCTTGGCCTTGAGTTCGTCGGTGTATTGGATCGGGTGGAGCAGTTGCTTGATGTCGGCGCCGTTCTCGTCGGTGCCGTCCATGTTCTCCGACGTGGCCACGTACTCGCCGGTGTCGATGTACTTCTCGACCGGTTCGCCGGCGATGTGCTTGGCCAGGCTGTGCACGGCTTCATAGCCCATGCGGTACGGATCTTGGAGGATGATGCCGTGGACCTTGTCGGCACGCATCGCCTCGATCAGACGAGGGCTGGGGTCGAAGGTGATCAGCTTGACCTTGCCGGCCAGTTTGGCGTTCTCCAAGGCCTGGAGGATGCCGACGCCGTTGGGTTCGCACACGGCGAAGATGCCGTTGACCCTGTCGCCGTACTTGTTGAGCACCTGCTGGGCTTTATCCAGGGCCGACTCCTGCGTGGTGCCGGCGTACTCCGAGGAGAGCATCACGTTGATGTCGGGGAATTCCTTGGCAAGCGTGTCGAGAAAGCCGCGTTCGCGCTGCTCGGTGCTTTCGCTGCCCTGCTTGTAGCGCAGCAGGACGACGTTCTTCTTGCCTTCCTGATAGCCCTCACCGGTGTTGCGGCATCCACACGCCGCCAGAGCCACCAGCAACAAGCAGCCGACTATCCGCAATCCCATCGGTATTCCCCCAGCCTATTGTGGGCCATGCTCGCGGCCGTGCGGGTCGCGAGCCACCTCTAGATTTCCCCCAAAGGCCGCACGTGTCGCCCAATGTCCGGCGGTACGTGCCGCTGACCACACAATAATGGTCCGACGGATGGTGAACAAGTTACCGCGGTGGGGGCGGTAAATGGAGTGTCGCCCGCCGGGCGAGGAGCGGGGGGAGCTGCTTCCAACAAGAAGGAGCGCGGCGAAGAGAGGGGGGGCGGGGGGACCGCCGGCGAATTGCCTGCCCCGCCGTGGTCTGGTATCCTGCTAGCTCGGACGTGTGCGAGGGCGGTACCTGGCGACTCGCCAATCGCTGGCTTCGGGCGCCCGGTCGCACATGCTACGCCCGGTTTGGCCGCACCGGATGGAGGAGGTCGGGCTGCACCCTAGTGAAATGAGTTCTCAACCCGCTTCACTATCGCTTGAATCCGCGCGGGATCTGCTGCGTTCCAAGGATCTGCGCTGTACCAGTTGCCGGATCGCGGTGTTGCAGCATTTGACCGAGGCTCGGTATCCGCTCACCCACGCCGAGGTGGCCGAGCAGCTTGCACCTCGCGGCTTTGACAAGTCCACCATCTACCGGTGTTTGATGGAACTGGCGGATTGTGGGCTGCTGTTGCGGCTGGATCTGGGCGATCACGTCTGGCGTTTCGAGCGGCTGGATGAGTCAGCTCAGGATGAGGAGGTTCATCCGCACTTTCTCTGCACCACCTGCGGCAAGGTAACTTGCCTGGACGATGTCGACCTGCGCATTCAGCCTGCGGGAGAAAAGCTGGCGCTGGACGTCACCGAGGTGCTGCTCAAGGGCCGCTGCGGCGATTGCCGGGAGTGCTAGCCGCGGGAAGCTACGCGTTCTGCCCGGCCTGCCGGATGCTTGCCTGGTGGCGTGACCGCCCACCGCAAACAGCTTGCCCAGCTTAGCGCGGACGTACCGTGCGCTCGGCTTCGTGCGCGGCGGTGAGGCCGTAAACGCGATCGCTGCGAATGGTGGCGCACATGCGGCGCAGTTCGGCCATATCGCGGCGGAGGTTCTTTTCCCAGAAGTTGACCGATTGTTCGTCAGCCCGTTCCCAGGCTTCGGCGTTATCGCTGAGGCGGTCCAACAGGTCACGAATCAGCATCAGCCGGTGTTGGTGGTCCATCCTGGAAGCTCCTCTGGAATGCGGGAACGGCGGTGTGTCCTGGCCAACCGCCTGGTGGTCGTGATCGCGACTGGGCCGCGATCGCTAGCCTTTAAAAGCAAGGGCGATGCCAAAGGGACCGCGGACTGATCGAAGAATCCTGAGAAAAGATCGCAACGTTTGAATTGGAAATAAGTTGCAAGTGTGGTGTGGCGCGGCCATCTGGCGTCTGATGACGGGAAGCAGCCCCGGCCTTTGTAAGGTTTGCCAAGTGTCAGGGAAAAAAATTGCACGCTTTGCAAAGCGGTGTATGGCCCCGACCGCAATGGCGCGTGTTGCGAAGCTCAGCGCTCGCTAGCTGTGGCCGCAATGTGGGATAAGAGCCAGGGAAAGTGTCAGGCCTTTGCCGCCTGCACAGCCTGGGCAAAAACGGCGTCGAACATCGTCTCGGTCAGTACGCCGGTGAACGTGTTCTGCTGGCTGGGATGATAGCTGCCGATCAGACTGCGGCCGTCGGCCAGCGAAACGGTCGCCTGATGGGCAAACCTGGGACGCTTGCGCTCGGTGTACCAGCCGCGGCGGCGAGCTTCGTCGATCACCGCGTTAAAAGCGATGCTGCCCAGGGCGACGAACACTCGGGCAGGCACCAGGTCGAGCGTTTGACGGAACCAGATGGAGCAGGCTTCCATTTCGTCACGCGTCGGCTTGTTCTGCGGCGGTGCGCAGTGGCACGTGGCCGTGATTGCGCAGGAGATCAGTTCCAAACCGTCGTTGGCATCGACCGCGTGCGGCTGATTGGCCAGGCCCGCGCGATGCAGTGCGCGGTACAGAAAGTCGCCACTGCGGTCGCCGGTGAACATGCGGCCGGTACGGTTCGCACCGTGGGCCGCGGGCGCCAGCCCCACGATCAGAATCTTGGCCTGGGGATCGCCAAAGTTGGGAACGGGCCGTCCCCAGTATTCCCAATCGAGGAACGCCTTGCGTTTGGTGGCAGCCATCTCCCGGCAGTATTGGCGCAGCCTGGGGCATCGCTCGCAGGCGATGATCTCGCGGTTGAGCCGATCCCAGGCGTTGGTGGTCATGGCGGCTTTGCTTACCGGGTGAGAGGTTAGGCTTGCTTGCGAGTGATCGTACAGCAGGCAAGGTCCAGCGGCCGTTACTGGCCAGCAGGTGGTTCTTCGCGCAGCGCCCGGCGTACCAGGTCGCGGTCGAAGTAGTTCACGCTCATGCCGGCGTCGATCACGATGTTCTGGGCGTTGATGCCCGAGGACGCAGGGCTGAGCAGAAATGCTGCGGCCGCGGCCACTTCTTCCGTCCGCACGGCTTGTTTGCGCAGCGTGGCCTGCTCCGCGTACAGGTAGCTGTCGACATAGCCGGGAATGCCCGCCGAGGCGGACGTTTTGAGCAGCCCGGGGGCCACGGCGTTGAACCTTACCCGTGAAAACTGGCTGAAGCTCTTGGCCAGAAACGCCAGCGACGAATCGAGGGCGGCCTTCACCGGGGCCATGAATCCGTAGTTCTCGCTGGCCATCCGCGTGGTGGAGATGGAGACCGTCACCACCGAGGCATCTTCGGCCAGGGACGGTTTTACGGCATTGGCCAGCGCCACCAGCGAATAGCACGAGATATCCACCGCTCGCAGGAACGCGTCACGCGGCGTTTCGTGGAACGGCACCGGCCCTTGGGCGTAATCGGCAAAGGCGATCGAGTGCAGCACGCCGGCCAGCGGGGCATGGTGCTCGACCATCGCCTGGCCCAGGGCGTCGATCTGATCCTGGTGCTCGACATCGCACACGTAGATCGGCGTGCCTTCAGGCAGCAGTTTGGCCACGCTTGCGCGGCGGGCTTCACTGCGAACGGAGTACACCACGTTGGCTCCGGCGGACGTCAGCACTTGGGCCACGTGCCACGCCACGCTCTTGCGATTGGCAACGCCTGTCACCAGGATCGTCTTGCCGCTGAGTTGAAGAAAATCCATCGACGCTTCACGGGGGGCCAGACAACAGAAGGGGCAAAGCTGCCAGAATGCCAGAGCTGCCTCGGCCTGCCAAGATGCGGCAACAAAACCTGCAAGCCGCCGTGCCTACGAGCAGCGGGAGTTCACCACGCAGCGCCAGCACTGATTCATTGGCCTGTACGCGCGCCTGGGGGCTAGCGGCACTCGGGTAGCAGCGAGGGTAGGGAACTTCAGCCCTGGTTCTCGGCCACACCCTCGGGAAGGATGCCTTGTTCCAGTTCGCGCTCGAACTCGTCCATCAGCGGCCAATCCTTCATGCAGGTGCCGAAGTCGGCCATATGCATGTAGCCTTTGAGCCGCTCGATCGTTTTGTCGAGCAGGGCGTTGTCCTTGGCGAAGATGGGCCCATGGCTGGGCAGCAGCCATTCGACATCGCTGTTGCGAATCCGCTCCAGCGACCGCACAAAATCCTCAATGTTGCTGCCGTGGTGGGCATCGATCGCGCCCACGCAGCCGTCGCGATAGATGTTGTCGCCGCTGAACAGCAGATTGCCCATCCGGAAGGCCAGTTGGCCATCGGTATGGCCCGGCGTGTGCCACACTTCGAGCTTGAGGTTGCCCACCTCGATGATGTCGCCATCCTCGACCAGGTGGTCGATCTTGATGGGCGGCATCTCCATGCTGATGTTCTGAGCCGGAATCGAAGCGTAGGTCCGGATCGGGTCGCCGCTGGCCAGCGTTTCCGCGCACAGCCGGTGCGCGGTGGCCGTGGTCTTGAGCAGTTGCTTGGCGCGAGCCAGCCCTTGGATGTGATCCACGTCGGCGTGGGTGGCGATGAGCGTCTTGCAGTTGGACAGCGGAAAGTCCATCTGCCGGATCATCTCGATGATTTCGTCGACAGTATCGTCGAAACCGACGTCGATCAGCAGCCAGTCCTGATCGTCGTACACCAGGTAGACGTTGCAGCCGAGGATCTCACCCGCCTGGTGATTCATCTCGATGACGTGGGGGAACAATGGCTTCCGCTGGAGCATGGCTGGATCCTTCGCTGCGAGGTGAGCCGGCGGCACCACCGTTGAGAGGGGGCTGGCTAAGCAAGCGGACGGTTGATTCTAAGTGCATGCCAGCAGCCGGACAAGGATGCGGCCGCCGGTCCGTGATGCCCTCTAGCTTACTCGACAAGCCCGATGCGGCCAGCCGCTCACCGGCGGGGGAATGCTTGTGCGAGTTGGGCAAGAAATGCCGGTGGCGCGGCAGGTTACGAGGACGTTACGCCCCCGGATTGCGAGACGCCCTGGGCACGTTCGGCCGCTTTGACCTGGGCCAGCGCCTGTTGCAGCGGCGCAGCCTGCTGGGGATTGATCATGGCGATGTAGGCCACCGTGCCTTCGAGCCAGCGGCGGAAATCCGGGCGGTCCTCGCGGTTCTGGGCGGCCAGCCCGGTTTGCTGGGCTTGATGGAGAATGGCCCGGACGCGGCGAACCAGTTTGCGAGGGACACCGGCGCGGCGATTCACCACCACGCCCGTCACGCGCTGCGAGGCGTTTTGCCGCAGCACCCTCGTTTTGGTTTCGTTGACCTCAAAATCTTCTTCCTTCGCGATCCGCCGCGCCATGGCCAAGAGGTAAGCCGTGCGGTCGGCGGCTGTCGCGGTGGAGAACGTCAGGTCGTCGGCGTAGCGGCTGTAATGCCAGCCAAGCCGCTGGGCCAGGCCTGCCAGGCGGCGATCAAGCCGGCGGGCGGCCAGGTTCGAAAGCATGGGGCTGGTACACGCCCCTTGCGGCAGGGCACGCGGGCCGGTGGCCACGTACCAGGTTCTGCCGGCCAGCTCCACCTTGCGGCGAGGGCATTCCGTGCAGAGCAGGCCCAACACGGTTGCCACCGCCGGCGAGTAACCCAGGCTGCGAAAGATGCCGACCACGCGTGGCAACGTGATCGACGGGAAAAAGTCCTTCAAGTCGAGGTTGGCGACCACGTCCTGGGCGACATGGCCTTGCGCGTTGGTCAGCGTGCTGCGGCCGCGGACGAAGCCGTGCGCCGCGTCGTGCGTGGGCACGCGGTCGAGAATGTTTCGCAGGATCCACGCCTGGCATTGCTTCAATTGCGCATGTGGAGCCGCCAGTTGTCGTGTGCCGCCACTACGTTTGGAGACTTCGAAGGTCACATAATGCGGTCGGGGCGTGGCGGCCGTGTGCCAACACAACCAGCGAAGCCGGCGTGGTTCAATACCGATCGCCGCTGCCACGTCGTCGGGCGTGTGCAGCAGCGGAAGCTCAAGTTCGGCCAGGCGTGCCGTGTCGCTGGTGCATTCGCTCAAGTGACGCGACACGCCGCGTCCCAGGTACAACCAACTGGGCTGCGGACGCGCCGGAGAGGACGAGCCATCGGCGGCCGTTTCGCAATTCGATGCTGCTCGTGCCGCGTGCTTCTTGCTGGTTTGGGGCTTGTCGACTTGATGGGGTTTCTTGGCACGCCTAACGGTTGTTGGCTTGGGCGGGGCAAGGGTGCCCAGGTCCAGGGCCGCGCGCAGGCTGGTGGGCGGTAGCAGTTCGGGCTCCCACGAGTTTTCCAGCAGCCGAGCCGTGGCGGGCGTGAAGGGAGCCGGAGCGTCGCGCGGCGTGAAGTACCAGTCGTCGGTCAGTCGGCGACGCGACGACAACGCCGCCGAGTCGTCGAGGCGGTGCCACGAGGCCCCGCAGGTCAGGCATTGCCGAGCCCGGCTGGAGCGCAGCCGACAGCCACAGCGAGGGCAGACGCTGGTCTGCTGCTGGCGGTCGCCAGCGGGCTTGTGGCCGAACAACCGGCGAATCCATTCAAGCCAAGCCATGATGCCTCGAGGCAGGGGCACGAACACTTGCCGGGGCAAGAACGCACAAACGGCCACTCACGGCGGCAGCGGGGAGACTGACTTCGTCCTTCGGACCGAGGCCCAAGCGGAGTGGCCACTGGCGGCCTGTCGCCGTGGAAAGCCGTGGCTTGTCCTGGTCATGGGCGACAGGTCGCCGGTGAAAGCCAGGACGCCGCCTGGGGAAAGCAAGCTCAGGCAATCGCTACCGCGGCGGAACGCCGCAGCTACGCAGGTCTCAGTTCGCCCTGGTGCTGCCGCCGTGAGCAGCCGCTTGACGACCGCCCACCATGCCACAACTGGCCGCTCCTTGGCAATGGCAGTTCGCCGCCGGCCGGGGTCACGACGCGGCCCGACCCAGCGCCGGCAACGCCTGGTTGACGAGCTGGCTGCCGGTTTCGCTCGCCTGGGCGATGTGAGCCAGGCCGGCTAACGCCCGGGCCGCGACGGCCTCGCAATCTGCGCCTGCCCACCGAGCGAGCAGGTGAACAATACGCTCGATCGGCGGTGCATGATCTCCGCCGGATTGCGATGCTGCGGTTCCATCGGTAAGCGTGTGCGCTACTGCGGCGGCTGCCTCGTCGATGGTCAACTCCAGCGTCCGCACCGAGGCGTCGTCGCGTGCCAGGATGGTTTCCCACAATGTCCAGGCGTGCTGGACAATAGCCGGGGGAAGCGGTCGGGCCTTGCCCAGCAGGCTGTCGCCCGTGTGGCGAGCCAGCCAGGCCACCATGGCGTGTTGCACGTCGTCGCGGTGACTGGTGCACAACCTGGCCCAAAAGGCCGGTTCCACCTCCGCCGGTTTTCGGGCAGTCCACCAGCGGCAAGCGAGTTTGCGCACCTGCACAAACGGATGGTCGAAGTACGCCCACAGGGCCGCATCGGACTCGGCATCGATCGCTCGCACCTGGGCGCGATGTTCCGTAATCAGCGACAGAGCCCAGGTCGCAATGGGCACTGCAAAGCGGTGGCACCGCACGCCGGCCAGGCGGTGCGCCATGGCCCGGTTAAAAGCCGCCGGGGCCTGCGCGGTACTTGGCAAGAACTTGCTCCATGCGGCCGCCACCAAATCGGGATGGCTCTGGGTGCACAGCGTTACCAGGTCGGCACGGCTCAGCTCGTCGCAGTCGATGCGTTCGATCAGGCGTTGCCGGACGAATTGCCGTGCGCCCACATGCCGCGTTTGCAGCAGCGGCAAACATTCGTCGACGGACAGCTTGTCGAGCGTGGTAGAAGCCTTCAGGCCTTCGCACGCAAAGTCGGCAATCTCAGGCCGGGCACGCTCCAACAGCGGCAACCAGCACAGCGGCGAAACCGACCGCAACCGTGCGGCGTGTTCGGCCAGCAACAGTTGATGGGCCCACCGTCTTACGAGGTGGCTCCGTGCTTCGACCATCAGCCGCAGCAGGGCGTCGCTCGCGGCAGGCATTTGCCACAGTGAGAGGAAGCTGGGCGCAGGAGTCAGACTCGCAAGCCGCCGGCCCGGCTGCAACCGCACGGTATGGCGGCCAAACGCCAGCACCGGATGATGCCGGTAGCAGATCTGGAGCAGTCCCCAGCGGTCGAGCACACGTTCACCGGTGGCCAGGTCGTCGTCGGTGTAGCGGGCCAGCAGTGAAGCCGCGATCGTTGGATATCGTTCCGGTTCCAGATGGGCAAACCGGCGGATCGCTCGCCACGCCCTGCGCCGTAAGTAATACCGGGTACGGTACGAGAAGATCCGTCCTCGGTGTGGCAGCGGCACCTTGCTGCGGTGATCGTGCCAGGTGTCGTCCGATTTGCGGCGGCGGAAGGAGGGGATCACATTCTGGAGGGCCGACAGGCGAATATCACCGCTGGGGGCTGGACGCCGAGCGTGCGTGACCAGCCGGTCGAACGCCACCAGGAACGCCCCCACCAGTTCCATGTCGTTGCGCCGCTCGGCCGCCCGATAGAGCCGTTTCACCAGTGGCTGGTGCCCCGGGTAACGCAGCACCCCATCCAGGTACGCCAGCAGTTGTACCCGCGACCACGAACGGGTATCGGCCGCCCAGCGGTCGGCCAGCGACGCGGCTAACACCGGGTCGCGCAGCTTCTCAAGTTCGGTGAGAAAGTCGGGCGATGCTTCCTCAAACGCCCGCTCGACCGGCGTCTGGTGGGACAGACGGGCAGGGGGCTCACCGCTTGAAGGGGTGGGAACTTCCGCTGCCGGCTGCCCCGACAGCTCCGTGGACTGCGGCCGGTGCTCCGAGTTGGGCAAGGGCAGCAGTTCCCGATCAGGGGGGGCCTCGTCGCTGGTGGCGTCCAGGATCGACTCCTCGCGCGTTTGCCGGATCAGCGGATCTTGGGTGTCGTTCCACATGGCACTGCGGGGGTGGCAACAAGCCGGCAGCTTCCTTGCATGCGTATGGTGCCAGTCAGGCCACCGTCGGCCTCGTCTCAGGCTGCGGCCGGCGACGCTTCCTGAAGCCACGCGAGCAGATGGTCGGCCCGTTCGGCAATCTCGCGGGTTTGATCCTTCACCTTGCGGACGAAGGCATTATCGTTGAACGACCCACGCACGGCGGTGAAGTCGGCCAATTGGGTTTCGCGGTCGCCGCCGATGCCGTAGCTTACCTGGGCCGATTCCTTGAACTCCTGTTCGGCGTCACGTAGCACGCCCTGGTTGTATTGGGCGGTGGCACTCTTCCAGGTGGTGATGGCCTGGCGGAAGTCGTCCAGGGTAACCTGCTCGGCGGTCCGGCCGAGCAGCGCGAGCCAGCCGCCGGCGACCCAGTCCCATTCCAGCCTTTCATAGGCGGCGTGCAGGTCCAACAGCCGCGTTTCGATCGCTGTCAGCGAGGCAAGTTCGCCCGACTCGATGTCCTCAATCAGCCTGGTCACCTGCGAACGCGGAGCCAGCAGCCCGGCCATATCCACCCATTCGCCTTGGCCATGACCGTCGCTTTTGAGCAACTGTTGCAGCTCGGCCAGCGAACAGGCCTGCCCTTCGCGCGAGGCCAAGAACGTTTCGAGCCGGGCCGCGATTTTGCTGCCCAAATACATTTGTACGGCCGTACGGTACAGGCCGGCGGCCCGGTGCAGCCGCGACGTGCGAATCTGGACCCCGCCCAGCGACACGAACTCGCGGTGGCCCCATTCCTGTTCGGCCAGGCCGCTCAGCATCTCGGCCGCCCGCTGCATCCGCCCGATGGTGTAAGGGCTGAACGCCTCGAAGTTGATTCGATCGAGCAAGTCGGGATCAGTACGGCGGTCGCGATCACGCCACTTGTGGATGTCGCGCAACGTGCCGACGTTGGCCAAACCCGCGGCCGGTACCAGCAGGCTTTGTCCGTTCGATTCCAACAGGTACGAGAACGGGAAGTCGGAAACATCTATCGGCCGGGTGTGCCGCCCGATCACCGTGGTGAAGGGGGCCACTCGGCTGCACCACACCAGGTAGCTCGACGAGCCCGTCTTGGCCCCGCGCTCCAGCACGCCCTGATGCAGCGGGCCGAGCTTGTACAGGTGATTGCTTTGGTTGGTGCCACTGCCGGCGTTGTAGAACGAGAACAAGCCGGCGATCAGCAGACTCGACTTGTGGTGCGTCACTGTGTACGGGCCGGCCAGCAGCGAACAGGCTTCGCCGTGCTGCGCCTCGCAGTTGGCGAAGAACAGGCTGTTATCGGCCGAGAACTGCCGGCCGATGCGCACACCTTGCCCGACAAAGCAGCGCGTCAGCAGGGCACTGTGATCGATGCTGGCCCCCGAGGCGACCACCACTTTCTCGGCAGCCACGCCTTCGCCAATGATGATTGGCGCGTGCGGGTTGCTGTTGAGGCTGGCATCGGTCAACTTGAGCACACCCTGCAAGACCGCGGCGGGGCCGATGCGTACGTTGATCAGGGCGCCGCAGCCCGTCAGCCGCGCGCCGGTGCCGATATAGCCGCGGCTGCTGCGGACGGTATCCACGTACTCCGCGATGGCTTGCCGCAGCTTCTTCTGCAAATCGCGGCGATCGCGGTGCATGGCCAACAGGTACGCAAGCTGACTGCTGAGCCGATCGAACAGCGGCACCGAGCGGCCGCCGGCTTCGTTGAGCACCTCGGCTTCGACACCATTGCCGAAGGTGGTTTCGCCCTCGACCGCCAGCAGGCTGACATCTTCGATCACCACGCGATCGGCGATGTCGTAGTTGGCGATGTGCCGGCCGATGTGCCGGATGTAGACCTCGTTGCCGATCGTGCAGTTATGCAGCGAGGCGTGGCGGATACCGGTGGGGCGTTCCACGCCGCCCATCAAGCGGACCGTTTCGTTGAACGAGCCCAGGCGGATATCGCCGGAGAAGTCGACATGGGCGATCGCTCGAGGATTAAAGTCCTCGGCAACCAGGACGCGGCTCCAGTCCTCGGCCGTGCAGCCCGCCACTTCGAGGGTCATGATCTCGAAGTCGGAGAGTGGGCGATAGCTCGCGGTAAGTGTCGTCGATGCGATATTCACGGCCCGCACCTCCCTGTGCGTGTCGTTCTAGGTTGGGACATGTTCTGGCTGCGGCTGCCAGGGCCGCCGGTAAGGATGAGGTGCGCGGAGAACAACCTAATTCTATTTCGCCCGACAAGCTGAATGGTTCGGGGGGTAGGTTGTCCAAATTGCCGTGTCGGCGGCTTTCCTGCGCCGGCAGGCATTTAGCGGGCCGTGTCGCAGCAAGCGGCACGGCTGCCGCACCTGCTTGTCATCGCTTACCGTTTTGCCAGTTCTAGGCGAGGTGTGCTTGCTCCACCTGCTTGAAGTAACGCACAGTCCCCACCTTCAATTCCAATGTGGCTTCGTCGTCGCAGCCAACAATCGCGTGTTCGTGCAGTTGCAGGGCCGAGGCCGTCCACATCTGGCTCACGCCGCCTTCCACCACCTGTTGGAGGGCGCGGGCCTTGGCGGCGCCGCTGACCAGCAGCAGCACCTCTTGGGCGGCCATGATGGTGCCGATGCCCACCGTGATCGCTCGCCGCGGTACCTGCGAAATATCGTTGTCAAAGAACCGCGAGTTGGCGCGGATGGTGTCTTCCGTGAGCGTGACCACCCGGGTGCGAGAGGTCAGGCTCGAGCCCGGCTCGTTGAACGCCAGGTGACCGTCCTGGCCCAATCCGCCGATAAACAGGTGGATGCCGCCGACGCCCCGGATCTTTTCTTCGTATTCGGCGCATTGCCGCTGCAAGTCAGCCGCATTCCCGTCCGGGATGTGAGCCTGCTCGCTGGGCAGATCGATGTGATCGAAAAAGTTGCGCCGCATGAACGTCCGGTAGCTTTGGGGGTGGTCGGCCGGCAGTCCCACGTATTCGTCCATGTTGAACGTTACGACGTGCCGAAACGAGACTTCGCCCGCCCGATGTCGGCGAACCAGCTCCTGGTACATGCCAAGCGGGGTCGACCCGGTGGGCAGCCCCAGCACAAACGGTCGCTCGGCCGTGGGTTGAAACCGGCGGATGCGATCGATTACCAGTTCGGCCGCCCAGCGGCTCAAAGACTCGTACTCGGGTAGAATCACAACGCGCAACGTATTGGGCTCCGGAGAATACGAAAATGCCCCCGTGCGACAAAGGCCAAGTCGCTACTTTGTTGGGGTTGCTTTCAACCACCGGGGGACGCGGGGTATGTTACGGGGCGAACGCTAGCAATGACCGTAGGGGATACCTTAACGAAACGCCGGGCAAATACAATTTCATCCGTTCCGGCGGGGGGATTGCTGGCCCTGCTGCCAATGCCGGCAGCGGGCGGCGTGGGCCTCGGTTGTAGGCCCGCAGGTGCCGTTGGCAATCTTTCGTCCCCCCGGTTTCCAGCCTAAGCAGAGTAAGCATGAATAACGCCCAAATCGCCGCCGTGTTCGACGAGATGGCCGACATCCTGGAGTTTCAGGGGGCCAACCCGTTCCGCGTTCGCGCTTACCGCAACGCCGCGCGCACGATCGGCGATTTGGGCGAGCCGCTGGAAAAGTTGGTCAACGAGGGGCGGGCACTGACCGAGATTCCCGGCATCGGCAAGGATCTGGCCGACAAGATCAACAGTCTCATCACAACAGGCGAACTCAAGCAGTGGCGCGAGCTGCGCGAACAGGTGCCTGCCGGCGTGCTGGCCCTGTTGCGGGTACCTGGTATGGGGCCCAAGAAAGCAGCCGCCCTGCACCGCGAACTGGGCATTCAAAACCTCGATATGCTGCGGGCGGCCTGCGAGCAGCAGAAGGTGCGCGAGCTCAAAGGCTTTGGGGCCAAGACCGAGGAACAGATCCTCAAAGGGCTGGATTTTGCCGCCTCGGCCGGGACGCGGTTTCTCTGGGCCCAGGCGGACGCTTACGCCCAAGCCTTGCGCGAGCACCTGCTGGCCTGTCCTTCGATTGAGAAACTTGAACTGGCAGGCAGCTATCGCCGCGGCCGCGAGACGGTGGGCGACCTCGATATTCTGGTCACGTCGACCAACCACAACGAGGTGATGGACCGCTTCGCGACCTTCGACGGCGTGGCCGACATCCTCGCTCGCGGCGATACCAAGATGAGCGTTCGCCTGCTGAATGGGCTCCAGGTCGATCTGCGCGTGGTGCCCAGCGAATCGTTTGGGGCGGCCCTGCAGTACTTCACCGGCAGCAAGGAACATAACGTGATCCTGCGTGGCCGGGCCAAAGCGGAAGGGCTCAAGATCAACGAGTGGGGCGTGTTCCGCGGCGAGCAGCGCGTAGGCGGCGAAACCGAAGAAGAGGTGTATGCCCTGCTGGGCTTGCCGTGGATTCCGCCCGAGCTACGTGAAGCCCGCCGCGAGTTTCACTGGGCCGATGCCGGCGAATTGCCGGAGCTGATTACCGTGGACGACCTGCGCGGTGATCTGCATATGCACACCACCGCTACCGACGGCAAGGCTACGCTGGAAGAAATGGTGGCCGCCGCGCAAGCCAACGGGCTCAAGTACATCGCCATCACTGATCACTCCAAACGGGTCACGATGGCGGGTGGCTTGGATGGTCCGCGACTGATGAAGCAGTGGGAGGAAATCGACCGGCTCAACGAGCGGCTCCGCGGCTTTACGGTGCTTAAGGGCGTGGAGGTCGATATCCTCGAACGCGGCGGTTTGGACCTGGACGATGACGTGCTGCGCCACGCCGATTGGGTCGTCGCCAGCTTGCACTACGGGCAAAACCAGCCGCGTGAGCAGATCACTCGCCGCATCGTCGAGGCACTTGAAAATCCGTACGTGTGCGCCATCGGACATCCGACGGGCCGGCTGATCAACGCCCGTGATCGCTACGACGTTGATCTGGAGGCCGTGTTCGACGCCGCCAAGAAACACAACAAGTGCTTGGAGTTGAACTGTTCGCCGCAGCGGCTCGACTTGGACGACGTCGCCTGTGCGACCGCCCGGGACTATGGCATCCCGATTGTCATTTCCACCGACGCACACAGCGTAGAAAGCCTGGGCAATCTCCGCTATGGCGTGTTGCAAGCCCGGCGTGCCGGCCTGACCAAGGCCGATGTGGCCAACACGCGCACCTGGCCGCAGCTCAAGAAACTGCTGGGCCGATAAGGAAACGCCAGCAGGGCAAGAAGGCGCCGGAAGTGGTGAATGGCAGCGCTAGGTAGTGATTAGCCCACCTGCTTGCAGAGCACCAGGCCCTGGTCCAGTTCCTCGAAGCCCAGCTTCTTCAGTAGGCCCATGCCCAAGGCGTTGTCCGCTTCGCACACTGCGGTAACCTGTGCGAAGCCGCTGCTGGCGAGGTGCTTGAACGCTTCGGACAATAGATAGGTGGCGAACCCACGCTGGCGGACTTCGGGCGACGTGGTCACGCACGACAGCACGACCGAATCGCCGCTGACCTCGCGATACATGGGCTCATGGTACCAGAACATCGCCTGGCATTGAGCACTCACGCCCGATTTTGGCATCAGCTCGAACTGTACCCGTTCGAGTACGCCCAGCCGGCAGGCTTGCCACCAGCTATTGGGAACCGGGTCGTACGTGTGCGTGACCTCCACGGTCCGCCGCACTTGGAGCAGCTTGCGATCGATGGGCGGGCGGAAGCGGCTCAGCTCCAGGCCCATGACCCGTGTTTCTGCCTGCTGCTCGTAGCCCTGCGATTGAAAGAGCTTTACGGCGGGGGCGGCTGACTTCAACAAGCCGGGGCAGGCACCCAGCCCATACAGCCCCACGTAGAACGGCGAGCGGTTTCCCCATTCGCCGGCTTGAATCGTCCGGGCACCACGTTGAGCCAGGTACGCTTCGGCCTGGGCCAGCAGTTCGCGGCCAACTCCATGGCGACGATGCTTGGGATCAACCACCAGCATGCTCACCACGCCCTGGCTGTGGTCGAGCTCGTCGGCTTGTTCGTCCAGGCCAAAGCCGGCATGAACAAAGCCGATGATCTCGTCGTCATCGACCGCCACGATCAGCCCTTTGTGGTCGAAGTAGGGCTTGGAGAAGACAACGTCTTCCAGCAGCGAGGCCGAGATCGGCTGCGACAGCCCGGTGCCAGCGTTGCACGATTGCCAGATAGCAGCCAGCCGGGGAGGATCTGCGTTATGGAAGGTGCGAAATTGCATGGATTGCCGTCACGACGAGCACAAGCCCCCGACCGTGCGACCCAACCGTCTGGTCCTGGGATAGGCTGCCTGACTGCCAGAATACTGGCGAGCCGCCGGTGCGCTAAGGGGGCCTTTGGAGTGTCGCGCGGACGCGGGAGCAGGTGATGACTTTGGACAGCATACCTTTGGGGCATGCTGGTCCCGCCTTGTGTGCAGGCCGCGCGCCAAAGCTGCATCGCCTTTGCTGAATCAGCCGTTGCGCCTTTCAGGCAGCAAACCAGGCGCAACAGAACAGCCGCGGCACCCGGGGGCACCGCGGCTGGCTGTTTGGAATTGCACTCGGGCACGGCCTGCATCAGGGCCGTGCAAGGCAGATTAATTCTGGAACGGGTTGGCCGGAGCCGGCTTGCTAGGAGTTTCAAACGGATTGGCCGGCGCCGGAGTGGCGGGTTGGCTCGGCGTTTCGAACGGGTTGGCTGGGTTTGCCGGGGCAGCCGGCTTGGGCGGCTGCGAATTGGCCGGAGCGGCAGGTTCCGCCGGCTCGAACGGATTGGGGGCCGGAGTGGCCGGCTTGGCGGGGGCAGGCTGTTCGAACGGATTGCCCGGGTCGGCCGGCGCCGTCGCTGGTTTGTCCTGATCGGCAGCGGGAGCCGGAGCGGCCGGGGCAGGCATGGGCGCCGCCGGAACCGGAGCGGCGGGCACTGCGCTGGCCGGCGATTCAAACGGATTGTCGACGTCGGCATTCGGATCGGCGGGCACCGCAGGCAAGGCCGGGGCCATCGGCTGCGCAGGCGCCGTGGCCGGCCCGTAGACATCGGCCGGAGCCTGAATGGCACGCATCGCCTCGGCAGCCTTGCGGGCGGCGGCGATGTTGGCCTTGGTGCGATGCTTCTCGATGGTCAAACGAACGCTGCCCTGGATGCGTTCCAGGGCCCGATCGACGTTGTACAGTCCGCCTGCCTGCGAGACTTCCAGTTCGGCGGCGCGATCAAAGTCGGCACTGGCTTCCTCAGGACGGCCAAGTTGCAAGTAGGTCAGACCGCGGAAGTAATAGGCCCGGGGATCTTGCGAACCGCTTTCGATCGCGGTGTTCAGGAGCTCAAACGCTTCCAGCGGCTGACCCGCGAAATAAGCATGAGCACCGCTGCCGTAGAGATCCTCCAGGAGGCCTTGTTGCGCTTGCGCCACACCGCCCAGCAGCGCGCCCGAAACGGCTGCGGCGGCCACGGCTTGCATCATGGAGAACGATCGCATCGGTTCATTACTCCCAGAGATATGACGGGTTCCGGTTGAAAGGTAGCCTCGGTGCCATGCGCGGGCCGGGAGGTACCCCCCAAGTCCAGCAGATACTAGCGTGCGAAGCCAGCACGCTTTCAGCAGGGGGGGGCTTGGTATCCGCCAAGCCAATGTGCGAAACGCCCCGGCTGGTAGCGCGTCAACCGATCCTACTCGTCACGAATTTCGATTGCAACAAAATGCGGTAGGGTGCGTTTCAGGCCGCAGTACCCGGGCCATCTCACGTAGTTTAGGTGGCAATTCTTGTGCCTGCGGCGGGGAATGTTTCCGCGGCAAACTCTTACATGGCCGCAGAACGCGAAATATACTCACCACCGGTCTAGCCCGTGCCCTCCGCCGCTTCCCGCGGCGCTCATCATCTACCACATGCTGGGGGAGTATCTGCCATGCAACTGGGACTGGTCACCTACAACTGGGGGAAGGACTGGGATCTGCCGACCCTGCTCAGAAACTGCGAGGCCACCGGTTACTACGGCGTGGAACTCCGCAGCACCCACAAGCATGGCGTGGAGCCTCATCTCAATGAGCGGCAGCGGGCCGAAGTGGCCATGCGGTTTGCCGATAGCCCGGTACAACTGGTCGGGCTGGGCACGGCCTGCGAGTATCACTCGCCCGATCCGGCCGTGTTGAAAAAGAACATTGAGGAAACCAAAGCGTTCATTCGCCTGTGCCACGACATCGGCGGCATCGGCGTCAAGGTGCGTCCCAATGCGCTGCCCGACGGCGTGCCGGTTGACAAGACACTTGAGCAAATCGGCCGGGCTCTCAACGAAGTGGCCGAGTACGGTGCCGGTTTCGGCGTTTCGATCCGTCTGGAAGTCCACGGCCGCGGCACGCAGGAACTGCCCAACATCAAGAAGATCATGGACGTGGCCGACAATCCGGGCGTCGGCATCTGCTGGAACTGCAATCCCACGGACCTCAAGGGGGATGGCTTGCAGGCGAACTTCAACCTGGTGAAGCACCGCATGAGCGACGTGGTGCACATCCACGACCTGCGCAACAAGGATTATCCGTGGGAAGAGTTCTTCGCCCTGCTGCGTGGCATCAAGTACGAGGGCTGGACGCTCATCGAGGAAGGCAAGGTGCCTGAGGATATCCTCGGCTCCATGAAGGCCAACGTACCGATCTGGAAGAAACTCGCTGGCGTCCGGTAAGGCGGGGCGAACTTTTCACCAGTCTCCGAGCTGGGCAATTACAGAAACCTCGCACGGAAGCCGGTCAAACGTTTGGTAAACTGGACCGATCCCAGGGGCGCATTGCGCTTCGAATCCCATGGCAGTCATCATGCAACACACCTGGTTTACCGCTGCTGTGCGTTGGTTGGGAAAGCCGTTCTGGCCTGCGATGGTGGTGCTGGCCGGCGGGCTGGCTACGCTCCCTGTGCCGGTGTATGGCCAGGAGCTGGCAGCACCTCGTCTGGCTCCGCCCGACGCGCTGATCGGTCCGCCGTTTGTCACCTGCAAAGCCTGGGCAATCGCCGATGGACGCACGGGCGAGTTCCTGTTTGGCCACAACGAGGATCAAAAACTCGATAACGCCAGCACCACCAAGGTGATGACCATCTACCTGGTGTTGAAGCTGGCCGAGGCCGACCCTGCGGTGCTCGACGAAGTGATCACGTTCTCCGAACGGGCCGACCAGACGCCTGGCAGCACCGCGGGCGTCAAGGCGGGCGAAAGCCTCACGGTTCGCGAGCTGCTCTACGGTTTGATGCTGCCCTCGGGCAATGACGCCAGCGTGGCTTTGGCCGAACACTTTGGCGGCCGCTTTGCCGCACTTTCTGAAGCAGAGAAGGAACTGTTGGTCCGCTCGGATCGTTCCGGCGGCGATACCAATGGGAACGCGGGCACGAAGCCGGCCGAAGAATTGCAAAACGGCAAGCCCGCCGAGGCCGAGAACGCGGCCGACGATGCCCTCAACCGCTTTGTAGCCCAGATGAACCGCGAGGCCGCACGGCTGGGGATGAAGAACACGCAGTTCAAGAATCCTCATGGGCTGAGCGTGCCCGGCCACGGCACCAGCGCCCGCGATTTGCTGATTCTGGCCCACGCCGCGATGCAAAACCCGCTGTTTCGCCAGTACGTGTCCACGCGTGAACATGTGACGAAGCTGACAGCCGCTGATGGCAGTACGCGGGAAGTGACTTGGCGCAATACCAATCAACTGCTGGGCATCAGCGGATACGACGGCATCAAGACGGGGACCACCAACGCGGCCGGGGCTTGCCTCGTATCCAGTGCGCGCCGCGGCGATGATCATCTGTTGATGGTCGTGCTGGGGGCCACCAGTCCCGACGCCCGGTACGTCGATTCTCGCAACCTGTATCGCTGGGCCTGGCAACAACGGGCGAAGAAATAGCCGCGTTTCTCGGCGAAGTTCTGCCGGCATGCGAACCAGCTGCTCGTGCTCATCGTACATGCAAATACAGGCAATGCAGATTCACTTCGTTTCAAACGTGTGTTTGAGCGGAGCATGGAATTTGATTGACCTTAATTATCGGCTCCTCTAGATTCCTGAATGCCGGTTGCATTGGCGGTTGGCTTTGAATTGTTGGGGCTGGCCGCCATCCCGTTCGCATTAGCTCATCACTCATCTCGTCTGTTTGGCAATCGGCTCTGAAGGGGCTCGGTAATTGCCGAGCGCATCGTGCTGTAGCGAATTTTGCCCAATCGCATGTACGACGATTGACGCTTGCGCGTGCGCTTTGCCCGAGCAGTTAGGGAGGTATCCCATGGCAATCCGCACGACCACGGTCACGATCAACGCTGCCTTCCTGCGCGAGATCAAGGAGGACAACCAGCGGCTTAAGGAACTGCTTGCCGAGCTGCGCGAGGCACTGGGCGAGCGACCTACCAATGACGCG
>CALBRZ010000115.1 GCA_937927735.1 uncultured Planctomycetales bacterium
TACAGCGGCACCGGATTCATTACCGGTGGTCGCAAGCAGATCACCACCTGGCTGTATCGCGCACTGGTCGAAAACAAGCCGTACGACCAGTTTGCCCGGGAGCTGATCGCACCCTCCAGCGCGTCCGAAGGCTTCATCCGCGGTATCCGCTGGCGGGGCGAAGTCTCGGCCAGCCAGGCAACCGAGATCCAGTTTGCCCAGAACGTGGGGCAGGTGTTCCTGGGCATCAATCTGAAGTGCGCTTCGTGCCACGACAGTTTCATCGACCGCTGGACGCTCGAAGAAACCTACGCCCTGGCGGCCATCGTTGCCGACCAGCCGCTGAAGTTGCATCGCTGCGACAAACCGCTGGATCGGGTTGCCAAACCCGGCTGGTTATTTCCGGAGCTTGGCAACATCGACGCCAGTGCCCCGCCGTCACAGCGGCTCGTCCAATTGGCTACATTGATGACGCATCCCGAGAACGGCCGCTTCACGCGCACCATCGTCAACCGGCTCTGGCATCGGCTGCTGGGCCGGGGCATCGTGCATCCGGTCGATGCCATGCACACGCCTCCTTGGAGTGCCGACCTGCTGGATCACCTGGCGGTAACGTTCGCCGACAGCGGCTACGACCTGAAAGCCATGCTGCGTTACATCTGCACGTCGCAGGTGTACCAGGCAGTCACGCCCGCCCTGGAAGCTCCCGCCGACGGCAAGGAGTTCGTCTTTGCCGGCCCGATCGCCCGCCGTCTGACCGCCGAGCAGTTCATGGACGCCGTATGGCAGGTAACCGGCTCGGCACCGGTTCAATGGGACGCACCGGTGCAGCGGCTGCAACTCAAGGACACGGTTGATGAGCAGGTGGCGCCACTACAAGCCCAGTGGATCTGGTCGCACGCAGGTTCGGCAGCCGGCGGCGAAACCGTAACGTTCCGCCGTCCCTTGGAGCTGAAGGCGGTTCCTCGGCGCGCCGTAGCGGTCATCACGGCCGACAACCATTACACGCTGTATATGAACGGTCGGCAGGTGCTATCCGATGGCACTTGGGAAACGGTCGAAGTGGTCAACCTCGTCCCGTACCTGCGTGCCGGCCAGAACGAACTTTCGATCGTCGCCCGCAACGGCGGCAGCGGTACAAACCCTGCCGGCGTGTTCTTCGCCGCACGCTGGGAAACCGCTGAAAACAACGGCGACTCGGGCAAAGCCACAGCCCAAGCAGCATCGCAAACGCTGGTGACCGATGCCTCGTGGCAATGGACGGCCCAGGTGCCCAATGCCCAGGGCCGCTTCGCCACCGAGCCCCAGGATTGGCAACCGGCGGTGCCAGTGGGCCACGCCGCGTGGAACGCCAAGGTCGACAAGCCCGCCGCCCGGCTGCTGGCGGCCGCGTGGGAAACTCCGGCACCGATGGTTCGCGAGTCGCTCCTCAAGAACAACGCCTTCCTGGCGGCACTGGGTCGTCCGACGCGCGACCAGGTGGTGAGCATGCGGCCGAGCGAACTGACCACGCTGGAAGCCATCGACCTGGCCAATGGCCAACAGCTGGCCGACGCCATTGCCGAGGGAGCCCGGCGGCTACGGGCGTTTGGCGGCGAACACCCGGGCCCCAAAGCGGCTCAGCAACTCGTACGCTGGTTGTTTGTGTATGCGCTGGCGCGCGAGCCGACGGCCGACGAGTTAGCGTTATGCCGCGAGTTGCTCGGCGAGCAGCCTACACCGCAGGCCATCGAAGATTTGCTGTGGTCGGTGTTCATGCTGCCGGAGTTTCAACTGGTACGCTAGTGCGAACCGTGCGGACTTGTTCGGGGGTGCGTCCGATGAAACAAATTGACCATCATCAGCCAGGCGGCGACACCAATCTGCCAACGCCTACCTCGCGCCGCGAGTTCCTCAAGCAACTGGCCACGGCCTCGGCGGCGGCGATGATGGCCGGCGAGCCGCGTTTGTTGCCGGCGGCCGACGGCAGCCCGGTGAAGCATCCCGAACCTAGGGCCGACTCCTGCATCGTGCTCTGGATGGCAGGCGGGATGGCGGCGCCGGAGACGTTCGATCCCAAGCGGTACCATCCGTTTGAAGTCGGCCTGCCGGTCGAGAAAGTGATGAGCACCTTCCCGGCGATCGATACGGCGGTGGACAACATCAAGATCTGCCAAGGGCTTGAGCACATCGCCGGCGTGATGGACCGCGCCACGCTGATCCGCTCGCACGTCTTGCCCGACCTGGGTCACATCCTGCACTCGCGGCATCAGTATCACTGGCATACCGGCTACGTGCCGCCGCAGACGGTGGCCTGCCCTCACATCGGTGCGTGGATCGCTCGCGTGCTCGGTCCGCGCAACGAGGTCATGCCGGCGTTCATCAACATCGGGCAGCGGCTGGAAGGCATCGGCGAAAGCGAGGAGATCAAGGCGTTCACCACCGCCGGCTTCTTCGGCAGCGAGTTCGGGCCGATGAACCTGCCCTACCCGCACCTGGCCGCCCAGGCGGTACGGCCGCCGCGTGACATGACGCCGGGCCGCTTTGCCGATCGCAACCGGTTCTTCCGGCGCCTGGTCGACCGATCGCCGCACCGCGAGTACCTCAGCGACTACCAGCAGGAATCGATGCTGCGTTCGTTGGATAACGCCTACCGGCTGCTGTCATCCAAAGAGCGTGCGGCGTTCGATATTTCGCTGGAACCTAAAGAAAGCTACGAGCGGTACAACACCGGCCGGTTTGGGCAAGGCTGTCTGTTGGCCCGGCGGCTGGTCGAAGCCGGCGCCCGCTACGTGGAAGTCACTACGGAGTACGTGCCGTTCCTGCACTGGGACACGCACAACTCCGGCCACGAGACGGTGGCCCGGCTGCATCGCGAGATCGACCGCCCCATTGCCCAATTGATCCTGGACCTGGAAGTCCGGGGCCTGCTCGACCGAACGCTGGTGATCATCGCCAGCGAGTTCAGCCGCGACATGCTGATCGAAGGCGTGCCCGGCTCCACCGCCAAAGACCAGGCCACGTTCAAGGTCGACACGCTGCAGGAGCTCAAACACTACGGTCTGCACCGGCACTTTACCGGCTCATCGTCAGTCGTAATGTTCGGCGGCGGCATGAAGCGGGGCTTCTTGTACGGCGAGTCGGCCCCCGAACGGCCATGCCTGGCGATCAAGAACCCGGTCACCGTGAGCGACCTGCACGCAACGATCTTTACGGCGCTGGGCATCAGCCCTCAGACCGCATTCGAGGTCGAGAGCCGCCCGTTCTACGCTACCGAGGACGGCAAAGGACGCGCGGTCACCGAGCTGTTTGGAGCCTAAAACGCGGCGTGCTGCAACCGCGGTCAGCATTGAACGGCTGCTAGGCCAGCGGCGACTTGGAGGGCTCGCCCGGCCGCTCCTGCACGTAGCGCGGCAGGGCATAACCTGGCAGTCGCGTGCGAAGCTGCTCGACCAGGTTCCGCCCCTCGTCCAGGGGCACTTCAAAGTGCGCGGCCCCGGCCACGCGGTCCAGCTGGTGCAGGTAGTACGGCACGACCCCCAGCTCAATCAGCCGCAGCGAAAGCTGGGCGAGCGTATCGACATTGTCGTTCACCCCGCGCAGCAACACCGCCTGGTTGAAGAGCAGCACGCCAGCCGCTTTGAGCCGGGCGGCGGCCACAGCCACCGAGCCATCCAGTTCAGCCGGATGGTTGGCGTGCAGCACCACGATCGATTGCAACCGGCTATCGGAAAGCCATGAGAGCAGCCGGCCAGTCACCCGTTGGGGGATCATGATCGGCAACCGGGTGTGTACGCGCAGTCGTTTGAGGTGCGGGATCGCCGCCAGGTCAGCCACCAGCGCTTCGAGCGTCTCGTCGGCCACCATCAGCGGGTCGCCCCCGCTGAGCAGCACTTCCTCAATCGATGGGTCGGCCGCCAGGGCTTCCAGGGCGGGCTGCCAGGCACCGCGGCCGGTCGGCACCTCGGCGTAAGGAAAATGCCGGCGGAAGCAGTACCGGCAATGCACGGCGCACACGCCGGTCACGATCAGCAAAGCCCGGCCGTGATACTTGTGCAACAGGCCCGGCACCACGGCGGCGGCTGCCTCATGGAGCGGGTCGCTCTCAAAGCCCGGCTGGGGTACGTCCTCGGCGACCAGCGGCAACACCTGCCGCAGGAGGGGGTCGGCCGGGTTGCCCGGCTCCATCCGCGCCAGGAACTCCTCCGGAACGAACACCGGAAACTGGCCGGCGGCGTCGGCAGCCAGGTCGAGCGAGGCCGGGTCCAGCCCTAGCCGGCTGCACAGCGTGTGGGCGTCCCGAATCGCGGTGCGCAGGGCCTGACGCCAGGACCGGGCTGGCGTAGATTTGTTGCCGGCGGCGGTGATTCCCATCTCGACGAACATTCTCGAAAAGTGAATATTATTGGGGTTGCACGGTTAGCTTCCACCATGCTGAGCGGGCTAGACGCATGCACGGCCGCTGATGGCTTGTAGGGCCGGCAGGCCCCCCGCCGTGGGCCGTTGAGCAGGAAGCTGCGTAGCCAATTTTTCGCTGGTGCCGCCGATCTGCCGCCCTCCGACAGGGAAGGCGAGCGGAGTTGGTCGTTCTGGAAAAATTCGCTGCGCGGGCGGCAGAATCCCAGGGGCAACTCCCTCCTGGCCGCCAGGTCCCCGCTGCCGTGTCGACGACCTCCGCTGCATGCCCCGGCCGTTTGTTCGGCAGGGAATCATACTCCATCGAATCCACGAAACGAAGCAGGAACCAACGTGGCCACTTACAACACCAGCGAGTTCCGCAAGGGGCTCAAAGTCCAGATCGACGGCGATCCCTACTTGATGCTCGAGTGCAACTTTGTCAAACCAGGCAAAGGCAACGCGCTCTACAAGTGCAAGCTCCGCAACTTGATCCGGGGCACCGTGCTCGACCGCACCTACAAGGGCGGCGATACGCTCGAAGCGGCCGACATCACCGAAATCGAGGCCCAGTACCTGTACCGCCAGGGCGAGCAGTACGTGTTCATGGACAACAACACCTACGAACAGTACGAGCTGACGCCCGAACAGGTGGACGATACCTGGAAGTGGATCAAAGAGGGCACCAACTGCAGCATGTTGCTGTTCAACAACTCGCCCATCGCCGTGCAGCCGCCCAACCACGTGGTGCTGGAAATCACGTACTGCGAGCCGGCCGTCCGCGGCAACACGGCCACCAACCTCACCAAGCCGGTGAAGCTGGAAACGGGCGCTGAGATCACTTGCCCGGCGTTTGTCGAAATGGGCGAGAAGATCCGCGTCGACACCCGCACCGGCGAGTACATCGAACGCGTCCGCGAATAAGCGGGCGTATCTCGCTCGTTTGCTTGAATCGCTCGGCGGCGCCGGGCACCTTGGCCAGCAGCCGGGGTGACGGACGCCGCTTTGTTGCGCGCCGTGGCTGGCCCAATTCGGGATGCGGGGGCATGGCGGCCGATCGCCTCCGTGTCCTCAATCGCAGCAAGCGCCACGCGTGGAATGCAAACCGGCCGGAGTTCCAAGCGTGGACCGTCCGGCCGGCAAAGGGCTGGCATGAATCAGCTGACGTTGGCCGCCGCAGGAAACGCGGCTGCGGCGTCGCTTACGGCAGGTCGTAGGGCTGACCGTCGGCGCGACGAGCCATGCTGGTCAGGGCCGTGGTGTTGGTGTGGTTCTTCACCGGGACTACGCGGGTATCGCCGAACACGAACTGCGTGATGCCGGGGTGCCAGCTACCAAAGCGGTAGTTGTGCTGGTCGGAGGTGCTGCCGGCGGCACCTTCCCACTCGAGTTCCTGAGCCAGGCCCAGGTCGCCCACAATGCGGCCACCGCGGAAATTGCGGTGCGTGGTGCCGGCCACCGGCAGGTCCCAGTCCGGCTGACCGATCCGCCGCGGCGGAACGTGTTTCTCACCGACCAGGGCGGTGTAGGTCAAGCCGTCAGTGACGGAGCCCAGCGGCACGCGCGAGCGCAGCGGCCGGTTGATGTTGTCAGTGCCCGGCTGTTCCTTGGTGCCGATGATGCTGCCCAGGAGCTGGTTGGTGGGGTGGGTGAAGTTATCCTTCTCGGTGGTGCTGCTGAAGCTAGTGGCGCCGACAGCCACGTAGTCAATCGCCTGGCCTTCCAGCGTGGTGGGGCTGGAGGTGTCGCCCATGGCCCAGCGGACCAGTCGGAAACCGCGGGTGGGGCAGAACGCCATGTCCGAACGGAAATCGGCGTGCGTCTGGCGGTTGGCCTTGAGCACCTGAGCCCCAGGATTGCCCTGGTCCGATTCAGCCGAGTAGGCCAGGTTGAGCTGGCTGTAGGCGGCCTGCTGTTCCATCATCGGCCAGCAGAGGGCGAACCAACTGTGCTTGTACAGGTCGTTCTTGAAATCGGTCGAGGCGTAGGTCCCTTCCTTGCCGATGCCCGAGGGCGGAAGCTGATCGCTGTTGCGGTCGGCAAACAGCAGGATGGCCGTACCGATCTGGCGGAGGTTGCTGGCGCAATTGGCGCGGCGGGCCGACTCGCGGGCCGCCTGGATGGCCGGCAGCAACATGGCGATCAAGATGCCGATGATGGCGATCACGACAAGCAACTCGACCAGCGTGAAGCCGGCACGACGACGAGACAGAACTGGCATTGATGACAACTCCGAACTTGAAAACCCACAGTTCCAAAACGCGGGCGACGGTCGTAACAGTCTTGCGGGTCACACCAGCGCAGAGCGAACCGTTACCGGCATGCGCACCGTGAAACAGTCGGCGCAGCGCAAGCGTGGAGCATGCAACGCAGGGGAGACGTGATGGCTACCTATCGGCCAACACGTTCAGAAAGCACCTCTAGAGCCTCTTGGGACGCCTGTTCCAGTTACCATTGATGCGGCGAGGGACGCCGAATCCAATTCAGAGGGCTGCCCGGGCGCCGTTCCGGTTGCCGGAGCATCGCACGCACGATGGCTGCCGAGCAATTGCGAGCGGAACGTTTCTATCTGTCCGGCGTTTATCAATGACAGAACATGGAGACGCGCGGTATATGCCTCTTCACGAGCGCCACCAGGTATTGATAAACCGGCGATGGATAGAATCCGCCACACTCGACCGGTATCTTCGTAACCGTCCGAGTGCGGCCGGTGCGCCTCCTCTCAAACGAAATCGAGCGAAACTCTCTGTTCCTGTTGGTCGTGCGTTCTGGTGAAGAACGTCTTGGCGGGAACAGCCGACAATCCTTTCGCCGACATTCGAAAGTTATGACGATTCTAGATCACATAAACGAATTTGAATAGCCCCGCGATCGGGGAGCCCGGAGCGTTTTTTCGGGCCGCAGCAACTGCGGCATCCTTGATGATACCGCGGCCATAAAAAGGACAAGGGGGGACGCCCTTTTCTAGGGACGTCCCCCGCGTGTTTTGCCCCTGCCTTCGACAGGCGGTTACCTCGGCCCCCCGTTACGGCAGGTTGTAGGGTTGCCCGTCGTCCTTAGCCCCCATGGAATACAGGGCATCCTGCGTGGCGTGGTTCTTCACCGGCACCACACGGGCATCGCCGAACGCAAACTGGGTAATGCCGGGGTGCCAGCTTCCGAACGTCCAGTACGAGGCATTGGACGTAGCGTCGTTGATATTGAAGGGTTCGGGCCAATTGGCGCTGGGAGCCAGGGTCAGCCCCGCGATCTTGTTGTAGCACGAGCGATTGGGCAAACCGTTGGGGGCGTGGATCGGATTCACTGGCTGATCCGCCATGTCATCGCCCAATTTCTGGGCGTGAACGTGCTTTTCGCCCACAACCGCGGTGTACGTCATGCCGTCGGTGACAGCCCCCATGGTCACGCGCGAACGCACCATTCCCTTGCCCGGCGTATTGTTGTAGGCCGCGCCGGTCAGCAGCGCCTGGGCGGGCTGGAGCGGGCCGCGCATGTGGCTGTTGTCCAGCGAGCTGACCCAGTTATTCAGGTGGGTACCATTGGAAGCCGTCAGGCTGCTCGGCAGGCTCTTGCCCACGATGCCCACCGGGACATAGTCGGGTACCTGGCCGCCGTATTGATTCGCGTTAATGCGGAACCCACGGGTCGGGCAATGGTACATGTCCGACCGGTCTTCCCTGCCCAGCGCGAGGTTATCCGCCTGGATGTAGTTCACGGCCAGGCTGAGCCGGGCGTAGGAGGTTCCCTTCTCCATCACGGGCCAAAGATACGGGATCCAGCTCGTCCCCCAACCGGGCGAGGACGATGAACTGGGGTTGCCGTTGGGGCCGCCGGAGGGCGGCAGTTGTTCACCGTTGCGATCAGCATACAACAGGATCGCCGTGGCAAACTGCTTGAGGTTATTGGCACAGTTGGACCGCCGCGCCGACTCGCGTGCGGCCTGGATGGCCGGGAGCAGCATTGCGATCAGGATCCCGATAATCGCGATCACCACCAGCAGCTCCACGAGTGTGAAGCCTCGTCTGCCCTTGGACATCGACGCCATAGCTCGTCTCCAGAAGGTAAAACAAGAAGTACAAAATGAGCGGTATGACTTATGAGCGACTGCGGAGAGCCCTCGCGCGACGTCTCGAGGCTGCATAGCGCTATGCGATCGCAGGTGAGCGACAGCGGGAGGGGCGAGGCTCTGTTCCGGCAGGTAGATCCCCCAGGCGGCCAGACGGCCCCGTAAATGGCAGGGTCGGCATGTACGCCGATTTCGGGGGAGGGGCGGTGCAATCCTTCACCTTCTGGCGGGCTACACGCTCCTGTCCCTGTGAGGGAAAGCAGCGGCGATTGCACCCATCAACATCAAGACAAATAAACATATTTTTGCTTATTTTCTGATTTCTCTCCCCTCTAATGAAGGAGTCGGAAGCGACTCGGGGCGAGCAGTTAACCGGGCCGCCGAAACCGATGCGCCGGGCGAGCTAGAGGCGAAACGGCGTGTTAACCACATTCCCAATTAGGAGTTATGGCGAGAGTGGCGCCCCGGAGCATCGGCCATCGTGGGCAATGATGCCCAGGTCTTGTAGGGGGGCGGCTTGTGATGGGCGGAACGCTTTCTGCCGCAGGGGCTTGATCCGGCGCGGCGAACCTTCGAAGCTAGTCGCTTTAGCCGGCCTGCTTCGCCCCCCCAGCTTGAGAGGGGGCTTCCCCTGGGTGTCGGTGGCCACGCCCGACGCAGCGGCAGGACCGGTTCACGTCACGATGCACGCCTTGCAAAGTTGGGAACTGTCACATGTCGGATCGCCAGACGTCGTACAACCGGGCTCTGGATTTTGCCCAGCAGCAGGTCCTCGCGATCATCGAGCGGACGCCGGACTATTTTCCCATTTACACCACCGGGGGCCGCTGGCACCACGACGGCGAACTGTGGACCGATTGGACCGGCGGTTTCTTCGCCGGCATGATGTGGAAGTTCTACCAGCGCACCGGCGACGAAACCTGGCGGCGACATGCCGAGCACTACTCCAAGTTGCTGGAGCATCGTCAGCACGATCGCAACGTGCACGACCTGGGCTTCATCTTTCTCAACACGTATCGCCCTTGGTATGAACTGACGGGCGATCGGGCCCTGCAAGACGTACTGATCCAAGCCGGCCGCACCCTGGCCATGCGATTCATGCCGGCCGGCAAGTATTTACGCAGCTTCGTCGCTCCCGAGTCGCTGTTCATCGACATCATGATGAACGTGCCGCTGATCTTTTACGCGGCCAACGCCACCGGCGACGAGGAACTGCGCACCGTGGGCGTGGAACATTGCCGCACCACGCGCAAGCGGTTGGTGCGTGGTGATGGCTCCACGGCGCACGAAGGCATCTTCGATCTCAACACAGGCGAGTTCCTGCGGCAGACCACGCACCAGGGGGCACGGCACGACAGCTCCTGGGCACGCGGCCTGGCCTGGTCGCTGTACGGCTATAGCCAGGTGTACACGCTCTCGCAGGACGAAGAAGCCCTGGCGACTTCGGAACTGAACGCCGACTTCTGGTTGAAGAACCTGCCCGCGGATCGCGTGCCCTATTGGGACTTCGACGCCGATCTTACGCAGCCGCTGCCCTGGGGGCCGCAGAAGGACAGCTCCGCAGGTGCCATCGCCGCCAGCGGGCTGTTGGACCTGGCCCAGCAGACGAAGTGTCCGGACCGGGCCAAGGCGTATCGCGACACGGCCCTGGCCATGCTCGATGCCCTGGTGCAGCCGGAATACCTGGCCATCAACGATGCCGGCTGGGAAGGCATCCTCAAGCACGGCGTGTATCACACCGCCAAGAACCTGGGCGTAGATGAATCGGTCATGTGGGGCGAGTTCTTCTTTGTGGAAGCCCTGCTGAAGGCGCTGGCGCTGGAGCAATCGTCATAGGGACGCGGCTACGCGGTACAAGCCCGGCGTTCGTGCCCCCTGCAGATGGCGCGGTTGGCACAGCCGTGGCACAAGAAGAGTGAGGGCACGCGCGAGCCGCGTTAGCCTACCTGGCAGGCCTCCAGCCGTGCGCGGCTGACTTCCACGCCCAGGCCCATGCCCAGCGGCACGGCGAGCATACCGTCCTGCGGTTTCAGCGGTTCTTCAAGAATCTGACTGTCGGCCGTCAGGTCCCCCAGGTCATGGGCAGCGGCCAGCGACGGCGTAGCGGCCACCACATGCAGAAGCATCGCCGCGGCCAGGCCGGTCGAATACGGAACCGATAGCGACGCCGTACAGCCGGCGGCATCGGCCACGGCAGCGCTGCGCCGTAGGCCTTGCCAGCCTTCAAGATGCCGTTCCGGCGAAAGCACAAAATGCTCGCAGGTGTCGAGTGCCCGCACAACGTCCGCCGGTTGCTGGATCGACCGTCCCAAGGCCAACGGAGAGCGGGCCACCGCGTGCAGCCGCTGCTGATCGGCTGGCTCGCTGCTGTCGGTGAGGTCGAGCAGGAAGCGGAAACCGTCGCGCGGCAGCCCAGTGACGAAATCCACGGCAGCCGTCGGCGAAAACTGTTCGCGGCCGTCAAAACGCAGTTCCACGCCCTCGGTCAAGATCGTCCGCAGTGCATTGAGCCGCCGCAGGTTGAACTTGGGATCCGTGCCTACGCAGGTCACCTGAAGCGCCCGATATCCCTGCTCGGCCCACTCGCGGGCTCCTTGCACCAGTGCGGCGGCTGAGCCGTCGCCGTCGCACGACAAGTTGCGACAGATGGGCACCCGGGCACGGAAGCAACCGCCCCATAGCCGGCACAGCGGCAGCTTGGCCGCGCGGGCCAACGCGTCCCAGCACGCCATTTCGACCGCCGATACCGCGTGCAGCCGGGCGAGGATTTCCAGGCCGATGATCTCTTCGATATCGGCCACGTGCCGTTCGGCCAGTGCCGAAGTCAGCAGTTGCCGGGCACCCGCCAGTTCCTCGGACCGCAGCGAACTGGGCACCTCGCCCCAGCCTTCCCAACCGGAGTCGCACACGATGCGCACCACCAGCGAGCGCCGTTCCCCCTCGGGGCCCGGCGTTTGAATCAGGAACAGTTCCAGATCGCTGATTCTCATACGGTGGTTTGCCGTGCAGGTTCAAGAGGCGCGCGGCGGTGGCTCCGGCAGTCGGGAGCCCGACATCGCAGCTTGGCGTTTCCCAGGATCGCGGGGGCGCACGCCGATCCGGTCGTTGGCGGCAGAGGGGAGAAGCTGCCGGAGAGCCAGCGGCTCGCAGGCCACCAGCCAGCGAGAGCCAACGGGCGACAACCTTTACGAAGTCTTGGCCAGCGTGCGCAGTTCGCGCGGCAGCGAAAAGTGGACGTCCTCGTGGCGGACGATCCGCGTTTCCACCGCCGCTCCAAATTTATCCTGCAACGCAGCGATGCATTCCTGGACAACTTTTTCTGGCGCACTGGCTCCGGCGGTGATCAGTACCGTCTCGTCGCCCCGGAACCAATCGTCGCCGATCTCGCCCGCGTGGTCGATCAGATGTGCCGTAACTCCACGCTCGCGAGCGATTTCCGCCAAACGCTGGCTGTTCGAGCTGTTCTGGCTGCCCAGCACCAGCACCACGTCGGCCTCTTCGGCCAGCTTGCGGACGGCTTCCTGTCGGTTCTGCGTCGCGTAGCAGATATCTTCCTTTGGGGGCGCGGTAATCTGGGGGAACCGCTCCTTCAAGGCGGCGATGATCCGGTTGGCGTCGTCCACCGACAGCGTCGTTTGCGTGAGGTAGGCCAACTTGTTGGGGTCCTTCACCTCAAGCGTGGCGACGTCTTCAGGCGTTTGCACCAGGATGATCGCCTCGGGCGCCTCGCCCATGGTGCCAATGACTTCGTCGTGCCCTTCGTGACCGATCAGCACGATGGTGTAGCCGGCCTTGGCATAGCGGATCGCCTCCAGGTGCACCTTGGTGACCAGGGGGCAGGTGGCGTCGATCGCAAAGAGCTTGCGTTCCTTGGCCACTTGCCGCACCTGCGGCGCCACGCCGTGAGCCGAGAACAGCAGCACGGAGCCCTCGGGCACCAACTCCAGGTCGTCGACAAAGACCACGCCGCGGTTCTTGAAGTCCTCGACCACGATCTTGTTATGCACAATCTCGTGGTACACATAGATTGGCGTGCCGAACCGCTCAATCGCCAGTTCGAGCGACTCGATCGCCATGTTGACGCCGGCACAAAAGCCGCGGGGGCTAGCCAGGATGATCTTCATTGGTTTGTGTCCTTCCTTCTGGCGCATCATAATACACGCCAGTAAGCTTGGGTACCCGACCGCTTTGGCTACCGCGGCGGGGGGCTCATATAGCTGGCAGCCGGCCCAAGATTCCTCGAGTGCGCCCACAAGTTGCATGTCCGCCACGCCCTTCGCTTTAGAACTGCAGCGCTACGGCCCCCACATGGGTACCGCAGACGCTGTGGCTCCGGCAACGGCTCGGCAATACTGCCGCCACCTGGCGGAAACCCACTACGAGAACTTTACCGTCGCCAGCCAACTGTTGCCGCGCGATCTCCGGCAACATTTCTGCAACGTGTACGCGTACTGCCGCTGGGCCGATGACCTGGCCGACGAAGTCACCAACGGCGACGAAGGCCTCCGCCTGCTCGACTGGTGGGAGTCGCTGCTTGATGCCATGTATGGGGGCCACGCCTGGCACCCCGTATTTGTGGCCCTAGCAGAAACTGTCGAACGGTTCGATATTCCCCGGGATCCTTTCGCCGACTTGCTGATCGCCTTCCGGCAGGATCAAACCATTAAGCGCTATGCCACCTGGAACGACCTGTTGGAGTACTGCCGCAATTCGGCCAACCCGGTCGGGCGGCTGGTGCTGTACCTTGCCCGACGGCATCGCGAGGAGTTGTTGCCGTTCTCCGACGCGGTCTGCACCGGGCTGCAGTTGGCCAATTTCTGGCAGGACCTGGGTCGCGACCTCGATATTGGCCGCATCTACGTTCCTCAGGAAGCCATGGAAGCCGCCGGGCTATCGGTCGACGACTTCTGCACGCGGCAAGTCACGCCGGAGTTCCGCCAAATGATGGCGGGCCTGGTGGCGCGTGCCCGAGCGCTGCTCAACTACGGCTGGCCGCTCGTAGGCGAGATGCCTGGGAGCCTGAGGATTGCGATGGCACTTTTCATCCAGGGAGGTCTGGCGATCCTGGAAGCCATCCAGGCCCAGGATTACGACGTCTGGCGGCACCGGCCGACCATCAGCCGTAACCAACAGTTGCGGCTGTTGTTCCGCGCGATCGCCGCGGCGTGTTTCCCCGGCCGCTTCGCGCGCCCTCGTAACGCGGTGGCAGAACCATGAACGTATCGGTTGCTGCCAGTTATCGGGCTTGCCAGCGGCTGGCGCGTCGCACCGCCAGCAACTTTTACTATCCGTTTGTTTTGCTTCCCCAAGCCAAGCGGCAGGCGATGTGCGCGCTGTACGCGTTCTTGCGTCAGACCGACGACTTGGGCGATAGCCAGCTCCCGGTTGAAGCCCGCCGCGCGGCCCTGGCCGCCTGGCGTGAAGCTCTGGATGCCGCGTTGGCTGGCGAGCATCGCAACGTGTACTTTCCGGCCCTGGCGGACACGGTGGCGCGGTTCAACATTCCGTCGCAGTATCTGCACCAGGCCATCGATGGCATGGAGATGGACCTGGAGGTGCGGCGGTACGAAACATTCGAGGACCTGCGGCAATACTGCTACTGCGTGGCCTCGACCGTCGGCCTGGCCTGCATCCACATTTGGGGATTTCGCGGCGATGCGGCGCTGCTGCCCGCCGAGCAAGCCGGCGTGGCATTCCAACTAACGAACATTCTCCGCGACCTGACTGAGGACGCCGACCGCGGCCGCATCTACCTGCCGCTGGAAGACCTGCGGCGGTTTGACTATCGGCCCGAGGAGCTTCAGCAGCGTGTCTACGATGAGCGATTCCGCCGGCTGATGCAGTTCGAGATCGAGCGCGCGGAACAGTTCTACGAAGCCAGCCGCGAACTGGAGGCCTGGCTGCATCGCGACGGCGTGGGCGTGTTCCGCGCCATGTCGGGCATTTACCGCGGCCTGCTCGATGAAATGCGCCGGCGGCGGGGTGATGTGTTCTCCAGCCGGGTCCGCCTCACCACTGCCCGCAAGTTGTGGATTGCCGCCTGGTGCATGGCCAAGCCAGCCGTGGAGCGCTACTTTGCCGGGGCAACAGGCCGATGAGCGCTGGCAGCGACGAAACGCCTACGGTAGCCATCGTGGGTGGAGGATTGGCTGGCCTGGCAGCCGCCGTGGCGTTGGTCCGTACCGGCGGCGTGCGCGTGCGGCTCTACGAAGCCCGGCGGCGATTGGGCGGCCGCGCGGCCTCCTTCCGTGATCCGGCCCAGGACGCATGGGTGGACCACTGCCAGCACGTAAGCATGCGGTGTTGCACTAACCTGGCCGACTTTTGTCGGCACACGGGGCTCGTTGACGCGTTCGCCACGCATCGTGTGCTGCACTTCATCGGGCCTGATGGACGGCGCTACGATTTTGCCGGCAGCCGCCTCCTGCCCGCTCCGCTGCACCTGGCCGGAGCCTTATGGGGGCTGAAGTTTCTTTCGCGCGGCGATCGTCTGAGTATTGCCCGGGCGTTGATGAAACTCGCCCGGCTGAACGATGGCCCGTTCCTCCGCCGCACGGTGACGGGCGATTGGCTGCGGCAGCAGCGGCAGTCGCCCCGGGCAATCGAGCAGTTCTGGGAACTGGTGCTGCAAAGCGCGCTGGGCGAGAGCGTGGAACACGCCAGCCTGATGTACGCCCGCAAGGTGTTCGTCGATGGCTTTATGGCAGCCCGCAGGGCGTACGAAGTCGAAATCCCCACGCTACCCTTGAGCGAGTTATATGGCACACGTCTGCTGCGTTGGCTCACCAAGCACAACGTGGAGCTGCGGCTGGCCACCGCGGTGCAACAGGTGGTTGTCAAAGATGGCCGGGTGACCGGCGTTGCATTGCGCACCAGCGAGGCGGCGGCGCAACCTCGGGCAGAAACGATTGCCGCACGCTCCGGTGATCCATCCGCCCAACCGCCGGAACGCTGGAACGATGACGAGCCCCAGCTCGCTGGCTGTCTCAACCAGGAGCCGTGTGACCATGTGATCGTGGCCGCCCCGTGGCGGCACGTGCCGGGGCTGTTCGATCCGGCCGCGTTGGAACGGCTGCCTGAAGTGGCGAGGCTGTCGCAGATGGAAGCCTCGCCGATTGCCGCGGTTCACCTGTGGTTCGATCGGCCGATTGCGGACCTGCCGCACGCCGTGCTGGTGGGACGGCTCAGCCAATGGGTTTTTCGCCGGCCCGTGGACGAGCAGGCCGGGGATGCCACGCCGGGCACCGAGAAAGCCGCGTCTGCTGAGATCAGCCCAGGTGTCCACTATTACCAGGTGGTGATTAGTGCCTCGCGGTCGTTGCAAGGCCGGCCGCGCGAGTCGGTGGTGGCCGAGGTGGTCGCCGACTTGAAGGCCACGTTCCCGCGGGCTGCCGAGGCTTCGCTGCTGAAGGCCAAAGTCGTGAACGATCCGCACGCGGTGTTCTCGGTGCGGCCCGGCATCGACGACCTGCGGCCCGCACAGCAGACGGCGATTCCCAATCTGTTTCTGGCCGGCGATTGGACACAGACTACCTGGCCGGCCACGATGGAGGGCGCCGTGCGCAGCGGTTACCTGGCGGCCCAAGGGCTCCTGACCACCCTGGGACGCCCTTCACGGTGCGTAGTCGATAACCTGCCCAGCGGCTGGCTAGCGCAACGGTTGATCCGGCCGGTAAGAGGCTAACTCGCCCCCTGCCAAGCCAGGCGGGGGGAGAACACTGGCCGCCGGGAATTTCGCGGGATACCATTGTTCGCCGCGGCCGCAAACAGGCGAAGGTGCGCGGCACAGGGGCGACGAATGGGCCGCGGGCACGAAGATTGTCGTCGCGGCGATGTGCGGCCGAAGCTGTTTCCCCTGGATGGTTCCGCCGCCTTGTTTCAGGCTCCCCGGGAGAGCAAACGAACATGTGGACGAAACGGTTGGTGCTGGCCTTGGGTCTGATGGCCGCCTTCTGGATCGGCATCGATAGCGCGAAGCCCGCCGAGGCTGGCCCAGGCGTGCGCGTGGTTACCCCTTACGGCGCGTACTACGGCGGCTATTACCGACCGTACTACTATCGGCCCTATTATTACCGGCCGTATTACTACTACACCTCGCCGGTACCGGCTCCGTATCCGTACATGTACTATGCGCCTGGCACGATCCCGTTCCGCACCTATTACTTCCCGCAGTACGTGGTTCCCGCCCCGTACCCGTACTACTACTGGTAAGCTGCAGCAGCAACGGAAGCGCGGGGGGGCACTCGGCAACCAGCCTCGTTGTGATGATGTGCGCGCCAACGCGTCTGCGTAGGTGATGCGTCACTCTGCGCGCACACGGCCGTGAGCTATGAGAAACGGCGCAACGATTCAAACACAAGAGCGCCGCTGCGGCTGTGCGGTATCAGCCAACCGCAGTTTTAGCCGGCCGCGCCGCTGCGGACGCGGCTGCACAGGTCAAGCAGTTCACTCAGCGCGGCTTCCAGCTCGACCAGGTCGGGCTCCGAGGTCGCCGCATGCTCCACGCGGGCCGCGGCGGGCGTAAGCTCATCAAAACCGTAACCGCCCGCCGATCCCTTCAGTTGATGGGCGAATCGATTCAGCTCGTAGTATTCGCCCTGCCGGAATAACTGCTTGAACCGTTCGATACGGGCCGGCATCTCGGCGACGTACTGTTCAACCAGCCCGGAGAAATCAGGGTCCTCTCCCAGCGACGAATGGATCACGTGGTTAACCGCCGCCATCAACATGCTCCGCTAGATTCCTTGAATATCTCGCGGTATCTCGTATCCGCAGCCTGCCCGTGATTATTTCAACCATAGATTGCAATTCGCCCACGGGTTCTTCTTGCGAGCTAACTTTCATAGGGAAATCCCGCCATCCTCGGCGGGATCTACCGCCGGCGCACAGCCGGATACATAAGTTGCCCGGAAAACGTGGCCGCGGCAGTGGGGCAATGGACAACTCGTTTGGAACTCCGGGGCGGAGCCATGATCGACCGCAGCCGTAAGCTGCTGCACATCGACGACGACGAACCCTTTACCAGGTTGCTCGCTCACCGGCTAGGACAGCACGGTTACCAGCTCGATGCCCTGCACGATCCGATGTTGGCGCTGGCCGAATTGGCCAATGACGAACACCGCGTGGTCCTGCTGGACATCAACATGCCGGGCGTCAACGGCCTGGAACTGTTGCGGCAGATCAAACGGAGCGACGGCAGCATCCAGGTCATCATGCTGACGGCTCAGGTGGGTGTCGACGTCATCCTGCAATCACTCCGCTGCGGCGCCGAAGGCTGCTTCTTCAAACCGCTGACGGATATCGAGCCGCTGCTCGACTGCCTGGACCTCACCTTCCGCAAGCTCCAACGCTGGCAGGACGCCATCAACCAGTTGAGCAGCACGCCGCGCACCGCCTGAGACGTCGGCACGCATCTTCCCGAGCGGGAACGCGCGGCGTTAACGCAGTCCGTCTCCCGAACTTTCGTTGAGCCACCTCCCCAATTGAGGTATCCTATCGAATGGGATCGATGTCTGCCGTGGCTCCGCGACGGCGGTTCAATCCCCGCGCCCCGTGCTGCCCCCTGCGCCGTGAAAATGCCTGAACCGGCGGGGCAGCGAATCGCTCCCTCCGTAACCCGACGCCCACGTTGCCGCCCGGCTCCGCAGGCGCGTCGCGAAGGTCACTCCGAGGTTGCCGTATGTCGCTCCCGACGATGCATGGCCGCATGGTTTTCCCGCTGGGATGGATTCGGGTTCTGTTGAGCGTACCGCTGGCGCTCATGGCCGCAACAGCTTGGGCTGCGGAACCGGCAGGCGATCACCCGATTGTTTTCAGCCGCGACATCCGTCCTCTGCTGTCCGATAATTGCTACGCCTGCCACGGCCCGGATGCTGCGAACCGGCCGAGTGAACTGCGGTTCGACCTCCGCGAAAGTGCCCTGGCCAAATTGGAATCGGGGCCGCCGGCCATCGTGCCGGGTGATCCGGCCGGCAGCCAGCTTTATCAGCGGATCACATCGCAAGACGACTCGGTGCGGATGCCGCCTCCGGAAACCGGCAAGAAGCTCACGCCGGCCCAGCAGGATTTGATCAAGCGTTGGATCGAGCAGGGAGCCTCCTGGGGCAACCACTGGGCCTTTGAGCCGATCCGGCGCCCTCCGGTGCCCCAGGTTTCTGGCAAGTACCCCGCCTACAATCCGATCGATGCCTTCATCCAGGAGAAACTGGCATCGGCCGGCTTGGAACCTTCGCCACCTGCCGACAAAGAAACACTCATCCGCCGGGTGACGTACGATCTGACCGGGTTGCCGCCGACAATCGCGGAGATCGACGCCTTCCTGGCCGATAACTCGCCCGATGCTTACGAGCGTCTGGTCGATCGGCTGCTCAAGAGCCCCCACTACGGTGAGCACATGGCTCGGCACTGGCTCGACGCAGCCCGTTACGGCGACACCCACGGTTTGCACCTGGACAACGAGCGTTCACTGTGGCCGTATCGCGACTGGGTGATCGCGGCCTTCAACAACAACATGCCGTTCGACCAGTTCACCATCTGGCAACTGGCGGGCGACCTGCTCGAGAATCCCACGCTCGAACAGCGCATTGCCACCGGCTTCAACCGCTGCAACGTCACGACCAGCGAAGGCGGCTCCATCGCCGAGGAATTCCGCGTGCGGTACGCGGTCGATCGTGTCGAAACCACCGGCACGGTCTGGATGGGCCTGACGCTGGGCTGCGCCGCCTGCCACGATCACAAGTTCGATCCCATCTCGCAGAAGGAGTTCTATGGCCTGTTCGCATACTTTGCGAACCTGACCGAGAACCCCATGGACGGCAATGCCCTGCTGCCGCCGCCCATCGTGCGGATGCCCAACGAGCAGCAGCAAAAGCAACTGACGCAGCTTCAGCAATTGCTGGCCGAGGCCCAGCAGCGCAAGAAGATGGCCGGCGATACGGCCGTGACTGAAGTCGCCTGGATCGACGACGATCTGCCGCCTGGCGCACAACCGTCGGCCAGCGGGTCTGGCGGCAGTTGGCAATGGATCGCCGCCGAAGAGCAGCCGGTGACCTGCGGCAGCAAAGCCACCCGCCGCACCAGCGAAGGCTTGGGGCAACATTTCTTCACCGGTGCCCGCGAGCCGCTGATCATCGGCGAAACCGACAAGCTGTTCGCCTACGTGTACCTCGATCCGGAGAATCCACCCAAGCAGATCATGCTCCAGTTCAACGACGGCAGTTGGGAGCATCGCGCGTACTGGGGCGAAGACCGGATCGCCTGGGGCAAGAACAATTCGCCCAGCCGGCGCCGGATCGGCGATCTGCCGCCTGTTGGTCAATGGGTCCGTCTGGAAGTCGAGCCGGCCCAGGTTGGCCTGAAGCCAGGCACAAAGCTCAACGGCTGGGCCTTCACCCAATTCGACGGCACCGTGCTGTGGGACAAGGCGGGCCTAATCACCAACTCCATCGAGCAGGAGATCGCCCAGTTGCAGCGGCAGATCACGTCGCTGCAAGACTCCATCCCGGCCACGATGGTGATGGAAGACTCGCCCAACAAGAAGCCGACCTATGTGCTGATCCGCGGCCAGTACGATCAGCCCGACAAGAACCAACCGGTCGAACCCAGCGTGCCGGCCGCGTTTCCGCCGCTGCCCTCCGATGCTCCGCCCAACCGGTTGGGCCTGGCGCGCTGGCTGGTCGATCCCAGCCATCCGCTCACCGCACGCGTGATCGTCAATCGCGACTGGCAGCGGTACTTTGGGACCGGCATCGTCAAGACGTCCGAAGATTTCGGCTCGCAGGGCGAATGGCCGAGCCATCCGGCGCTCTTGGACTGGCTGGCGGCCGAGTTCATCGAAAGTGGCTGGAATGTCAAGCACATCCAGAAGCTGATCGTCATGTCGGCCACGTACCGGCAATCCTCCCGCGTGCTGCCGATCCACCTGGAAAAAGATCCCGAGAACCGCCTGCTGGCCCGCGGACCGCGGTTCCGCCTCGACGCCGAGGCGATCCGCGATACGGCTCTGGCCGTCAGTGGGCTGCTGGTCGACCGGTTGGGCGGCAAGAGCGTTAAACCGTATCAGCCGCCGGGAATTTGGGAAGCCGTCGGCTACACCAGCAGCAACACGGCCCGGTTTACGCAGGATCACGGCGAGGCCCTCTACCGCCGGAGCATGTACACGTTCTGGAAACGCACGGCCCCGCCGCCCACCATGGCCATCTTCGATGCCCCCAGCCGCGAAGCCTGCACCGTTCGCCGCTCGCGAACCAATACCCCAATGCAGGCACTCGCCCTGATGAATGATGTACAGTTTATAGAGGCAGCCCGGCATTTGGCGGCGCGCGTCATGGGAGAAGGCGGTTCGTCGTTCGACGACCGGCTGGACTACGCGTACCGCCTGGTGACCGGCAGGCATGTCAAACCGCACGAGCGGCGAATCTGTCTCAATCTGTACAACCAGAGCCTGGCCCATTACCGGGCCGACCAGGAGGCCGCCCAAAAGTTGATTACCGCGGGCGAGTCGCCGGCCGCCACCGGTTTGGACCCGGCCGAACACGCTGCCTGGACGGTGTTGGCGAACTTGCTGCTGAATCTTAACGAAACAATCACGCGTGGCTGATTTTTCCGCCTGCGCCGTGCCGCTGGGGTCCGGCCCCGAACGCAGCATACCGGGCGGATGTTGCCCGCCGTACTTGACTGCGATAGGCTGAAAAGAGTGGCCCCACGCCCCGCAGGCACCAATCGAAGCCCGCTCATGGCGCAGGACCAATACCGTAAGTCAGCCCAGGTAGCGGTTGGTTACCGCGCGCCTACGCTGACCCGGTGGCCGTCGGTCAGCTCATATCCTGTCACGTGCGCACAGCGTATCCGCGCGATGGCTGCATCTCCTATATCTATCGTGGCTGTGCCGGGGACCTGCCTGGCGGCAACATGAAATCATCTTCTGCCCTGTTGTTGACCTTGGTTCTGCTGGCGCTCGGCCTGGGGGTAACCCTTGAGCTGGCCTGGCCGGCACTCCGGGCAGCTTGGCTGTTCTATCTGGCGGCCATTGCCCTTGCCGGCCAGAAGGCGGAGCGGGCAGAACGGGCCTGGGTGGTCGCCGCCGCAGCCTCGGTCCTGGCGATCATGACGGCCGTCGCTGCCCCGCCGCCGATTGCCTCCGCGGCCGTCGTGGTCGAACGGCTGCTGGTCCTGGGGGTGATCTGGGCCACGGCCTGGCTGAGCATCACGCTCAGGCGACAGGCCATCCAGCAGGAGCAGATGCAGCAGGCCGCGCAGGAGCAGATCGAGGAATTATCCGCCCAGCTCTCGCTGGCCGATGCCGAATCGGAAGACGCCCAACAGGCCCTCCGCGAAGCCGAGGCTTCGTACGCCTCGCTGGTGGAACATCTGCCGGTCCACGTCGTTCGCAAGGATCTTGAAGGCCGGATCACGTTCGCCAACCGAACGCTGTGCGAACTGCTGGGCCGCCCCCTGGAAGACATTCTGGGCCGCACCGATTTTGATTTCTTCCCGCCCAAGCTCGCCGAGAAGTACCGCCAGGACGACTTCCGGGTGATGCAGCGGCGCGAGGTCTTTCGCGACGTCGAGCAGTACCAGGGCCCTGATAATACCCTGCGGTACATGCAGGTGATGAAGTCGCCGGTGATCGACAGCTCCGGCAACGTCGTCGGCGTGCAGGGCATTTTCTGGGATGTCAGCGAAAACAAGCGGCAAGAAGCCGAACTGCGCGAGAGCGAAGTCCGCAAACGGGCTTTGTTCGAAGCCTCGATGGACGCCATCATCCTCAGCGACCACGAAGGCAAGATCATTGAGTTCAATCGCGCCGCCGAGAAACTGTTCGGCTACACACGCCGCGAAGTGGCAGGACAAGACCTGGTCGATCTGATCCTGCCGGCCGTCGCCCGCGACCGCCACCGCGATAACCTGCTGCGATATGCCGGGGCGGGCGAAGTCGGCTCGCTGCTGGCCAAGCGGATCGAAGTCCCCGGGCGGCGCAAGAGCGGCGAAACCTTCATGGCCGAGATGGCCACCCAGCCCATCCCGCTGCAAGGTTCCGCCGCCTTTGCGATCTTCATCCGCGACATCACCAAACGGAAGGAAGCCGAGGCCGCCTTGCAGCAAAGCAAGGAAGCGGCCGAGGCCGCCAACCGGGCCAAGAGTCAGTTCGTGGCCAACATGAGCCACGAAATCCGCACGCCGCTCAACGCCATACTCGGCATGATCGACCTGCTGCTGAGCACGGAGCTCAATGCCGAGCAGCGAGAATACCTGCAATTGCTGCAAGACTCCGGCGAATCGCTGCTGGCGGTCATCAACGACGTGCTCGACTTCTCCAAGATCGAGGCCGGCAAGCTCGACCTGGAAACCGCCCCCTTCGATCTCCGAGAACGCCTGGGCGACGCCCTCAAGTCGCTGGCCTTCCGGGCCCATAGCAAAGGACTGGAACTGGTCTGCGACGTGTCGGCAGAAGTGCCGGCGATCGTGCTCGGCGACGCTCACCGGTTGCGGCAGGTGATCGTCAACCTGGTGGGTAACGCCATCAAGTTCACCGACCGCGGCGAGATCGTAGTCACGGTGCGGATGCTGGAGTGCAACCAGCACAACGTCACGCTGGAGTGCACGGTATCAGATACCGGCATCGGCATCCCGGCGGAAAAGCAGAAGCATATCTTCGAGGCGTTCGAGCAAGCCGATAACAGCATGAAGCGCCGCTTCGGTGGCACCGGCCTGGGACTGGCCATCTCCACCCGGCTGGTCAAATTGATGGGCGGCAAGATCGGCGTGAAAAGCCGCGTCGGCTGCGGCAGCAAGTTCTTCTTCACCTGCCGCTTTGGCTTGCCCACCGAGCAGCAAGGTCCGCCTCTGCCGCCGGCGTCGCTGGAAAACCTGCGGGTACTGGTAGTCGACGACAACGCCTCGTCGCGCCGGGTGCTGGCCCAGATGCTGTCCAACTGGCGGTTCCAGCCCGTCGTGGCGGCCAGTGGAGCCGAGGCGATCAGCCTGATGCAGCACGCCGAAGCCGACGGCAAACCGTTTGGCCTGGCCATCGTCGATGCCCGCATGCCCGATGGCGACGGCCTATGCCTCATCAGCCGCCTGCAGCAACTCAGCCGCCGCGAGCTGCCAGCGATTGTCATGCTCTCAGCCTGCAACCCTGGCGACCTGCGGCAGTGCGAACGGCTGGGCATCGCGGGCCATTTGATCAAGCCGGTGAAACAGTCGGAGCTGTTCGACACCATTGCCGTGGTGCTCGATGCCGGTTCACTGCTCTCGATGGCGCAACCCGCACCTGCCACGTGCCGCCTGCGGCCGCTCAAGGTGCTGCTGGCCGAAGATACGCTGGTGAACCAGAAGCTGGCCGTCGGCCTATTGCAGCGGCAAGGCCATGAGGTGGTGGTAGCCAACAACGGCCGCGAGGCCCTCCAGGCACTGGAGTCGTCCAACTTCGACCTGGTGCTGATGGACGTACAGATGCCTGATATGGACGGCTTGGAAGCCACCGAAATCATTCGCCAGCGGGAGCAAGGCAGCGGGCGGCGCGTGCCGATCATCGCCATGACCGCCCACGCCATGAAAGGCGACCGCGAGCGCTGCCTGGAAGCCGGCATGGACGGTTACCTTGCCAAGCCGATCCGGGCGACGGCCCTATTTGAAACCATGGCCGAGGTGCTGGGCGAGCCGCACCTGAACGTGGCCGAAGATCATAACGGCGAGTCATCGACGGTCGACTGGGGCGCGGCGCTCCAGGCGGTGCAGCACGACCGCGAACTGCTGCGGATCGTCGTCGAAGCGTTTCTCGAAGAATATCCGATCCTGCTTCAACGCCTGCGCGAGGCGCTTGCCCGCGACCATGTCGAAGCCGTGGCCGCGGCGGCCCACGCGCTCAAGGGTGCCATGCGCAACTTCGGCGAAACGCCGCCGTACCGCGCGGCCCTGGAACTGGAAACGCAAGCCAGGGCCGGCTCCACCAGCGCTGCCCAGCGGCAGTTGGCCACCATCGAAACCGGCCTGGATCGCCTGGTGCCGGAGCTTCAGCGGTATCTGAAAACAGGCGAAGTTCCCCAGCCGGCCCCCGCCGGGTAATGCGTTCTCACGGACCGCGTGCGGCTACTCGATCCGGCACAACGGCCGCAAGTTCTCGTCGGCTTCGCTCCCCTTCGTTGAACTTTGGTGCCCCCGTTGTCCCCCACTTCGCGGCCCCCCTTGAGCTGGCCACCCGATGATCCCTGATCCTGGCCGCTGGAAACGGTCGATTTCATCAACCAAGATATGCAATGGGAAGCCGCCCCGCTCCGGACGGCGCGAAGGAACGTAGAGGAAGCCTCGCATGCCAAAGATTCTGATCGTTGACGATCTGGCGACTGACCGCCGGCTGGCGGGCGGATTGCTCGAGAAGGATAGCGACCTGTCCGTTGAGTATGCCAACAACGGCGCCGAGGCGATCGCTCGCATTGAGCAAGAACCGCCGGATCTGGTCGTTACCGATCTGATCATGCCCGAGATGACAGGGTTGGAACTGGTAACGGCGATCCGTCGCAATCATCCGCACATTCCCGTAATCCTGATGACCTCGGCGGGCAGCGAGGAAATTGCCGCCGAAGCCTTGCAAAAAGGGGCCGCCAGTTACGTCCCCAAACGGCTGCTCTCGCAGTACCTGCTGGAAACCGTAAAGCGGCTCCTGGCGGTGGCGGGTCAGCAGCGCAACCGGCAGCGGCTGCTCGGCTGTATGTCCACCAGCGAGTGCAGCTTTGAACTGGAAACCGATCCCTCGCTGGTTTCGCTGCTGGTGGGCTATCTGTCCGAAAGCATCGAACACATCGGCCTGTTCGACGAAACGGCCCGGCTCCAGGTTAGCGTGGCCCTGGAAGAAGCCCTGGTGAACGCTCTCTACCACGGCAATCTGGAAGTCGGCTCCGAGCTGCGCGACACCGACGAAGAAGCCTATCGCCGCCTGGTGAAAACGCGGCTGGAAACATCGCCCTACCGCGACCGCACCATCAGCATCAAGGCCCGCCTCACGCCGGAAATGGCCGAGTTTGTGATTCGCGACCAGGGCCCCGGCTTCGATATCCACAAGCTGCCGGATCCCACCGATCCCGAGAATCTTGAAAAGTCTTACGGCCGCGGGGTTCTGTTGATGCAGGCGTTCATGGACGACGTGATCTATAGCGCCGCCGGCAACGAAGTGACGATGCGCAAGCACAATACCCGCAGCGACGTGTAACGCGCCCCCTCGTCCCCTGCCTTGTCCGCCCCCGCTGGCGTCCCTATCGTTGAACATAGAGGGGCGATTGCGCGGTTTTCCCGCCGCGATTGGTCCTCCCCACGTCGAGCCACGCTCTTTTTCAGCCTTCTGGGGTGCGCCGATGCCGTTCTATGTGCAACGGGGTGAGATCCCGCGGAAGCGGCATATCATCTTCCGCCAGCCCAATGGCGAGCTGTACCGTGAACACCTGATGGGGACCTTGGGGTTCTCGGGGCCCGCTTCGCTCCTGTACCACATTCACCCGCCCACGCGCGTTGCCGGCACGCGGCTGCTGGGCAGTGTTGAGCTTCAGCCGGAAGACGATCCGCGGCTGCGGATGCGGCACTTTCGCCTGGCGGAACTGCCGGACGGCGAAAGCCTGACCGTTGGCCGCACGCCCCTGTTGTTCAATGCCGATCTCACCATCTCGCTGGCCACAGTGCAGGCCGGCCGTCACGAGGCCGCCTTCTATCGCAACGCCCAGGCGGATGAGATCGTGTACGTCAGCGAAGGCCAAGGCACGCTCGAAAGCGAGTTTGGCGAGCTGCCGTTTCAGGCGGGCGATTACCTGGTGATTCCCCGCGGCATCCTGCACCGGTATCAACCCCAGGCTGCCGCCGGGATGATCCGGCTGCTGGTGGTCGAAAGCTCCGGACCGGTTACGCCACCGCGGCGATACTGCAACGAGCAAGGCCAGTTCCTCGAACACAGCCCCTACTGCGAACGCGATATTCGTACACCGCAGTTCGTTCCGCCGCGCGATGAGCACGGGACGTTCGAACTGATCGTCAAACAGAACAACGTGCTGACGGCGATCGAGCTCGACCATCATCCCTGGGACGTGGTCGGCTGGGACGGTTACTACTATCCCTGGGCGTTATCGATCTACGACTTCGAGCCGATCACCGGCCGGCTGCATCAGCCGCCACCCGTCCATCAAACCTTCCAAGGGCCGGGCTTCGTGCTGTGTTCGTTTGTGCCGCGGCTGTTCGACTATCACCCCGAGGCGATCCCGGCCCCGTACAACCATTCCAACGTCATGTCCGATGAAGTCCTCTATTACGCCAACGAGGAATTCATGAGCCGCAAGGGCATCGGCTACGGATCGCTTACGCTGCACCCGGCCGGACTGCCGCACGGGCCGCATCCGGGCAAAGCCGAGGACTCCATCGGCAAACGCGAAACGCGCGAGTTGGCCGTGATGGTGGATACCTTCCGGCCGTTAACCGTGGCCGCAGCAGCCACCGCCGTGGAGGACAGCGAATACGAACGTAGCTGGCTTGGGTAACAAGCCGGCTACGCGCAGACCTCTGGATCGGTTCAGACCGTGCCGCGTGTCAGAACCGTCCGTGGATATGGACGTGCGGACGCGGCCGGTAGTAGCACGGCGGCGGAGGAGGCGGCGGCGCGTAGTAGATTTCTTCGACCACCACGGCCGGCGGCGGTCCGTAAGAAACCGGCTGGGCCACCGGCACCCGCGGCGGCTGCTGCGCCACCTGAATCACGCGGGGCGAAACGCCCGACTGCTGCAGCCGGATGATATCGGCCGTAGTCAGCGGCCGCACCATGCCGTGATACTGAATGTGCGTGGAGATCACATCTTCGGTGACGCCCGCCTGCGTCATCGCAATCACGTCTTCGACGCTCACGCCGCCCGGCGGCAGGGCACGACCAAGCTGTGCCTGAATGCGGGCCTGGTTGCGGGCATCCACGTCGTCAATCGCATTGCCCACGGCCGCGCCGGTCAAGGCGCCAACACCGGCACCAATGATTGCGCCACCGGCCGTGCTGCCTAGCTGGTTCCCGATTACCGCGCCCGTCAATGCGCCCACGCCGCCGCCCAGCAACGCGCCTTTGTCGGCGTAGTACGGCGAACGGCAGCCGGCCGCCAGCAGCGCGGCCAGCGCAATCACGCCCCAGCGAGAACCAACATTGGCGCGGTCGCGTGCCGCCTCAAGCAGCCGACGCGCCCGGTTGCGGTAAGCTCCAACAACCACCAATCGGACGTTCATCGAAATACCTCTGTGAGCATGGCGCCCGCGACCTGACGCCCTGCGGTTCCTTGCAAGCGGGATGTTTTCAGCGGGATAACGATCGACAAGCCAAGAAACGACTGCCAATGCCGGCCCAGCGAAGCCGCATCGGCGACGTCATGCGGGGACGGCTTAATTGCTGGGCGGACGCCAACGCAGGTTGGCCGTCGAACCAGCCTGCGCCGGGGCAGCAGCCGTACGCATTTGCGAACGCCGCCACGGCGGCACCGCGGACGGATCCGCCTGCGGCTGCCCGTTGTACCCGCCGGTCGGGTATGCGCCCTGGTCCTGGTACGGGGGCTGACCTTGCGGGGCCGGCTGGTAATAGCCGTCGGGCTCGCTCGAGAACTGCTGCGGCATGTGCGGCGGCTGTTCCTTACGCGTGGTCAGGCTTTGCGGTTGCTGGGCCTCTTTGAGCGCTGCCAGTTTGCGAAGGAACTGCGGCGATACATCGTTCAGCACAAAGCCGCGCCGCCCATCGGCAATGTCCGACGACGTGCGAATCTGGAACAGGATCTCCGTCTGATGGGCCTCAATGGCCGCCAGGGCAGCTTCCTCGTCGCTGTTCAAACCGGCGGACGGCTGACCGTTGTAAATCTCGCTGCGGCGGCCAGGCACTACCGGCATCGACGAAGGCATCTCCGGCGGCTTGCGATCGGCCAGGCCATGCAGCGGCGCGCCGGGCCGATCGTACACCTGCCGCATATCGTGCCGATCGAGCTCGGCATGGATCGAAGCCAAAGCGGCATAGAGACCTTCGTTGTATTCGGGATCCTTGGCGTTGCACACGCCGATCACTTCGCCCTTGAGGTTGAACAGCCCGCCACCACTGCGGCCGACCTCGGGCTGGCCGGCCACTTGCAGGTTGGGCGGCCCCATGTACTTGTCGATGGAGGTGATGCGGCTGACCTTGGCCGTGGCGTCCTGGCCGTGGTCGCAACCGATGTTGATGACCGTTTCGTTCACCTGCGGGTTGTAGCCCACGGGTGCCACCGGCGCCGGCGTGATGGGACGCTGCGGCCGGGCGACGATCAAACCAACGTCGCGCCGCAAATCGTAGCCCACCAGTTGAGCAGGCACGCCACGTTCACCGCCGGGCCCGAAGAAGTCGCACGTAATCTGGCCCTTGCCTTCCGAGTCGCGGAAGATGTGGCCGCAGGTAAGGATCAACGCCTCGCCCTGCTTGAAGTCGATCACCGTGCCTGAGCCGGTATCGAACGACTGACCGTTGGCGGTGACACGGATCCGAACGCTGGCCGCCATCAGCCGATCAATCAGCGGTTGCAACTGTTGGGGTGAAATCGCGGCCGGGTTCTGGCCGGCAGCCGGGTCGTGACTGGAGCGGCCATTTTCCAGCAGCGGTGTACCGGAGGTTTGCGCCGGCAGAGCCCCCGAGATCGGGCGAGCCGGTGTACCTCGCGACGCGACGGCGCCAGATGCCGCAGCCTGAGGACTGGCTCCAGCCCTCTGAAGCATTTGCCGCAGCCGCTGCGGTGCCGAGTGATCGGCGCCCACCATGCGATCGACTTCGCGGCCGTTCACCAGCATCACAAAGCAGGGGACGCTGGTCACTCCAAACCGGGCTGCCAGTTGCGGCTCGGCCTGCACGTCGACAATCCGAACCGGATAGCCTTCGCGTTGGAGTTGCTGGACTGTAGGCAGAATCTGCTTACAAGGCCCGCAATAGCGTGACGTGAAATCTAAAAGAACAGTCTCACCGTCGGCTGCATTGCCCAGGGTCGCTAGGGCAATGGCCAGTACATGCCATGAAGCCACGTTTCCCTCCTTGGAAGTGGGCTTCGAACCCAGTGTGCGGGATGAAAATGCAAAAGTTACGCGGGCTTTTCCAATTTTTACAATTGGAGCGGGTGTATGTCGTCGGGCAGGGAGCGGCTGTTGTAACCCAAACCTTGAATCCGTCCAAGACTTGTGTACTTCAGGCCGCGTCGCACCGACGCTGAGTGGTTTACCGTATGCAGCCCTGATGCCAGAAGAGCGATTTTGCTTTTGCTCAATGGCGCAGTTTGCGGAGAGTTGGTCCAGTTGCCCGATGAGGCAAACTGCGCCAGATGCTCGGGAGGATCAACGGATTGGGCGCCGCCGCGGTCGATGTTTGTTGAACCGGCACGCACCGCGCAAGTGACAACGCACCCCGTGATCCAGTAAATGGATCAAGCAATCATAACAGCACTGCTTGCGCTAGCGGTGACGATCCGTGCCGAGCCAACCGCCTAAGCATAAGGGACGCAAGGAAGCGACCATGGACGGCGACTTCATGACCCTGGTGAACGAAGCCATGCATGACCTGCTGGTGTGGGTCGGCTTCGGCACACTGGTCGGCCTCTCGGCCAAGGCGATCATGCCTGGCCGCGACCCCGGCGGGGCTGTAACCACGCTGCTGATGGGCATCGGCGGCAGCGTGATCGGCTGCGGCGTGCTGATGTACTTTCTGGACACCTACCGCGTGACGCCCGTAAGCCCGCTGGGCTTTGTCGTCGCTACCGCCGGCGCTTTTATCCTGCTGTTCTTTTACCGGCTGATGTCGGGCTCGTACTTCGTCGAAGCCGAGGACACCTTTGGCCAGCAGAGCCGCCGGTAGACTGTGCGGCGCCGGCGGAAAGCGTAGCGCATCGCGCCGCTTTCACGGGGCCAATCTCTACCTCAAGAACCAGCGATCGCTGCAAGCTCGCATTGCGCGCATGAATAAGCGCACAGCAAACCCGCAGATGGAGCAGACCATGACGCCATTTTGGGCGATATGCTAGCGCGCAGGATCAGCAGCAAGGTCCGTACTGCGGACCTAGTACGACGCTCAAGATGGCCGCTTAGCCGATCTTGGTGATCTTCACCGTGGTGTAAGCCTGACGGTGGCCGGTGCGGCGGCGGTAACCCTTACGGCGGCGGAACTTCTGGATGGTGAGCTTCTCGCCCTTGGTGAGCGGCTCCACCACCTCGGCGGTGACGGCCACGCCCTCCAGCACGGGGGCACCGATCTTCAGGCCGCTGGCATCGCGCAGAGCCAGCACGCGGTCGAAAGTCACCGTCGAACCGGCCTCAGCATCACGGTAATCGATCCGCACCTGCTGTCCTTCTTCCACTTTCAGTTGGCGGCCGCCTTCCGCGATGATGGCGTACATCGTTCTACCGTCTCTAGGGTTGCGTCTGAACTTCAAAGAATCAGCCCGCGGCCCTGTTACCCAAACCTGGGGCCATGCGGGAAGTCAATCATTCTAGCCGCGCCGGGCCGACGCGCCCAGTGGATGCCGCAGATTGTTGCATCGCGGCGACGGCCGTCCGGCGGGGGAAGGCCCGGTCCGGCCCGCTCCCAAGCCAGAAATGTCGTCAAAGGCAACAAGCGTCCTAGAACAATTCCCGGATCGGTTCGCCTTTTTCCAGCAGGTTGAACACCCGGCCGTTCTTGTCGGTAGCCGTCAAGTCATGCACCCCCATGGCGTGGTACACCGTCTTGGTGATGTGGGCCGGGGTGACCGGATTGGCGGCCGGGTACTCGCCCAGCCGGTCGCTGGAGCCGTAAGCCTGACCGCCCCGGATGCCGCCGCCCGCCAGAACATTGCTCAGGCAGTACGTCCAGTGATCGCGGCCGGCCCCCGCCACGCCGCCGCTGCGCGGGTCGCCGATCTTGGGTTTGCGGCCCATTTCGCTGGTCACCAGCACCAGGGTCTGGTCAAGCAGGCCCCGGTCGTGCAAGTCGGCCAGCAGGGCCGAGTAGGCCCGATCAAACATCGGCAGCAGGTCTTCCTTGAGGCAGTTGAAGTTGTTGCCGTGGGTATCCCAGCCGCCGGCGCTGCGGCATTTCTTGGCGATCGTACGATTCTCCATCCAGAAGACGGTAATGAACGGCACACCCGCCTCGACCAGACGCCGGGCAAGCAGCAGGCTCATGCCGTTGACGTTCTCGCCGTATCGCTCGCGGAGCGAGGCCCTCTCGCGCGACACGTCAAACACTTCGCTGGTGCGCGACGAAGCCAGCAGCGAAAACGCCCGTTCCTGCTGGCGATCCCAGGTCTGCACGGCGGCAAAGCGATCGAACTCGCGCCGCGCGGCGTCCAGGTCATCGAGCAAGCCGCGCCGCGAGGTCAGCCGTGCAACGCTCAAATCGCCGTGCAGGGTCAGCGCCGGGGCGTGGAACTTCAGCGGCTCGTCCACGCTGCCGTTCACATACAGCGGATCGTATTCAACGCCCAAGCGGGCGGCGAATTGGCCAGGCCGCGTGTAGGGAGCCCGGCTGGGCTTGTGCGGCAGCGTAATCGCGTTGGGAAACTGCGGATGCTGCGGCCGGTTTTTGGCAACCACGCAGCCCATGTACGGCCAATCGTCGGGCTGCGGAGTGCGGTTGTTGCCCAGCGTGCGGAAGGTGATGTCGGCCTCGTGGCCGGTCAGGTTGTAGTAATAGCCGGCGTGATGATCGTTGGTATTCACGCGGCCATCGACCGAGTTGACCACGGCCAGGTGATGGGCCTGCTGTGCTGTCAGTGGCAGATGCTCGCTGATGCGGACGCCGGGAGCCGAAGTTTCGACCGGCTTGAAGTCGCCCCGGTACTCCGCGGGCGCGTTGGGCTTGAGGTCCCACATGTCGATGTGCGAGGCCCCACCGCACAAGAAGAAGAGGATCGTCGAGCGGGCCTTCCCACCGCCGGCAGCAGGTTTCGCGGATTTCGAAGTGCCAGACTGCGATGCGGGCGCCGCCGCGAGCGTGCCGGGCCGGCCGAGCCACAGCCCGGCGTAGCCTACCGTCGACGCCACCAGGAACGCCCTGCGACTGGTCCTGCCTGCCACACGTCGGCTCATGGGAGCCCCCCCACACTAGCGGCCGCCAAACATCAAAGCAGCTTGATCGAACCAGTGTATCAGGGGGGTATGCACCTGGGAAAGCCAATTTTGCCGCCAGGCGCTTGCCGGCTCGCGGCACAGGTCCCATTCGCGCAGCAGTAACGCGTCGCGGCCAGGAAACGACCAGCCCGGGCCGACGATGCTTGCTGAGCAGAAGCCTCCCGAGTTGCTGATCCGCCCCTATCCCATCTCCAGCACATACCGCGTGGCGTGGCGGATCAGCTCGTGGGCGTTGGGCAGCCCCAGCTTGTGTTTGATGTTCTCGCGATACCGTTCGACCGTCTTGGGGCTGAGGTGCAGCTTCTGGGCAATTTCGCGGGTGCCTAGTCCCTGCCCCAGAAATTCGAACACCTGCACCTCACGGTCGCTGAGGGCGGCCAACGGCGAAGCCGTCGAACGGTCGCCCGCCTTGGCATATCGGGCAAGCAGCCGCTGCGACGAACCTTCGCTGAGGTAGATCCCACCTTCGAGCACGCGCTCGATGGCTTCGATCAGCTTGCCGATCCCCTGCTGCTTATGCACGTAGCCCAGGGCCCCGGCGTGCAACGCCCGCTCGGCAAATAGGTCTTCGTCGTGCATCGACGAAACCAGCACGCGGACATCCGGATACCGGGTGCGAATGCTCTTGATCAGATCCAGGCCGTTACCGTCCTTGAGCGTGATATCGACCAGGGCAACATCCGGCCGAACCTCGCCAATCAGCCGGAGGGCGGCGGGGGCATCTTCGGCCTCGCCGCAAAGCACCATGTGCGGTTGTTTGTGGATGAGTGCGCTTAAGCCTTCGCGAACCAGTGGATGATCATCCACAACGACAATACGGATCACCTTTGTTTGGGTGTCTTCAGCCATGTCATGCCCCCAAGGCAATGCGGGTTCGGCAATGGTAACACTGGCAACACCCTACCTGTGATCTCATTAGAGCCGATCTGCACATTAAGCCGCAACGCATTCCGGCATACGTTTCCGCCAC
>CALBRZ010000116.1 GCA_937927735.1 uncultured Planctomycetales bacterium
CTTATATTCATTTCTAGATGTAAGAAAGATTGTTTGCGGGGCTGTGCATTGGCCTTCGTGCCTGTACCCCGCTCTGGCAAGACGGCAAATCACCGGCCACGGCCGCGTTGTCAATAGCCGAATCACGACGCAATTCCATGGGCAAAGTGGCTGCGACTAATGGCCGACCGCCGGTAGCGGCTCTTGAGTTCGGCTCGTTGCCGTAGTATCCCGGCCCGGCACAAGCTGCCGCTGCCACAGCCATTCAGCAGGCTGAAGCGTTTTCTACCGCATATCAGCACGCACTTTATTTCCGCTTGCTCGCCCCAGCCTACCCGCGGTCGCTCCTCTGGGGGCGTTCTACCTCCACGGTTGAATGGGCCATCTGGCCGCTGTAGCATACAGCGCCCCTGGGTTGGCAACCGGTTCGTAGGCGATTCGGTTGTGGCCGCTTACGTAGGGAACAGGCCCATGCGAAGGTTCTCGTCGGCTGCGTTGCTGAGCGGGCTATTGCTGTCATGCCTGGCACTTTCTTCGGCATCGGCCGCGGTGTCGGGACGGTATGTCCGCGTGGAAGCTCCGGCTTCATCGCGGATGAATATCTATGAGATCGAGCTGTGGGCTGGTGGCCGCAACATCGCCCTCAAGAACTCCGAGATCAAGTTCGCCGGCATCGGCTACCGCGGTCGCGATATCAACTTTCGCGGCGAACAACGCAGGTTCATCGACGGCATCATCGACCGCAAGTCGCGTGCGTTCGAAGTATCAACCGATGGAGCGGTGAATCCCTGGGTGGAACTGGACCTGGGCCAGACCTATGCCCTTGAGCGGATTGTCGTGCATCAGCCCGAGGGGCCGGCGTACGACGATCGAGCGTTGCGGCTGGTCACGGTGCTCGATGAACAACGCCGCGTGGTGTACGTAGCGCACTGGGATATTCGGCGGCCACCATTCGACCAGGGCGTGGCAACTTTCGATCTGGCGCCCACAAAGCATGCGCTTGCAGGCCGCGTGGTGCCCGAAGGTTCCGGCGGTTGGGTGCCCTTGGGCGAATTGATGGAGGCTCGGTCGCAGCCGGCTCCGGCCGACGCGGCCCAGCGGCGCGAGCGGTTTCGCGAGCGCAATTCCGCCGAAAGCGTGGAGCAGCTCGCGCGGGCGTTTTGCGAGCGGCTCGACTTGAGCAAGCCGGAGCTGGCGACCGTCCGGCAGCGTTATCAAAGCGGCGATCTTGCCGGGGCGCTCAACGCGTACCGCGACCATTTTTTGCGCAAGCTCCAGGGCATTACGTTCTTGCATGAGCATCCGCTGGACTCCACGTTCCATGCTTATCCCAAGGCCGCAGACGACCTGCTCAACAATGTGGCCGTGGTATTCTCTCGCTTTGACGTGGAAGCCGTGCGGTTCGAGCCGGGCACCATCAACTGGGGCCATATCTCCAAGGACGGCGATACCATTTCGGCCGGCGCCCTCGACACGGCCAGGGCCCGCGTGCGAGCCGGCCGGTTCCAGCGGCCGCTGCTCACGGCCTACCGCGAGACGGGTAGGCCGGAGTACCTGCGGCAATGGGCCACCATCACCGACGATTGGGGCATGAACATCCTGCACGATCTGGAAAACAGCGAGCAGGACCTGCGCGACTATTTCGTCAAGACGGAGTTGCAGGAGTTCAATCACCTGGCCGACGAACTTGCGCAAACGGTGCGCGAACGGCCCGAGCTTGCCCAGGCTCTGCCGGCAACCACGTTGGCGCGGTTATTGATTCCCGTGCTCGAAGAGTATCCGCCGGCCTATTGGTGGCCTTGCCGCCGAGTGACGTTCAACCACACGTACAACGCACTGAACGCGGCCACGACCACAGTGCGGATTCTTGACGACTTTCATGCCGGACAGCGGCTGGCGTGGGAGAACCGGCAGCATTGGCAGCGCATCTGGACGATGTGTATGACCCGCGACGGCTCGATGAACGAGGTCGGCGACGAAGGGCACATGTTCATGCCGTGGCGGATGGGCGTGCAGATTCATCACATGCGCAAATCGCCGCCGCTTTGGTTCACGCCGGATTTCGACGCTGAGTTTGAGACCGGCTGGAAGCAGATGACCACCTATCCGATCCGCCACCTTTCGCCTGATGGTCGCGGCCACCGGATCAACGTTGTCGACCTGTTCCCGGAAATCTGGGAGCTCACCACGGGCATCTGCACCTACGGCGGCATGATTCCACGCGAGACTGTCGATTCTACGCCTATTCTCAGGCTGTCGGCAGTGCGGTCGATTCTGCAAAGCGTGTACGGAGCGGGCAGGCAACGCGAATCGCTCCCGCCCGAGAAGCAGGAAGCCTGGGATCAGGTGATCGGCTTTTATGGTCGAGAGTTCGAGCCGCCCGAAACGACCAGCGACTGGATGCCGTACACCGGCATGTGGTACCTGCGGCGAAGCTGGGAGCCGGACGCGACCTTTGTATCGATGGTGTGCCAGCCGAGCGGCCATCCCAGCGCGAACGGCTCGACCTGGAATACGATGGCGCAGTACTGGGACCATGGCCAGCCACTCTACAAGATGGGGCCGGTATCCATCGATCGACAGCCGCAGTTTGATGCCGCCGGCCGCCGTACCTACTGGCCCGGCAGCAAGACGGTTGAACTGACCACGTCCGGCGAGCGGCCGATCCCTGCCCGTTGGTACACGTCGCCAACCATGGACTATGCCGAAGCGTTCTTCGAAGGTACGTACCAGCGGCACGGCGTGAACGGCCGGCTCGGTCGATTGGAGCTTGGCGATAACCCGGTGACCGGGACACGCGCGGACCGTCGGGTTGTGCTATTCAAGCCTGCCCGGCTGGCGATTGTGACCGACGCGGTGATGGTGCCGCGTACGGAGCGGCCCCGCAGTTACCAGGTGCCTGAGTATTTCGGCGGGCCCGAAATCGGCAAGCGAGTCGTAAAGCTTTCTGGTCAGGTGGAAGGTGCAGCGGCTCGTAGTGAACTGAAACATCCTTCGGCGCCTGGCGTCACGGTGCGGCGGTTCAGCCCGATGAAGCTCGAGTGGTCCGCGGGTACGCAGCCTGATTGGACCGGCAAGCCGGCGACGATCAGCGCATCGTCGCGCGACGGGTTCTTGATGGTGTCGCTCATCGAGCCGCACGTTCCTGGCGGCGCGTCCACCGTGCAGAGCACACGCGATCTCAGCACGGACGGTATCGCCGGATTTTCCGCACGGTTGAACGATGGTTCCACGCTGATCTGGTTGACTGCCTTGAACGATGCTCGGCCGCTCCAGGCAGAGGGTGTCGGCGTGCAGGGGCAATCGCTACTGCTTTGGTGGCACGGGAAGTCGGTGTACGGAATGGCCTTGGGCGTGGAATCATTTAGCCTCGGCGGTAAGCCGGTCGCCACCCCGCGGCAGGATTTCGCGTTCACGCTGGCAGATGGCAAGCTGCAAGCAACCGAGGGCATCGACCGGCCGATTGAGCCGGTGACGTTCTCGCCTGCCGAGCCGGTATTTGTCGACCGCGTGCAGGTCGCCATGCACAGCGCGACCCCGGGTGTGGAGATTCGCTACACGCTTGACGGCAGCGAGCCTACACCGCAATCGACATTGTACGAGGGGCCGATCACGATCGAGGCGGATGCCTACATCCGTGCCCGAGCGTTTCGGCCCGGCATCGATAAGGTTCCGTTCGCCACGGCCGGAACGCAGGCCACGGTGATCAGCGATGCCCGATATCGAAAGGCGGAGCCATCGCCGGCGATTGCTACGCTACTCGAGCGGCAAACCGAGCCGGGCTTGAACTGGGAGCTGGTGGACGGCGTTAGCCACTTTGCCCTGCTTTCGCACCTGCATTTGCCGAGCGTGTTGCCGGCTGCCGCCCGTGGCACAACGCGCGAACTGCTCGATGTCTCCATGCGTCGCGGCGATGGTCCGTTCGGCGTGCGATACGAAGGCTACTTGAACGTGCCCAGCGACGGTGTGTGGACATTCCACGCTCCACCGGAGTATGTGGGAGCGAACTGCGAGCCGGGCTATGACCTGCGCCTGTGGATCGACGGCCAGGAGTGGGACCTGGGGCAGCGTTTTCACGGCCGGGGCATCTGGAGCATCGCCCTGAAAAAGGGGCTGCACACCTTCAAGGTGACATTTGCCGACGTGCGGCACCGCGACCGCACGGTTCCTCGTAGCGGCCTATGGCGCGGCTATCCCACGCCCTGGGTGTTGTGGCAAGGGGAATCGCCCGTGATCGAAATCAGCGGCCCGCAGTTTGAGAAGCAACCGATCCCGGCCGCCTGGCTATTGAGGGCGAAGTAGATCCAACCGCGCTGACCGTCGGCGGCTGGTGTCTTGTAGAGCGTGTGCGTGACCCCACCACAATTGCTCAACAACGCTGGCAATGGCCGCATGTACCCCGTAAAAAGACATGTGCCGGCAGGGCCTATAATCCACTTCACATCTCTGTTGTGCCGGCGGTTGTGCATTGGCCTCGGTGGTTAGTTCACCGTATGCCGCTGTGTCCCCCCCTGCCCTGCTGCCGTGCGGAGAATGGTGTCCGCCGCAGTCGGCGGGGCGTGATCCGGCGCGCTTGCGCCGCCCATGCGTGCTGACGGAGGCCCAACATGCGACGTCGCACTTGCCAGATGGTTTGCCGGGCGATGGGATTCATGGTTTGGGCCGCGTTGGCCGGAGCGGCCGCCGCGGCAGAACTGCCCGTCAATCGTTGGACGCCGATTGGCGAAGGCAACTTCACTCCGCCACAGGATGCCCATTATCCCGACCTGATCGGTTACAACCTGGTTTGGACGCCCGAGCAGGAAAAGGCCGTCATCCTGCCCACGTTCAGCAAGATCGAAGCTGATTTCTGGGAGTTCTCGCTCAAACAGCCGCAGTGGATACGGCGAAACGGAGCGGCTCCCGATGGCATTGTGCTGGACCGCTATCCGCACAACAGCCCTCAGGCTTACTGTTGGCTGCCTGGGCTGAACCGGATTTTGTACGTCAAGGAGGCTAGGAGCTACTCGCGTCAAAAGCGGCCAGTTGCCGGCTGGTTGGTGAATCCCGCGGATGGACGCTGGGAGCCGATCGAAGCCGAACTGTCGATGAGCGACCGTTCGGCGGATTTCAATGTCGTGCCCGACCGCGATGGGCTGCGGCTGCCTATCTGGGGTACGCTGGTCTACGACGGCTACAACCAGGAGGCGGTGTTGTTCGGAGGCGGCGGAACCTGGGGCCGCGTAGGAAAAGAACGCGAGAACGTCAGGCCGGGCGATTGGATTTACGACGAAGTTGCCGGACGCTGCCGCTGTCTGACGCCGGATGATGTCGGCACCGTGACCGAGGCACGGCGGTGGTTCCCCGCCCATTGCGGCACCTGGACGTTCTCCGAAACGACCAGGACATGGAGCCCTGTGTCTCAACCGCTGGGCTTACAGCCTTCCGCACGCATTCTGCCGGGCATGGCGTACGATGCCGACGAACAGAAGATCGTGTTGTTCGGCGGTGATGATCTGGCCCGGTGCCTCGACGATACCTGGATTTACGACTGCAAAACGCGGACCTGGACCCAGGTGCATCCTCCGGTTAAGCCACGTGCCAGGGCCAGCCATGCGATGGTCTACGTGCCCGAGGCAAAAGTGATCCTGATGGCCGGTGGTTACGCGGGCGGCTGGAACAAGCTGGCCGACGTTTGGGCCTACAGCGTTGCCCGAAACGAGTGGACGTTGCTCGGGACGGGCGGCACTGCTACGGCCGGCAAGCCGACGGGAGCCACGCAAACGGTCGGGCTAGGGCTGCCGGAGGCCACGATGTACGCTTCCGCGGTTTACCTGCCGCGCGAAAAGGCCGTGCTGCTGGCTGGTTACCCTTACGCTCGCAACAACAAAACTATTCGCACGTGGCTGCTCAGGCTCGACATTGAAAGTGCTCCCCGGCTTCAGCCAGGAAACGTTGCCCCAGAATCGGCCTATCATTGCAAGAGCATCCGCCACGCAACGCTGCTGCCGCACGAGTGGGAGGCAGGCGAGAATGCTCCCGGCGATTCTGAGGCCGGCCGCAAGGAGCTGGCCGCCCTGCCCGCCAACGTTTGGGTCGAACACGATGGCCCCACGCGGTCGCCGCACCGCGAGTGGGGCCACTACGCGTACGATCCCCATTCGCACAAAGGCATTGCCTGGGGCGGCGGCCACAGCGCCTACGCCGGCGCGGAGATCAGCGAGTACAGCGTGCTTTCCAACCACTGGCGGAGCATGGCCCAGCCGACCAACTACAACCCGATCTGGCTGCACGGCATGGTGGCCGGCCCGCCGGGCGTCAGCCTCGCAGGCTGGTCGCTGCTGCCGACGCACGCCCGCAAGTCGTACGGATATGACGCCATCAGCGGCATGTACATCACTTACGTCGGCGATGTTTACGATCCTCGGCATCACCTGTTTACAGCCAAGATCGGTGAATGTCCCGGCAAGTACGAGGTCGCCACGCAGGTATCGTTCGTATCGACGCTCCACGGTCTCTACGGCTACAGCACCGGCATGCTGGCCAAGGCGAATGTCAGGGGCGGCAAGTGGGACATCGTCGCCACCGGCGGTCCGCCGCACGACGAATACCATCACCTGTGCTACGATTCTCGCCGCGATCGGGCCTTGTATTTCGCGGCCAAGGCGATGGAGGTCTGGGCGTTCGACTTCAAGACCAGGCAGTGGACCAAGGAAGAGCCGGCTGGTCCGTTGCCGCCTGCCATGACCGGCGATTCGACGTACATCCCGGAAATGGACGCGGCCCTGCTGATCTTTGGCGAGCGGGGCGGAAACGATGAAACGATGTACTTCTATAACGTCGCCGAGCGGAAGTGGTATCGGGGGCCCTACGAGGGCGACAAGCCGCACCGCGTGAACACGGGCCTCAACGCCTCACCGCACTATGACCCGGAGCTGAAGCTGTTGGTCCGTTTTACCAGCCTGGGCTCGCCTTGGATCAGTGTGCACGTGATGCGGTTGGAACCGGATAAGCTGGTGCTAAGCCCAGTTGAGTAGGCCGAGGGCGTACTGGGCCAGCGGCGTCCAGACGCAGCGCGGAAGCCATCGCCATGGCACCTGGTGCAACGCGGCGGGGGCCATGCAGTCGGGCGCCGTCCACTATCGTTACATGATTAGTCGGGCAGCAGTCTAGGAGCCGTCTGGCCGACCACTTTGCCAACGTGCGCCGCGAGCAGAACTTGTCGTTGGCCGAGGTTGCCCGGCGGTTGGGCTATCGCAACGTCGCCAAGGGCCCTAATCGCATCCAGCGGTTTGAAGAGTGGAGCGAAATCCACCCAGACCTGCTCACGAAGCTGGCCGACGTGCTGGGCATCGATGGCGAAACCGTGGCGGCGCTGGTCGAACAGAATCGCCGCGATTGCGTTGAGCAGTGGCGGCAATGAGTACTGCAGCCGGTCCGGCCGTACGTCGTCGTGCGCCGGATGGCGGCCGCCTGCCGACGCGAGGAACTGCCGGAGGAAAATCAAATAGCAGAGCCGGCCGAGGCGGTCGCCGCGCAGATTGCCCGCCGCTGGTAAAAGAAGGTCTGCCTGGTGTGGAGCCGCCGCGTCGCGGTGTGGTTCAACGAACAAGGACAGATTATGGAGCGTACCGAGTCTAGCCCCGATGGTTGGATGTTACCGTACATGCGGCAGCCCGGTCAGCGGCGAAGTTTCTTGCTGGAGTGCGGTCTGGTGGTAGGCGCCCCCACCGTGGCGATCGTGCCAGAGGCCGCTCGGGCGGGACGCTTGGTTCTTAGAGCGTGTCCAAAAAGCTAGGAGTTGCTTAGTCGCCGAGCCATAAGGTG
>CALBRZ010000117.1 GCA_937927735.1 uncultured Planctomycetales bacterium
ACAGCCAGGTGGTGATCTGCTTGCGACCACCGGTAATGAATCCGGTGCCGCTGTAATCGTTCCGCAGCAGGTCGTTCCAGAACGTGAGCCAGTGCTCGGCGTAGGCGATATTGTCGGCCAAGAGTTCGTCGATCAGCCGCTCGCGCTTGTCGGGCCGCGTGTCGTTGAGGAACACTTCCAGCCGTTCAGGCGGCGGCAACAAACCAACCAGGTCCAGCCACACCCGGCGGGCAAACGCGGCGTCGGAGATCGGCTGGGGCCGCGGTCGGCCATGCTCGGCCAGGTAGGCATCGATGATGCGGTCGACCGGATGGTTGCGGCCATCCACGGCCGGTGGGAGCTGTGGTCGCCGCGGCTTCAACGGTGGCTCGTAGCGATCCGCGGCAAACGTAAAGCCGGCATCCCAGGGCAGACCAGCGTCGATCCAGCGCTCGATGATGGCAATCTCATCGGCGGAAAGACGCGGCCGATTCGCAGGCGGCATCTGCGCCTTGGGATCGGTTGATTTAAGCAGTTCTACGAGGTGCGATTGGGCAGCGCTGCCGACCTCGACCACCGCCGCATCGAGGATCAGCTTGCGCGAGTTGATCGAGAAACCGCCCTTGGCTTCATTGCCGCCGTGACAAGTGGCGCAATGTTTGCGCAGGATCGGCACGACATCGTGCGCGAAATCCACCTTGGGCGGATCGGCAGCCGTGGCTGGGCAGGTGCTTACTCCCAGCCACAGCAGTATCGCAAATAGTTGACCGAACCAACGCCATGGCGCTGGCAGGCCGCAGCCCACGGTTGCGAACGGTAAACCTGCACGATGCATAGCGCAGCCCTAATTGATGGCGGCCGAGCAGGAGTCATCGTGCTTGAGTTTATCCGATGCGCAGGGCGGCGTGCCACGTTTGTGCATCGTGCGGCGCGATGCAGTGACTACTGGGCGTTTTCCGCATTGCGGCGGATTCGCTGGATTCTGTTCCAGTTGACCACGCCGCACCGCTTGGCCCAGTCGTTCCACAGCGCGACCAGTTCCTGCAGCTTTTCCGGATGCTTGTCGGCGAGGTTCTCGCTTTCGATCCGGTCGTTGGCCAGGTTGTACAGTTTCCAGTCATGGCGGAAATCGGCGACGGCTTTCCAGTCGCCCAGGCGGACGGCCTTATTGCCCATGTGTTCCCAGAACAGCGGCCGGGGCTTGCCGGCGGGACCGGCGTCCTCGGCCAGCAGCCACGGCTTGAGGCTGATCCCTTCGGGCGGCAGCACCTTCTTGCCGTTGCGCTGGCTGGGATAGGTGGCGCCGGCCACGTCGAGCAAGGTGGGCATCACGTCGATCACGTGCGCCGGTTGGTTCACCAGGCGGCCCGGCTTGATGGCCGCGGGCCAATGGGCGATGCAGGCGGTGGAGATGCCGCCTTCGTGCGTCGAAATCTTGAACTTGCGCAGCGGCGTATCGGCCACGTTGGCCCATTGCAGGCCCAGGCTGGAATACGACAACGCGGTGCCAATGGGGGCATCGGGTTGGCCGCGGTTGAACCCGCCGGGGCCGCCCTCCGCCGAGCAGCCATTGTCCGACAGGAACACGATCAGCGTGTTCTCAAGCTGGTTCAGTTCCTGGAGCTTGTTGATCAGCCGGCCCACGTTCTGGTCGATGCAGTCGATCTGGGCCGCGTAGATCTCCATGCGGTGCGCCAGCGCGGCTTTCTCTTCCGCCGACATCTCATCCCAGGGCTTGGCTTCCGGATCGCGAGGACTGAGCTGAGCGTCCGGCGGAACAATGCCCAACTTCTTTTGTCGTTCGAAGCGTTGTTGCCGCACGGCATCCCAGCCGATGTCGTAGCGGCCCTTGTACTTGGCGATGTCGGAGGGCTTGGCTTGCAGCGGGAAGTGCGGCGCGATGTGCGCCAGGTACAGGAAAAACGGCTGCTGGCCTTGCTTGACCGCGGTATCCACGAACTCGATCGCCCGATCGGTGAACGTATCGGTCACGTACATGTCGTCGGGCGGTTCCACTCGCTGGTTGTCGGCCACAAAGAAGATGCTGCGGCGGATCTTGAGCGTGTCTTTGAAGTACACGCCGCCGCCGGTGGGCGTACCCCAGTATCGTTCAAAGCCGCGGTCCAGCGGCCACTGGCCGGGCTGCCCGCCGACGTGCCATTTACCGACCATCAGCGTGGTATAACCGGCCGGTTTGAGAGCTTCGGCCAGCGTCACGCAGCGATCGTTCAGGTAACCCTGGTAGCCAGGCAGGCCATCGTTGCGGGTCATGTGACCGATGCCGGCCTGGTGTTGATACAAGCCGGTAAGCAGTGCTGCGCGGGTCGGGCAGCACCGGGCCGTGTTATAGAACTGCGTGAATCGCACGCCATTGGCCGCCAGACGGTCGAGGTTCGGAGTTTCGATCTCGCTGCCATAGCAGCCCAGGTCCGAATAGCCCATGTCATCGACGAGGATGACCACGATATTGGGCCTGGCAGCCTTGGGCTGCTCTGCTGCCAGCGTGGCGTCGCCGGGAGCCCCGGTCTGCGCGGCAAGCAGGCACACCAGGGCAAAGAAACGCAGCGTAGAACGCAGTTGCATACGTGTGATCCTAGGACAGATGCGCGGATGCCTTTTCTGGGAACCGATCGTTACTCTTCGGGCGGAAGCTGCGGCTTGAGCGGCCCGCTGTTGCTGGTCGCCATCGGGCGGCAAGTTTTGAGCACTCGTGGGGGCCGCTGCCGGGTTATTTCTTCGGGGTATAGCCGTGCCACACCCACTCGATGGCGTGCGGCAGGAACTGGGCTTTGGCGTTGCGAATGCCGTGGCCCGAGTTGAGGCAGAACAGATACTGATACGGATAGCCTTTTGCCTTGAGCACTTTAGCCATGCGATGGTTCGCTTCCACCCAGTCGTGCATGCCGTCTCGCAGCACGTTGGGATTCAACAAGTCGCGGTCGCCGACCGCGAGGAAAATCCGGAGCGGCTTCTTCGGGCTGTTGGGAATCAAAGTTTCGTGGAAATCCCAAGCACCATTGGGCGTTTCCGGATTGAAAGGCCACTGCTGGTTGACGAAGGTGCCCGAGGTGGTCAACACACGGTGATACAGATCAGGGCGATACCAGGCCATGATCAATGCCGCAGCGCCGCCGGAGCTGGAGCCCATCACCGCGCGGGCATCGGGATCCTTGGTGAGCTTCACATCGCAGTGCTTCTCCACGCGTGGCAGGACCTCGGTCTCGATGTATTCGGCGAATACGCCGGACATCGTGTCATACTCCTTACCCCGTTGGTTGCCCTGGGCGTCGCCGCCGCCGTTGGCGATCATGATTGCGATCATGACCGGCACGCGCTTCTGCGCGATCAGGTTGTCGAGGATGCGAGGCAGCGTCATGTCAGGCTTCCCCTTGGGGCCGTCATGGCAGATCATGAACGGTGCCTCTTCGCCTGGCTTGTACTGCGCAGGAATGTAAGCGGTGATCTGGCGTACGTAGTCGACTTCCTCGGTTTCGACGATGACCGTCTTGGGATTGTTGGGATCGACCTTCGGAGTGCTCTTACGCACAATGCCCGGGCTGAGCAGCTTGGTCTCCCTCGAATCAATCACGAACTGCATCACCTTCCCTTTCGGCACGCCTTCGACTTCCATGCTTTCGGGGGCGGTGACGTAGTCGGGGCCAATCACGAAGTTGCCGTTCTCGTCCGGTTTCGGATTCTGGCCGGGGCCAAGCACCTTGAACTCGGGAGCGCCGGGGGCGTCGTACGCCCGAACGGGAGGTTGCGCCAAAGTTGCGGTTGAGGCCCACATCACGCCCAGAAACGCAGCAAGTGATGTGACGAGCGTACGGTTGACCATCTGAATTTCTCCCGGTGCGGCAATGCTGTGTGGATCGTTAGCAAGCGAGCATCACAGTAATTGCTGGTAGCGATGCAGGCAAAGGGCGAACCGGTCCCGCATCCCAGGCGGGAACCGGTCCATCGTGCCCTGGGTTGAACGAAAAGGATGGCTGCCACCCCGGATGGATTACGACCGGCTGGGCGGAAGCTGCGGCTTCACCGGCTGGCCGTTGTCGTCCACCGGATAGAGCGCTTGGTGGGCTTCAAGCTGCGCGATCAGCTTTTTCATCATCTCGCTCAGCCGCTGCGGTTCGCTGGCGGCCAGGTTCTTCTGCTCGAACGGATCGTCGGCCAGGTTGAACAACTGGTAGTGCGAACCGTCCGACACTTCCGACGGGAAGTAGTGATAGATCACTTTCCAATCGCCGTCGCGGTAGCTCGTCCAGTACGACGTGCGGTGCGGCGAGTGCGGATAGTGCATCAGGAACGTGGAGTCACGGCTGGGGTCGGGCTTGCCGGCCAGCAGCGTGTCGAGCCGGTGGCCGTCGATTACGTAGCCCTGGGGAATCGTGGCTCCGGCCAAGGGAACCAGCGTGGGAAAGAGATCGCATACTGAGGCCACCTGCGTTTGAATGGCGCCCACGGCGATCGGCAGTTGCTGCTGCCAGCGGTTATTCGGATTGACCTTGCCCCAGGCCGCGATGAACGGCACACGCATGCCGCCTTCGTAGTGGGCTCCTTTCTTGCCTCGCAGCGGAGCCTCGCAGGCAACGTCGTGCTGGTGGCCCAGCGGGGCGTCGGTGCCGTTGTCGCCAAGGAAGATCACCAGCGTGTTCTCGGCCACGCCCAGCTTCTGGAGATGGTCGAGCACGTCGCCCAGCGACTTGTCCATGCCTTCGATCAGGGTGGCGAACGCTTGGGCCTGCGGCGATTTGCCGCTGTTGGCGTAGTTCGCAATAAACCGGGGATCGGCCTGGAAGGGTGAGTGCACCGCATAGTGCGGGAAGTACAAGAAGAACGGCCGGCCTTCCTGCACGGCGCTACTGACGGCATCTTTGGCTTCCAGCGTGAGCGCTTCGGACAGGAAGATATCCTGGCCGTGATACTTCTCCAGATGCGGCACGGCGTTGTTCTGCCGGCGGGTGCCGTGGCCGAAGTTCTCGCGCCCATAGTAGCTGCCGGGCGATCCGGCCGAATGGCCGCCGATGTTGACGTCGAAGCCCAGCTTGGTGGGGTCGGCGCCTTCAGCCTCGCGATGGGCAAAGTGCGCCTTGCCGACGAGGATGGTGCGATAGCCGGCCTGCTGCAGCAAACGGGGAAGGGTGACATCGCGGCTGGTCAGGCCTTGCCAGTTCCAATCGGGCGCGCCATTGGGGCCGGCGTTATTGCGGTTGGGATTGATCCAGTTGGTCACCCGATGCCGCGCGGCGTTCTGACCGGTCATGATCGACACCCGCGTGGGTGAGCACACGCTCATGGCATAGAACTGGTTGAACCGTATGCCCTGGGACGCCAGCCGCTCCATGTTGGGCGTGCGATAGAAATCGTTGAGCGGGTAGCGGCGGGGTTGGCCCTTCTCGTCGGTGAGAAACGGCAGCGAGGTGTCCATGATGCCCATGTCGTCGACCAGGAACACCACGATGTTGGGCCGGTCCGGCGTCGCTTGTTTCGCTGGCTCCGCGATCGCCCGATTGGTTACGGCGACGGCAAGCAGCGCCCACGCCGCAAGCATCAGCAACAAGGGGGAAGGCAATCTTCTCATGGTTTTCTCCCGGCAGCATTCCAGCGGGGCTGCCAAAGCTCATTGGGGGTCCGGGCGGTGGAAAGGTACTGGCCGATCCTGGCGGCAATTTCGGGGTATCGGTCGGCCACGTCGGTCTGCTCGGCCACGTCGTGCTTCAGGTCGTAGAGCACCACGGGCGCATCGGGGCTGCCACTGCGGATGCCTTTGAAGCGGCCCCGGTACAGTGCCGCCTGACGAAACCCGCGTTCGTGGAACTCCCAGTACAGAAACTCATGCTCTTGCTGCTTGGACGTGTCGCCGAGCAGCGTGGGCACAAAGCTGATCGAGTCGCGGTCGGGCGGTAATTGGGCTCCCGCCAATTCGGCGGCGGTGGCCATCCAGTCGCCAAAGTAGCCGACGTGGGCGGAGACGCGGCCGGCCTCAATGGTGCCGGGCCACCAGGCAATCAGGGGCACGCGGATGCCACCGTCGGTCAGGCTGCGTTTCATGCCGGAGAACGGGCCAGCCGGTTTGAATCGACCGACTTGATGCGGCTTTCGTTATGGGGACCGTTGTCGCTGGTGAAGATCACCAGGGTGTTCTCAGCCAGGCCAAGTTCACGCAGCTTGTCGAGCATCCGCCCTACGTAGCTGTCCATGCGGTGGATCATGGCCGCGTGACCTTTGTCGGGTTCCGGCCAATCTCGCGACGCATAGGGGCCAAAGTCGGGCACGTGCGCGCCGTTGCCCTGTATGCGGCTCCGCTCGTTGTTGGCGTGCGGGATGACCATGCTCCAGTACAGGAAGAACGGCCGGTCGCGATTGGCTTCGACAAACTTGATCGCCTCGTCGGCGAACAGGTCGTCGGCATACACCTTGGCCTCGGTGGCGATGCCGCCGCCGTTTTCGCCGACGGGCATCACCACGTTGGGCAGCGGCACACGCTGATCGTTGCGCCACAGGTAATCGGGAAAGTGGTTGTGGGCGTGATGCTGGCTGAGGTAGCCGAAGAACTCATCAAAACCCTGGCGATTAGGCACACCTTCGTCGCCCGGCATGCCCAGCCCCCACTTGCCGATCAGGGCCGTGCGATATCCGGCCTCGCGCAACACTTCGGCCACGGTGATATCTTCGTCTCGCAGCATCTGTGGCCCGGAACCTTCCGGGTTGGCATTGCCGCGGACGCGGGTGTGGCCGTGATGCTGGCCGGTCATCAGCACGCTGCGCGACGGCGCGCATACGGTCGCCCCGGCATAGAACTGCGTGAACCGCAGCCCTTGAGCGGCCATTTGATCCAGTCGCGGCGTGGCGACAACCTGTTGGCCGTAACAGCCCAGTTCGCCGTAGCCCAAGTCGTCGGCCATGATCCAGATCAGGTTGGGCCGGCGCGGTTGGGCAGACGTTTTGCCGGCGGCAGCCGGCAGTGTGAGCAGCCCGGTAGCTACCGCTACCGCAGCGACCAGGAATGGACGCATAACAAGAGACTCCTAGCCGAGTGCAAGATACTGGTAGGGGGCCGGCTAATTGCGGTCGTTGACCGGACCAGCCATCGGCGGCGTTTCGTAGAAGCGGCCGTTGTCGATGAGCCGTGGATCGCCCGTCGTTTTCAGCTCTTGCAGCAGGCGCGCTTCCAGCTCTTTGCGCACCTCGGCGTAGGCGGGATCGTCGGCCACGTTCTTGCTCTGGTAGCGATCTTTCTTCAGATCGTACAGCTCCTCACGCGGTCGGCGCCCGTACACCCAATCGAAATGAGATTTCCACATCGGATCGTTGCGCACGCCCACCAGCCAAGCCTTGGTCGGGCTGGCATCCTCGTCGGGCAGCGTAACGCGGGTGTTTTCGGTGATCTCTTCGGCTGTGGGCGGGTTGTCGCCGTCGAGCCGGTAGGGATCGCCCAAGGGCCAACGATCGGGCCGGAAGTTGATGATGTACAAGTAATCGTGCGTGCGGATCGCCCGTTGCGGGTACGGTGTGTAGTCCGCCCGGGCGTTTTCGACGTGCCGTTCACGGCCGATGAACACGGCATCGCGCTGCGGCTCAACCTGGCCCGATCGACCCGACTTCAGCAGCGACACCAGGCTGCGGCCGGTCATCTGCTTGGGGATGTCGACCTGTCCTAGCTCCAGGAAGGTAGGCGCCAGGTCGGCCAGGCTCACCAGGTCGTCGACCACGCGGCCGCCGGGCACCGCTCCCCAGCGGATTACCAGCGAGACGCTGGAACCAAAGTCGTACAGGTTGCACTTGCCGTGCGGGAAGCCGGGCGCGCCGTGGTCGCCACTGACCACGATCACGGTGTTGTCCAGTTCGCCGATTTCTTCCAGGCGTTTGACCAGCAGGCCCAGCGCCGCATCAAAGGCGGCGATCTCGCCGAAGTAATCGGCCAGGTCCTCGCGGACCTCGGGCACGTCGGGCAAGAACGGCGGCAGCTTGCCCTTGAGGTCGTCGGGATTGATGCCCCAGAGGGCTTTGCCGGAGCCTTTCACCCACTTGCGATGCACGTTGGTGGGGCCAAACCAGTAGCAGAACGGCTGGCCCGGCTGGCGATCGGCCAGAAAGGCGTTGAAGTTGGCCAGCACTTCGTCGTAGAGCACCTGTTTGGCGGCTTGCAGCTCGGTACCGCGACGGACCATGGCCGTCACGTTCTGTGAGAACTGGTTGAATCGGCGGCCCGCTTTTTCATAGCCGTATTTGCCGGCGCCGTAGGGCGCATCGACCGGCGTGCCGGGACTCCACACCTTGTAGGTTTCGCCGATGTGGTAGCCGGCGTCGCGCAGCAAGAGCGGGAACGAGGGCTGTGACCCATCCCACACGGCGCCGCGGAGAATCGAGGCTCTGCCCGTCCGCCAGAAATGTTGCCCCGAGAGCAGGGCACTGCGGCAGGGCGTGCAACTGGGAGCGGATACGAACGCGCTGCGGAACAACACGCCGTCGGCCGCGAGGCGGTCGAAGTTCGGCGTCCGCACCACGTCGTTGATGGTGCCGGGGCCGTCTAGCTGGGCATATGCACCGGCGAAACGCCCCCAGTCATCGGCGAAGGCGAACAGGATATTAGGACGCCGCGGCTGGTCGGCGAGCGCATGGTTGGAAACCAGCGCGACCAGCAGCAACGCCCAGCGAAGACGCGCAGTCTTCAACATAGGGCGCATTCCTCTCACGATGATACGGAACGATCGGCGCCGGTGGTCGCCGTACCAGCGGAGTAAGCACCTGGGTCGGGGCTTAAGGCCTCCCAACTTACCACGCAGCCGCACGGAATGCACCCTGCTTGCGTATAGAATTTCGCCGGATCTGGCGTCCGAATATCCAGCGGCAATTCGTTTTATCTTCGGCGGGGGGATACAATTACCCACCGAAGGGAGCGTTGCACGTCGGCCACCATTCCAGTTGCAGGAAGGGGCGCGCCATGCCGGTACCTCCTGGCAAATCGCCCGGCCAGCCCGACGGTCCAGTACCGCGCGGACCCCAGCCGCCAGCCCCTGCCTCGCAGGGCGACGGATCGGGGACCGGGCCGGCCGAAGGCTCCCCAGGCCAACGCCCCGGCGACGCCCCCGATGCGGCCGCCATCGCCGCTCCGCCCTGGAGCCGGTCCCTGTTGTGCAAGCAGGCATTGTTCGCGGCGCTGCTGGTCATTGTGACGGCCGGCGCCGTGGGCCATCTGGCGTATCTGCTGGCCCGCGACATGCTCCGCGACGGCATCAACGAGCAGCTTCGGCTGGTGGCCGCCGAACGCTCGATGGCCCTGGAAAACTACGCGTTGCAGCAGTTTGAGCGGGTGTCGCTGGTGACCAGCCGCACCCAGCTTCAGCAACTGCTGCGGTCCAAGGCGCTGGGCACCGTCGATGAGGTGCTCTTTCAGGACTCCACGCGGCAAATCCTGCGCGACGTGATCTCCGGCAGCGCCGCGCTCCGCAAAGTGTGGATCACCGATCAGGCCGGCAAGGTGATCGCCTCGACCGAGGACGAGCCGGAACGCTCGTTCGCCGACGACCCGGACTTTCAGGCTGGCAAGTCGCTGCCGCACCTGGGCGTGCCGCGTGAAGTGAACGGCGAAACGGTGGCCATCATTACCGCCCCCATTCAGGACAGCGAGCAGCTTTTCGTCGGCGTGTTGGTGGCCGAGGTCGATGCCTCGCCGCTGGTCAAAGCCTTGCGCGACCCCAGAGGGCTGCACGAAAGCTGCCGCGTTGTGGTTGGCACCCGTGTGGGCGACAACGTGCAACTGCTGCTGCCGCAGCCGGAAGGGCATCCGCAGATCATTCCGCTGGATCACTCGCCCGCTATGGCCAAGGCACTGGCCGGCCAGCGCGGTACGGAAGTTACCCGGCATGGCGAGCGCGAAGTGCTGGCCGCCTATCAGCCGGTAGCGTATCAGCCAACCGAGAATCGCCCGTTTGCCCTGGTGGCGACCGTCGACTTGCACGAGGCCTACGCCCCCGTGGCCCGGCTGCGGTGGCTGTTGGTTTCCACCGAGGTCGCCCTGGTATTGGTGGGGGCGGTGCTGGCGATCGCGGTCGGCCGGCGGCTGATTCGCCCGTTGCGCAAGCTCACCGATACGGCAGCGACCATTGCCGGCGGCAATCTCAATGCTCGGGTGCCGATCACGTCCCGCGACGAAGTCGGCGTGCTCAGCGAGGCGTTCAATATCATGGCCGCCCGGCTCCAGGAGTTGCTGGAGGAGCTTGAGCAGCGCGTTGAGCGGCGCACGGAACTGCTGGTGGCGTCGCAGCAGGAGCTGCAGCGACAAAGCGGCATCTTGCGTTCCATCCTCGACAGTATGGCCGACGGCGTGATCGTGGCCGATCAGGATGGCCGCTTCTTGCTGTGGAACCCGGCCGCTGAACGCATCATCGGGATTGGCCAGCGCGACGTGCCGCCGGAGGAGTGGTCACACGTCTACGGGTGTTACCAGATCGACGGCAAGACGCCCTATCCGTCGGAGGATTTGCCGCTTACCCGGGCGATTCGGGGCGAATCGACCAACGGCACGGTGCTGTTTGTGCGCAACCCGGATAATCCTGAAGGCCGCTGGATCAGCATCAATGCCCGGCCGCTGCGGACCACCAACGGCCAGATTCGGGGCGGCGTGATCGTGCTGCGCGACATCACCGAAAGCCGCGCGGCCCAACAAGAGCTGGAAACCCGCGAAGCCAAGAACCGGGCCATCCTGGCCACCGCGCACGAGGCGTTCATCGCCATCGACGAGCAGAGCATCATCCGTGAATGGAACGACCAGGCTGAAGCCACCTTCGGCTGGAAACGCGATGAGATCGTCGGCCAGCCGCTGACCGAAACGATCATGCCCCACCGCTTCCGCGAACAGCATCGCCGCGGCGTGGAACGCTTTCTGAAAACCGGCGAGGGGCCGCTGTTGAACCGCCGGCTGCGGCTGACGGCGTTACATCGCGACGGTCACGAGTTTCCCGTGGAGATCACCATCGCGCCGGTGCAGCAGGGATCGTCGTACCTGTTCGCGGCATTTGTTCACGACATTACCGAGCGGGAGAAAGCCCAGCAGGATTTGGAGCGGGCACGCGACGCGGCCGAGGCCGCCAGCCGCGCCAAAAGCACATTCCTGGCCAACATGAGCCACGAGATCCGCACGCCGATGAACGCCATCATCGGCATGACCGAACTGCTCCTGGACACCCCGCTCAACCCCACTCAGCGCGATTACGTGATGATGGTGCAGGAGTCGGGCGAGTCGCTGCTGTCGGTGATCAACGACATCCTTGATTTCTCCAAGATCGAAGCCGGACGGTTCGACCTGGAGATGGATCGCTTCGACCTGCGCGAACTGGTCGGCGACACGATGAAAGTGCTGGCCGTTCGGGCACACCGGAAACAGCTCGAGTTGGCCTGGCACGTGGACGCCGACGTGCCGACGTTTCTGATTGGCGACCGGTTCCGGCTGCGGCAAATCCTCGTGAACCTGGTTGGCAACGCCATCAAGTTCACCGAGCAGGGCGAAATCGTGGTCGAAGTCTCGCTGGCCAGACAGTTAGCCGCCGAGGCCGCGACCACAACGGGCAACGACGAGCTACCACGCGATCATGATGGCCGGGCCGCGAAAGAAGCCGTGGCGACGGATGGCACGCCCAAGTGGGACGCTGCCGGCAGCGTCGAACTGCATTTTGTCGTCCGCGATACGGGCATCGGCATTCCGCGGGAGATGCAGGATCGCATCTTCGAGGCGTTCGAGCAGGTCGATGAATCACGCAGCCGCCGTTTCACCGGCACGGGGTTGGGGCTCACCATCTGCTCGCGTCTCGTGGAGCTGATGAACGGCCGCATCTGGGTAGAAAGCCAGCCGGGCCAGGGGAGCCAGTTCCATTTCACCGCCCAGTTTGGCGTTGCTGCCGAGCAGCTTGAGCCGATCCGCAAAGCGACCTACGAGCGGTTGCAGGGACTGCGGGTGCTGATCGTCGACGACAACCAGACCAACTGCCAGATCCTCCAAGACATGCTCCGCAATTGGGGCATGCAGCCGATGGCCCTGACGAATCCACAGGCGGCCATTACCAAGTTGCAGCAGCTCGCCGAGGCCGGCACGCCGTGCGAGTTGGCGCTCATCGACGCCCGGATGCCGCACCTGGACGGCTTTGCGCTGGTGCAAGAGCTCCGGAAGAGTCCGCAGTTGCGCAACCTGGTCGTGATACTGCTCACGTCGAGTGATCAACCCAGCGACCTGGCCCGATGCCGCAGCCTGGACGTGGCAGGATGCCTGACCAAACCGGTCAAGCAGTCGGAACTGTTTGATGTGATTGCCGACGTGATGGGCGTACATGTCGACGCCCCCCAGACCGATCCACGGGCTGCGCGGCTGGCCAGGCAGTTGCCGCCGCTGCGTATCCTGCTGGCGGAAGATAACGCCGTGAATCGGAAGCTGGCCCTGGCCATGTTGGAACCGCATGGGCATCACGTCGCCGTGGCGGTCAACGGTATCGAGGCCGTGCGGCTGTGGGAGCAGCAGCCGTTCGACCTGGTGCTGATGGACGTGCAAATGCCCGAGATGGACGGCTTCGAAGCCACGGCGGCGATCCGGGCTGCCGAACAAAGCCGCCCGCCACGCGAAGGCGCCCCGGCTCACACGCCCATCATCGCGATGACCGCCCACGCGATGAAAGGCGACCGCGAACGCTGCCTGGAAGCCGGCATGGACGGTTACGTGGCCAAGCCGGTGCGTTCCTCCGAATTGTTTGCCGCGATCGGCCAGGTGCTACACCTGGATCAAGAACAAGGCGAGGCTAGCGCTGACGGCGCGGAGCCGCCTGCACCCACCCAACCACCGTCGGCACAGTCGCAGGCGACCGATGAACGAACGGATGAGGCCAGCGAGCCGTGCGAACTGAACTGGTCTGCCGCGCTTGCGCTCACCGACGTGAAGGAAGAAACCCTTCAGGAGCTGGCGGCTCTGTTCTTGCAAGAGTGCCCCAAGATGTTGGCCGAGTGCCACCAGGCGATTCGCGATGGCGATGCGCCGCGTTTGCGCCGGGCGGCGCACACCATCAAAGGTTCGGCGGCCACGTTTGTGGCCGAGCGTGCCGCCGCGGCGGCGCTGCGGCTTGAGAACCTGGCCAAGGCGGGCCAATGGGAGGACGCCCCGGCGGCGCTGGCCGAACTGGAAGCCGAGCTGGCGCGTCTGAAGCCGCACCTGCTGAGCCACGCGGCACAGCTTACTCAAAACGAGCCTCAGGACGTTACCCATCCCGCGAAGGATTGAGTTATGAGCACGCCCTCGGGACACACTGTCCGGATTCTGCTGATCGAAGACAATCCGTTGCATGCCCGGCTGGTGGAACAACTGCTGGCCGAGACGCCCAGCCCCGCGTGTCGCGTCGAAACGGTGAACACGCTGGCGGCCGGCCTGGAACGACTGGATCGCGGCGATATTGAGCTGGTGCTGCTCGACCTGACGCTGCCGGACAGCCAGGACCTGGAAACCTTCATCCGCGTGCGTGCCCGGGCGCCGCAGTTGCCGATCGTGATCGTTACCAATCACGACGACGTGATGATGGCGGCCAAGGCCGTGGAAGCCGGCGCGCAAGATTACCTGGTGAAAACCAACCTCAGCCGCACGGCGCTGTCGCGCGCGGTGCGGTACTCGCTGGAACGCACGCGGGTGCGCGACGCCGAGTGGGACTCGCCCATGTTCCGCCTGGCCCAGCGGCAGTTTCTCAAGGCGGCTCAGCTCATGGGCTTGGACGACAACATCCGTCAGCGGCTGCTGTTCCCGCAGCGGTCGCTGGTGGTGAGCTTCCCCTTCCGCCGCGATCAATACACCGAGGTCGAAACGGTCTTCGGCTACCGCGTGCAGCACGTGCTGACATTGGGGCCGACCAAGGGCGGCATCCGGTATCACCAGGATGTTGGCCTGGGCGAGGTTTCCGCACTGGCGATGTGGATGACCTGGAAATGCGCGCTGATGCACCTGCCGTTTGGTGGTGCCAAGGGTGGCGTGCGGATCGACCCCACCGTGCTCAGCAGCCACGAGCTGCAGCGGCTCACGCGGCGGTATGCCAGCGAAATCATCAACATGATCGGGCCAGAGAAGGACATCCCGGCCCCGGACCTGGGCACCAACGAACGGGTGATGGCCTGGATCATGGATACGTACAGCCAGCAGGTCGGTTACGCCGTGCCGGCCGTGGTCACCGGCAAACCGATCGTGCTGGGCGGTGCCCAAGGACGCCGCGAAGCCACCGGCCGAGGGCTGGTGTACTTGATCGAGGCCGCGGCCGAACACCTGGGCATGAAGCTTTCGGAGTGCACGGCCGTGGTGCAGGGCTTTGGCAACGTGGGCAGCAACGCGGCTCGCTTCCTGGCCGAACTGGGCGTCAAAATCGTCGGCGTGAGTGACGTCACCACCGGCATCTACAATCCCAAGGGGCTTCCCATCGACGCGTTGCTTCAGTACGTGCAGGAGCACCGCTTCCTCAGCGATTGTCCGTTGGGCGAGAAGATCACCAACCAGGAATTGCTGGAACTTCCCTGCGACATCCTGGTGCCGGCGGCCCTCCAGAACCAGATCACGGCCGAGAACGCCGAACGGCTGCAGTGCAAACTGCTGGCCGAAGGTGCCAATGGCCCCACCACGCTGGAGGCCGATGAAACGCTCATCGAGAAAGGCATCTTCGTGCTGCCGGATATTCTGGCCAATGCCGGCGGCGTGACGGTGTCTTACTTCGAGTGGGTGCAGGACACGCAGAACTACATGTGGTCGATCGACGAAGTGAACGCCCGGCTGCACCAGTTGATGCTCGATGCGTTCCGCCGGACGCTCACCCGCAGTCAGCGCGACGGTCTCGACATGCGCACGGCGGCCTTGATCGAAGGCATCGAACGCGTCGCCCAGGCGAAGTTGGCTCGCGGTTTGTTCCCGTAACAGCCTGCGCTATCGCGCGGACCGTGCCGCTTGCCCCAGGCGGCGTCGTGCTCCCCCTGGCATATGAGGGCGTGGCCGCTTACCTTCTGTGGGGAAGGTCTGCCCTGAACGGGCGTGTGGCCTGTCTTGGGCATGGTGGGCGGTACTTCGTGGGAGCACGCAGCAGCGGTTATGGCTTCGCCGTCGTGGAAAGACAAAGTGGTGCTGGTTACCGGGGCCTCGCAAGGGCTGGGCCGCGAGATTGCCAGGGCGTTTGCCGCCGCCGGGGCCACCGTGGCGGCCGTAGCCCGGGGCGAGGAAACGCTTGCAGCGACGGCCGCGGAACTGAACCAGCAGGTGCCTGGGACGGTGGTGCCGCTGGCCGCCGACATCACCCGCGATGCCGACGTGGCGAACTTGTTTGCCGAGGTGCGTAGCCGCTTCGGCCGGCTCGATGTGTTGGTGAACAACGCCGGCCGCTCCGCCCGCAAGGAGATCCTGGCGACAAGCCCAGCCGACTTTCACGAGCTGATGGAGCTGAACCTGTACGCGCTGGTCCGCTGCACGCAGGCGGCGGCCGAACTGCTGCTGGAGTCGCACGGGTCGGTGGTCAATATCGGCTCGCTGGCGTCCAAGTCGGCGGCTCGCTACCTGGGAGCGTATCCGGCCAGCAAGTTTGCGGTGGCCGCTTATTCGCAGCAACTGCGGCTGGAACTGGGGACGCGTGGGTTGCACGTGCTGCTGGTTTGCCCGGGCCCGATCGCGCGCGACCAGGTGCGCACCTACGGTGCCGAACAAAGTGGCCTGCCGGAATCGGCGGCCAAGCCGGGGGCTGGCGTGCAGACCAAGGCGATTCGGCCCGAAGAGCTGGCGGCGCGGATCGTAACGGCGGTCGAACGCCGGCAGCCGGAATTGATTATGCCCGCCAAGGCCAGGATTTTGTTCGTGCTGCAAGCCTTGTCCGCCCGCTGGGGCGACTGGCTGGTGCTCAAGAAAACGGGCGGCTAGCGGAGCGGCTGTTGATGCGGCCAGCCTTGGCGTCAAACGCCCAGCCGTTCCCTCAACCGGCAGAGAATCTCTTGTTCCAGGTTGACGTCGCGGCCCATCGGGATCCAGCCGCGTTCGATGGGCTGCTCGCCGATGACCGGTTCAAACCGCTGGATCGAGGCATCGTTGCGGAAGTTCGACGAGCTGGAGCGCGAGAACTCTGGCCGCCGCAGGTTCTCCAGTTCTTTGAAGACGACGACTTCAATCAGGTAGCCTTGGGCGTCGGGAATCATCCGCACCAAAGCCCGGCGGCGGATCGACTGAAGCGTGCCCTCGATCTTGTCGTGGAAGGTGACGGCGTCGAACTTCCACGGTTCCAGGATCGTGGACCCGATTTCTGGCCGCGTTTCCAGCCGGCCCTCGGTCAGCACATCGCCGATCTGCCGCACCGGATCTTCCCGCTGGATGGTGAAGTAGTCGTCGACGATGTCGACCAACTGCTCCCACACCAGGTCACGGTTGGAGGGCGGCACCCGCATCGGGTTTTCGAATGCCACGACGAGCGGCGGCGCGTTGGCCGGCAGCCAATGCGTGGCGCAGCCGGCCAGTGCCAGGCACCAGGCTGCCGCCACGATCAGACCAAGCGCATGCCGCATCGCGAAGAAACCTGCTTCCCTCAACGTGGGGGCGGAAAAAGGATGGGTTCGCACGGGGCGGTGAACCCCGCCGCGAAAGGTCGCCCGCCCTGGCCGCTGGCATTGCCAGCGGGGCGGTCGCGGCGCGCGGAGCGCCGGGGCCGGCTCAAGGGCAGGGGCGGTACTGTGCCAACAATGCCCGATTCGGGCAAGAGCAACCGCCGCCATCCGCCCGTTACATCGGACGGTCCGCCCGGGTGGCATGAAGATTGACGCTGCTTTCGCGGCTACCTACCATGAAATGCAGTAAGTTGCGTCACATCGGTGCCTTGGTGGCGTGCTGGCCTTTCCCGCTGCGGGCATTCTTGCGGGCCGCATGCCGCACAAGCGGTTCACTTCGCTACAGTACCCAGCCTTCCTGGTCTGATGCCCATGCGAAATAACATCCTCGCCGTGGTTGCCGTCGCCGTGTTCGCATTTGCCCCGAACTGGGGGTGGGCCCAGGCAACGGCGAACAAGTTGCCGGAGCCTCGCGAGGTGGGGATCCAGACCAAGGACGGTGTGAATCTCACCGCCACATACTACGAGAGCAACCGCGGCAAGGAGGCGGTGCCGATTCTGATGCTGCACGCCTTCGAGGGCTCGCGGGTCGACTACCACGACGTGGCCCTGCAACTGCAAAAAGACGGTTACGCGGTGCTCGCCCCGGATTTGCGCGGGCACGGTAAGAGTGTCCAGCAGGGCGATCGCACGCTGGAGTTCGACAAGTTTCGCCCGGCCGATATTACGGCGATGGCCCGCGACCTGGAAGCCTGCAAGAACTATCTGATCCAGGAAAACAACCGCGAAAAGCTGAATATCGACGCCCTGGTGATCGTGGCGGCCGAGCAGGCCTGCATCCTGGCCGTCAATTACGCGGCCCTGGACTGGAGCTTTCCAACGCTGCCAGGCGGGCACAAACAGGGACAGGACGTGAAGGCCCTGGTGCTGCTCTCGCCGCCCTGGCAGTACAAGTCGCTCAGCATGGTCCAGGCGCTCAATCACCGCAGCCTGCAGGGCCCTATAGCCGTGTACGTGCTGGTGGGCGATCGCAACCGCTCGGCATTGGCCGACGCCAAGAAGATCATGCAGCAGTTGGAGAAGGGCCGGCGCTCCGATCAGGACTCCAACGCCATCATGCTGGAGGTGAATACGTCGCTCCAGGGCACCAAGATGCTCAACCTGCCGGGCTTGGATCTTACCAATAAGTACCTGGCCAAGTTCATCGACATCTACACCCGGCAGAAGAACTTCCCCTGGAAGGAACGCCACAACCCGCTCAGCGGCAAATAGTTACGGGCACAAGATCCCCTTCGCTGCCTGCGAGCAGTTGAACCGGCTTGTCGACCAAACCGGCGCACTGGTTTCGCGGGGTGCCGTGCTCTTCTGACCGCAATCGCGGGGAAGTTTTCTCACACCCGGAGGCTAGCTGCGCTGCGGTGCATACCGTCTAATCGGGTGGGCGTTGCGCCGTGGTGTGCGCAGCCATCCGCTTGCGCGGTCGCTGGCGGCTAAAAGATGTCCTAGGGGAATCGCAATGCGTAAGAGTACGCTGGGCTTGATCTTCGGCGCCGTGCTGAGCACTCAGGTGAGCTGCGGCGAACGGACGCCTCCGCCCAACAACGTGCCCCCGCCGGCCAGCGAGAGCAACATCGATATTCGTTTTCCCGGTGGCGCCGTGCAGATTGATCCCAATACGGGCGAGACGCATGTGGAAACCGGCCGCGTAAAGGTCGATGCCGGTGCCGGCCAGGGTGCCACGGTGCATACGCCCAATGTGGATGTCGATGCCGGTAGTGGTCGCGGCGTACATGTTCGTACGCCCAGCACCAAAGTCGACGTGAACCGCGAGTAAGCCACGCCCCCGCCCCTAGCGGCGCGGTTAACCGAAGGAAGCCCAGCCGGCTCGCAGCCTACTGCTCCTGCCACTCCCAGCCCATCTTCTCTTGCAGCTCGCGGCTGGCCAGGTGCGCCCAGGGCGTATTGGGATGCTCTTTCACCACCCGCTCCAGGTACGTCTTTGCCTGGTCGATCAATCGGGCGTAGTTGCTGCCGGCGCTGATCGTGTCGGCGGGCGTCAGCACCCAGCGGGTGCTCGTTTCCTTCTCGAAGGTGCGGCCCAACTTGAGTTGGGCGAGCATCGCGTTGTAGCCTTCAATCCGGGCTCGGGCGGCCAGCACGCGTCCCATGGCCAGGTCGTAGGCGGCCTGCCAGCGAGGGCTTTGAATCTTCGACCGGTCGCGCTCGCCTCGCGAGAGAATGTCGTGCAGGGCCGCCAGCCGCGGTTCCAACCTTGCGGCATCGCGCTGCGCTTCGTCGAGCAGCCGCTTAAGCGCGGCTTCATTCATCACCGGGAAGTCGTACCGCAACTGGGCGGAGACGTTGATCGGTGGCTGTTTGCCTGCTTCGACCAGGGCACGGCAGGCGGCGTTGCCTTCCAGCAGCGCCTGGTACTGGGCGTCGGTCACGTAATCGGGCGCGTAGCGGCGCCGCAGCGCAGCCGGGAACTCGTAGCCCATCGCCACCATCGACATACCGCCCCCGCCGGACGAGCCGCTGCGGAACGTGATCATGCTGGCTGACGGAGCTGGGCGGAACACCGAACCCACCCCGCTGCAGGCCAGGAACTCGCCGCCGGTTTGCAGGCAGAGCCGGTTCAAAGCGTACGGGCCAAAGCCTGAGCCCAACATGCCCATATCGCCGAAACCGCTCGTCCAGAACGACAGGGCGATCCGTTCGATGGAGTGCGACTCGGGGCCTTCGACCACCGGGTCGATGGCCTGCCCGTCGGTTGCGTCGTCGCCTTCCCACGACTTGCGGCCAAAGGGCGCTTCCCGGCCGATGGCGTATACCACGATACTGTCGCGGCGCAGGGCGGCGGTCACTTCGTCGGCCAACTGAGGATCGTCGCCGGCTTCGTCGGAAACGACGACCAGGTACACGTAGCCGCCTTCGGCCTGGAAGTTCCGATAGGTTTCCGCGGCCGTCTTAATGGCCTGGAACGTGACTTCGCGGCGATTGTCTTTTTCAGGCGCGGCCTGTAGCGCCTGGCGGATTGCCGCCACGTCTTGCGAGGGGTCCTTCACCAGGAACTGCACCTGCTCGCCATAGCCGATCACCGCCATCCACATGTTCTGGTTGCGGAGCAGATCGAGAATGGGCTGCGTGTGCTGGGTGAAGCCGTCGCGCCAATTTTCGGCACTGGCTGAGTGATCGATCAGCCACACCACCAGCGTTTTGCGGCGTTTGGCTGCGTCGGCCGCCACAGCGGTCACCTTGCGTACGGCACCACCGATGGTGCGGTCCTCAACAGGCTCATCGACCAGCGGCTCCGGAGTAACCGGTTCCGGCGTCCCGGCCTTGCCCGATGAGGAACTGGCCAGCCGCACTTCTTCTTCCTCGGCCGAGTACATATTGCGGCCATCCACTACGAGCGACCGCAGTTGCCATTTGCCGTCGCGCGAGGCGACCACGGCCTGCCACTTGTGCCGCACTTGCTTGTTAAGGGCGGGGACGACCACTTGCGACTGCACGGTCCACACGCCGTTCTGGCCCTGGCGGAGTTGGTATTCCGGCAGGAACCTGGCGTCGGACGGCAGCGACAATTGCTTGGCGACCAGCGCGCGGGCTTGGGCCACCACCGGGTCGACGGCGGGCTCCTTGGGCGCTGGCGGTTGGCTGGTGACATTGAGGGCGGCATACACGCTCAACCCCACGGCGACCAATAGAATCACACCGGCTGCCGCCCACGTCGCATTGGAACGCTTTCTGCGACGCAGCCGCGTCGCCGTACCGGTGGAAGGTCCGCGCACGCCTGCGACACCACCACCAGCCGCGGCGGCGCCATAGCCCGGTGCCCCGGCGTGACTCAGGTGCGAAATGTCCAGGACGGTGCCGCAGCCGGGGCACTGCACCTGGGTTGCATGCACGCCTGCCAGGCTTAACAACATGTGGCAGTTGGGACACTGAACCTGCATGCGACTTCCTCGATCGTTGCAGCCGCGGGAACGGTCGACGTGTGGCGAATCTGCCCCCGACTCCAGGCGCAAATAGATTCGGCCGATAACCCGCCCCGTATTGCAGTCTAACGGTCGCCGCTACCCGTCGCTAGCGGCGCAGTGGCTTAAGCGGGCCAAAGTTTCCCCTCGCCCGGGTCGGTTATCATGGGCGAAATCGACAGAAACCGTGCGTTCCGCCCCATGCTGAATATCCATTGACGCCCACCGCTGGGACAGGTACTCTCCCGCCCCTGACTGGCAGGAACTTAGCCGCAGCATTGCGAAGGAGCGCACGATGGCACCGGATGATTTGACCCCGTCGGTGGTGGTGTATTGGTTGCGCAAGCAGGCAACCCGCTACAGCGAAATGGCCAAGAAGTTCAACGAAGCCGCCCAAGCGCTGGAATCGACGGTGGATCCGTCCGCTTCTTCGGCGGGCATGTCGACGGCAGCCCCCATGGGGGCCGCTCCCGGGGCCGCTACGGGCGCTGCCACGGCTGGCCCGGTCATTGCTCGTCCGCGGTTGGCTTCGCCGCTGAACAAGGCGTCGTAACGCGAGCCTGACACGCGTGGCTGCGGCAGCACCGTTGGGAGCCTCCGCCACCATGTTCCTGCCGTAACGAATCAACTCACCCCGTTTGCTAGCGCGCGATCCAACTGCGCAACGCCGAGCGTCGGCTGCGCCCCATCAAAGGATTCGCCCGCGGCAGACACTCAGACATGTCGTTTCAAAATCGAGGGGATCCGCGCCCGCGGCATCCCCTCGATTTATTTATGGCTGCTTCGTTTCGCCTGCCGCGGCACCGGTTTGTTGCGGCTGCGCCGTCTTGCGGAAACAACGCCGCGCCAGCCCCCTGCATGCCGACCGGATCAGGAACCACGCGTCCTGCACGTAGCGAGGGCCCAGCCGCCGTGGCTCGCCAAGCATGCGGTACGCCCATTCCAGGTTTAGCCGCTGAATCCACCGGGGCGCTCGTTTGACCCGCCCGGCCACAAAGTCGAACGATGCTCCCAATTGAACAGCGGCAGGCACACCCAGCGCCTCGCGATTTTCCCACAGCCAGAGTTCGCCCTTGGGCTGCCCGAGGGCGACCAGCAGCAAGTCGGTGCCGGCTTCCGCGATGCGTTTGCAGATCCGCGCGTTCTCTTCCTCGCTCAGCGTGCGAAACGGCGGCACTTCCACACCGGCCACGATCAGGCCGGGGTAGCGTCGTTTCAGCTCGCTGGCCGCGGCGTCGGCCACGCCGGGAGCTCCGCCCAGGAAGAACACCCGATGCCCACGCTCTGCTGCCCGTTCGCATAGCGCGTAGATCATGTCCGAACCGGTCACGCGCTGCGGCAGTGGGCGCCCTTGCAGCCGAGCCGCCAGCAAGAGCGGGAAACCATCAGCCACCAGGAAGGCGGCATCGCGATTGACCGCGGCCAGGCGCGGGTCGCTATCGCTGAGCATCGCATAGTGCAGGTTGGCCGTGATGAAGTAGTTCGGCTCCCGCTTGGCAATCAGGCGGTCGACCTCGTCCACCGCCTCTTCAAAGGTTACCGGCAGAATCGGCAGGCCGAACACTTCGACCGGTTCCCGGGGCGGCTGGTCGCCTCGCACCGTGGCCTGGCTCGTCGCGGATGGACGCTCCTGAAGCTCCGGTGTGGTACCCATGGGCGATGCGTCGACCTGAACCGGGGGATGCTCGTTGAGCACGTTGATTCCTTGTATGCGTAGCGATTGGGACGGCGACACGCGGCCGCGGACGGGGGCGACGTGCCCGCTCTAGAAGAACCGGCGTGTATTGTCCCTTACGTATAACTGTTGCTTACGGTTGCCCCCTATTGGCTGGCGACCCCCAAAAAAGGCGGTGCTCGGCCGCAATGGGCTCGTGTTGGCCCGGCAGCTACCAGGCGAAGTGACCAGTATCGCGGCGATCGCCGGCACGTTTGCAAATTCCGCGGGAAAACGGACCAATACGGCCCGCGCAACCAGCGAATTCGTTGCAATCGCATTCGCGGCTCGCCTAGAATGCCTACGCCAACCTGGGGGGGCATGTCCCTGTTGCATGCCGTACCAAGGGCCTGGTGCCGGATTGGCCGGTACCGGGGGCGAACCGCCGGGCATTGCTTCGCTGAGAATCCGCGATGGTCGATTCCGCGAAACTCGCCAACCCGCGGGCCGAAAGCGGCCTGAACGCCAGCGTGCTGGTGTTGAACCGGTACTATGCCCCCGTTCACGTCATCTCCGTCCGCCGCGCAGTTTGTTTGTTGGTCCGCGACCTGGCCGAAGTGATCCACGTCGAGAACGGCCAGTATTACAACTACGACTTTGCCCGGTGGGTTGAACTGAGCGAGCTGCTGGCCGCCGAGCCCGACATTCACAGCGACTGGATCAGCAGCATCCGGTTCTCGTTGCAGGTGCCGCGGATCATTCGGCTGTTCGATTACGACCGCATGCCGCGCAAGACGCTGCGGTTCAGCCGGCGCAATATCTTTGCCCGCGATGGCTACCGCTGCATGTATTGCCGCAAGCGGTTTCCGATGCACCAGTTGAGCCTGGACCACGTGGTGCCGCGCAGCCGCGGCGGCAAGACCGACTGGGAGAACATCGTCACCAGTTGTGTGCGCTGCAACGTGAAGAAAGGCGGCCGTACGCCGCAAGAAGCGCAGATGGGGTTGATGCGGCAGCCCGAGCGGCCCAAGCGCAGCCCTCTCTTGAGCAGCAAGCTGCGCAATCCCAAGTACTTCGTTTGGAAGGTCTTCCTCGACGCCGATTCGTCGTCGGTCGAGGTGCTGTAGATCGCCGCGTTGACGGCGCCGCCAAGTCCGCGGCCGCAGCGAAGGGCCACATGGTGCAACGTCAGCGCTGGGGGACCGCGCGCCTTGCACGCCGCACCTCCCGCTAGTCGGCTTCGGACGCGGCCAGGCAGCGTTCCTGCACCCGGACGCCGTCGGGATGCGGTACGAACTCGTAGATGCGGTCGGCGTATTGGGCGAAGCTGTCTACGTCGTGGTGGCTGATCATCAGCACCTGGAAGCCCAGCTCCCGGCCGGCCTCGGCAATGATCTTCACCAGCTTGGGAACCAAGTCAGGCCGCAGCCAGCAGTCCTGCTCGTCCAAGAGCAGGAACCGCCGGTGACGTTCCGGCGGCAGCTCGTTCAGGGCGAAGATCCGCAAGCCCACGCTCAAAATGTTGGCGACCGAACCGCCCTGCCCTCCCAGCACGTTCTCCTCGTTGCCGTTGCGGACGATGCAGAAGCTTACGGTGGCGCTATTGCGGGCAAAACCAGCTTCGGCCTTCAGTTCGATCGGCTGATCGAGAATTTCCTGCAGCGCGATCGACAACTTCGCGCGTACGATGCCCAGGATCTCGTCGAAGAGTTTATCGCTCAGGGCTTCGAGCGCGGCCGTCACCTGGTCGGCGATCTCCAGGTACTGGTTGAGTTCGCCAAACCGCTGGGCCAGTCGCTGCGACTCGGCCACGCGGTCGTCGCGGCAGTGCTTCAGCCGGTTGAGCCGCTTGGCCGCTTCGTCGGGCGGCCGCAGCGCATGCGCGGGCAAGGTCGCGGAGGCCGTGTGCTGGGGACCGATCGGTCGGGTCATGCGACCTACTCCTGCGGGCCGTCAGCGGCCTGGTGGAAGGTTTGTTCGACCTTGGCCAGGTCGCCTTCGATCTGATCGAGCTGCTGCTGATACTCGCGGCACTTCTTCTCGTTTTCGGCCTTCATCTCTTCGAGCTTAGCCTTGAGGGCGGCCAGGTCGTCGGTGCCGTACTTGGCAAGCGCTTCCTGCTTCAGTTCATCGAGTTGCCGCTCGGCGTTGCGCAGGTCGGCGGCTGTTTCGATCTTCTTGCGTTCCAGCCGGCTGTAGCGCTGCCGCAGCGTTTCAATGTCTTGCCACGCGCCTTGGGCAGCCGCGGCAGCGGAGTTATCAGTTTTCGCCATCGTTCATCACCTCTTGGGCAAGTGTACGGATCTCCTGGGCCACCGGCGGATCGAACTGGTCCAGGTTCTTGTCGAGAAATTGCAGCAAACCGGCTCCGCTGGCCGTGCGGCGGGCACGCAGTTCAGCCAGGCCGGCAATGAACGCCGAGCCCTGCTGAACTTCGGTCGGTTCGATGACTTCGGCGTGAAACACCTCGTCGAACGGCTGGTGGGGGATCTGGATGTATTCCAGGCGGTAGCCGTCGGCGTTGATATCCACTCGCAGCGCCGAAGGGATGTGTTCGCGTGTGGCGTCGGATCGTTTGCGGCGGCTGATGTTGCCGGGCGTGATCCACAGCGTGCCGCCGGCTGGTACGTCGATCAGGCGACGGTGGATGTGGCCGTTAACGACCAGGTCGATGCCGTCGATCTCGTACGGCTTGAACCGTCCCTCGTCGTAGCCGGGCACCAGAATGTCGTGGTGAGCCAGCCACACCACCAGAGCCTTCTGGCCGTTCTCGCCCGGGGGCCGTTCGAACTTCTTGGGCACCTGTTGCCGGTACGACGAGCCGCCCACGACGACGGTACGGCCGCCGATCTGTCCTTGCCAGGGATGCTGGGCATCGATCATCCGTAGCCGGCCGGCTTTGACCAGCAGGTTGAGCGAATCGTCGGGCGTGAGTTGCGCGGTGTGATGCACGTCGTGGTTGCCGTAAATCGCCAGCACCTCGCCTTGCAGCATTTCCAGCAGCCGGACGATGATCCAGTTGGGGTTGTCACGCGGCTTGTCGAACAAATCGCCCAGGATCGCCGGCAGTAATGCATTCTCGGCCGCGTACTCCAGGCACCATTGGAGCTTGTTGAGAATGACCTCGGGATAGTCGTCCTTGCGAAAGCCCGGTTGACGACCTTCCAGGTGCGGATCGCCAATCAACAGCAAGCCCGCGTAGTGGTTAGTGGTCATGGCCGGTACCTCCGTGCTGGGCGGTGTGAGCCAACAACCGCTGGGCATCGACCGGCGAACCGCAGGTGGGGCAAATGGCTCCGGCCGCCTTGTCGCGCAACTGCTGTTCGACCTCGGCACACTCGGCCTCGGCTTCGGCATACGCCTGCTGGGCCTGAGCCACCTTGGTTGCTGCGGCTGCGTACTGCTCAATGAGCTTGGCCAGCGGCTCGACCACCGTTAACTCAGGAGCGGCGTGAGTTTGCTCCAGTAGCGCGTTTTGCCGGCGCAATTGCTCGGTACGCCGCTCGCAGCGCTCGAGCGAGGCGATCAACTCGGCCAGATCGCCGTCGTCGCCAAGTTCAGGGGCGGTCGTCAAATCTTGCAGGGCCGTCTGTCGCATGGAGGCCGCAGCGCAGCGACGTTCGGCTTCCACAAGCTGCTCGACCAGCCGCGCAAGCGCCGCCGTATCGGCAAGCTCCGGCGGAGCCGTCAGCGGTGCGAGCGCCTGGTCGGCGGCTTTCCCTTGGGCAACTTGCCCCGCCAACCGCTGGATGCGAGCAACCAGCGTTTCTAACGCCTCCGCAGGCGCCAGTTGCGGCGGCGCCACCAGCTGGGTCAGGACCGCGCTGTTTTGTCGGGCCTCGGCCACCTTGGATTGCTGGGCAGTCAGGCTGGCGATCAACTTTTCGAGCGGTTGGCAATCGGCCAATTCGGGCGGCGCGGCGAGCGTTTGGAGCACGGCGAGACGCTTGTGGCAACGCTGCGCTTCGGCCGCTTGCCGCTGCCAGCGCCGCAGGTGCTCATGGCCTTTGTCCAGGTACTCCTGCTGCTTGAGCAGTTCATGGTAGCTCTCGGTCGCGGCGGCTAACTGCTTCTCGAGCTCGACCACCGGCTCCAGGGCCTGCAGCTCGGCATTCAGCCGTTGCGACTTGGCTTCCAGACGCTTCTTTTCGTCCTTGCGGGCTCGCAGCTTCTCCTTATGCCGGTTCTGCATCTTGATCAGCCGGATCACGTCCGACGACGATGCAAAGAACTTGGCCGCCTGCGGAGATGCCGTGTCCGAAAGCAGGAAGATCGGCGACTTCTGCGAGGCAAAATGAATGTCGTAGTTGGAGTCGTTGCTGTTGTCGCCGGCGTCGACCTTGGGCAGCCGCAGCACTTGGTGCAGTTCGTCGGGCGGGCCGCCCCGGCCGATGCGATCAAAGGTCTGGCCGTCGATGACGTAGCTGACGGATTGCCCTCGCCGTCGCCAGATCACCTCATGCCCGTCGTCGGTCACGACCTTTACCGAACACTCGCGCTCGCCGTGCCGGCACACGTAGTTGGAGAGGTCGTTGTAGCAGAGGATGTGCAGCGCCGAGGCTACGGCACTCTTGCCGCAGTTGTTGGGCCCTACCAGCACGGTCAGCCCCGGCCCGAGCTCAAGCACCGTGTGCTTGTGCGACATGAAGTTGGTCAGTTCGATGCGTTTGATCATCGGCTGAATCGGTTCTGCGGGGCACGAAGCTGGGGAGCGGTGGTTGGCCAAGCAGGCCGTGGAATTCGCTGAGCGGCGGTGTTTTGCGCGGGGCGTCGCACCGCACGAGCCGGGCGACGCTACGAGGACGAGCCGCACTTCGACGCTACGTGTTACGGCCGTTTGCTGCTCTGAGGGGGAGCGTCTCTGCGGTCGGGCCGCCCTCGCTGGACTACTGAACATGAATATACTGGCGGTTCTACCGCAAAGCCAGAAGCTAGCAGGACGCGACCTGTGTCCGCCGAGAGGTCGCCTGAGGAGATGTGTGTTAAACGGCGCCGGCAGCGCAAGATATTCCGGCAGTGGTTTCCACGGTGAAAGCCTGAGCCCGGGGCTGCCGATTGCTATTGGCGAACCGGTTGCGAAACGGTCCGCCGCGGCTCGCCGCGAAGAGCCGCTTTGGAAAGGCCGCTGCCGCCACTCGCCGATCCACACTTTCGGAGGTGGAAGTGGCGATGCCCACGGCTCATTGGTTGGGCTTGGTGCGGCGAAAACCTCGAAAACACCAAGAAATCTTGGAGGATGGCTTGGCAAACGAGCCGAGGCGGTTGACAGTTTCGCGGCCCCTGATTAACTTTCTAACAGATGGACGGCACTGACCGCTCCGACGAACTCAGGCCCCCTTCGTCTAGTGGCCCAGGACGCTGGGTTCTCAGCCCAGAAACAGGGGTTCGACTCCCCTAGGGGGTACTCAAAGCCGCTCTCCGAGCGGCTTTTTTCGTGCGCTGATC
>CALBRZ010000118.1 GCA_937927735.1 uncultured Planctomycetales bacterium
CCGTCCGCCCACGCGGGCCAGTAACTTCGCAAGCAGCCGTTAACGGCAGACAGGGGTGACGATATGCGATCGCTTCTTGCGCAACTGCTGCGCGATGACCGCGGTTTTGTGGTCAGCGCTGAGCTGATTCTGGTGGCGACCATCGCCGTGATTGGCTGCCTGGTGGGCTTGGCCGCCTTTCGCGATGCGATCACGTTGGAACTTGGTGATACGGCAGGAGCCGTGGGCGCGCTCAACCAGTCTTATGAAGAACAGTATAGCGGCGAGTACTTCACCCAGGACCCGGATACGAACGAAGTGACAGTTGAGTTCGAGGCTGAAGGTATCACTGTCACCGGCAAGTTCTTTGCCTCAAGCTACTCCGACGCGTCGGATGCTGGCGGCGGTGAGAACGCGGCGGGGATTGAGATCAGCGATGCCTCTGTACTTGCGGAAGGCGAAGGGGCGCCCGATGTATTGTCGATGGAAGATTGATGCGACGACGCCTACGTTCATCCGTGAATAAATGCAAGCTTTGAGTGCGCATTATGCTAAACGCTAAAGCGATTTTTCGAAGCCTGTGGCACGATACACGGGGCCAGGTTTCGTTCGCGATGATGATGTTTCTAGTTACCATCGTGGCAATTGGGAGTGTAACCGGCCTGGTGGCGCTGCGTGACCATATAGCGAATGAGTTTTGCGATGTCGCTGCGGCTTTGCAGCACTTGAACCAATCGTATGAGGTCGAGGTCACCATTGTCGATTCTGATGATAACGTGGTGTATTCCTACACCGCGGTATATCAGGAGCCTGACGGTCCTCCCCCGAGCGATGCGTGCGTTGTGTTCGAACCCCCACTAGATCCCGACAATCCGTAGCCCTAGTTGGCGGCGAGTGGAATGGGTGGGGGCCGTGTTGGTGAGTTTTGTGGATAAACCGTTACCTCCAGAGGCCTCCGCAGCGAGCGGTAACTGCGGATCTGCCCAGGGGCGGATGAACGGCTGTTTTGAGTGCGTTTCTTTAGTTTTACCGCAAAGAAAGGGTGTGAGCATGAAGATGCTGCAACGTATTTGGAAGGACGAGGCCGGTTTTGTCGTCTCGGCCGAGCTGATTCTGGTCGCCACCATCGCCGTGATCGGCATGGTCGTTGGCCTGAACGCTGTGAAGACCAGCGTCACCGCTGAACTGGCCGACGTGGCCGCCGCCATCGGTTCGGTGAGCCAGAGCTACACGGTCTGGGGCGCCCAGGGCCACTCGGCTTCGGTGGCGGGCTTCGAGTTCGGCGACGCCGTCGACTTCTGCGACGTAGAGGGCATCGCAAACGAGTTTTCTCAGTGTGTTGCTGTGGGCGGCGCCACCGTTGTCGACGACGAGTCCACTGCTATTGCCCCCCCGTCGGGCCCCAACACGCCGTAGTTCTTATCCAGTGTCTGTGCATGGATGAGACCGATCCGGTTGTAGCGGCGTATTCCGCCCTACAACCGGGTCTTTCTAACAGAGGTTCAGTCGGTCCAAGAACACTTGCATGATGAGTCCGCTATCCATGTCGGACTGATTCATGTGTGACTAAGCTACAAGAGAATCGCGTTTACATGATTCATCCTCAGGCAATCTCGCTGCTTGCTGCTGTAGCGCTCACGCTGGTGGCGCTGATTTGGGACGTCCGCACGCGGCGGATCCCCAACGCTCTCACCGTCAGCGCTTTCCTGGCGGCTCTGGTGTTTCACACCATTGCCGGAGGATGGGCTGGATTAGGGCTGGCCCTGGGCGGCTTTGGCGCCGGGTTTGGCCTGCTATTCATGCTGTGGTTGATTGGTGGCGGTGGTGGCGGCGACGTCAAGCTGATGGGCGCCCTGGGCGCCTGGCTGGGGGCTCCACTGGTTCTCATCGTGTTTGTGGGCAGCGCGGTCATTGCCCTGGTCATGCTGCTGGGCGTGTACACCTGGCAGGCGATCGCGCGGGCCGGCCAACCGGCGCTGGCCACTAGTGGTGCTAAGTGCGGTGTCGCCGGCCGCGGTACAGGAATACACATGAAAGCGGCACGGAGGGTTATTCCCTATGCCGTGCCGGCAGCGGCGGCAACGTGGTTGGTGGTGGCCGCCAAGCTGATCGTATTGTGGCAATAAGCCAGTGGCGTAACTTTCTTGGGTTTTTCGGGCGACAGGTCGAGGGAGCCCACAGCCGGCATCTTCGGCCTCCAACTGGCAGGGACGTAATGTCATGTCGAAATTGAGTCCAGGTACGCTTTTGTTGGGCATTATGGCCGTGCTGTTCGGTCTGCTGGGCGCATATGTCGTACGGCTGCAGATGCGGCCGCAGGCGGTGGCGGCCCAACAGCCGAAAACCGAAAAAGTGGTGGTGCCCCTGGCCAGTACGGATCTGAAAGCCGGTCGCAAGATCGCGCTGGGTGATATCGTTATCTACGAGATGACGCCCGAGGAGATGCGGCGAGCGGGCATCCGTGGTGGCTTCATGAAGAACACTCAGCAGATCATTGGTCGGATTCTGCGTGAGGATGTCGCCAAAGGAGAAACCTTCGACATTACGCGGTTCTATCCTGAAGGCGTTGTTCCCAATCCGGCCGAACGGCTGAAGCCGGGTTATCGCGCCGTGACGGTGAACATTGAAGCGCCGGCGGCCGTGGCGGGGTTTGCGACACCGGGTGCCTGGGTCGATGTACTCTTCCGGGCGGATGAGAAGGAAGATGACGACCTGCCCGAAATGACTGTCACCCTGGTGGAAGGCGTCGAGGTGCTTGCGCTCGAGGAGCAAACGTTCACAGGCGCCAAGCCGGACCAGGTGAACACCAACAAGCAGCAGTTTGCGGTGACGCTGGCGGTTCGCCCGGAGCAGGCCGCGGCGCTGCGCGTGGTGGATGGTCACGGCAAGCTTTCGTTGGCCCTGCGGAATCCGGAAGACAACCTGCCGCTGACGCTGGAGATTCCGCGGACGATGCACGAAGTGCTCGACCGTCCGTACACCAAGTGGCGGATGGAAGTCTACCGCGGTGGTTCGATCAGCAGCGTGGACTTCCGTCGCAACCAGCGGCGTCAGCCGACTCCGGATGAGATTGCCAGCCGGGTGGCTGCCAGCAAACCTGGCACGGCTCCGACGGCGGTGGCGACTCCGGTGGCCGCGCCGGCGGTGGCTCCGCAGAGCGACACGCCGCAGAACTAGGTGGTGGCGGCTTCGCCCCCGATGTTCCGTGACGGAGCTTGTTCGGCTCGGTGCGGCGGAGCCCCCAGCAGTTGAGAAGAGGCATCCCTTTCGTCATCCAGCACGACGGCCAGTATCCCTATGATTCAAGCCAAGACGTTGGCCCGACCGTCCGCGATGGATGCGGTCGAATTTCAGCGACTGAAAACGTCCATTCACGCTGAGATCGTGGAAACCCTCGATCTGTCGATTGCCGGGCTGATCGGCCAAGAAGAACTCGAGGCAGAAGTCAACGACCTGGCTCGTGAGATCATCGCCCGTCGCCGCATTGAGCTGAGCGAGGAAGAGCGGGCCCGGTTGTTCGAGGAACTGCATCACGAGGTGTTCGGCCTGGGGCCGATTGAGCCCCTGATGCACGATCCGACGGTGAGCGACATCCTGGTCAATGGCGCCCACGAGGTGTACGTGGAGCGGCACGGCGTGCTGGAGCGGACGTCGATCGTCTTTGCAGACGATCAGCACGTGATGCGGATTGTGCAGCGGATCGTGGCCCGCATCGGTCGCCGCATCGACGAAGTCAGCCCGATGGTGGATGCTCGACTGCCGGACGGCTCACGTGTGAACGCGGTGGCTCCGCCGCTGGCGTTGGATGGCCCCAAGCTTTCGATTCGTCGCTTTGGTGCCGAGCGGCTGACGTTGGAGCAGTTGCTGAAGCTCGGTTCCATCTCTGAGGAGATGGCCCGCTTCCTGGAAGCCGCGGTGGCGGCCCGGGTGAGCTTCATGATCTCTGGCGGCACCGGCGCCGGTAAGACCACGCTGCTCAACGCGCTCTCGTCGGCCATTCCCCGCGAGGAGCGGATCATCACAATTGAAGACTCGGCGGAACTTCTGCTCCAGCATCCGCACGTGGCCCGGCTGGAAACCCGCCAGGCCAATACCGAAGGCACCGGCGAAGTGCCTGCCCGCGATTTGGTGCGCAACAGCCTCCGCATGCGGCCCGACCGGATCATCGTGGGCGAAGTCCGTGGAGCGGAAGCCCTGGACATGCTCCAGGCCATGAATACCGGCCACGAAGGTTCTTTGACGACGATTCACGCCAACGACACGCGCGACGCGCTGTCGCGACTTGAGATGATGGTGGCGATGTCGGGCTTTGAACTGCCGGTGCCGGTGGTACGGCAGTACATCGCCGCGGGCATCAAGCTGGTCGTGCACGTGGCGCGCCTCAAGGGCGGCGTGCGGCGGGTGATGCGGATTTCGGAGATCGTCGAAGTTCGCGACGGCCAGTACCACCTGGAAGACATCTTTGGATTCAAGCCGGCCGGTTTGGATGAAACCGGCAAGGCACAGGGCGCCTTCTATCGTACGGGCTACGTGCCCCGCTGCCTGGAACGGATGGCGGAGTGCGGCGTTGAGCTGCCCCGGGAGATGTTCGTCGCGTGAGTTGTGGACTCACGGGCTGACGCAAGGAACAGGGTTGCGAGTTAACATCGCGAGGCACGTCTGTGGAAGCGCACTTGATTTCTCTGGTGTCGTTTGCCGGGATCGCATCGGCTTGCGGAGCGGTGCTGCTCGGAGCCCGCGATGTGCTGCGACGGCGGGAAACCGTCCAGCCTGAAGTCGTGCGGCGGTTGCCGCGGCGCAGCCGCGAAACGGATCAGTCTTCGCTGACGGGCCGGTTCGACCACTGGTTTGAACGCACTTTGTATCTGTCGGGCTGGCCCCTGAATCCCCAGGCGGCGATGCTGCTGCACGTGTTGGTGGCCGTGCTGCTGGGCGGCAGCGTGTTCGTGCTGACCGAGAATCCGCTCTTGACCGGGATTGCCGCCATCGCCGGCTTTATGGCGGTGCTGTTGTGGATGATCGTCAGTCAGCGGCGGCGCGTGGCCAAGTTCTCCGAACAATTGCCGGGCGCCTTGGACCTGTTGGCCCGTGCCGTGCGCGCTGGTGAAAGTCTGGACCAGGCGATCGATTTGGTGGGACGCAGCTCGCATGAACCGCTGGCGACGGAGTTCCGGCGCTGCTCGGGACAGCTGCAAATGGGCCTTTCGCTCGCGGCCACGATGGAAGGTCTGACCGACCGGTTCGACCTGATCGACGTTCGTATCCTGGCCAATACCCTGGCCACCCATCGCGATATCGGCGGCAATCTGGCCGAAACGCTCGAACGTCTGGCCGAGGTGATTCGCGACCGCCGCGCCTTCCGTCGGCAATTAAAGAGCGTGACCGGCGCCGGGCGCTTTACGGCCCTGTTTATCGCCACCCTGGGCCCCCTGCTGTTCGGCTACATGTTCATTTTTCAGCCGGATTACGGCCGGAAGCTGCTCGAGGATCCGTTGGGCCGCACGCTTTTGACATATGCCGTGATCTCGCAGCTTGTGGGCTTGTTTTGGGTGATGCGGCTGCTCAAGAGCGATTATTAATCAGCGGGAATCGGCGGGGTGTGATCGCTGTCCGAACACCAAGCCGCCGTGCACGAAATCAGAAGAAGCCAAGCCGGATCCACGATCCGGCACCGCGTGAAACAAGAGCCAAACGATGGACTACGCCTTAACGTCTTCGCTGCTCGTAACGGGCGCGTTCATTGGCACCTCGCTGGTGGTGTTCTTGCTGGGACGAATGCTCATTGGCGGCGGACGCAACCGGGCGGACGAGATCGGCAGCCGCCGTCCGTTGATCTTGGGTGGGCTGACCGAGCCGATGGCTGCTATTCTGCCGGTGACCCGCTCCAAGGCGGAAAAGCTGAAGAAAGAACTGGTTCGCGCCGGCTATTACCATCGCAAGGCACTTGAGGAGTATCTGGCCTTTCGTAATGCGGCACTGGTGTCGTGGCTGCTGTTTGTGGCCACGGCGCTGGTCACGGCGGTGGAGCCGGGCAGCAAGGAAGCGAACCAGTTGCTGGTGCTCGGCGGCGGCGTTGCTCTGCTGATTTATAGTGTGCCGCGGTTGATTCTCTCGAGCCAGGCGACCGCGCGCACTCGCCGCATCCACCACGCCCTGCCCGACGCCTTGGACATGATTACCATGACCGTCAGCGGTGGTGTTCCGCTGCAGCGGGCGATCAAACGCGTCGGCCAGGAATTGAACAACACCCACCGCGACTTGGCTTGCGAGTTGACGATCATTCACCACCAGGCCGATGCCGGTTCGCTGGAACAGGCGCTCAATAGCTTTGCCTCGCGCGTGGACGTGCCCGAGGTGACGGCCTTGGCGACCTTGGTCCGACACGCTGAGCGGCTGGGCGGCAACGTGGCCGCGGCGTTCCGCGAGTTCGCGGACAGCGTGCGCCGGACTCGCCGGCAACGTGCCGAGGAGCAAGGGAACAAGGCTTCGGTGAAGCTGCTGTTCCCCGTGGTGCTGTGCTTGGCTCCGCCCATCTATATTCTCCTCCTGGGGCCCGCCACGCTGGAGCTGAGGAACTTCATGAACCGCGAGAGCATGCCGGGCGGCATCTTGGGAACCAACAACTCGATTGATGAACAGCTCAATCAGCCGATTACGCCGTAACCCAGCCACTCTGAATTTTTAGGCAGGCATCTTCTCGCCGGGTAAGCTTTCGATCCGGCGCATCGCTCCAGGTCAGCCCCGTCTGGCTGGCATGCTGCCGCTTGGCGCCGGTATAACGATGTCGCGGCGATGAGCCGTGTTCGTCGCTGATACCGTGTCCGTCTGCGGTCCAACCAGCCCCGACGGCAGCGAATGGCCAATCCCTACGAATCGCCCAAGGTTGAGAGCGAGTTTCAACCCACGGCGTCCCTTCCGGCCAGCCCGACGCGGTTGCAGAGCTGTATGGGGTGCCTGTTGTTCCTGGTTGCGCCGGTATTGGCCTGGTTCATCGGCACCGACGCGACGGAGCGCTTTCTTGGCGGCGATTGGTTCGCGGGGGCGTGTTTTACGGTTCTTGGCCTGGTGGTGATGTTTCCGTGGTTCTGGTTGCCGTTTGCGGTGCGCCGGGAGCTGCGGCGACAGCGGCAGGAAACCACGGAGCAGCGGTAGCAACGCCATGTGCCCGGCGCTGGACCATGATTACGGCCGCGGCTGCGGACCAACGCCTTGGAGACTCTGGAGCTGTCGACGCAGCAGTTGAAGCTGCTGTTGGTACTCTGGTTCGTGCGGGAACTGCCTGGCAAGTTGTTCCGCGTAGCGGACCGCCTGGTCCCAGCGTCGCTGCTGGGCGTAGAGTGTGATTAACGCCTGGTACAGATCCGCGTTGGTTGGGTCAACTTCCAGGGCTTCGGCGAATTGCGTGGCGGCTTCGTCGAGCTTGCCCAAGTGTTGCAGGGCCAGGGCATAGTTGTAGCGGATGCGCGGATGCCGTGGCGAATACTTGGCTGCCTCGGCCAGGCTGTCGGCCGCTTCGGCCAGCCGGTTCGCATCCTCGGCTAACAACAGCCCCAGGTAGTAATGGGCCTCGGGCATTTCCGGGGCGTACTCAATGGCCTCGCGAAGTAGCTTTTCGGCCTCGGCGTTTTTGCCCTGGTAGTTGTAAAGCAGGGCGAGGTTGATTCGGGCCGGCACAAACGTGTTGTCGATCCGGATCGCGGTCTGGTACTCCTCGGCCGCCTTGGACAGTTGCCCCAGGTTGCCGTACACCGCTCCCATAGTCAGGTGGGCGCCTGCCTGGTCGGCCAGCTCGTTCTGGCCGGTGAAGAACTCGGCCAGGGCGGCATCGAAGGCGGCTACCTCGTCGTCATCGAGGTACATCCGCGGCACGACCGACATTACCCGCGCGGCTTCGATCCGTACCGCCCGGAGCGGATCGGTTAGGGCCGGTACGGCTCGTTGCTTCAATTGGTCAAACTGTTGCCGCAAGGCTGCCCGCTGCTGAGGTGGCATCGAGGTCAGGTTCCACAGATCGGTCGCCCGGAACGGGAAGAACGCGTCCAGGTTTCGCACGGCTGCCAGCCGCACCATCGGTTCATCGTCCTTGAACGCCGCGTCGTTGACCTCCATTGCCTGCGGCGTGGGGTACTGCTGCAAATAGCTGATGGCCGTGGCCCGGACGATCGGCCCCACGTTATTGTGGTCGCGGGCAAGCCTGGCCAGGTCGGCCACAATTTTTTCCTGCACATCAGGCGGCGTTTGCGGTGGTCCGCCGGCCAACGACGAACTGCCGGGCGATTGCGGGGCCAATAAATGCCCCCGGGCCGGTAGTTCGAAGGTACCACGCCGGGCTGCGGCCAATGTGTAACCGAAGTGCCGCGGACGATGTTTGCTGTCGGGAAACCAACGCTCAATCCAATCGGCCGACCACTGGTTCACGCGGCGGATTTCTTCCTCGGCCACCGGATCGCCCGCGTTGGCGGCATCGAGCCAGGCGGGGTAGCTCTTCCACTTGTCGCTCTTGGAACGGTCGAGGTGGCAGCTTGCGCAGGCATTGGGCGTGCCCAGGTCGAGGCTCACATCCGGGCGCGGCACGCGAATGCTATGATCGCGACGGGCGTCGACCACCATGTAATTGCGGGCAGGCATGTGGCATTCCACGCACTGCGCGCCGGCGCTACCCACCGGGTGATGGTGATGGCTGGGCACGTCGTACTTGGCCGGCGTGTGGCAGCGGATGCACAGGTTGTTGCCCTGGGCACGGAGCCTGGTCGTGTGTGGATCGTGGCAGTCGGTGCAGCGGACGCCCTTGCGGTACATCAGGCTCTGGAGGAACGACCCGGTGACGTAAACCTCGTCGTAGATTTGCCCGTCGGGGTAGTACAGTCCGTCTTCGAGCAGCGTCAGCTCATAGTGATCCATGTAGCGGTGGCCGGCCTCAAAACCCGGGTACACCACCTGCCGGCGCGAATGGCACGGAGCGCACGTTTCAATCTGCGTTTGGGAATTCGCGCCCTTGAGCTTCGGCAAACCGTACCCGTGGTGGCGGTCCCAGAACAGCCAGCGATCCTCGGCCAGTTTCACATGCAGGCTGCCGGGGCCATGGCAGGCTTCGCACGAAACGTCGATCTCGGCAAACGTCGTGTGGTAGCGGTTGGCTTTGACGTCGAATTTCTTCTGGAGATGGGTCGTGTGGCAATCGGCGCACATGTAGTTCCAGTTCTGGGCGGCGCCGGTCCAGTGCACTGCTTCGCCGGCCAGCACGGGAGGCTCGTTTTCGTGCGTTTCTTCGTGCCCTTGCCGGTGAGGGCTGCCCTGGTAAAGGTGATACCACCGCTGGTCGTTTACATCCCAGGCAAACGGCAGGACCTGCACGCGCCCATCCGGGAACGCCACCATGTATTGCTGGAGCGGGCGTACGCCAAGCACGTACTTGATCTCGAACTCGGCCTGTTTGCCGTCGGGGCCGTCGGTGTAAACAAAGAAGCGGTCACCCCGACGGTAGAAACGGCTCTCCATGCCGTGGTAGGTGAACGTGGCGTCGTTAAAATCGCCGAGCACCGTATCGGGCGTGGCCAGATCCATGGCCAAGTTGTGGTCCGAGCCTTTCCAGGCTTTTGCCTGAGCCTGGTGGCACTCCACGCAGCGATTGCTGCCGGTGTAGGTTTTGACCTGGTTGGGCGGAACTGCCTTCCACCAGTCGGCCAGCACAACCCCGCCGCCAATCAGCACAATGGCGGCGACAATCAGCCAGAAGCGTTGGAATCGTCGCACGGTGCAAAGTCGCTCCGGCCTGGTCAAAGGGTGGCAAGCTAAGGGGATAGGGAGGTTGGGCCAGAGAGCCAAGCCCCTGGGCGGCCTTCCGCCATGGAGACAACCCAGCCGGTGGAGATCCATTATCGTTGGGATCCCGACGGCTGACAACCGACCTCAGCGGCCTGACGTGAACCGTGCCATCCCCCTAGATGGGTTCCATAGGCAAGGACCTTAACGCGGCGGTTGCGCCGCAGGCGGAGCGGCTAGACGTTCCAGCTCAGCGGCAATATGAGTGCGAAGTGTCGCATCCGCCTTGCGGTAGGCCATGGTGAGATACACCCGGGCGGCCGCCCGATTGCCCGACTCGGCCGCGGCCATTGCGCGCAGCATCCATTCTTGTACCAGGCGTTGGTCATCCTGGGCTTGTGCCGCATGCCGCTGCTTCCACTCGGCCACGCTCAATTGGCCAGCGGTATCGCCCGAGGTTGGAACCGCGCTTGCCCTGACGGCTTGCAGACCGCCGTGGAGCCTGTCGGCTGCCACGCTGGCCCCGGCGATGCGATCTGGTCGAAGCACGTTCAGGTGGCCCACGCTGCGATGGCGATTGCCCTCGCCGGTTGCATGCTGCGGCATAACGGCCTCGCCTACGAGGGTATCTGCCATGGCGCGGAAGTCGTGGATCTGGACAATGATGTGTGCGTTCTGGGCTTGCCGCTGCGCGCCGATCGTCCGCGTTCCGGCAGGTAGTGGTGCCGGTCCAAACTGGCTGGTACCGGTCGCAGAACGGCCGATTCCGCCCAAGGCGGCTGCACCGCGGTCGGGCACAAGCACCGTGGTCCTGACACTGAACGAACTGTACGTCGGCAGTTGGAGGGTGACGGCGTTCTGCTGCGCGGCGACGTTAGCAGCCAAAGCGGCCAAGAGCCAAACAGCAAAGACACTCGCCACATATGGGCACGAAACGTGACCACGGCTGTGGCGTAAGCAATGCCGGCTGGTCGTTGGGACTGGCTGCATGCGTTTACGCCTCCTGGTGTCAGGAGCGATCGCGAGAACTTTACGTGGCCCCCCTGCTTTAGTTGCTCAATATACCGGAAGTGGTTGGTCTCCCAAGCAATTCCACGGTCAGCAGAATCGCATGCAGCGCATGGACTGCTGCTGGTGAAGTTCCGGCCAAGGCGGCCATGGGAGAACCAACAGCGGCCTGGACGATCGAATGTAGCGCGAATGGCATCGCGAACAGCAGCCAATCGCAGCATTGGCTACTCTGCCAGCTTGGATAGGCCAAGACGCAGATCGTCAACAAGTTGGGCATGCATTCGACGGCGACTTTCCGGATCGGGTGCTCGCAGCACGGCGGACGGATGCCACGTGGCGAGGACCCAGCGGGCCCAATCGCTGGCAATAAGCTTTCCTCGATCTTGGGTAATGCGGAAGTTCTTGCCAAGGATCGATTGCGCGGCTGTGGCTCCCAAGCAGACAATCAACTCGGGGCCGATGACGGTTACCTCGGCTTGAAGCTAAGGCTGGCAAGCCACGATCTCCCGCCACCGTGGTTTCTGGTGCAGCCGTCGTTTGCCACGCATTTCGTAGCGGAAATGCTTTACGGCGTTGGTCAGGTAGGTATCGGTGGTATCCAAGCCGGCTTCTTTCATAAGCTCGCGGAGCAGGCGGCCCGCGGGACCAACAAACGGTTTGCCATGCTTGTCTTCCGCGTCCCCTGGCGTTTCGCCGACCAACATGATTCGGGCGTGGGCCTTGCCCTCGCCGAACACGGTTTGCGTGGCGTCTCGATACAAATCGCAGCCCTGACATTGTGCCGCGGCGTTTTTCAGCGACGCGAGCGAAAGTCGTGGAGGAAGGAAAGGCTGGGCGGTTGGGTATGTTTTCGACGATGGCATGGTAACGTTTCCTTGGACGCCCAGTTGCTTCGCTCGAAGACAGCTCGCGCTCCCGGAGCACGGATTGGCTGACTGATTTTCATGCACGCCGCGCACCGCCTTAGAGGCTGTCCAAAAAGCGGTCTTGGATGAATGCCGGTTGGGTGGTTAAACT
>CALBRZ010000119.1 GCA_937927735.1 uncultured Planctomycetales bacterium
GTCCAGTGCCGCCCACTCCTTCGCTTCTACATGCCCCCCGTAAACGTCCGACGTTTACGGGGGTTATTGCATTTGGGCCTGCCGGATTCCCGAGGCCGCAACGAGCGGGTCAACCACGGGCAGCGTGAGCCGCTGCTCAGCGATTGTTGCACCGCCAGCGAACTCCAAAGGCGAGCATCGCAAGCAGTTCAAAGCTCAAGCGATCGAGTTCATCGCCGAGGGGAGTGGCCTTCGCGAGCTTGTCACGTCGCTCTTCGCACACGCGACGCTCTTTACCGTCAATAACCTCATCCCATCGGTATGCCCTGTCCTGGCGCGTTGCCATGCGTGCGTCGTAATCGCCTCCCACCTGGGCCTTGCCGCCTATGGCCGCTGCCCGGGGGACGGCGGTATGATGTTAATTGTCGGGCCGCTGCGTCTGCTTTCCGAAAGCGGCGGCCGCTACCCCGCGGGGCGTGTTGCGGGGCCCTGTCAGTCATCCAGACGGTAAGGAGCCTGCCATCGCTGAGCTGTTGCCACGCGAAGAGTACATCGAGCAAGCCTGGTTCTTCCGCGTCCTGGGCGAGCGGATGCAGGACAATGTCGCCACGCAGGACATCCTGCTGACGCTGAAGAACGAGTTGCTATCGACCTGCAAGTTGCCGATCGCCGTGGAGTTCATGGCGGCCGAACTGCGGCTCAACGGCGTATTCTCCACGGCCATGGCGCGGCTGCAACACTACTTCTCGCCGTTTCAGGTGTTCCTGATTCGCGAAGCCGAGGACGACCGCTCGCGGTTCGACTTCAACATCGCCCTGGAGATCCTGCGGCGCGAAGCCCAGTACCGAGCCGAGCAGCCCAGCGCCCAGGGCGCCTTCTTGTACCAGTTTGAAACGCTCAGCCGGCACCGCCTGCGTTACGACCATGGACTGGACGCCATAGCGGGCGATCCGCTGTATCCGCCGGAGTGGAAGGAGTTCATCCGAGGCCTGCGCAAGCGGATCGGCCTGGTCGACGTGGCCGACCTGATCTACGTCCGCAGCGCGTACTACACGGTGATGCAGCGCCGCAATAACCCCAACTACGAGCCGGAAATGCCGGTCCTGTTTGGCGAGAAGGAAGGCAAGATCGCCCTGGCCAACCGCCGCAAGGACCCGGCCTGGTTGTTTGCGGCCTTGCAGCGGCACCTGGGCTACCCGGAAGTGCCTCGGGTGAAGAAGCCGGACGAAAGCAAGTACATCATTCCGCGGCTGCAAGCCCGGATCGATCGCCTGGAAGCCCGCGTCAAGTTGCTTGAGGAAGAAGCCAAGGGCGGGATCGACATCACCAAGTTCTACGCGCAAGGCGCGGTGCCGCCGCCCACCCTGGACGAGCAGTAGCAGATAACCGCCGCCATCGATGCATGCGCTGCGCGCGGCCCCGTGCAGTCCAATGCTTGCAATCGCCACGGGGTCTGTTATCGTTCTGGCTTGTTGCCCCCTGGTATCGCCAATCTATCGCCACGCGGGGTAACTGCTGGGGAATCATCGCTCTCCGGGCGTTCTGCATACCGTGACCGGTCGTTCCGCACGCGCGCGGCCGCTCGCCCTGCCGGGCCCGCCGCTGGCGCGGTGTGACACGGGGCGCCGCAAGTCGGCAACTGGCACGTAAACCTTGTGTAATGGGAGTGGCATCATGTCCATGTTCGTTGGTGAAGCACTGGTCGGCGAAGGCAATGAGATCGCTCATATCGATCTCTTGATCGGCAGCAAGGATGGTCCGGTGGGCTACGCCTTCGCCAACGCCTTGGCGCGGCAGAGCGAAGGGCACAGCAACCTGCTGGCGGTACTCACGCCGAACCTGGCCGTGAAACCCTCAACCGTGATGATCACCAAGGTGACGATCAAGGGCGCCAAGCAGGCGACGCAGATGTTTGGTCCGGCCCAGGCGGCCGTGGCCAAGGCCGTGGCCGATTGCGTGGCCGACGGCATCATCCCCAAGGATCAGGCCGAAGACCTGGTGATCGTCGCCGGCGTGTTCATCCACTGGCAGGCCGAGGACGACAAAAAGATCTACCAGTACAACTACGAGGCCACCAAGCAGGCCATCGCCAACGCCATGCAGGGCAAGCCCACCGCCGACGAAATGATCGCCGGCAAGGAGACTGCCGCCCACCCGTTCCGCGGCTTCTAAGTTGCCGTAACTGCCCCGCCTAACCCACAAGCCCTGGCAGGACGGGCCAAGCCGTCGTGCCAGGGCTTTTTTGTGGGTCGACGTTGGATCCATCGCCGGCCGATCGCGGCGCGGCGTGGCGTGGTATGCCCCTTACAGGGCCTCAAACCGCTCCACCTGCTGGGCGATCACGGCCAGGCTGCTCCGCCAGAAGTCCCTCTGGGCGATGTCGATGCCGAACCGCTGGGCCAGCGGCCGTGCGTAATCGTTGGCCGTATCGCGGAGCAGGTTGCGGTAGCGTTCGACAAAGCTCTCGCCTTCCTGCTGATAGATGGCGTACAGCCCCAGCCCGAACAGGTGTCCGAAGGCGTAGGGGAAGTTATAGAAATTGTGATCGTGCGAGTAATAGTGCGGCTTCCAGAGCCACATGTAGGGATGGTAGGTGTCGGCCGCCACGCCGTCGCCGTAGGTTTCCGCCTGGGCCGCCAACATCAGCTCGCAGATCTCGTCGGGTGCCAGTTCGCTTTGCTGCCGCCGTTCGATGAACCGCGACTCGAACAGGAAGCGGCTGCTGATATCCAGACAAACCTGCGTGGCGCCGCTGAGCTGGGCTTCCAGGATCATCAGCTGCTCGCTGGGCGACGCGTCCTGCAGCGAGGCCTCGGCTACCAGCGTCTCGCAGAAGATGCTGGCCGTTTCCGCCAGCGTGCTGGGAGCGCCGCGGCGGAGCGGTTCCAGCCCTCGCTGGCAATGGTTGTGGTAGGCGTGGCCCAGCTCGTGGGCAAGCGTCGAAACCTGGTCGAAGCTGCCATCGAAGTTGGCCAGGATGCGGCTTTCCTCGGTGCCCAGCACCTCCATGCAGTAAGCGCCGCCGCGTTTGCCGTCGCGAGGCTCGGCATCGATCCAGCGGCGATCGAACGCCGTGGCGGCGAATTCGCCCAGCTCCGGCGTGAACTGGCCGAACTTCTCAGCGATGAAGTCGCGAGCTTCGGTCCAGGTGAACCGGCGATCGGTCGCCCCCAGCGGTGCGAACAGGTCCCACCAGGGCAGCGGCTGGTTGCCGTGGCCCAGCTTGGCCGCCTTGCTCTTGAGGTACCGGCGGAAAACCGGGAAGGCCTCGCGGATAGCCCCCATGAGTGCGTCGAGCGTTTCCTGATCGATCCGGTTCTGCACCAGGGCCGTTTCCAGCACGCTGCCGCGGCCGCGATGCCTGGCCAGCGTGATGGCCGTACCCTTGACGGCATTGAGCGCCGCAGCCACCGGCGTGCGGATGCTGGCCCAAGCGGCGATCTCCACCTCGTACGCCCTGCGGCGGACCTCCGGATCGGGATCGTAGCAGAGGTTGCGAATGACGGTGATCGGCAACACCTCGGTCGTGCCGCCGCGTTCCATCGGCGCCTTCAATTGGCTGGTGATGTTGCCTTGCAGCTTGCCGAAGGCGCTGCCACCGTCGACGCACAGTTCGGCCGCCAGGGCTTCCAGCGGCTCATCCATCAGGAACCGGCTCTGCTCGGCCGTGTGCTCCAGGAAGAAGCGGTGCGCAACCAGCGACGGATGAGCGTCAATCACCTCGGCCAGCCGCGGGCCCAGCGAGCCGATCCAGCCATCCAGCCGCACCCGCAGTTGCCGCCGCCGGGTATCGAGCAGTTCCAGCTTCGACAGCTCGCGGCTGGCAACGGCGTCGTAGCTGTCGGTGGTGACACACCCGTAGACGAACGACTCCAGCGTGCCGGCCAGGGTCAGCAGCCGGTTCATGCGTTCCAGGGCTTCCGCCGCCGTGGCCGCCAGGGCCGGCGTATCCTGCTGGGGCGGCTGGGGCAGCCGGCGAATGCCGCTGCGGTCGAAGAACTCGGCCAGCTCGCCCAGTTGCCGCTCCAGGTCGGCCATGGCCGCGCGGTAATCGTCGGCCTCCAGGCCGGAATAGATGTTGGACAGGTCCCAGCGCATCGGCTTGGCTTCATCGTGCGGCATGACGACTCCGGCAATAAACAAGGACGGTGAATACGTGGCGCAGGCGATCCCTGAACGGCCAGGTCCCGGCGCTCGCTTGGCGCCGCTGCGCGGTGGGCAAACCTCGCGGGCCGGGCGACGCTAGCCGGGTTCGCCGTCGCCCAGCAGCGGTTGGAGCCGGGTCCGCAGTTCCTCGACACTGAGCCCACGAATCAGGAACTGCTTTTGCGACGCGGTTTCGCCCTGCACGAGTTGCACATCGGACTTGCGCAGTCCTAGCTGTTTGGCAATCACCTCGGCCAGGGCCTTGTTGGCTTTGCCCTTCTCGGGCGCAACGGTCACGGCCACCTTCAGGTGCCCGGCGTGGACGCCCTGGATGCCGTTTTGCCGAGCGGCGGGCGAGGCTTTGACCGGCAGCAAGACGCCCTCGGAATGTGGACGCAGGTCTAACATCGTAGCGGGCAGTGTACCGCAAAGCGCTCCAGGCGGCGACGGTTCATGGCGCGGAGGCTTCGCCGCCGGCTTCCTCAAATCAAAAACAGCCTGCGGTCGCCATGAGCACCGCAGGCTGATATTGCTTCTCAATCTCAAGGAACCTCGCCATCGCCAGCCAGGACGGCCAGCGCCCCAAGCTTATCACCGCAGCGGCGGCCGGGCAGGCGCCATACGCCACCATCGGACGTCCGCGCCACAAGACACGGACGCTGCGGCAGCTACCGCCGGGGGTAGCCGATCACCGTTATCGGCTTACTCGCCCTTGAGTGGCTCTTTCTTCTCGGTGATGACCGGGCACTGCGGGGCCATCTCGGCGTTCAGCTGAGCGAACGGCTTCCACTCCTCGGGCAGGTTGTCTTCGTGGAAGATGGCTTCTACGGGGCACTCGGGAACGCACGCTTCGCAGTCAATGCATTCTTCCGGGTGGATGTAGAGCATCTTCTCGCCTTCGTAGAAGCACTCTACCGGGCAAACGACCACGCAATCGGTGTACTTGCAACCAAAGCAAGGTTCGGCGACGACATGGGGCATAGGTCTGGCTACTCCTTCACAAGTTGCTCGGGCTGATTGGCAAGGCGGCGTTGTGCCTCGATGCGTGTCGGGCGAGTCGGCCGGCGTTCCCCCAACGGCAGCCGCGTTTCAGTGGCTCTTGGGCGATCGGGTGGTTCTCTGTGGGTAGCGAGGCTGCCCCGGGGGGCGGCTCAGAGTCGATCGCTCAGCGGCCAAAAATCCAGTGGACAGGCAACGGTCGCTGTGTGCTCGTCGTTCTGCTTGGCGCGACCGGATACGGAGGCGTTCCCGGACGCAGATAAACCGGATCGTGGCGGCCCCTGGTTTGGAGCCACAAGGCCTTTACGCATGCCTCCCCTTTGGGAGACAGCAGTGCCGCCCAAAGGGTGCGCGATTTTTCCCTTTCTTCGGCCGATGAGGACGGAAACTCAATTGAGCTTACCGATTATGGAGCGAAGGCCGGCGAATTTGCGTGAATCCTAGTGCTGCTGGCAAACGCTGTCAAGCAGGGCAAGACAGCGTGACTCCCCCCCGCCGGCGGCGGAGATCGCCCGCCAGGTTTCACGCGCTTGCCACCAACGCCCACCGTCACTGCGGAGCCGCCGTCGGCAAGCTCCCGCCGCGGGTGCTGCCAGAACGGCGGCGCCGCGGCGAGCCCGCCCTGCCCTCCGCTTGCGCGCCAGGCTACAGACGGCATTCCCTCACTTCGAGCTACTGCCTCGTGCACGGTTTGGGGCCGGCTACTTCAGCCACCGCCAGCCACGGCTCTAAACGGGGGAAATTACCACTTGCCCTGCGGGCAGATGACTTCAAAATATCCGCGTCGGGTGGAATCGCATTGGGTACGGTGCGCAGCTTGCACGGGGCCAATCAGGCAAGCAGCCTTGCGCGCGCCGCCCTTCGCTCGCGGCCTGCTGGCCGCTACACGGTGACGCAATTTCGAGATGTGCTGCCGGGCGTCGCAGCGTCTCTTCGCTTTCTTGCAACCTCGCCGGCGTCTGCCCCCTTAGCCAGGGCCGCCTGTCCGGGCTGGAGTGCATCAATGCAGCATGAATGGAAAATCGCCGACGCGGTCGAACTCTACGACGTCGCCCGCTGGGGCAACGGCTACTTCGGCATCAACAATCGCGGGCACGTCTGCGTGTATCCCACGCGCGACCCCTCGCGCTCGATCGACCTGAAGGAACTGGTCGACCGGATGTCGCTGCGCGGAATCGATTTGCCGATCCTGTTCCGATTCACCGACATCATCGGCACCCGCATGGCCGAACTGCATGGTGCATTCAGCAAGGCTATGAAGGACCACAACTACCAGGGCCGCTACTGCTGCGTGTACCCCATCAAGGTCAACCAGCAGCGGCAGGTCGTGGAAGAGGTGGTCAAGCATGCGCGGCAGTACAAGTTCGGTCTGGAAGCCGGCTCCAAGCCTGAACTGATGGCCGTAGTCGCCCTGGCCAGCAACGATACGCCGATCGTGTGCAATGGCTTCAAGGACGCCGAGTTCATCGAGATGAGCATGCTGGCCCACAAGATGGGCCGGCAGATCCTGCCGGTGATCGAGAAGTACACCGACCTGAAGCTGATCCTCCACTACGCCGAAAAGCTGGGCATCCGGCCCACCATCGGCATGCGTGTCAAGCTGGCCGCGCGCGGCTCGGGCCGCTGGCAGCTTTCCGGCGGATACCGCAGCAAGTTCGGCCTGACCGTCAGCGAGATCATGCAGGGGCTCGAGGAACTCAAGTCCCACGGCATGGAAGACTGCCTGAAGCTGCTGCACTTCCACCTGGGCAGCCAGATCACCAATATCCGCCGCATCAAGGGTGCCCTCACCGAGGCCGCGCGGATCTACGTGGAGCTGTCGAGGATGGGGGCCGGACTGCAATACCTGGACGTGGGCGGCGGTCTGGGCGTCGACTACGACGGCTCGCAGACCGACTTCGAAAGCAGCATGAACTACACGCTGCAAGAGTACGCCAACGACGTGGTCCACTACGTCCAGAGCGTATGCGACGACGCCGGCATCCCGCACCCCAACATCGTCTCCGAAAGCGGCCGGGCGCTGGTGGCCCACCACAGCGTGCTGGTGTTCAATGTGCTGGGCGTGTCAGCCCAAGGCAACGGCGAAATCCCCACCGTGCCCGAGCACTTCGAGCAGCCGCTGCACGATTTGCGCGACGCCTTTGAGGACCTGACCAGCCGCAACGTGCTGGAACGCTACCACGACGCGCAGCAGGCCCTGGAAAACACCATCAGCCTGTTCTGCAACGGCTACCTGCCGCTGGAGCAACGCTGCATCGCCGAAAGCCTGTACTGGGCCATCCTTCGCAAGATCCAGCGGCAACTCAAAGACATGGAGTTCGTGCCCGAGGAATTGCAGAGCCTCGACTCGCTGCTGAGCGAAACGTACTTCTGCAATTTCTCGCTGTTCCAGTCGATCCCGGATAGCTGGGCGATCCATCAACTGTTCCCGGTGATGCCGATTCACCGGCTGGATACCCCGCCGCGTCACCCGGCCGTGCTGGGCGATATCACCTGCGACTCCGACGGCAAGATCGACCGCTTCATCGACCGCCGCGACGTCAAGCGCACGTTGCCGCTGCATACCTACGACGGCCGACCATACTTCATCGGCGTGTTCCTCACGGGCGCCTACCAGGAAATCCTGGGCGACCTGCACAACCTGTTCGGCGACACCAACGCGGTCCACGTCCACCTCGACGACGAGGGCAACGTGGTGCTCGACTCGGTGGTCAAGGGCGACACCGTCCGCGAAGTGCTCCAGTACGTGAACTTCGACAGCGACGTGCTGGTCCGCAAGCTTCGCTCCGACGTGGAACGCGCCGTCCGCGAATCGAAGCTCGACGACGAACTGGCCGGCCGCCTGATGCGGTTCTACGAAGAAGGCATGCGCGGCTACACCTACCTGGAAGAAACGCCGTAAACGGCGTGGTTCTGACGCGGCCTGCATCCTTGTCGCAGCATTTATCGTGGAGCGGTTTACCGCTGCGGCAGGGTGAAGCTCCGCACCCTACTTTTGCCGCACCGGGATGGTGATCACCAGGCCCGCCTTCAGCGTGGCGGTCGACGTGCGGTTCGGCGAGTGGCACTTGAGGCAGTGGGCTGTCAACAGAACCGGAGCCGCCCGGCGGTACAAACCGTCGGCCGCCTGTTCGTGAAACGGCTTGCCGTCCTTAAGAGCACGGACGGCCTCGTGCTCAAAGGGCGTTGCGGCCAGGTGATCGGTGTTCATCGCCTGGCCTTCAACCACCAGCCACCGCAGCTTCACGTGCTCGTGCCGCTCGATGTCGGCGAACACTTCCTTCAGCGCGAATGCCGGCAGCGGCAGCCCTTCATCCTCCACGTAGTAGCGATGATGCACGACCTGGAGTGTGGCATGGATCGCCGCGTGCAGGATCTCCGCCTGACGTCGTGCGTGGTCGACGCCAGCGGCCTTCACCGGAGCATCGGCGAGTTGCTTCTCAGCCGGCTTTTCCTCGGCCGCCGCCGGATGGTTCATTACCGCATGCGTCGTCCAGCATGCCGCCAAGCAGACAACACCAAGCGCGATCCAGCGGGCTGTGCTCATCATCACGTGATCCGGTTGCAAAGGAGTGAAGGCGGCAGGGCCTACGCGGCGGACACGCGGCCTAGTGTCCGCAGGCGACGTCGCACAGCGGGATGATCGTGCTGGTGGATTTCAGAATCTGCTCGATCGTCACCCGGGCGAACGATTCTTCGACCGCGGCGTAGGCGCGGTCCAGTTCCTGATGCAGCGGGCAAAGACTCGTATGCGAAGGCAGCCCCAGAGGGCAATGACGGATGCGCTGCACCGGCGAAACCGCGTTCACCACGTCCAGGATGGTGATCTCGCCGGGCGAGCGGGCCAGGCTGTAACCGCCGCCGGGCCCCGGGCGCGACAGGATCAACTCCGCCCGCACCAGATCTTGCAGCACCGCGTGCAAATATCGCCGCGGCACCTTGGTCTGCTGGGCCAGCCGTTCGGCCGAGGCCGGTTGCTCGGGCCGCTGTGCCAGGCAGGCAACGGCACGCAGCGCATATTCAGCGGTCTTGGAAAGCATGGAAGAATCCCGGAATGAGACGATGGACCGATTGTATACCTTGACGTGTAGATTTCAATCATTATCCTTGAGAAGCATGCCCCCGCCTTAGTATCCCACCTACAGACGCGAGGAACCCGCCATGCGTCGCCCCCTCGGCTTGCGGTTCGTGCCGTCGCTCTTCACCTGGGGCCTGGTCCTGCTCTTGGCCGCAGTCGCCAGTCCAACCGCGCATGCCGAGGACTACGACGAGCCGCCGATCAGCTACGGCAACAGCCAGCCCGATAACGCCATCTCGCGGTTACAGACCAGGCTTGAAGACGGCCAGCTCAAGCTCGAATACGACCAGGAGTTCGGCTACCTGCCCGCCGTGCTGGAGGCGCTCCAGATTCCTGTCGATTCGCAAATGTTGGTCTTCTCCAAGACCAGTCTGCAATTGCGCCGCATTTCGCCCCGCACGCCGCGGGCCATCTACTTCAACGACGACGTTTACCTGGGCTACTGCCAGGCAGGCGACGTGATCGAGTTATCGGTGGCCGATCCCACGTTGGGTACGGTGTTCTACACCATCGACCAGCATCCCAGCGACAAGCCGCGGTTCGAACGGCACACCGACCGTTGCCTGATCTGCCACAGTTCGTCACGCACCGAGAACGTGCCGGGCCACCTGGTGCGTTCGCTGTTTGTCGACGAAGCCGGTCAGCCCATTTTCTCCGCCGGCAGCCAATCGGTGGACCATACCACTCCGCTGGAGAAACGCTGGGGCGGCTGGTACGTCACCGGCAAGCACGGCTCGCAAAAACACCTGGGCAACCTGATCGTGCCCAAGGGTGCGGCGCCCTACGAAGTTAACAACGACACGGGCCTGAACGTCGTCAAGCTCGACGACCACTTCAACGTGCGCCGCTATCCCACGCCGCACAGCGATATCGTGGCCTTGATGGTGCTCGAGCATCAAACCCTGGTACACAACCGCCTGACCAAGGCCAACTTCGCCACGCGGCAAGCCCTGGACTACGAGGCCAAGCTCAACGAAGCCCTGGGTGAACCGCCGACCAACCGCTTTGAAAGCACCACACGCCGTATCCGGAGCGCCGGCGACGATCTGATCGAAGCCCTGTTGCTGGTCAACGAAGTGCCGCTGACGGAGCCGATCGAGGGCACTTCGGGCTATGCCGAACGGTTCTCAAAACTGGGGCCGCACGACAGCCATGGCCGCTCGCTGCGGCAACTGGATCTCAAGCGGCGGCTCTTCAAGTACCCGTGCAGTTACCTGATCTACTCGGAGTCGTTCGACCGGTTGCCCGACGAGATGCTTCAGTACGTCTGGCGGCGGCTTTGGGAGATCCTCACCGCCGACGAGCCGCCCAAGGAATATCGCCACCTGTCGGCCGAAGACCGCCGGGCGATCCTTGAGATCATCCGCGATACCAAACCGAACTTGCCCGACTATTGGCGAAGCTGACGGGCCGCGCGTGGTTTGCCGCGCGGCCAGGCCTACCCTGCCCGCTACTTGCCGACAGCCGCTTCGCTCTGGCAGTTCTGCACGGCGGCCTCAGGCTCGGGGTTCACGTCCAACCCGGCCACCCAACGGATGCCATTCGCCAGGAAGCGGCGGAACTGCGGCTGCTCGAAGTCCTTCACACCGCCCAGCGACGTGTAGAACACCCGGCCGCCACCCGGCGACGTGTGCGTCCAGGCCACCGGCTCGGGCGTCTTGTCGGGAATTGTGCCGATCAACAGCGGCTGGGCGCCCGGCCGCAAAGGGCTGTTGAGATACAAGCTGCTGAAGCTGACAAACTCGGCCGGGGCCACGCCGCGAAGGATGGGATGCCCCGCGGCCTTTTCGGCCAACGACAACACCACGTCGGGGCCAACCTTGTGGTGAAACTGGTAATTGCCGCCCAGCACTTCGGCATCGAACTCGGGCCACACGTCGGTGCCGGCCGGAAGGTTCGAATTGTCTCGCAGCGCGAAGGCGTGGCTGGCCGTGCGAATGCCGACCACGGCTTTGCCGTCGGCCACGAACTTGCGGATGATGTCGAGCTGCTCTTTCTTGAGCGAACGGCGACGGACGCTCACCAGCAGCACATCGGCCTCGTTGAGCACTTCCAAACCAGGAATGTTGGTACGGTCCTTCTCATCGCCAAATACCAGCGAAACCTGGAACTCCTTGCCCAGCTCTTGCAGGGCGAACTTGGGCAGGGTTTCCTCGGTGCGATATTCGTCCTCGGCCATCACGATCGCCACGTGCGGCCGGCGGTCCGCGGCAAACCGGAACGGCTTTCCGCCCGCGATATCCGCACTGGTGATCGTGGGGCACCAATGCCGCTCCACGTGCTCGATCACCAGGTCGTTGCCCGTGAAGTGGCTCACGAACGGCCGGCGTTTGGGGTTGTACATGGTGTCGGTCAGGTCGCGGACCAGGACCACGTTCTGCCCTTGCCGCACCAGTTGGCGGATGCCGAACGGCCGGCCCAGCACGCACATGTTGGTATGCACGCCCATCACGATGACGTTGGTGATGCCGCGCTGCTTCATCAGGTAGAAGGCTTCGGCATTATCCGTGATGGCGTCGCCCTCCTTGATCTCGATGGTGTCGATCTGCCGCGTCCACGCTCGATGAGACTCGGGGCTGGGATCGCAATCGCAGCCGTTGTCGCTGTCGTCGATCGGCAGCGTGCCTTCGCGTTCCTTATCCAGGGAGCACCACTGCTGCAGCGGAATCTTGGTTTCGACCGGCGGCGCCTGCTGGGCCAGCTTGCGGCCAGGATGGTCGCGGTAATAGTCCATGGTGTCGCTGGGACAGTGAATGATCAGCATGCCCATCTCGCGGGCGGCCTTCACCACCTCGTTCATGCGCGGGGCCATCTCGGCCACACGCTGCGTAGCGGCAGGGCACCAGTGGCGGTCCCACATATCGCAGATGACCACCGCCGTTTCCGCAGGCTTGAACGCCAGCTCCTTGGTGACGGTGTGATATCGGCCCGTACCAGGTGCCGTTTCCACGCGGGTGCGGGCGTGCAGCACCAACGGCTCGCTTGGCGCCGGCTTGTTGGCCTGGGCCGCCTGCGACGGTTCGGCCGCCTTGCCGGGCGTGAGCGACGCGAGCGTCGCTACCCCCAGCGCTACCGCCAGCAGCAGTTGCACCGACCAGCCCAACCTTAGCCAGAAAGCGGCGTTCAATCGCATGGTGTCACCTCGTCCAGTAGTGCGGCATTCTGCCAGAGATTCTAGGTCGGCTGATCTGTCTCTTGTGCCGCGAGCGTGGAACCTTCAGCGGCCCCGAACCATCTGGGCGCAGCTTAACTTTGCCCGATGGCTACAGTAAAACACAGCCGTGCGGCATACAAGCTTTGGCGCGCCGGGTGCGTGAGCGCACGGAGGATATGTACGCCGCCGTGATGCTAGAGGCCAGGTGCGCCGCGTCAGGTTTCCCGGGCCGCCAACCACACGGTTCTTCTGCTGCTTAGCAAGCGAGACGCCGCATGTCGCCTTCCGAGCTTTCGCCCGACGTCGCACGCACGTTGCTCCTCAGCCTGGGCAGCGGAGCCACCATCGAACAGGCGTGCCAGGCTGCCGGCATCGACCGCGCGGCTTTTGACCCCTGGTGGCAGGCTGAACTCGCCCGCCGCGCGCCCGATACGTTGGGCGAAACCGTCACAACGGTACGATCGGGCGTTCAAATCGTGCGCGACCGCTGGGGGGGCCGCACGTCTTCGCCGACAACGACCACGACCTGTTCTTTGGGCAAGGTTTTGCCCAGGCTCAGGATCGCTTGTGGCAACTGGACTACTACCGCCGCCGTGCCACGGGCACCTTGGCCGAAGTCCTGGGGCCCGAGGCCGTGGAGTCCGACCGCATCGTCAAGACGGTTGGGCTGCCGCACCTGGCCGAACGCGAATGGGAGCAGCTCGACGTCGACACGGTGCGGGCGCTGGAAGCCTTCGCCGCCGGCATCAACGCCTATGCGCAATCGCTGCCGCCCGAACGCTGGCCGATCGAGTTCGCGCTGTTGGGCGATGAGCCGCGTCCCTGGCAACCGGTCGACTCGTTGGCGGTGCTGGCCGAGTTTCGCTGGTATCTCACCGGCCGCTTCCCGGTGCTTTGCATTCCGGAGCTTGCCCGGCGTGTGCTGGGCGATGGGCTGCTGTGGCAAGCCACCATCACGCCGGAAGCCGACGACGAAAGCATCCTTCCGCCCGGCAGCTACGCTAACGTCCGCCGTCACGGCGAGGCGTTTCATCCCACCGGCGGCGGCGATCCCAGCGTCGGCACCGGCAGCAACAACTGGGTGCTAGCGCCCGGGCGAACCCATCACGGCAGGCCGCTCTTGGCCAGCGATCCGCATATCGCCTACGGTGCCCTCAGTTGCTGGCACGAAGCCCACCTTTGCGGTGGCGGATACAACGTGGCCGGCATGAACTACCTGGGTCTGCCAGGCATCATGTTCGGCCGCAACGAACACGTGGCCTGGGGAATCACCAACAACATCTGTTCGCAGCGTGACCTGTACCTGGAAGAAACCTCGCCCGAACATCCGGGCTGCTTCCGCTTTGGCGACCACTGGGAGAAAGCTGCCACGCGCGAGGAAGTGATCGAGGTTCGTGGTGCCGCGCCGGTGCGATTCACGGTGACGTCGTCGCGCAATGGCCCCATCGTCAGCGACGTGCTGCCCGAGGTCATGCGCGATGGCCGCCCCGTCAGTCTCAAATGGCTGGGCGCTTGCCTGCCATTGGCCTTGGGCGAAGGGCCGGGCGTCCGTCACAGTGGTGAACTCGCAGCCCTGCTGGCAGCCAATCGGGCCAAGAGCGCCGCGGAGCTACGCCGCAGTTTTGAAACCTGGGTCGTGCCTACGTTCAACGTGGTATATGCCGACACCACCGGGCACGTGGGCTACCAGGCGATCGGCCGCATCCCCGTTCGCGATAACTGGCGGCACGGCTACCGCCGCGGCTGGACACCGGAGGATCAATGGCGCGAACTGGTTACCTATGATGGCATGCCGCACGTCGAGAATCCGGCGCGCGGCTGGGTCGGTACCGCGAATAACCGCAACGCTCCGCCCGACTATCCTTACCCGCTCTCCGGTTGCTGGGGCCCCGGTCACCGCGGCCGCCGCTTGCGGCAAGTGCTCGATGAGGATAGGCGCTTCACATTGGATGATTGCCGCCGGTTGCAGCACGATGTGGTTTCGCTCCGCGCGGCCGAAGGCGTGCCCGGTCTGTTGACCCTGCTGGATGATGCTCCGGCGGATAGCCCCACCGGCCAGGCGTGCGAACACCTGCGGGCGTGGGATTACCAGATGCAGCCGGATAGCGTGGCGGCTTCCATCTTCGAAGTGTTCTTCCAGCACTGGTGCCTGACGGTAGCCGCCGCCCGGTTTGAACCTGACCAAGCCAAGTTCATTGCCGGAGCCAACTGGGGGCTGGCCCTGCGTCTGCTGACCGAAGGCGATACTCTCGGCTGGTTTGAGAATCGAGACCTGCGCGGCGAAGTGCACTCCACGTTCGAACGTGCCCTGGATGAACTGCGGCAGCGCATGGGGCCAGACATGGCCGCCTGGCAATGGGGCCAACTGCACCGCCTGACCATGCGTCATCCGCTGAGCCATCGTGGCGAGCTCGGCCAACTGCTCGACCGCGGCGACCTGCCGATCGGCGGCAATCTCGTCACGCTTAACAACATGGGCTACGACGAAAACTATCGCGTGGTCCACGGAGCCAATTACCGGATGCTGGTCGATTTGACCGAGGTTGGCATGTGGGCCGCTTCGGCATCGGGCAACTCCGGCAATCCCGGCAGCCTCAACTACTGCGACCAGATTGACGACTGGAACGCCGGCCACGAACACTTCATTCCGTTGGCTGCCGACGAAGTTCAGAAGTTGGCCGTGGCCACGTACCGGCTCATGCCCCGGGTGGACGACGAAGACGACGCTTCCAATCGTTATTAGTCGTGCGGTATCGTTCGTCGCGCGGCAAGCTGTCTGATACGTTACTGCTTTACTACTGCCCTCCCCTACCCCGATTGGAATTGCGTACCGCCATGATGGTTGCCTGGTCTCGCCGCGGCTGCCCCGAGTTGTCGCTGGAAGCGTTCGCCTCGCTGCTGCGGCAGGCTGAGCTGCGATACTTTGTCCACGATGTCGGCTTGGTGGACCCCGGCATTCAAAATGGCGGCGGGGCCGAACCGTGGCCGCATCTACCACAAATCGACGACGTGCAACTGGCAGCCGTGAACGCCACCTGCACGCTGCGGCACCCGGACGAGGTTGCTCGACTGCGACAGCTTGTCGTGGCGGCTTCGGAACGAGGTGCCCGGGCCGTTAACCTGCATGTCATTCACATCTTAGGCGAGTTCGATCCGCTTCCCTCGTTTCTCACCGAGGCCCTTTGTACCTTGGGCGATCAAGCCCAGGCGTGCGGGCTGGATCTGTGTCTGGATAGCACATGTGGCCTGGGCGGCACGCGCCAGGGTATGGCCCGCACGATCAAAGCGTTGAACCATCCGGCCATCAAGCTGCAACTGGATTGTGGCGGCTATGTGCTTCAGAACCCCGGCTCACAATTTGAGATCGCCATTCAACGGCTTATTGGCTGGACCGGCAGCTTGCGACTCTCGGACATGGTCGATGGCAACAGCGAGGCCGACTATCCGCCGCTGGGCTGGGGCGCTTCAGTCGATTTTGCCCGGGTATGGCAACTCCTCCGCGGCATGAATCTCAATATCCCCTGCGAGATCTACTTTCATCCGGCGGATCAGAAAGCAGGCTCGCTTCAACAGATTACCCGCAATCTCCGCGAAAGCCTTCGCACGCTGCGCGATTGCGGTTGGCCGGTGACGGTGCCCGCGGCTACGTAATTTGCGGCGCCGCAAACACTTCTTGTAGCGTTGGCTTCTCTCCGGCTAGAGCACGCAGCCGGGGTAAACCTTGCGGGCTAGCAATGCTGCGGTGCTAGCGCAGGCAATCGCGACGCATCAAACCGGCCTTGAGCCATGCGGCGTTTTATGCCGATGATACGCGCGTGCGCCCTGTCGCATCTGGGTTCGCTGCTGCGCTTTCTTCTATGTAGCTGCTTCCTTGTTACCGCGCAGCGTACCCCCGCAGGATGATTCCCTGATGTGAATCATCCTGGGAGCTTGTTCTTTTTCATTCTGCTGATTTCCTGCGCAACGATTGCCCGTTATGGCGGCTAACCGACCGGGCTGGTCGTTGTGGTTCTGAATCATCCAACTCCTCGCATTGGACCTACTTGAGCATGACTTGCGCGCCCATCGCATCAATTGGCGTAGCAGTTGCATTAAAGGACTGTGATGTTCCGTTCCTTTTCACTGGTTTGTCTCGCGCCGGCCCGCCCTAAGCGGCAGGGCCAGGCTCTTGCGTGGTCATGAGGACCGCGTCGAGACACTAAGGATGGTGCCGTATGGTTAGCACGATTGCCCATTTGCTGTTGGCGATTCTGCCCGCCGACCCTTGGCCCGTTGACTATGTCGATTGCGTGGAAGTGAACACCGTCATGGACCACGACGGCCAGCGGCGTTTCACCCAGATCTTGTGGGTGAACGTTGGCGGCCCCAACGAGATCGTGGATTGGCGGTTCTACTGCCCGCAAATGCTGCCGATCGGCGGCGTGTGCCTATTTGAGGACAAGGGCAAACCGCGAGCGGTGCACCTGACCCATAACCGCGTGCTGTATAGCGAGACCTATTTCGACCCCGAGGTGGAACGGCGCAAGATTCAGCCCCTACTGTTCCGGCAGAAGCTCCAGAACTCGCCCGAGTAAGACACCACCTTTACGACAACTGCTGTTGCCTTGAATGTGCCGCTGCAACGAAACCGCAGCGGCTGCGGATAATCCCTTTTCTTTACCCGCCCCGGATGCTTCTGCATTGCCTGGCTCATCCGGGGCACGGTCACATTCTTTTCTAGGCTCGCAGCCTTCCCACCCATTGGGACGCCCGCCGCCATTCGCGCGGCGCGGCGACAGGTACTTCCCTTCCCTGGCCCGCTAGGGTTTCCCGGTAGCCCACTCTGGTTGCGAGCGCCCCCCTACATGGGGCTGCAACGTGCAGCCCGCACGCTCTCACACGCCACATAAGCCCAGCGTCCCCGCACGCTCCACGCCTCAGCACACCTTAACACGCGGCCCCCCGCGTTTTTGCCGCAGAGATTCCCTCAGCGGCGATCGGCGGTTAGATTGGTTGGTTGGATGAATCGGTGTGCATGGGTTGGCGGCGGCCAGGTGAGTGGCTGGCTGCCAGATTCCTTGCCCACCCGGCGGCTCCCCTGCTCCCCGATTCATTCGCCCCGCGCAGTGGTACCGCTTCCCGCGATTGCTGCTTTTCCAAACCGTGCGGCACGTGCCTGCGTTAGAACGTGGGCGTAGCGGAGGTCGGTCCTGGCTCGCTCCCTCCCTCAAGGCCTACCCTGTCGAGTCCAGCCATGAATGCCCGCCTGACTCTCGCTTTGGGAATGTCGCTTTGGTCTTTGGCTTCGGTCGCCATGGCGGAGGTCAAAGTCGGCTTTCGCCAGTTGACCAGCACGTTTCCGGTAGCCGTGCAGCGCGGCACCGGCTCCGAGGTGCAGGTGCGGTCCAACCTCACGCTCGATCACACCTACCAGGTGTTCTTTGCCCGCCCCGGCATCACGATGACCTATGCCGAGGACAAGCCCAAGGAGTCTCCGCTGGGCAGCCGCACCTCGGTGGGTACGCCGTTTCGGTTCCACGTGCAGGTGCCTGAGGATCAACTGCCGGGCATGTACGAGTTCCGCGTGGCTACCGAGCAAGCCGTGTCGAGCTGCGGACAGTTGCTGGTAACCGACTACCCGGTGTTCGTCGAAGACCAGAAGAAAAAGAACAATACGCCGGAAACGGCGCTGGAAGTTTCGCTGCCGGTCGCCATCTGCGGCACGGTGGCCGATTTTGAACAGGTGGATTATTACCGCTTCCCGCTGAAAGCCGGCCAGGAGATCACGCTGGAGCTGTTTGCCCAGCGCGTGACCGACCGCATCCACAACATGGTGGTGCGGGGCCCCCGGATCTACCTGATGGACGGCATGCTCACGCTGATCGGCCCCAACGGTCAGATCGTGGCCCAGAACGACAACTTCTACGGCGGCGATTCGTTCCTGCACTTCAAGGCACCAACCGATGGCGTGTACACGCTCGAGGTGCGCGACGCCCGCTACGCCGGCAACGCCCGTTATACCTACTGCGTGGAGATCGGCGACCGGCCGTACGTCCACACGGTTTATCCGCTGGCCGTCGCCCCGGGCGAAAAGGTCGAGGTTGAAGGCATCGGCTATCTGCTGGGCGACTCCAACCGCGTCACGTTCACGGCCCCCAGTTCGCCGGGCGCGCACCGGCTGCGAGTGATGTCGGCCGCGGGCGAAACCAATCCCGCCACGATTGTCACCACCACGCTGCCGCTGATCACCGAGCAGGAACCCAACAACGAGCTGGCGCAAGCCAACGCCATCAGTGTGCCGCAAGGAATCAACGGCCGGCTCGAAACGCCCGATGACGTCGACTACTACGTCTTCGAGGCCCGCAAGGGCGAGCGCTATGCGTTCGAGATCGAAGCCCGCCGCCACGGTTCGCCGCTGGACAGCGTGCTGGAAATCCAGGACGCCCAAGGGAATGTGCTGGCCGAAGCCGACGATACCGACCTGTACCGCGAGAAAGACAGCCGACTGTTCTGGACCGCGCCGGCCGACGGCAAGTACCGCGTGGTCGTCCGCGACCTGCACGCCCGCGGCGGCCCGGCCTACGTGTACTTCCTCCGGGCAGAACGGGCCCAACCCGACTTCGAATTGACCGGCGAATACTACTACGCCATGATGGCGCCGGGCATCCGCACCATCTGGTTTGTTGAACTCCATCGGCTCAACGGCTTCGACGGCCCGGTCAAGCTCGAGGTCGAGAACCTGCCGCCGGGCGTGAGCCAGGTGCTCGTCACCATCCCCGCCGGCGTCAACTATGGCACGATCATCCTGGAGACGGCCGAAGACGCCCCCATCGGCGCGGCGCTGGTGCATCTGTACGGCCGGGCAACAATCAAAGATGCCGAGGGGAACGAGCAGGAGATCGTTCGCCGGGCGTTCGTCCGCTGCCAGCAACAGAACAGCGGTGGCGGCCAGAACCAATGGCCGATCGAAACCCAAATCGTCGGCGTAACGCGGCCTCTGGATCTGACCGCCGTGGTGGCCGAGCCTAGCGAGCTGACGATCAAGCCGGGCGAAACCAAGGAGATCAAGGTTCGCATCGAACGGCAGGAAGGCTACACCGACGCCGTGACGCTGGCCACCGAGTTCAAATATCTGGGCCGCATCCTGGTGCCGCAATTGCCGCCGGGCGTGACGATGTCGCCCAAGAGCAAAGCCCGCCTCGCCGGCAAAGTGCTCGAAGGCACGATCGTCCTGACCGCCAGCGACAAGGTGACGCCGGTGGAACGGCTGCCGATCGCCGTGGTGGCGCAGGTTTCGATCTCGTTCTCGATCAACACGCTGTACGCCTCCAACCCGATCTATCTGACGGTCGAGGCGGAAAAGTAACCGTCTGCCCAGCGGCTCATCTTCCCCTGTTTGTTGCGTTGGTTCGGTTGTCGATGAAAAAGAGATCCTCCCCGCCGCGTCAGGCTCCGGTTCAGCCCCAGGGTGGCCGTGGCCAGGCGGGGATGAGCGAGGTGCGGATCATTGGCGGCAAGTTCCGCGGCCGCAAGCTGCGGATTCCGACCGACCCGCGCACCCGCCCGATGAAAGACCGCGTGCGCGAAGCCGTATTCAACCTGATCGGCACCGAGGTCGCTGACAAACAGGTGGTGGATTTGTTCGCCGGTACGGGAGCCTTGGGCATCGAGGCCCTGAGCCGGGGCGCCGCCGCGGCCACGTTCATCGAGCGGCACTTTCCCACGGCCGACCGGCTAAAGCAGAACCTGGCCGAACTGGGCGCCAGCGGCAACGTGATCGCTTCCGATACGTTCTTCTGGAGCAAGCAACCGCTGGAGCTGGGCGAGCAGCCCTGGCTGGTGTTCTGCTCGCCGCCGTACGACTTCTTTCACTCGCGGCAAGCCGAGATGCTGGAGCTGATCGGCGGCCTGATCGACGCGGCGCCGCCGGGCAGCCTGATGGTGGTGGAAGCCGACACCGATTTTGACATGGGCCTGCTGCCCGAGCCCGACCAGTGGGACATCCGGCCTTATCCTCCGGCCGTGGTTGCTATCCGGCGACTGGATAAGAAGGGCTAAACCCGGCGGCTGGTCGCTGCTTGGCCGATTTCACACGGCCAGGTGTGGCCGCAACCAATGCCAGTCGGCCAGTGGTCGACCTCGATGGTGGATATGGCGACCGCGTTGGATGGTGCTGCCACGGATAACCACCCTGACCAGCGATGGCGGCATTGCCGTGCTATGGTAGAGTGAGTGGCGAGACCTACTCGCATTTCTCGTGCGTTCCGCTAACAGGCAAGAGGCTTCAATGGACGTACGCCGCGTTGCCGTG
>CALBRZ010000120.1 GCA_937927735.1 uncultured Planctomycetales bacterium
GCATCGGCGATTGCCGCAGCGCTAAGCATCAAAAAAGAAAATCCAAGTCGCGCCGGCCTGGTGAGCCAGCAAGCGACTTGGACTGTATTCAGCGACGAATGCCGCGGGGAACCTGGATTGTCGCCCGTCCCCTTCTCACGTCCCGTCCCGAACCTCGGGCTTGGATCAGTTCCCCTTCCACGAGAGTCTGTCGGTCGCCACGGTAACGGCTTGCCTCAGTCCGCTGCCGCTGGGAGCCCGCTCGCCAATCTCCAGCAATTCGGTGATGAGGTGGTTACCACGGTCCGGACCGAGCGTCCCCAGAGCTTCGATGATCCTGGCCCGGATCACGTTGTCATTCCTGTCGTCCTTGGCATACGCCAGCAACTTCGCAATCTGTTCGTCACTGAAACTTTGATTGATGAGATTGCGGGCAGCCCTCCGCCGCGTCTCCAGGTCAGCATCGCTGAAGATGATCTGCATGTCGTGTTCGACCGGGTTAAACGTGCCAGGGCCGCTACCACAGCCGGCGAGTTGCAAACAGCATAACGCGATCAGAAACGGACCAGAGAATCGGGAAAGTATGCTCATCGGTGGGACTTCGAAGAAGAGGGAATAAGGAAGGCACGGCTGGAATCCAGACTTCCAGCCGTGCCTGATGCTTTCAACACGAAAGGGCTCAGCAGACTATTCGAAGGCGGCGCTGCCACCATCGTCCGGCAGCAACAGCCGGTCCCAGTTCCCCAGCGGGTTCCCCAAACCTTCGTCCGGGTCAACGCCGGGCATCGGGACGTCGGGATTGGTCACTTCGCGGCGACTGATCTTGCTGCTGATCCCCCGCACGCTCGCATCGCCCAAAGCCACCAGCAGCGCACCGCCGTGGTTAGCCTGCACGCGCCAGTTATCGCACCGCTCGGCCGTGGGGCGATCCTGGAACATCAAGGTGTTCGACTTTTCGTACCAGTTGACACCGAAGTTGTGCCGCTTCGCGTCGGAGATCACAGCGACGCGGACACCCCAGTTGTCGCTATAGCGATCGCACATGCGATGGCCTTCCGCGAACAGTACGGTCTGGCTCTGACCATCGGTGATGGCGCCAAAGCCCTGCGGCTTACGCTTGCTGTAGTCCTTGTTGCGGACGAACACGTTGAAGTTCGCCTGGTAGTTGGACAACGCGTACGTCTGCGAGTGGCTCCACGAAATGCTGTTCACCGGCTGGCCCGGATCCGACGCACAGAACAGCACACCAGGCGTCATGCTGGCAGGTTCCGACGCCAGACCGTAGTTCTGCATCACCGGCGTACCGCAGGGCACGACGACCTCGGTCTTCACGACCGTGTGATCGCCCACGTAATCGTTGCCGTTGTAGCAACCGCACTTGCTGGTCGAATGATCGTAGGAGTGGCCGTTATGCGTGCTGGTGCTGGTGCTGCCAGTGCTCTTGCACGCGTACGAGCCACCACCGGGGCAGGTGTTGCTGGTTTGCGTCTTGGTGCACACCGCATTGGGGTCCGACGGTGGAATCGTGGCGATTTCCATGCGGCCCCACTTGGGATCCGATGCGTTCGCGGCCCACGCGGCAGCTTGCGTGTCCCAGATCTTCTGATAACCGGACTGCATTTCCATCACCGGCATCAGGTGGACGTACCAGCTACCGTACACGCCTTTGCCGTAGTTGCCGCCGTCGGGGAAGAACCCATAGTACGTCGGCATCGAGTTGTGCCGTTCGTGGAAGACGTGGACGGCTGTGGCAAACTGCTTCAGGTTACTTGAGCATGCAGCTCGGCGGCCGGACTCCCGCGCGGCCTGAATGGCCGGCAACAACATGGCAATCAGCAGGGAAATGATGGCGATCACCACCAACAATTCCACTAGCGTGAAGCCTCGACGTGCATGGCGTACCATGACACACTCCCTCGAGATAGCAGGACGAGACGTGAGAAGGGAGCAGCAGGGAACAGCAGGCCGACCCCGTCACGTGCCCCCAATCGGTAGCCGGTGCTAGCTTGCTGCAACCCCCAGACTGGGGATTAGATCGGAATGTACGACGACCACCCGTTAGTGTCAAGCAATTTTTGCCACCAACGTCTGGCGCACTCTTCGTCTGTCACCGCTATTCTGGCCGGGAGCCAAGCGACCGATTCTGCGACCTTCCTTGCCGCCGATTACGGTAGCCATGGATCAATTCCGCATCTGGCCCGACCATTTATTCCCAGCCCGCGGCCCTGCACGCTTGACGTTGCAAGTCCTTGCCGGCAGGGGACTTCAAAGGTATGCCGCCGAGGGAGCTGCCGCATACCCTACAGGGCGCCCGGTGGGGGACACTCATTCGCAGTCCTGCTAGCACGAACGAGTTGACCGGTCGCCTCAAGTGAGGACGACCGTGCGGCGCCCGGAAAGTAGGTCATTTTTTCCACGAAAGCCGGTCAGTCGCCTTCGTAACGGCCTGTTGCAGGCCACTATCGGAAGGATGCCGTTTGGCCACCTCCAACAAATCCGTGATCAAGTCATTGCCGCGCTCGGGGCCGAGCGTGCCAAAGGCCTCAATAATCCGGATGCGGATCACGCGATCCGCGTTGTCGTCCTTGACGATGGCCAACAGCTTGGCGAGCTGCTCATCGGTAAAGCTCTGACCGATCAGGTTCCGGCTGGCCCTGCGCCGCGTTTCCAGATCGGCGTCGCTGAGAATGATCTCCATGTCGTGCTGGACCGGGTCAAACACCTCGGCCGAGCTGTCGCCGCAGCCCGCCAACGGCAGGCTGCACAGCGCCAACAAACCCAAGCGAATCAGTCGCGTTGCCACGTTCACCGCACTCTTGCCGGGAAAAACACGCACGGCTGGGGCCGGATCACCCCAGCCGTGCGACGTGTACTTTGGTCAATCGTTTCAACAAACCGTCGCAGGCTTTACTCCAGGGCGGCGCTGCCACCGTCATCCGGGAGCAGCAGGCGGTCCCAGTTGCCCAGCGGGTTGCCTTCGCCGCGGTCCGGGTTGCTGCCGGGGACCGGGTTGTCCGGATCGCTCACCTCGCGGCGGCTGATCTTGCTGCTGATACCACGCACACTCGCGTCACCCAGCGCGACCAGCAGAGCGCCACCGTGGTTGGCCTGCACACGCCAGTTGTCGCACTTGGCGGCGGTGGGCCGGTCCTGGAACATCAGCGTGTTGGGGGTCTTCGACCAGTCGATGCCGAAGTTGTGCCACTTCTCCATCGAGTAAACCGCCACCCGGACGCCCCAGTTATCGCCGTAGCGATCGCACTGGCGATGGCCTTCCGCGAACAAGGCGGTCTGGCTCAAACCATCGGTGATGGCGCCAAAGCTCTGCGGCTTGCCCTGGTCGAAGTTCTTCGCCCGCGCAAACGTGTTGAAGTTGGCCTGGTAGTTGGTCAGAGCGTACGTCTGCGAGTACTTCCAGCTGATGCTGGCGGCCGGCTGGCCCGGGTCCGAAGCACAGTACAGCACGCCCGGAGTCATGCTCGCCGGATCGGCCGCGATGCCGACGTTCTGCATCACCGGGGTGCCGCACTCGACGACGATCGTCTCCTCCACCTTTTGAGCATCCGAGACATACGAGCTGCCGCTCCAGCAGCCGCACTTCTCGCTGGTGTGATTCCACGAGTGGCCGTTGTGGCTCGAGGTGCTGCCGCTGCCCTCCGACTTGCAGGAATAGGAACCGCTGGCACAGACGTTGTTCGTCACCTTCTTCGTGCACTGCGTCGAGCCGTCCGCCGGCGGATTGAGGGCAACTTGTGCCTGGCCCCAAACCATCTGCGATTGGGCCTGCGTGCTCCAGATGATCTGGTAGCCGGACTGCATTTCCATCACCGGCATCAGGTGCACGTACCAGCTCCCCCGGGCGCCCGTCCCGTAGGTTGCCTTGTCGGGGAACCAGCCGTAGTAGGTCGGCATCGAGTTGTGCCGTTCGTGGAACACGTGCACGGCGGTGGCGAGCTGCTTCAGGTTGCTGGAGCAGGCGGCCCGCCGTCCCGATTCGCGCGCGGCCTGAATGGCAGGCAACAGCATCGCGATCAGCAACGAAATGATGGCGACCACCACCAGCAGTTCTACGAGCGTGAAGCCCTTTCGTGCATGGCGCACCATGACACTCTCCCAAATGACAAAGATGAGACTTCAGAAGGGTGCAACCGGGGTATCGCGCCCCCCCCGATTACCGGCCGCCGCCCACATACCGGTGCTAGCATGCCACCGATCCCAACCGTGGGAGCATGGCTTGGAATCTACGACGACCACCAACAGGTGTCAATATTCCGATCAAAAAAATAAGATATTTCTGTCTAATTGCTTTGCGCTATCAATTCATAAACCTGAGTTGTGACACTCACCCCACCTCCGAGTGGAACAGTGCCACGTAAAACGGAACCTCATTCTGCGTCGATTTCACTACACAGCCGCAGAGGCGATGAGGAGACCATCACTCTGCATCGGAAAAGCTCACAGCGCTCGCCTGGAAAACCGCCTGACGCCGCACAAGCTGCCACGCCCGAGCTGCCCGCCCCCCCCCAACCTGGCCATCCCCGCCCCGTGGCATCTGTCGGCGTTCGCCGCCCACTTTTACCCGCCGCAAGTTCCTGCTATTTTGGGCCTTCCCTCGATGAATGCGGCTTGTGAGCCGACGGCAGCCGCGATTGCTCTAGCGAAACAGGTAGGTCTCCCCATGACTTTGCTCCTCGCCCCAAGCCCCGGTGTTTCCCCCTGGCATCAACTGGCCGACCGTGTGTTGGCTGGCGAGGCGATTACCCGCAGCGAGGGCCTGGACATCCTCCAGGCACCGGACGAGCAACTGCTCGACCTGCTGGCCGCTACATATCGCGTGCGGCACCGCTACTTTGGCAACCGGGTGCAGCTCTACTTCTTAATGAACGCCAAGAGCGGCCTGTGCCCTGAGGATTGCAATTACTGCTCGCAGTCGAAGATCTCCGACGCCGAGATTCCGCGCTACAACCTGCTCAACGCCGAGAAGCTGCTGGCGGGCGCCGCGGCCGCGGCCGAGCGGAACGCCAAGACGTACTGCATCGTGATCTCGGGCCGGGGCCCCACCGAGCGCGAGATGAAGGCGGTCACCACGCTCGTCCCGCAGATCAAGGAGAAGTACGACCTGAAGATCTGCGCGTGCCTGGGCCTGCTCACGCCCGAACAGGCCCAGCGGCTGAAGGAGTGCGGTGTTGATCGCGTGAACCACAACCTCAACACCAGTGAGCGGTTCTACTCGGAGATCTGCTCGACCCACACCTTCCAGGACCGCATGAACACGCTGAAGGCGGTTCGGGACGCCGGCTTGGAAATGTGTTCCGGCGGCATCGTGGGCATGGGCGAGGAACCGATCGACGTGGTCGAGATGGCCTTCTCGCTCCGCGAGCTTGGCGTGCACTCGATCCCGGTCAACTTCCTGCAAGCGATCGACGGCACGCCGCTGCAAGGCCGTAACGATCTTTCGCCTCGGTACTGCTTGAAGGTGCTTTGCCTGTTCCGCCTGACCAACCCCGATCGCGAATTGCGGATCGCCGGCGGGCGCGAAGTGCACCTGCGCAGCATGCAGGCCATGGGCCTGTACGCGGCCAACTCGATGTTCGTGGGCGACTATCTGACGACGCCCGGCCAGTTGCCGGAAGCCGACTTCCAGATGGTCCGCGACCTGGGCTTTGAGATTGAGCTGAACGAGTGCTAGTCCGGCTGCCGGGCGAATTGCGTCCGGCGCTTTCGATCACCGCGTGCGGCCATTAAGATGGCGGGGCAGATTTCGTCTCCCGCCCTTTGCAATCAAGGATCGCACGCATGGTCCTCAAAGCTCTTTGCTCGGCGTCGTTGCGGCGTTTTCTCTGCCTGGGTTGCGGCTTCGCGGCCGGCCTGGTGCTGACAGCCTGGCATGCCGCCGCCCACGGTCAAGAAACGCAGTCGCCCGAGAAGGCACTGGCCGCGGTGAAGGCTCGCGTCGAACCGGCCAAGCCGCGGCTCGTACTGGTGTTCACGCATTCGGCCGGCTTCCGGCACAGCTCGATCGACGAAGGCGCCAACGCCGTGCGGTTCCTGGGGCGGCGCACGGGAGCCTTTGATGCGCACGTCAGCGACGATCCGGCCATGTTCGAGCCCGATCGGCTGCGCGAGTTCGCTGCCGTGGTGCTGGTGAACACCACGGGCGACTGGCTGGTGCCCAAGCTGGAGAAGGGCCAGCAGCTCACGCCTGAAGAGCAAAAGGAGCGAGAAGCGACGCTGCAACGCCGGCGGCGGGCTCTGCTGGACTTTGTGGCCAGCGGCAAGGGCATGGCCGGTTTCCACGCCGCCAGCGACTCGCACTACAACTGGCCGGCCTACGGCGAACTGATCGGCGGCTACTTTGACGGCCACCCCTGGCACCAGAAGATCGGCGTCAAGCTGACCGAGCCCAAGCATCCGTTGCTGGCAGCCTTCAACGGCAAAGGCTTTGAAATCACCGACGAAATCTACCAGTTCAAGGCTCCGTACTCGCGTGACCGGCTGCGGGTTCTGCTGGTGGTCGACAACGACACGATCGACACCAGCAAGGGCAAGCGGCAGGACGGCGATTACGCGATCGCCTGGATTCAGGAGCACGGCAAGGGCCGGGTATTCTACAGCTCGCTGGGCCACCGCGAGTCGATCTACGCCCACCCCGAGGTGATGCAGTTCTACCTGGACGGCATCCAGTACGTGCTGGGCGATATCAAGGCCGATGCCACGCCCAGCAACCGGGTGCAAAGCAGCGGCCAGTAGCCGGCTCCTGGGAAAATTCCCCGCGCCCAGTCGGGGCGCTTACCCAATGTGCCCCGACTGGGCTTTGCCTGTGCTGCAAGTCTACCTAGAATGCGGGCGGGTAAGCAGTTGCGGAGTTTCCGTCCCCGTCCGCTTGAGGTCGCATGTCTTATCGCTCGATCAAACGCGTTCTGGGGGAAACCCACCTCGAGCGGAAATGCCTGTTCCTGTTCGGCGTCTGCTTGCTGGTCCTGACTGCTGGCAGCTTTTGGCTGTACGGCAGCCAGACCGAGAAGCTGGTCTATAAGCAGAACCGCAACAAAGGCCGGCTGCTGGTCGACACCATTCTGACCCACATCCACTGGAAGCACCTGCAAACCGAGCGGCAGGACCGCGGACCGCAGGTGGAAGCGCGCGATGCGCGCGGCAACCCGGTGCCAGCTTCGCTGGAGGACACCGACGCCATCGACCTGGCCGACGCGCTGGGCAAGGAACTGCGCAACGAAGAATACAAGTGGCGAACGATCAATCCGTTCGCCACGGATGAAGCCGCCCGGGGCGACGACGAGTACGACTACCAGATCGTCGAGCAGTTTCTTCGCAGCAACCAGCAACAGCCTGCCGCCTCTACCGAAACCGATCGCGGCCTGACCGAACGGTTTGCCAACTGGTGGAGCAGCCTGTTCTCCGACGATGACGACGATGACCAGCCGCAGGGCGAGCTGGCCGACGTGGAGTTCGCCGAACGCCGCGTGCCGGAGAAACAGGAATATCATTATTACCAGGTGGTGCGCGCCAGCCGCAGCATTTGCGTTGATTGCCACCGCATTCTGACCGGGCCGCCGAACCTGATGGAAGGCGACATCCTGGCCATCATGAAGGTGCGCATCTCGGACAAGCCGGTTCAGAAAGACATCCAGTGGAACAACGCCATCCTCTGGTTCACGGCGATTCTGACCGCCTTTTTGCTGGTGGTGGCTTCGTACGTCATCATCCGCTACGTGATCGTCAAGCCGCTGCAGCACCTCCAGAACGTCAGCGACGCCATTAGCAAAGGCGATCTCGAAAAGCGCGCCGAGATTCATACCGGCGACGAGTTCGAAGCCCTGGGCGTGGCGTTCAACCGGATGGTGCGGCATTTGATCGCCGTGCAAGAAGAGCTGCGGCAGGTGAACTTTGACCTGGATGCCAAGGTCGACGAGCTGGCACAGCGGAACATGCAGCTGTACGAGCTCAACCGGCTCAAGAGCGACTTCCTGGCCACGGTGAGCCATGAGCTGCGCACGCCGCTCAACAGCATCATCGGCTTCAGCGACATTTTGAGCTCGGCCGACACGCTCACCGAGAAGCAGCGACGGTACGTCTCCAACATTCTCAACTCCGGCAAGCATCTGCTGGAGATGATCAACGACATTCTCGACCTGGCCAAGATCGAGAGCGGCAAGATGGAGGTGCGGCCCAGCCATTTCCGCATCGGCCACACCATCGCCGCTCAGTGCGACATGGCCCGGCCGCTCTCCGAACGCCGCCACATCGACCTGGAAACCGATATCCAGCCCGACTTGCCGGAGCTGTATCAGGATCAAGGCAAGATCGCGCAGATTCTCAACAACCTGCTGTCCAACGCCATCAAGTTCACGCCCGAGGGCGGCCGGATCGTAGTTCGCGCAGGCCGGCATCCCAGCGGCGATTTGAACCTGGTGGTCTCCGACACCGGCATCGGCATCTCAGAAGAAGATCAGACGCGGATCTTCGAAAAGTTCCGCCAAGGCAGCGCCGTCCTGCCCACCGGTGATGCCATGACCAAGGAATACGCCGGCACGGGCCTGGGCCTGTCGATCGTCAAAGAGCTGTGCAAGCTGCTGGGCGGCGAAGTGTCGGTTGAAAGCGAACTGGGCAAAGGCAGCACGTTCACCGTCCGGCTGCCTTGGAACCTGCCGCCCCAGGCCGAGAACGGCGACACCATGCGGCTGCACGAGGGTTTCCTCAGCACGCGGCCGCACCATGCAACGTCGCCGCGGCAACCGCTGGGCTCCGGCAGCGACTAGTCGCGTGGCTCGCTTCACTCCTGGCCACTATCTCGCCTGAAGCAAGTGCTCACGCAGCCGGCGCAAGCGCTGCGGCGTATCTTTGGGCACCGGCAAACGGTAGTCGTCGAGCTGCGGCTCGACTTTCAGCGTTACGAACCGCGGGCCCGGCAGGGTAAGGAATCCTGGTGTAGCGGCTTTCCACGCCGCCAGGTTGTCAAACGCCTGCGACGTGCGGAAGCCGGCCGCCTTGGCCATGGCCGCAAAGTCCACGCGGCCCGAACCTGCCACGGCCTGGCCGCCGGTCACTTCGTAGATACCATTTTCGACCAGCACGAGCGTAAAGTTGATCGCGCCCGAGGCAGCCACCGTGACCAGCGAGCCCAGGTTCATCAACATGCCGCCATCGCCGTTGAGCACGATCACTTCGCGGTCAGGGCGCGCAAGCGCTAGCCCCAGCCCGATGCCGGGCGCATGGCCCATCGCGCTGGGCACGTGGTGCAGGTCCAACGGATGTTCGGACAGCCTGGACCACTCACGAGCCGCCGCCATGGTGGTGACCACAACCTGGTCGGTACGCAGTTCGGCAAGAACCTTGAGCGCGGCAGACAGTTTCATGGCGGCAACCGAACTCCGGAATCACGACGGGAAAAACGTCTGGCACCATCTTCCCCCAGGCTTTCAGGGGGAGCAGGCGTGAGGCATTTTCGGCCACGGCGCTGGGGCTGTCTACCAGTTTGTGTGACCAAGCCGAGCGCACATCCCCCAAAACTGATGAGCCGCCGGAGCAAGGATTTCGTCGCCGCCACGGGACGCGCGGCCGATTAACGGTAGAATACCTAAGCCACAACCTTGCACCGCTGATCGAAGGCGGCGAGACATCTCGAGGGAGCGATTCAACATGAAACGAGCGGTAATTGTCGATTGTGCCCGAACCGCCATCGGCCGCGCCCATCCGGAGCGTGGCTTCTTTCGCCACGTGCGGTCCGATGACCTGGCCACGGCGGTCGTGCAGGCCCTAGTGGAGCGCACAGGCATCGACATTAACGAGATCGAGGACGTGGTGCTGGGCAATACGCAACAGCAGCACGAGCAGGGCTTCAACGTCGCCCGCAACGTGGCCATCATGGCCGGCTTGCCGCTAGCCACCGGCGGAACCACCGTCAACCGGTTGTGCGGTTCGAGCCTGCAGGCATTGAACCAGGCGGCCCATGCCATCGCGGCCGGGGCCGAAGACGTGCAGATCGTCGGTGGCCTGGAGCACATGCACCATATTCCGATGGATGCCGATATCGACATCAACCCCAAGATGCTGCACCGCACCAGCAAAGGGGCGTTGATGATGGGCTACACGGCCGAGTTCCTGGCCCAAACGCAAGGCATCCCGCGTGAGGACCAAGACGCATTCGCGCTGCGGAGCCACCGCCGGGCGGCAGCGGCGACCGAGGCCGGCGAGTTTCTCCGCGAAATCGTGCCGGTGTGGGGCCACGATGAACAAGGCAATCGCATCCTCGTGACGCGCGATCAGTGCATCCGGCCCGATACCAGCATGGAAGCCCTGGCCGCGCTCAAGCCGGCGTTCATGCCTGGCATGGGCACGGTCACCGCCGGTAACAGCTCGCCGCTCAACGACGGCGCCGCGGCGCTGCTGATCATGTCGGAAGAAAAAGCCAAGGCGCTAGGCTTGAAGCCACTGGTTCGCGTGATCGCGACCGCGGTGGTCGGCGTGGAGCCGGCCGTGATGGGCACCGGCCCCGTTCCGGCCACGCAGAAGGTGCTCAAGCGGGCCGGCATGACGCTGGATGACGTGGATTTGATCGAGCTCAACGAGGCGTTTGCCGCGCAAACCCTGGCCTGCGTGCGGATGCTGGGCATCGATGAAGAGAAGCTCAACGTCCGCGGTGGGGCCATCGCCATCGGCCACCCGCTGGGAGCCAGTGGTGCCCGCATCACCACTACGCTGATCAACAACATGATCGACCGCGATGCCAACATCGGCCTGGCGACCATGTGCATCGGCGTGGGCCAAGGCATCGCCACGCTGTTTGAACGCGTGTAATCCGCGCAGCCGCGTCTGAAGATTGCAGCGACATCGAAGATACTGATGAGGCCGTCGCTACGGCGTGGGGTTGCCGTAGTAGGCGGCCGTCGGCAAACCGCAGCGGTTCTGCACCAGGGCAGCGATGGCGTCGACTTCGCCATCCGTCAGGGCAGCGACATAGCTTTCCGCCGGGCGGCGGGCCACGGTGTAAACTTGAACCAGCTTGATCTGCCCGCCGGCCGCGACGATCTCGTTCAATCGGTCGCAGTACGCCTCCAGCTCCGCCTCGCTGGGCGATTCACCGCCCACGCGCATGAAGAGCGACTGAATGACGATGGGACGTACCTTGGCCGTTTCGGTCAGGTTGTTGAGCACCTGGGCAAAGGGAATCTTGGTGCGTTCGATCCGCTGGTAGTAGGCTTCCGTGCCGGCGTCGAGCTTGCCCCAGATTTCACCGTTGTTGGCGTCCAAGATCTCGAGGCCTTCGCGGACATGCGGGCGGTGCAGCATGCTGGCGTTGGTGATCAACACCATCTTGATAGGCGGAGCCTGGTAGCGCTGCTCAAGCCGCCGCTTGACCTCAGCGCACGCGGCCACGACCTCGGCAAAGTTGCGGTGCGTGGTCGGCTCGCCATCGCCGCTGAACGCGATATCGTTCACCCGCCGCAAGTGCTGCGGCGTGGCGGCGAACTTGGACATTTCGTAGATGGCACCCGAGAGCGCGCAGTCGAGTACCGACTCCAATTCCGCGAGCATCGCGGGCGTTTCGACAAACCGGGTGTCGCTCTCGGTGCGGCGGTCGACCTGGCAGTAGATGCAATCGAAGTTGCAGATCTTGTCCGGGTTGAGGTTCACGCCGATCGACAGTCCCGCCGAGCGGCGGCTCAGCACCGGATAGATGAACCGCAGGTTTTCAAACCGGCGCTCGTGCTCCGCGTGCAAGGGATGCCACAGCGGCTGCGACCCCGCCGCCCGGCTGCTGGAGTCCGGTTGATTGGCGGCGGTTTCTGGCGGCCTGGTCATGAAGCTGCCTGCTGCGTCGGGGAGGGGATATTAAGGGCGGCGCGTCCTTGCCGGGCGGCTTCGTCGTAACAAGCTTCCAAGCCGGGGTGCGCGCCACGCAGACCGGCCACGACGGCATCGGCCCAATTGAAGTATTCCTCGATGCGTTGCCGGCTCCACCCCTGCGGCACGGCGTGAGCCATGTTGCCCAGGTTGCATGCCTTGTCGGCCAGTTTGATCAGTTTGGCCCGATGCGAGCAGTGCGGCGCGTGCTCGATCTGAAGCTGCTTACGACGCATCTTGTCCAGCGATTTGTCGTCGGTAACCTCGGCCACCAGGCTCGCAACCTCTTCGCCGAACTCCCGGGCAATATCGTCCAGCGTGGCTTCTGTGTCTTCCACCACGTCGTGCAGCAGCCCGGCGACGATCGTGGTCACGTCGGCCCCGTGACGGGCCAGCAGGTTAGCCACCTCCAGCGGGTGATGGATGTACGGCGTGCGTCCGTCCTTGCGAAGCTGCGTCCGATGGCAGCCCGAAGCGTAAAAGGCCGCCCGCATCACAAGCTGGAGTTCCGTTTCGTTCATCAGGCCGGTTGAGCGTCCAGTTTCTTGAGAATGGAGAAGTCGTCGATGGTGACGGTGGTCAATTCGCCGTCATCGCGCTTGAGCACGATCACGTCGCTGAACACTTTGTCGTCGTAGTTGCGATCGACGTGCAGACCATGGCGGCGGCGTTCGGTGCGGACCACGGTGCCCACCGTCTTGGTCGTCCAGGAACGGAAGCCGACCTTCACTTCGTGCTCGAGCTCAATCCGGTCGCCGGGGCGCAAGCTGGCAAAGATCTCGCGGTTCTGGCGTTTCACCTCGGGCGACACAGGTAGCATGACAAACTTCCTCCCTGGGAGACTCGGGCTGTTGGGGTATCCAGGCCGGCGCGCACGCTGGCCGCGGCACGCCGCGCAGGTGGGCGGCATGCTCCTCAGCCACATTTTGACTCCCAACCGCAGTTCAGCAAGGGGGATTGGCCGCCACCGGGCGTTCCGCCGCGGTCGAGGTGCCGCTTTCGCCGCCAATCAGTACATCAGATCGTCCACTGGCGAAATCCAAGCGGGACGAGCCGGGAACAGGGCCTCGGCCAGGCGGGCCGCCGTTCGGTTCGACGCCCGCACGTGTTTCTGCTCCAGCCGCTGCGTGGCCGAAAAGATGCCCAGCGCCAAGTTCAGCAGCTCAGACGGTTCCAGGGCCAGATAGGTTCGTGAGCGGCCGTCGACGAACCGCGACCGCCGCCGCTCCAGCGCCCAGCAGCCACGTACCCCGGCCACATCTACCCCCAACTGGCAGGGAAGCAAACCGGCATCGCGAGCCGTTTGCTGGAGGATCGGCGTTAACGCCCGCAGTAGACCCGGCACATCGAGCACGGTGGCCATGAGCGTTCCGCCATTCGCTCGATTCCCCGTTTGCTGCCCGACGGAAGCAAAGTACGGCACCAGGGGGTCGCCCGGTTGATCCAAGATGCCTAGCCGCAAGGTGTTGCGCTCGATGGCATCGTGGCACACGCGCCACAGCAGCACCCGGGCGACGTCTTCGCGGCCTACTTCCCAGGCGTGTTCCACGATGGCGTCGCCGCGAACGACCAGGTAGCCCAACAGCGGCTCAAACTCCGGGCCGCCGCGCCGCCGCTCTGGGCCGTTCACCGCCACGTAGATGCGGTCGAACCGCTCGTGCGCCGTGCTCCATTGCCACATTGCCTCGCTACGGACGAAGGCTCCCCAGGATTGCTGCGCCCGCCCTAGGTGCAGTTGGACCAGGGCCGCGGCTTCGGAACGCCGCCAGTACCGGACCGACAGCTCGCCGGCGTCGACCTCCCCCATCCGCGCCACCACCAGACGCGGATCGTCATAGCGAAACTGGCGATGCAGCCAGGGGATCCAGCCCCGGTGGGCCAGGTAGCCGGGCTGCTGGCACCACGCCGTGGCGATGACCGATCGCCGGGCGACCATCTCCTCGCGGGCAACTTCGAGAAGGCACGTGGCCAGTCCCTTTTGGCGAAACTCCGGCAAGGTCGCCAGCCAGCTCACGTGGCTGGCCGGCAACGTACCAGATCCGCAGATCAATTCACGCGGGCTCAGGAGGACGTGCCCCACCGTGTGGCCATCGTGCTGGATCAGCAGCCGGTCGTTGGGCTCGTACGAAGGATCTTCCAGTGCTGCCCGACAGGCTTCGCGGGCGGATGCCCCAAATATTTGCGCCAAGAACTCTTCCACCGCGGGATGGTCGGCGGTCGAGCCGGCAAGAAGCTGGCAGCCCTGGGGCAGGTCGATGGCCCGTTGTTGAGACAGAGAACGAGCCGCATTGGATCTCGCCTTGCGCATCCTGCACCCGTCCGTGAGGGTTTGGCCGAATCACATACATCGAGGTGGCAACGAAGCGAAGCGAACGGCGTGCCGCTTCCATGCCACTGTGGGCCCCATCCCGGGTGGAACGTCGCTATTTCCCGGCATTGCCTGCCGGGTTTGTTCGCCGCGAGGCGAGCGAACCAGCGGCAGCCGCGAAGCGCAAGCGGCGCATGTCGTTGCTTCGTCCGACGGACAAACTAGGACAGCGGGCCGAGAATTGCCAGCAGAAAATCACGCAATGTGTCCGCAGGGTACAGGCAAAATGCGTACTCGCGAGAAGATAGGACAGCCTTTTGCCGCAACCGCTCCACCAGTTGCGCCCGCAACTGGGCCCGTCGCTGCCGGGGCCCTTCCAAGAACGGCTGCAAGCGCGCGTTGACGGCAGTAATCGCACGGTGCCGCATCCGGCCTTGGCCCGGTACGGGCACCTCGGCAATGGCCGCTTCCTTGGCCTGGACCAGTTGCCGAACTTGCTGTCGCTGCTCGGGCGACAAATCGGCTTCGGCCTCGGCCAGGAAACGCTCGGGATGATACAGCATCTCGCGTTCTTCCTGGTCGAGCCGGCGCAGCTCGTCTTCGCTCACTTCCTCCTGGCGAACCGGCAGCAGCAGCGTGGCCGACACGGTCATGTACCGCGGCGGCTGCACACCGTAGAAGCGGCAGATCAGCCGGTCGGTCAACTGGTCGTACTTCGCGCCACCAATGCCGTGGAGGAAGATGTCGCCCAGGCAAAGCCGGGCCCAGAGCGTGGTAAGCAGTGCCCGAGTGCGTATCTTGATGCCGCCCTCTTGCAAGCCCGCCAAGGCGCCGGCAGCCCGGGCCGCGTCGCCGTCTTCCGACAGCGGCAGCGACACCTGCCAGCCTCGCAGATCGGAGATTTGCACCTGCGGGCCACTGGGGCCGGAGACCGAACGGGCAAACAGCGGACGACGGCGTGGGTTGCGGTCGTTCCACATCCACAGCGGCGCTTCCAGCCAGCCGTCTTCGTCGACGAGATTCGGGACCGGGTGGGTTGCGCTACGCAACCGGTTCTGTTGGCGGCACTCGACCAGGGCCGCGTTGTAGATCTGCCAGAATCGCGGCAAATGCGCCAGCAGGTGGGCCACGAACCAGTGGAACGGCTCGCTACCGCACACGGCACTCTGCGGAAGTTCGAGCGTATTACCGCCCCAACGGGCTTCCCAGATATGCCGCGACTGCGCGAACGCCTGCCCCAGGTTGCCGGTTGCCTTGAGCCGCTCGATGGCCAGCGGCCAGAACTCCCGCAGCATCGGATTGGGCACCAGCGGCGCAAGCCACTGGCTGGCCCGGTCGGCAAAGCTCATGAAGCATTCTGGATCGACCACGCCGCGTTGTTCGTACGGCATGGCCGCTTCCAGGTCTGCCCCCAGTGACCGATCGAACTCAATGGTTTGCACGGTGGGCGTCTCGCGCGAGCCGCCAGGCACGCGCAAGGCGTGCTCCTTCACCATGTCGCTGTCGATCACCAGGTTGACGGCGGTGCCCCCGTAGCGATTCGCCAGGTATTGCAGCGTGAAGTTCTTGAACCACACGCCAGGGTGAAAGAGCTGCGGCTGATGCCCGCCCACGAACAGCGGCTGCCTGGCCCCCTGCATGAAGGCCGGATCAGGCACGTCGCGATACTGCCGCGTATAAGCCAGGGCCGATTTCAGCAGATGTTGCCGCGCTTCGGCGGCCAGGTCGGCCAGCGTGCGGCCGTTCAGATCCACGTGCGCATGCCGGGCCGCGTGCTGCGCATTGGTTTGCAGCAGTCCCCCGACTTCGTCCAAGGGGACATCCACCACCGCCGTGCGGTCTTGCCGCGGTGCCTTGGGCGCGGTGCGTTGAACCAAACACTGGGCCGCGGTCATCCGCCCGCTGCTCCCGTTCCGCAACACGAAGCCCGCGGCACGTCGTCGCGCTGGGCAAACGGATCGTATCCAAGCGACTGCTTCACCGTGGCCAGGCTGCGTTCCAGCAAGTCGCGATAGTACCGTAGCCGCGTTTCCGCATTGTCGAGCGCTCCGCCGAACGAACGCTCCTCTTCCACATAGATGAGCGGTACCGGCAGTTCAACAATCCGCAAGCCTGCCGCGGCAGCCCGTACCCATACCTCCAGCGGCATGGCGTACCCGGGCTCGCTGACTTCCAGGTACTTCAAAGCCGGAACGCGATATGCCTTGAACCCACAAAACGCGTCGGTCAGGTTCAACCCCAACCGCTCGTTGATCTCAGCGGTAATCAGTTGGTTGATGCGCCGCCGATCAGCCGGCGGTTCCGAATCGCCCTCGAACTTCTTCAGGTAACGGCTGCCCGAAACGATGTCGGCATCCAACGCTGCCTGGACAAACTGCGGAATCCGCTTGGGTTCGTGCTGGCCGTCGCAATCGATGGTGACCAGCACGTCGTACTTGTGCTCCAGTGCGTAGCGGAACGCGCTGATCAGCGCCGCGCCGTAGCCGCGGTTCTTTTCGTGCCGCAGGACGTTGATGCCGGGGATGGTCTGCAGCACATCGCTGGTGCTATCCGTGGACCCGTCATCGACGGCCAGGATGTCGCTGCTGTAGCGGCGTACTTCTGCCAATACATCGCGGACGTGCCCGACCTCGTTGTAGACCGGCAGTGCCGTCAAGGATCGCAAAGGCATGGGAGTAATGGTTCCGTGTGGCAGGTCAATTTCGGAGTGGGTCGTGGAAATCGGTGGGCAGCCTCACTGTGTTGCCTGACCTGCGGCGGCAACCATCGTTGCAGGCGACCGCCACGCTGGCACCCGGACACGCCAGGGTTGCCTCGGCAGCGTCGCCCCGCGGCCGACGTTAAATGGGGTAATTCGGCCGCAGCAACGGGTTCATTCTAGGAGGCCAAGGGGTGAAGTCAACGAACCGCCGCCCCGCCGCGAGGGGCTTCGTAAATCCAGTCGCCATCGCATTACGCAAAACCGGAAAAGCAACCGCCACCGCACCGTCGGGGGACATAGAGTAGACACCTTCTTGAGTTGGTGGCGCGCCCGCCCGGGCTACCCCCATCGCTTCAAGCGGCATGTCGGGGCGAAGCGAACCGGCTCGCGGCACCCTCGAACGGGGGAACGATTTTCACTATCCTAAAGGGTGACGTCCCTTCTTTACGCCGCCAGCCAGGCAAGCTCATGCCTAGTGAACAGCCTCGCCCGCGCGATGCCGCCGAATGCCCGGGCGATCCATCGCGGGATCCCTCGTCCCCCGGTGCGTCGTCGCACCAGCATGCCCGGGGCGATGGACCAACCGAAGTGACGCCGCCCTCGCCGCGGCCACCAGGCGAAGCATCGCCGGCGTCTTGGCATGGGGATCAGGATGCCACCCGGCCTTTTGTGTCCAAGCACGTCGAGAAGCAACCGCTGCTGGAAATCGGCGATCGGATCGCCGGCTTTCGGATCCTCTCGGTCCTGGGGCGAGGCACATTTGCCACGCTGTACCTGGCCGAGCACGAATCCCTGGGCAAGCTTGTGGCCCTCAAAGTCTCGCGGGAACGGGGCCAGCCCTGGCTCGTACCCCCAGATTCCCAGCCGGGGCACCTTCGTAAGGCCAGCAACGAAGCATGCCGGCTAGCCGAACTGGAGCACGATTCCATCGTGACGGTCTACACCGAGGAGGTGGTGCCTGAGCGTGGGCTGCGGCTGATCAGCATGCAATACGTGTGGGGAACCACGCTCAAGGAGATCATTGACCAGGCAGCCGCCGTGCCCGCGGCCGAGCGAAGCGGAGCTACGCTGCTGCCGGCGCTGACCGACGGCGGCCATCCTGCGTTGACGCTCACCCCTGCCATGCAGCAGGAGCGTGAACGGTTCGCCCGGCTGTCGTATCACGACGCCGTGTTTCGCATTGCGATCCAGCTCACATCGGCCCTGGCGGTGGCCCATGCGCGTGGCATCCTGCACCTGGACATCAAACCGGCCAACATTCTGATCAACCAGGCAGGGCGGCCGCTACTGGTCGACTTCAACCTGGCGATCAGCGCCACATTGCTTGAGCACGCCAGCGGCATCGGCGGCACCTTGCTGTACATGAGCCCTGAACATCTGGACGCCTGCAATCCGCGCCATCCCACGCCGCCGCAAGCGATCGACGAGCGCAGCGACGGTTATTCGCTGGCGCTGGTCCTCTTCGAGTTGGCCGCGTGCCAGTACCCTTTCGACAAACAGGCGATGGCCCAAGCCCCCCTGGAAGAAGCCGCCGCGGTGTCTGCGGCGCAGCGTCGCCAAGGCGCTCCGTCGCTGCGTGCCTTCGATCCGGCTGCATCGCGCAGCCTCGACCTGGTACTGCAAAAGGGGCTGGCTCCGGAACCGGCCAAGCGGTTTGCATCGGCCGCCGATTTTTCGCAAGCCCTGGAAGCGGCCCAACACTACGACACGTTATGTGGCCGGCAGCCACCGGCGCGGTGGCTCGAAGTGACCAGCGGCCGCTGGCCGCGACAGGCGATGGCGGCGCTGGCGTTGTTCCCGCACGTGGTCGGCAACGTGCTGATCATCATCTACCCCGCCATTACCAATCGCTCGCCCAACGACCTGGCCAGATACTGGATTCCGTTTCTGAGTTTGAATGTCGTGGTCTATGCGGCCGCGATCTGGGCCTTTGCGAAGTATGCCTTCCCGTTTGTTTATCGGCTAGAACACGTGGAACAAGCGGCGCCTGACTCAGCCGCTGAAGCCGACGCATTGCGCAGCAACTACTCGCAGACGCTCTACGTTCTGCTCGGGACCGGCCTGGCAGCATGGGCGGTGATGTCGCTCTCGACCATTGGCTGGGCCGACGTGCATATGCTGCTCACGTGGCTGCTGACCGTGACCATCGTGATGTCGTACGCGTACTTCGGTTCAGAATTGCTGCTGGTCCGCGGCTTCTATCCGCGGCTATTGATCATGAACCGCACGCCGATCCTGACCGCACGGCGCGAGTTGCGGGCGGCGTCCAGCCGCGTTGGCTGGTTCAAGCTGCTTGCCGGTGTGACGCCGATGGTCGGCGCGCTGCTGCTGGTTGTGCCGGTAGCCGATGCCGATCAACTTTCCCGTGTGCGGATCCTGACCACGGCACTACTGATCCTGGGCATCGTCGGCTTTGCGGTAGCCACCGCCGTGGGCGGCCTGATCCAGCGTACGATCGATGCCCTGGTGGGCGATATTCCCGGCAAAACTCTCTAACACCAGCAGAAGAACGGCGACCGCTACATCTTCTGGAAGATGTCGGTGGTCGTGGTGCTGGTAATCGGCTGCGGTAGTTGATCGCTGGACACGCGTGCTTCGACCGTCACCTTGTTGCCGGGCCGCTCCGCCCTGGCGCGGACGCGGTAGGTGATCGTCTGTCCCGGCTGAAGCTCAGGGAACGGCGGGAACTGCACGGTCTGGCCGTTGATTTCAAAGTTGCGTGTTTCGCCGCCCGTTCCTACCCGACGTGGCGACAGCTCCGGCGGCAAGAGCACATCGACCGTGACGTGCGTGGCCGACGTGGCACCGCGGTTGGTGATGCGAATCTCAAACGGCACGTCCTGGCCGACCTCGACCGGGTCATACAGATCGACGACGGAAACCGTGAGCATGCTTTCGGGTGCGCGGATCGCCAGGCAGGCCTGGTCGGCCGCGTTGACGTTGCGGTCGGCTTTCACCTCGGCCATCGTACAGGTACGCACCGCGGCCGATTCGCAGCGGCACACCACGCGCAACTGGACCGACTCACCCACCGGCAACCGGTCAACATTCCACGTCAGCGTGTAACCGCTTCCTTCGCTCAACCGGTGGTTCTCGGTGGCGAAGACCGGCCGCAGCTCCGGTCCGTAGCGATCGAAAATCACCAGGTTGGTCAGGCCCACGTCGCCCGTGTTGCGGACCTCGATGGCGAACTCCGCATCCTGGCCGACCTCCTTCATGGCCGGCCCCGTCTTGCGAACTTCGACGCGCGGATTGCCACCGCCGGCAGGCGCGACGTTTACACAAGCATTGGCCGTCACGCGGCTGGTGCCGTCGGCCGAGACCTCCACGCGCACGCATTGCCGGCCCGCCTGCAGGGTGCGGAACGTCAGTTCCACCGTCCGCGATTGCCCCGGCGGCAGGTCGCTCAGCGACCGTTCGATCGGGCTGGGCGCAACGGCATGTTGCAGCCCGGCGTCGAAGGCAGCCCAAATCAACAAGCCTGTCGCAGGCTGATTGCCGCGGTTGGTGATAACGGCCGTAAAGGTGACGTTCTGGCCCAGGTCCACTTGCGATGGACCGGTCAAACGCACGTCAAGCTGCTGCCCTATCGGCTGAGGCTGGGGCTGCGTACTTGTATTGGGCGGCTGTGCTCCCGGCACCGTAGTGCTGGCACATTGCTGGAACTGCGCATCGCCAGAGGCCACCAGCGTGGCGCAAACGTTGTATTGTCCCGGCCGTTCGACCTGGAATCGCACGGCGAGCGAACGACGGTCGCCGGCAGCCATCAGCGGGAACTGCCATTGGACCTGCGGCCCCACCTGTTCGGCAGGCGGATCAGTACGCAGCAAGCGATACCCGTCGGGAATCGGCAGCGCCACCGCCACGTTGGACGCCGCCTGGTTGGACGGGTTCTGCACTTCCATCACGTATTCAACGGTCGAACCGACCTGGGCTTGCGTCGGGCCGGTGATGGTGAGCGCGAGACTCGAGGTCCAGGTGTGTTGTACCGAACCGCGTCCAACGACCAGTCGTTTGCCGCCCTGCGGATAGATGACATCGATCCGGATCTCGTTCATGCCCGGCGACGGCGTGCTCTGCATCAGCTCGACCGTGGCTTGCCCTAGCTCGTCGGTCGGCACTTCCATCACCCGCGAGTGTTGCGGCCCAAAGCCGGCTTCCGGCCCGGAGATGATCTCGTACCGAACCAGCCAGCCTGGCACTGGGCTGCCATTGGTCGCCCGCGCCACGGTGGTGGTCAGCCGTTGCACGGCTCCCAGTGGCTGAATCGAAGGCGGCGGAAACGTCCACTGCCCATCGACCCAATAGATCGTGGCCGATTGCAGGTTCGCGGCCCCAATCGGCAGGTCGGGCGTGCAGGCCGTAATGCAGCTTACGCCTTCCTGCACGGAGGTCAGCGCAACCCAGCTTTGGCCGCGGCGGATGCACGGGCCAGCGGGCAGGTTCACGTCCACCTCGGCGGTCACGGCCGAAGCCTGGCGCGGCGTCACTTGTCGCGGCGCCGAGAAGGGGCTGATCAGCCAACTGAATGGACCGGCTTCGCCTGCATTGATGAACTGGCCCACGCTCTCGGGAGAAAGCGTCCAATTGACGCGCTGATTGGCGCGCAAGAAACCGCCCTCGCACACACTGGCGACCAGGATGACTTCGGTGCGGACGGGCGCCACCAACTCAGCAGGCGTGATCGTCAATCGCCCCAGCGCCGCCGACGGGGCAGGCATGACCGGAGTCAAGGGTACTCCCGGTGCCATCGGAGCCACCGGTGCGACTGGCATAACCGGCGCAGGCGTCACAGCGGGTCCCGGTGGGGATACCGCGGCGCCAAGCGATGGCGGTGGCACGGTGTATGTCGGCACATTGGGGATCGGCTCGTACCGCCACGACCGGCAGCCCAGCAACAGTGCGCAGACCACGGCCATCAGGCCGAATCTTCGCATTGTCTGGTACTGGAACATGGCAGCACTCCGCGCGCAGCACGACTCGTGTGCGTCAGCAAAAACGTACCATGTGGATTCTTGGCAGCAGTTGCCGTTTTTCAACTTTGCCGGAGGCAAAAGGCCAACAGCGATCGTCATAGCTTGCACAAGCCTTGCTGCCTGCATGGCGACTGCCCCCAAACGCGTGGCGAATCACCGTAAGAACCAGGAAAACGTTGCAAGGCAGCAGAGACAGCAACCACTGCGTCAGCGCGGTGAGCGTCGGCCGCTGGAACGAGACACGTGGTATCGAGCGCGCTTCAAGGAGGCTGGCCAGCCGCATAAACCGCACGGCCGACAAACTTGCCTGATTTTTCAGCTTTAGGCTGTTTTGCGCAGATTTCCTCTGAACTTCATAACCGCTTGCTACCGATGCTGTTGCCTGCTGCGGTGCGGCTTGTCATGGGAAGCAAGCATTGACGCACATCAGGAAGAGAACCGCGGCTACACGCCAGCGTGAGGCGGCGCCTTGCGCAGGCGTAGAACCCTAAGTTGGCCACTGCGCACGCCCGCGAACGTACGCGGGGCGATTGATCCTCTCTTCCGTCACTCGCAAGACTCGATGAGCACCGCGAACATTCCCGCCCCGAAGCTATCGGCTCCCGCCCACAATGCTCACCACGATCGGCAGCCGTTGCACGTAGTCGTCGGTGGAGAGCACCAGGCTAACGGTGAACTTGGCGTGAACCCGCTCGCCCAGCGGATCTCGGCGGCCCTGGCTCAGCACCCGTACTTCCGCCGCCGGCCTCCTGCCGTTCACGCGGAAGCCGGCCGCATCACGCTCCATGGCGAAGTGGCCACGTTCTATCACAAGCAGGTGGCCCAGGAGATGATCCGCAAGTTCGACGGCGTTCACGCGGTCGAGAACCTGCTGCACGTGACCTGGTAAGAACGCACAAGGCAGAGCGGCGCTCCGTCACTGCGCCCGCTCTGCCCTTTTTTCTTCGGCCGCGCTGGCCCGGCCGTAGTTGGGCACCAATTGCCACAGGCTATCGCGCTGCCCAGCCTGATACCGCCGCCACGCCAGCGCCGCGACCGCCGCGGCGCGAGGTGCCCATCGGTCCTCTGGCAAAGTCTGCACGACAGCCGGAAGTCGCGTGGCGAGCTTCTCGAGCACCGGCCCGGCGACCACCTGACCGGGCCGCAACGATTCCAGCCAGCGTTCCATGTCAACAATCTGCGTTTCGGTTGCCCGCTGCATGCGGCCTTGTTCATCGCGGCGGAAAGAAGCCGCGAACAGTTGCCGACGCTGAGCGTCGAGCACGGCGGTCAGTTCTTGGCAATCGGCCGGCGCGCCTTCGGCAATCGTTTGCAGCGAATCGACACCTGACACGTCGGCCTGGGCCGCATAGGCCATCACCTTGGCCGTCGTCACACCGCACCGCAAGCCCGTGAAGCTGCCGGGCCCAACGGCGACGGCCACCAGCTCCAGGTCGCGGGCGTTCCAGCCGTGGCCGGCCAACAGTTCGGCAATGGCCGGTGTCAGCGTTTGTGCCATGCGGCGATCCGTCGGCAGGATTTGCTGCGCGATCAGGTGCTCGCCTTCGGCCAAGGCGATGCTACCGGTAAAGCCCACGGTCTCGATTGCCAGGATGCGCGTCATGTCCGGTAGTTTCGGCCGCGTTGGCATAGCGTACAAGGGGGCGACGTGACGATTGTCGCCGTTTGTTATGGCGACCATGTTTCCCTGGCAACACCTTCGGCAACGATGCGAACGATCACGTTCGTGTGATCGTTAACCTCTCGACGGTCAGCAGGCCGGGCCTTGCGGTAACTGAGGAAAGCCTCCCTCGTCGCTTGTATCTGGGAGTTACCGCTGCTTTACTGGATTCGACGCGTTCCTTCCCTCCGGTATGGGGGAACGTGGACGCCCCGCGGCCAGCCCCCGGTTCGCTCGTAGCCGCGAGTCACCGGGGAGCCCTTCCCAGGACGAACCATCACGGAGCTGCGCGCCTGCAATTGCGGCGCTGTCTGCCAGCCGCGATGGCAGCCTCCAGCAAGACAAGGCCCCCCAGGATGAGCACGCACGGCATGGCAAAGCGCAGTGTCACGGCGGTCTTGGTCGTCGCCCTGCTTGGGGGCTCGCTCCGCTTGCCGGTCGCCCGGGCTGAAGGCGAATGGGAGATCACGCCTGAAAGCCAGCGAGCTTTGGAACGCGGCCTGGAGTGGCTGGCTCGCAACCAGGGGCCGCAAGGCAACTGGAGCTCCAACGATCTTGGGCTGGTCGCCTTGGGAGCCTTGGCCTTTCTGGCCGACGGTCACATGCCGGGCCGCGGCCGCTACGGCGAGAATGTCGATCGGGCGTTGGATTATCTGCTGCGTCATGCCAAGCCCGTCGGCGAGCCAGATGCCACCGGCCATCCACCGCTGTACTTGCTCAACAAGGCGGACCCGGGCCGCGACATGTACAACCATGGCCTGGCAACGTTCGTGCTAGGGCAAGCCTACGGCATGACCGACGATCCGCGGCTGAGCCCGGTGCTCGCCCGATCGCTGCGTCTGATCGCCGCTACCCAGTGCAACGACGGCGGCTGGGACTATCACGCAGCCCGCAAAGACCGCGGACACGATTTGAGCCTGGCCGTGATGCAAGCCAAGGCCCTGCGCAGCGCAGTCGATAGCGGCTTGGAAGTTCCGCCTGAGGTCATCAACCTGGCGATTCAAAGCGTGCGGGGATACTACCGCGCCCGCGGTGGCAGGCCCGGCATGGATGAATCCGCGCTGCGCAAGCTGCCCGGCCAGTTCACGTACAACGGCTCGCAAGCCACGCTCGCCATGGCGGCCGCCGGCGTCGTGTGCTTGCAGGAATTCGGCCAGTACGATGACTGGCGGATTCCCAAAAGCATGGAAGTCATCACGGCCGCGGTGAAGAAGCTGCCCGAAGAACACCGCTCCGATCAGGTGCCGTTCGGCTCGTACGCGCTGTACTATGTGGGGCAAGCACTCTACCAGGTAGGCGGCAAAGACTGGCGCGAGTGCTACCCGATCCTTCGCGATGCCCTGGTGCGGTCGCAGCGGTATCGGAAAGACCAGCCGGATGATCCCAACAACGGGCTGTGGCATGACTCGGGCCCGTTCCGGGTGGGCGGCAAGCCGGGCGACTTGTTTGGTACCTCCGTTGCCTGCTTTATCCTGGCAATGCCCAACCGCTACCTGCCCATCCTGCAAGAAGGAAAGATCGAATCGCTTCGTGCTGATACGGCGAGCAACTGAAAGCCTGCCCCCGCCATGGCTGCCTCTTGCACCGCTGAAGCTTCCTCCGCGTTGAGTGTTGTCCGCCTATGTTGCAGTTTTCCGCGGGTGCCTTTGCGATTGCCGGTTTGATCGCCGCAACGGCACCGATAATCATCCATCTGCTCAACCGACGGCGGTTCCGCGTGCTGCCGTGGGCGGCGATGGACTTTCTGCGCATGGCGGTCCAGCGCAGCACCCGCGTGCTGCAGCTGCGCGACCTGCTGTTATTGATCACCCGCGTGCTGGCGGTGGTGCTGTTCGGTTTGGCGCTTGCGAGGCCGTACTTTGCCCAGGGCGTGCAGACCACGTGGCTCTTGCTCGCGGCCGTGATCGTGGGCGCCGTGGCTGCCTTTGCGGCGGCCCTCTGGGCAGTGCTCGGTTCCCAAGGCGTGGCGCGTCGCTGGGGAACGGCGATGGCTATCGGCGCTGCACTGTTCACCACCTGGGGGATCTACGAACTGGCCAGTCGCCATCGCGCGGCCGACGATGGTCTGGCGGCCAACCAAGGCCCCGTCCATGCGATCCTGGTAATCGATAACAGCCTCAGTATGGGCTATGTGCAACTCAATCGCACGCTGCTGGAATTGGCCAAGAGCCGAGCGGCCGCGCTGATCGATCGCCTTCCGCGCGGCAGCCGCATCTCAGTGCTGCCTGCCTGCGGACCGCGAGCACAATTCAGCAACGAACCGTACCGCACACGCCAGGATGCCCTGGAAGCGCTGGCGGCCATCGAAGTGGTCGACCGCCGGGCAGGCGTTTCGCAGATGGCGGCCTTAGCCTTGGAAGCCCAACAGGCGGCCCCGGAACTGCCGGCCAAGCGAGTCATCTTTCTCGGCGATCAGCAAGAAGTGGATTGGTCGGCCAGCGTGGTACCTGCTCTCGCCGAACTGCAAGACGTACAAGTGGTGCAGGTGGCGGCGGAAGAAGGGCCCGTGGCCAACGCCTGGGTGGCCGACGTCCGCTTGCGCGACGGCGTGGCCGACGTCGAAAGCACCAGCACCATCCTGGTGACCATCGCCTACGAAGGCCCCGAACCTCGCCGCGACGTGCAGGTGACGCTGCTGGTCGACGGCATCACCGTCGCCAGCCAGCCCCTCGACTTGCAGCCAGGGCAGCGGCAAGTGCTGGAGTTCACCCATCGGTTCGACGTGTCGGTGGAGCCCGGCCGGCCCGCATGGTCGCAGATCACGGCCACCATCTCCAACGATGAATTACCGGAGGACGATTACCGCTGCCTGGCGGCTCCGGTCCTGGCGGCCTTGCCGGTGGTGTTCATCGATCAGTACGGGGCCGACGGCGAGGATCCCCAGCGGAACCGGCTGGGCGAAACGTACGCGCTGCGGCGTCTGTTGGCCCCGGTGCTCACGCACGAGCAATCCCAGCGAGAACTGGTGCAGATCCGTCACACCACGCTCGATCGCATCACCCAAAACTCGCGAGGCGGCGACGATCCATATGCTACGCCGCTGCACGATGCGCGGCTGGTCGTTGTAGCTGGCGTTGGCCGCCCGTCGCCCGAAGCCGTGGAGCAGTTGCGTCAATATGTGCTTCAGGGAGGGCAACTGCTGATCGCCGCCGGGGCCGACTTCGATCCGGCCGCCTGGCAGGAGATTGCCTGGCAGAATGGCGCCGGCATCTTGCCGCTGCCGCTCAGCGGCAAGTTACTGGGCGCCTTACCGCGCGATACGTCGCGCAGTGTGGAACCGTTCCGGTTCGATCTGGAAAGCCTGCTGCAAACGCCTTACTTCCAGGTTGAGAACGAATCGACCGAAGCGCTCGAGGACCTGTACCGCTCGGTGATCTTCTTCCAAGCGGCCGAAGTGCTCGATCAGCCGGAAGTGATCGAACAACTGGTCGCTCGCGAAACCGAGCGGATCGCCGGCGAGCAGCAATTCCTCAACGAAGAAGAAATCCGCGCCCGACACGAAGCCCAAGGCCAGCTGTCGCCTTCGGAAGCCGCGCAGCGTGCCGCCGACCACGAGCGGCTGCAACAGGTTCGCCCCACCTGGTTGGTTTGGGCGGAGCGGCACACGCCGCCGCTGCTTTCGCCGCAGGAACAGGCGCAGTACGAACGGCCGCGCGTACGGGCACGCTATACCGGCGGCAAACCCTATATGATCGAACGCAACCTGGGCCGTGGCCGCATCGTGTTCGTCAGCTCCGGCGTGTACACCGGCCGCGACTGGAGCGGCTGGAACACCATGTCGAACACCTCGGCCATGTTGGTGTTCGATCGCCTGCTGCGCGGCATGATCGAAAGCACCTTGCCGCCCCGCAACGTGGCCACGATCGACGAAGTGCAGATCCCCATCGAACCGGCGCTGCGGCGAAACCGGTTTGCCATGATTCGCCCCGGCTGGTTGGGCAAGCAGGATGTGCCGGTACCGCCCGACCCGATGTACACTTCAGGCGAATCGCCCATGCTACCCATGGCCGCGCTGGCCGAAACGTCGGCCGCGCCGCCCCCTGCCACGGCTGAAAGCGCGCTGGCCGCTTCGGCCCCGCGAGCGATCGAGGAGCCGCTATCGGTAGAGGCCTTCGGCGCCGAGCGGTATGGCCTCACGGTGCGTGACCTCACCCGGCGAGGCTTCTACCGCGTGGTGGCCCGGCGTCCGGAAAGCGCCGCCCACGAAGGCATCGACGTCAACGTGTGGGAAGTGGTTCTGGCGGCCGCCGGTCCAGAGGAAGAATCCTCGCCGCGGCGGCTCAACGGGCAGCGGTTCGCGCAACTGCTGGCCGCGGTTCCGGACGTTGCTTCCCGCGTGCGCTGGGTGGGCCCTGAAGACACCATTCAGGTCGAAGGCGCTCGGGCAACCGGCCAATCTTGGTGGTGGAAGTGGCTGCTGGCCGGCGTGCTGCTGTGCTTCCTCGTCGAGATGCTGATCCTGGCCTGGGCCCGTTTGTTCCGCCTGCAGCCGGCCACGGCGGGCGAGCAATCCACGATGTGCTTTGCCGGCTTCATGCCGACGCGGCAGGAGGGCGCACCATGAGCAACTTCCTGCTGTGGCTTCATGGGTATCGGAACGTCGAATCCGGCGACGTTCGATGGCGCTTGGTCGCCCCGTGGGTCAGCGAACCCTGGGGGCTGCCGCTGCTGATCGCGGGACTGGTACTACTGGTAACCGCCGTCATCGCCTTCTATCGCTACCTCCAGCCGGTTGGACGGCCGCGTGCCAAGGCGGCGCTGGCCGCAACGCGCACCGTGCTGGGCGTACTCTTATTGTTGATGCTCGCCGAGCCTGCCCTGGTCTTTCCGGTGGTTAGCACGCCCCGGCCGCAACTTTGGGTGCTGTTCGACGGCACCGACAGCATGGCCATTCAGGACGAACTCAGTTCGGCCGAACGTTCCGCCTTGGCCGACGTGACAGGCCTTGCCGCTAACATCGCCGATGAGCCGCCCAGCCGGGCTGACTACGTGCGGTCGTACATCCAGCAACCGCCCGACCGCAACTTGCTGCACCGGTTAAGCAAGAACTTCGACGTCCGCACGTTCATCTTCGACAACAGCCTTCGAGAGCTTCCCGACTTCGCCCAATGGACGGCCGATCCCGAGCAGGTGAAGCAGCGGCTCACCACCGCCGGACAATACACGGCCCTGGGCGAAGCGTTCCAGGAGCTGTCGCGGCGGCGGAGCACATCGAGCCTGGCAGGCGTGGTGGTATTCAGCGACTTCAATCAGAACTCGGGTCCTTCGGCGGAAACCGCCGCGGCCCGGCTTCAGGTGCCATTCTATACCGTTGGCGTCGGCCCACCGGCGGCCAAGGATCTCCGAGTGCGGATGGACGCCCCGCTATGGATGACCAAGAACGAGCGGTCGACCGTGCAAGTGGTCGTCGAACACGAAGGCATCGACCAGCCGCTAGCCACTGTGCGGCTATATGCTCGGCGGCAGGATGAAACCGGTACCTTGGATGCCCCGGCACGTCTTGAGATCGGCGAGCGGCGTGTGGAACTGAGGTCCTCTTCGGTCGCGATCAACTTCCCCTACACGCCCGAGGTCACCGGCCAGTACACGTTCATTGCCGAGGTCGATCCGCTGGAAGGCGAAGTCGTCGACCAGAACAATCGGGCTGAGCGCGAGGTCAACATCCGCGACGACTTCCTGCGGCTGATGTACATCGAGCACGAGCCGACCTGGGAATGGCGGTTCATCAAGGAAGTGTTCCACCGCGACAAACTGGTCGGCATGCGGGGCTTCCGCACGTTCTTGCGGTCGGCCGATCCCAAGGTGCGGCAGATGAACGAACTGTTCGTGCCCACCATGACGCCGCAGCGCAGCGCCTTCTTTGCCGGCGACGTGATCTTCTTGGGCGACATGCAGGCGTCGTCGCTGAGTACGCGGTTTGCCGAGATGACCAAGGAGTTTGTCGGCCGGTTCGGCGGCGGCCTGGTGGTCATCTCCGGCCCGCGGTTTGGCCCCGGCCAACTTTACGGCACCCCGATTGCCGACATGCTGCCGGTGGTCGTCGATCCCGACCTCACACGGCGCGACGAAGAGTTTGAGCTGCGTCTCACGCCCGACGGCGAAGCCACCAGCTTCATGCGGCTGGGCAACAGCGACGCCGAAAATCAAAAAGCCTGGAAGAACCTCGGCAAGCTGCCCTGGTACCAGCCGGTGCGGCGTGCCAGCTCGGCCCCCGGCACTAAGGTGTTGGCCGTGCATCCGACCGACCGCTGCGTGGATGGTCAACCGCAACCGCTCATTGCGATCCGCCAGTACGGCGAAGGTCTGGTCGTGTACCTGGCCTTCAACGAAACCTGGCGTCTGCGGCGGATGTACGGCGAGAAATACTATCGCCAGTTCTGGGGACAGATGATTCACCAGTTGGCTTCCCGCCGGGCCCTGGGCACGCAAAAGCGGTTCGTCGTCCAGACCGATCGCCAGCAATACAAAGTCGATGACAAAGTGATCCTGAGCGTCGAAGCCTTCGATGCCGACTATCAACCGCTCTCAGACGAAGATCTGCCGCAACAGCGGCTCACCGCCGAGGTGTTTGTGCCTGGCCGGCAAAGCGACGGCACTCAGCGGATCGAGCAGTACAATGTGGCCCGGCGGAACGACGCCCTGTACGAAGCCCGCATCCCGGTCGATACGGCAGGCGAGTACCGGGTCCGCGTGCGCGACCCGGTGACCGGAAAGTACGCCGAGGCCAACTTCCGCGTGGCTGATCTCTCGGTCGAACGCCGCAGTGCCGTCCGCAACATGGCTCTGCAGCACGACCTGGCCCGGGTGTACCCCGGCGGCCATGCCGTCGAACTGGTCGAGGCCGACTCCCTGGCCGACCTGATCAAACTGCCGCGTCGCGAGGAAACCAGCATTCAGGTAGTCCACCTGTGGAGTACCTGGCCGACGTTTATCCTGATTGTGCTGCTGATGATCGGCGAATGGCTGGGCCGCAAATGGGTTTCGTGGCCATAGCCGTTTGATTGATTCGTGTCCACAGCATCACCGCACCGAACGACAACCGCTTTATTGTCTAACTGATCGGAATCCATGTCACCTCTGATCGAACTGCACCGACGCCTGGCGAGCCTTCGCCGACGCCGCTTCTGGCTCAGGGCCGGCAGTGCGCTCAGCGTGTTGTTGCTCGTGGTGCTGTGGTCGCTGGTCGGGCTGTTCATCGTCGATTGGGCGCTACGGCTCCCGGTCGCCTCGCGGTTGGCAGCGTTACTCGTCACCGGCGCCGCTTGGGCAGCCGTGGCCTGGTGGCTGGTTCGCCCCTGGTGGCGGCAGCGCGAAACAGAAATCGACCTGGCGCTGTCCGTGCAGCGGCAGCAGAAGATCGATAGCGACCTGGTTGCCGCCCTGGAGTTTGAGGCCGCGCAGCAGAGCGATCCCATTCGCCGGGGCTCGCCCGTGCTGCAAAAAGCGGTCATTGCCAGGGCCGCGGAGCTAGGCCGAAATCTCGACGTATACCAGGGACTCAACTATCGGCCCTTGATCACGCAAGCCGCCACTCTGGCCGCGTCGCTGCTGATGGTCGGTGTGCTGGCGGCCGTATTTGCCCCATATGCCCAGGCCTTCTTTCGCCGCTTGGCTTTGAGCGACGTGCCCTACCCCACCCGAACCCGGGTGGTGCGGCTGGTGATCAACGATCAGGAGGTTCCGGCCTTTTCGCTGGAGCCTATCGTGATTCACTGCCCGGAAGGCCGCCCGGTTGAGATCGTGGCCCAGTGCGAAGGCGAACTTCCGCCCGCCGGCCGGATCGAACTGTGGGAAGCCGGCAATCCAAGCCGCAGCTTTGAACCGCTGCGGCCGGCCGATCCCTCACAGCAAACGCAGCAATACCAGGCGACGATTCCTCGGCTACTGCGGAACGTCGGCTTTCAGGTCCACCTGGGCGATGCCTGGACGTCTCCCGGCAAATTGCAAGTGGTCGCCCTGCCACGCGTGGAAGTTACTCTGCACGCGCAGCCGCCGGATTACCTGGCCGATCGGATTCCGGCGACGGAGGGCGAGCCAGGGGCCATGCAAGCCACGGTGGTCGATGGTTCCCGGGTCACCGTTCGCCTGAGAAGCACCAAGCCGCTGCAGCCGGAAGGCGGCGCCGTGCTGACCACGGGCGGCCGCTCGTTTAACCTGCGGCGGATTGGGCCGGCAGGGCAGGCATCCGCCGGCGCCGACCACCCCGGCGAACAATGGGAGCTGGACGACGACGCCTCGCCGCTGGCCAACGTCAAAGACACAATCGCGTTTGAGATTCAAGTCACCGATATTGACGGCCTGCAACTGCCCTCGCCCATCCAAGGGTACATTCGCCGCACGGCCGACCGGCCCCCCAAAGCCACGCTCCAGGTAACCACTCGCAGTGTACTGCCGGCCGCGCAGCCCAGCGTGCTGTTTGGCGCCATCGATGATTACGGTCTGGCGGAGCTGCGGCTGGAAGTCACACGCACCGGCACCGATGGCAAACCGCAACTGCTCGCCACGCACACGCTGCCGGTTGCACGGGGTACGCAGAAGTTGGAGCCGCTGCTGTTTTCGGTCCCGGCGGAGTTGGCAGCCGCCCTCGACGAGGGCCGCTTGCCGCCGGCAATCGAACATTCGCTCCGCGAGGCAGGCCTACCCGAGCAGCTGAAATTGCGCGTGGACGTGGTACGGCCAGGCGAAGTGTGGAACGTGATCAGCACTCAGGATGCCTGGCATTTTGCCATCAAACGTGAGAAAAAACGCGGAACGCTCCAGGTATTCCGTCAATACGTGTTAGACCTGGCGCCGCTGAAGTTATCGCCCGGCCAGGAACTGGCGGTGGCCGTGCGCGCGATCGACGACCGCGGTTCGCAGCCCGGCGAAGCCACGCTCAGCGAACCGGTATTGATTACTGTCACCGGCGAAGCGGCCGTGCTGGCCGATATTTCCGAGCCCGATACCCGCAGCCTGGAAACGCTCAACCGGCTCATCCAGCGGCAACTTGGCATTGGAGAAACGCCATGAAGTCGAAACCGGCCTTGCATTGGCAGCGTGGTACTGGATGGAACCGTTGGCCACAGGCCGAGCGTGCATTGCTTGCCGCGGTGCTGCTGGCTTGGGCCTTTGCGCTGCCGGGAGTGCGTTCGGCTGCCGCGGCCGACCCGACCGATGTGACCGCCCTGCACGAAAAGCAGCAGTCGCAGCAACGGGCACGCGCCATGGCCCGCGAGCTGGTGTCGGGCATCCTCGATGTCCAACTGCAAAAGCTCGAAGAAAACGGCCTGACCAACCGGCAGATCTACCGCGACATCCGCAGCATGCAGCAGAACATCGACGGCCTGATCGAGGCCGAGATGCGGCAGGTGGTCGATCTGCTGCTGCAGGCGCAAACGGCCGAACCGGCCGACCGCGATCGGCTGTTCGTATCCGCCCGCGAAACGATCCGCCAGATCGTCGTTCGCCTGGCGGTGGAACGGCACAACCTCCAGCGGCGTTTGAAGACCGCCGCCCTGGCCGCCCACGTCAAGCAGTTGATCGGCATGCAGGATGTGATCGTGAAGGTCACGGAGTCGCTGCCCAAGCAGCCGCAACTGCGCCGCGAATCACTCACGCTCAAGACCACGCAGGATGAGCGCGACGTGCGGGCACTCTACCTGCAACTGGAAGCGATGCTCGGCGAGGTCAGCAGTTGGGGCGGCCGCGTCGGCGCCGGAGCCGCCGACGGTCTGCGGATTCTTAAAGCCGCCGAGGTGAACCCGCACCTGGTTCAGGCGATCAATGAGCTGGAATCGGCCAATTTTGCCGCCAGCCTCAATCATCAGCAGGCCGTCCTGCGTGGGTTGCGGCTGCTGTTGGAAAAGGTGGAAGAAACCCAAGGCCTGGTGAACAGCGACCGCGAAGCCCTCCTGGAACTGGTGCGCGAGCTGACGCGCCGGCAGCAGGCGCTGCGTGAGCAAACCAAGGCCTTGAATCTGCCGGCCGATGCCGAGAAGGCGGCCGCCACCGTCCGCCCGCTGGTCGATGAGCAACTGGCCATCCACAAGAACCTGATGCAGATTCAAGAGGCCCTGCACGCCACGCCGGCGGTGCAACCACTGGTCGAAAACGCTCAGCAGGCCGCCTACGACGCCACCGGGCAACTGTTCGATCAGCAGCCGGAAGAAGCCACCCAACAGCAGCAAACCGTGCTGAGCAACCTGGCCGCGATCGAGGAAGCCCTGCAAACGGCGGCCAACGACGAAAACGCCGATAAGACCGCCGAAGAATACCGCAAGCTGGTTCAGGACCTGGAAGCGGCGCGCGAGCAGTTGCTTCAGGCCCGCCAATCCCAAGCCGAGGCCAACCAGCAGGCCGAGAAGAAGGAGTTGGAGCAGGCCAAGGCCAGCGAGGAGCAAACCGCCGCGCAGGTTGCCAAGGCCGCCGAGCAGCGCAAGTTGCCGGCCACCGTCAACAGCCGCCTGGCCGAAGCCGAAATGGCCGCCAACGAAGCCGCCAAAAAGCTCGCCGATGCCGACGCGGCCGAGCCCGAAAAACAGGCCGCCGTAGCCGCTGCTGATGAAGCGTTGCGGCGTGCCGAGTCTGAAGTCGAAGCAGCCCTGGCCGATGCCCAGCGACGTGCGTTGGCCGTCGAGATCGGCGAGCTGGGCCGGGCGATGGAAACGCTTGAACGGGCAGCGGCCACGCAGCGTCACATCGCGCAAGACGCCGAGAAGCTCGCGCAGGCGGACGACGCCGCCGAGGAACCGCCCGCAGCTGCCGCCAAGCGGCTGGCGGCCGAGCAGGACGACGTGAACCGCGTTGCCCAGAAGATCGCCGAAGGCGTCAAGAACACCGCGCCGGAGGCCTCCCAGACGCTCGAAGCCGCGGCCCCGCAGCGCAAAGCCATTCAAGAACAGTTGGAGCAAGCTGCCGCCTCGCCCGACAAACGGCAAACGCCTGCGGCCCGGGCAGCTACGCAGGCCAAGGGACACGCGGAGCAGTTATCCAAAGCGGCCGACCAGATTCGCAAGAAGCTGGAAGCATCGGCCGACGAGCTCGCCAAGCTGAGCCGCAAGCAACTCGGCGAAGTCGAGGCGGTTCGCGAACAGGTCGAAAAGGCGTTGCCGCCCAAGCCGGTCGCGTTGGCCGATCGGCTGGCACGCCTGGACGCAGCCCAGCGGCAACTGGCTCAAGCCGAGATTGAGCAGCAGCGTGCCGCCGGGAAACAGGCCGCGGCAGCCGCCAAGGAACTGGCCGAGCAAATCGCCCAGGCTCGCCAAGAGCAACAGATGGCCCAGAGAGCAGCCGATGACATGGCTGCCGGTCGTACGCCAGCCGCCGACGCCACGGCCCGACAGCAGCAAGCGGCCGAGAAGACCGCCGCTGCAGCGAGGCAAGCGGCCGAACGTCCCCAAGCCCGCCAGGTGTTGGCCCAAGGGCGACGCGACGCGCTGGCCGATGCTTTAACCCGCGCGGAACGCGCCGCCACCGAGGCCGCCAAGGCCACGCTCGATGGCAACCGCACCGCCGCCCAGGCCGCTCGCGAGGAAGCCGCCGAAGCGCTCACCGAGGCCGAGGCACTGGCCCGGGCCGAAGCCGCGGCTGCCGCCAAGGCACCAGCCGGCGAACCCGACGCCCAGGCACAGGCCCGCGTCACCAAGGCCGCCGAAGAAGCCGCCCGGCTGGCTCAGAACGACGCCCCGCAAGCGGCCGAACAACTCGCCCAGGCGAAGGATGCTTCGACCAAGGCCGAACAGGCAGCCCTGCAAAGCGATCGCAAGGCGGCCGGTCAGGCTCAGCAAGCCAGCGACGAACACCTGGCCGCTGCCCGGCGTCAGCTCGCACAGGCCAAAGCCCAACTGGCTCAACAGGCTGCCGATCAATTGGCACGCGACGCCAAGGCCGCCGCCAAGCTGGCCCAAGCGGCGGCAAAGGTCGATCCGGCTGCGGCTGCCGCGCTGCGGCAAGCCGATCGGGCGGCGCAAAAAGGCGTCGCTGCCCGGCCGCAATCGGCGAACGATCCGGCATCCACGCCGCCGGGCGATGCCCCCTCGCAAGTCGCCCAGGCGGAGCAGCAAGCCACGGATGCGGCTCAAAGGGCAACCGCCAACCTCCATGCCCGCGAGCAGCGGATCCGCCAGGATCAGGCGATTGCCGAAGCGCTGGTCCAACTGGCCAGGCAACAGCAACAAGCCGCGCAGCAGATTGCCGAGAACCGCAAGAAGCTGGAAGAACTCGCCCAGCAGGCGGCCAGCGCGGCAGCCGCGCAGACGCCGCAAGCCGGCTCACAGCAACCAGGCAACCAGCAAGCGAACGCTGCCCCGCCGATGGCTCAGAACCAGGCTCCGTCGCGCCCGGCCACGCCCAACCAAGCCGCCCCCACCCAGGCGGCGGCACAACCATCGGACAACGCGCAGCCCAATGCCAACAAGCCCAATCCGGCTGCCGCGCGTGCCGCGGCCAAGGCCCAGCAGCAGGCAGCGCAGCAGTTGGCCCAGGCGGTGCAACAGTTCTCGCAGAACGTTCGGGCAACTGGGCAGGGTGCCGAGCAGATCTCCGGCCAACGCGAAGTGGCCAATCAGCCCATCCGCGAAGCGCTGGAGATCGCCAGCCGGCTGAATCCACTGTTGCTGCCGCGGCCGCAAGCATCCCCTGATCGGCAGATGGCCCAGGGGGCGCAGCCTGGCGATCAGCAAGGTCAGCCAATGCCGGGTGGGCAACAGCCGCAGCAAGGCACGCCCGGCCAGCAACCCGGCGCCGCGCAAGCCCAAGCCGCTGCGGCGAGTCAACAGCCCGGCGGTCAGCAACCAAGTCAAGGCAGCGGTCAGGCACCCGGTGAAAGCCAATCGGCATCCGCACAAGGACAACCGGGCGAAGGCGGCCAGCCGGGCCAACCCGGCCCCGGTTCGCAAGCGGCAGGGCCATCTCCGTCACCAGGCAGCGGTCAGCCGGCGGCGATGGGTTCGCAGTTCGTCCCAGCCTCGCCCCAAACCACCGCCCACATGATGGCGGGCCCACAAGCCATGCAGCAGATCGCCGATCTGCTGGCCGCGGCCGCGCAAGGCACGCCGTCGCAGCCTTCGCCCGGTCAGATGGCTCAGGGCGGCCAGCAACCGTCGGCTAGCCAAGGAGAGTCGCCGCAGGGCCCGTCGGGCCAGACCTCGACTTCCGGCGACGGCGGCAACCCCCGTGGCGGAGCTAACGAAGAGAACGCAGAGCGGCAGCAAGGCCCGCTGCAAGCCGCCAACCAGCGTGAAGGTACCGACAACCGCAGCGAAGACGGCAACCCAAGCGCGAACGTAGCCGCGCGCGAGTACGAGCAGCCGCCATGGTTCGCCAAACTGCCGCCGGAACTGCGCGAAGCGATGCAGGTCGAGATGCAGCGTCGTCCGCCCCGTGCTTATGAAGAACGGCTGCGGCGTTACTTCCAGAGCATCGACTGACTGCCCGCCACGAAGCATACTCACACAGTCCGCGACAACCGCGGCGTTCCACGGCTGGTGCCTTGGGAACCGCCGCCACGTCGCCAACGCACCAGAGATTCCATGACCGAAGCTCAGACATCGCCCGACGACGTGGCTGCCGTTGCCCGCTGCGAGGAAGCCTTCAACGCCATTCGCGACGAACTGGCGAAGGTGATAGTGGGCCAGAACGAAGTGATCGAACAGGTGCTGATCGCCATCTTTGCCCGGGGCCACGCCCTGCTCGAAGGCGTACCTGGCCTGGCCAAAACGCTGCTGGTCAACTCGCTGGCCGAGTCGCTGCACCTGTCGTTCAAGCGGATCCAGTTCACGCCCGACCTCATGCCCAGCGACGTGACCGGCACCGAGGTCATCCAGGAGAACCTGGAAACGGGCGGCCGCGAGTACAAGTTTCTGCCCGGCCCGCTGTTTGCCAACATGATCCTGGCCGACGAGATCAACCGCACGCCTCCCAAGACGCAGGCGGCCATGCTCGAAGCCATGCAGGAGAGGCAGGTTTCGGCCGGCGGCAAGGTGCACTCGCTGCCTGCGCCGTTCTTTGTGCTGGCCACGCAGAACCCGCTCGAACAGGAAGGTACCTACCCGCTGCCTGAGGCCCAGCTCGATCGCTTCCTGCTCTACATCAAGGTGGGCTATCCCGAAGGGGCCGAGGAATGGGAGATCGCCCGGCGTGTGACCAGCGGCCAGATGGGCAAGATCGAGCCGGTGGTGTCGGGCGAGGAAATCATCGAGTTCCAGAAACTGGTCACACGGGTGCCTGTGGCCGACCAGGTGCTGGGCTACGCCTGGGCGCTGGTCCGCGCCACAAGGCCCGGCACGCCCGAGGCTCCCGAGTTCGTCAACCGCTGGGTGAACTGGGGCGCGGGCCCGCGCGGGCTGCTCACGCTGGTCACCTGCGCCAAGGCCCGGGCGATCCTGTACGGCCGCTATCATGCCACGGTGGGCGACGTACAAGCCGTGGCCCGCCCTGCCCTGCGGCACCGCATCGCCGGCAATTTCGCCGCCCAGGCGGCGGGTGTCGGCAGCGAACAACTGATTGAAATGCTGCTGGAAGCCATTCCCGCCGACCGCAAGTACGAAGCCCCGGCCGCGTAAGCGCTGCCCTGCGCATACCGCTTGTGCCATGATCGTTCGTAAGAACCGTTCTGCCCAACTTCCATCGACAGTCCTGCCATGTCCGCCAGCGTTCTTGCCCGCTACCTCGATCCCGACGTGCTGAGCCATATCGCCCAGCACAAGATCGAACCGCGCGGTCTGGTATTGGGCAACCTGGCGGGCGGGCACAAGTCGCCGCTGTCGGGCTTTGCCGTGGAGTTTGCCGGCCATCGTGAGTACGTCTGGGGCGACGATCCCAAGCACATCGACTGGCGGCTGTACTTCACGCGCGACAAGTACTTCATCAAGCAGTACGAGATGGAGACCAACTTTGTCTGCCACATGATCCTCGACATCAGCGCTTCAATGCGCTACGGCGAGGGGGCGGAACAGAAGCTGCATTACGCGGCGCAGATGGCCTCCATGCTCGGCTACTCGATCATCCGGCAAAGCGACAAAGTTTCGCTTGCCACCTTCGACGAACAGGTGCAGGGCTTTGTGCCGCCCAGCAATTCCATGGCCCAGGTGGTACGGATGACCAGCCACCTGGATACCATCCAGCCCGTCCAGAAAACCCGCATGGCCGAGTGCCTGACCGAGCTGGCCGGCCGGATGGGCCGCCGCGAGATCGTGATGATCTTCAGCGACTTCTTCACTAACCTTGAGGAACTGGAAACCGCCCTCCAGCTCATGCGCTACCACCGGCACGAGGTGGTGCTGATGCACGTGCTGCATCACGACGAACTGTTCTTTGAGTTCGACGGCATGGTCAAATTCCAGGGGCTGGAGATCGACGACCAGTACCTCACGCAGCCCGCCGATATCCGCCGCGCGTACCTGGATGAAATGGAACGGTTCAACGCGCAGCTTGAGGAACTCTGCTACCGCAACCGCATCGAACGCGTGCTGGTCGATACCCGCCGCAACATGGGCGAGCTGTTCCTTGATTACCTGAACCAGCGGGCGATGCAGCGCTTCGGGCGGTAGCGGTTGATTGTGTGTGTCTTCGAAAGCCCCCGTAGACCGGATGCTGGCATCCGGTGGGTCGGCTCTATGGCCTCGGGCACTTATCCACGCGGGTGCCACGGGCTTCGCCAGTGTGAATGCAGCGTAAGTGTGAGGTGCAGCGCTGCAGATTAGGTTAATCCGCCCCGATCACAAGCGCGGCACGCAGAGAGTGGTCGCAAGCAACCACCGGACGGTTGCCGGTACATCAAGTAGTGTTGTCGCGGTCGACCGTCGTGCCGCGTTCATTCACCGGAAGCAAGTCTCCGGGCTCCCGGTAGCAAGCGATGCAGCACGGCTCGGCGGAGCCGTGGCACATACGAAGTAGCCGCAGCCCCCCCAAGCAGCAGGGCCTATACGCTGCGCAGGGCGCTCAGCATGTCGTCGACAAACTGGCCGATGTCGGCCAGCACCTCGTGCCGGGGCCGGGGTGGGTTGCCTTCGCTGGCTTGGGCCACGCGGCGTACGATGGCCGAGCCTACGATCAGGCCGTCGGCCACCGGGGCCAGCAGCTTCACGTGCTCCTTCTGGCTCACGCCAAAGCCCACACAGATCGGCAGCGACGATTGCTCGCGCAGCCACGCGATGTTATCGACCAGTTCGGGCGGCAACGTGGAGCGTTCGCCCGTGATGCCAGTCACCGAGACGTAGTACAGAAAGCCGGTCGACGCCTCGGCGATGCGGATCGCCCGCTCGCGCGGCGTGGTCGGAGTAACAAGCTGGATCAGGTTAAAATCGCGCTGGCGGCAGATTTTGGCCAGCCCGGCCGATTCGTCCCAGGGCAAATCGGGCACGATGGCGCCGGCAGCGCCGGCAGCCTGGGCTTCGTCCACGTACCGCTCCGCGCCGCGGCGGTTGATGATGGCGTAGCTGACCATCGTCACCACCGGCATGGTCAACTGCGGCGTTACTCCGCCCAGCGTTTCGAAGATGTTGGCCAGGCGCACCTTCTTATCCAGCGCCCGGGTGTAGGAAGCCTGGATCACCGGGCCGTCGGCGATCGGGTCGCTGTACGGGATGCCCAGCTCGCACAGGTGGCAGCCCCGCTCCGAAAACAGCCGCAGCAGATCGGCGGTAAACTCCAGGTCGGGGTCGCCCGCGGTGATAAACGGCATGAACGCCTTCTGGCCTGCAGCCCGAAGGCGCTGGAACAACTGGTCGATCGAGGACATATCGGCCCGGGTAGTCAAAAGGAATCGCCGTACAGGGTGGGGTCGAACCGGAGCCGTGCGATGCACCGCGGCACTGGCCACGCTGGCGGCGAACTAACGCGGCGGGGCTAATTCCGTCCACCGGGCGGCGACACACTGCCGCATCTCACCCAGGGCGGTGCAGAACGAACGCGGCAGTTCCGGCAACCGGACGCGCCGCAGCACCTGATTCAACCGGTACCACAGTTTGCCATCGTCCTGATAATCGAACAAGAACCGCTCTTGGCAGAAGTGTGGAATCAGCCAGTGTAAATGCTCGCAGGGGCGGGTGGCCATATGATTGACGCCCTCCTGCACCACCCAGCCATCAACTCGGCGCAATGCTTCGTAGTACTCCTCCCCGGAGCGGGGGCGGGCAACCAGCAACTGGGCGTCGAGCAGGATCTCGACCAGGATGTGCCCCAGAAAACTGGGCCGAAAGCCGGCGTCGGGCGGCAAGGCATCGCGGCAAATCACCGTCAATTGCCAGCACAGTTCGTTAAAGGCGGGCGATTCGTGAAACCAGGCATCATCGGCATGATGCTGCACGATACCGGCCGCCAGGGCCGCGATCCGCGGGTCGTCGTGGTTGACATACTGCTCGGCCCGGTGGCTGCGCACCCGCACCTTGCGATCCACCACACTCAGCCAGTCCGGCACCGCCGTCCCGGCGAGAAAATAGGGGTTATCGGTGAAGTCGCAGCCGTGGGCGAGATAGTTCATTGGCGAGCAGGCGGAAACTGGCAAAGATCATGCAAGCGGAAGGGGCTATGCGGGCCGCATTGAGCCGCGGTGGCAAAACCAACTTACCCAACCTAGCGCGGCAGTCTGGGCGCGGCTAGGCCAATGCGGTCGGTTCTCCCGCCATCAGGATCACAATTCGCCTGATGGCCTCGGACATCAGGGCCAGGGGAAGCACATGCCCTGCGGTGTCGCCCTGCTGCTCCGCCAGCGGCAAATGCACAAACAGCGACCGCAGCGGCTGCCCCGACGTGGCGGCCCAGTGCTGCGACCAGTAGCTGGTTGCGTTGCACAGGTAGGTGCCGGCGTGAAATGAGACTTCGACGGGGAATCCCTCAGCCCGGAGCCTGGCCGCCCAATGCGGAAGCGGCAGTGGGCAGCGGTAGGCGGCCGGCCCTGCCGGCTCCAGCACGCGAAAATCGGCCGCGTCCTCGCCAGGATACCCGCCAGCGTTGATGGCGAACGCTTCCAGTTCGATATGCGGTTTGCGGCCCGCCTGCCCCAGGTGGAGAGCCGCAGTGTAGCCTGCCGAAAGGTCTTCGAAGAGCCGGCCGCGGACGATGTCAAAATCGACCGGGTAGAGCCGCGTAACCAGTTCCACGCCCAATGGTGGGTTCTGTTCCACCGCCCTCAGGCACAGGCGGCTGCTGTTCTCGGCGAAACCGCCGAACGGCTCAAACGCAGTCAGGAGGACGCGTGCCATGAAACGCTCTTCGGGTTGGTGCGAGCCGCCGGCAGGCGCGGCGGCTTAGCTACCGGCGCTGCGGTAACTGCCGAGGGCCTTCTGGAAAATCCATCGCGACACAGCCAGCGAGCCCACCGTGGCCAGCAACGCGAACGCGGCCAGGTGCCACTGCCCCGGCTTCAGCGGCAGGGCCAAGAGCCGTGCCGGCACGTTCACCACCACCAGGATTGGAATGATGAACGTGAAAAACCACCGCAGCGGCGTGCCGATCGTTCCCCGGTAGATTTCCATCGGGTAGCGGGAAAAGTTCGTGATGTAAAACCAGAAGTCGTACAATGTCTGGTTGCGTCCAAACCAGATGCTGGTGGCCGACAGCGCGATCATCAGGCTGTACAGGATCGCCACGCCGCAGAGGATGTAGAACGGGTAAAGCACGATCTCAACCAGGCCGGGCCGGTATTCCAGCTTCCACAGCGAGTACGCCAGCAACCCGGCGGCAAACACAAAATTGGCGGCCGACGACCAGGACACTTTGTGCAGCGAGACCAGAAACTGGGTGTCGATCGGCTTGAGCAGAGCAAAATCCAGATTGCCGGTGCGGATCAGCTCGCTGAACTCCTCGGCGTTGGGCATGAAAAAAGTTTGCACCAGGCTGTTGATGAACAGCCCCGTGGCGAGGAACACAAAGAACTCGTACTGTCGCCAACCGGTGCCCGCGGCCAGCTCGCTTTGCGAGCCAATTTCGTTGAAAATCAGGATGTAAAAACCCAGGTTCATCAGCACCCAGGACAGCGACGACACGCATTGCAGAATAAAGTCGGCGCGGAACGTCATATCCCGCACCAAGCTGTTGCGGGCAAAGGTGAGAAAAACCCGCCAATACGAGGGCGGGCGGTCGCGACGTTCGGCGTCCAAGCGGTTCTCCGTGCCAGTGCGAGGCGTTTCTGCAAGCCGTACCGTAGGGGGGCTTTGGGCGAGACCGGTCCCTGTCCGCAGATTATCAGTTAGGGCAAACGTGTCAAATTGCAGGGGTGGAACCCTTCACTCGATCGGGCCACCGGATAGGATTGCATCGTTGAGGCAAAGTGTCCGCGCTGAGAACAACCGGCGCCGCCAGCCGTTGTGGTGGCGAGGCCGGCTCTCCGGAAGCGGCTGGCGGCCTACGATTGGCCCAGCATCGCAGCCGCAACCAGGCGGCTTTGGCTCCTGTGGCCGGAACGGCTCGGCCGCTGGTTGCCCGGTTTGCCTTCCCTCCTTCGTTGGCAGGAATTCCCTCCGCACCGTTTGTCGCGGTGGTCCGGCCCCCAGATCGGCTCCGTAGCCCCCCGCTTGGCCCCTAGCGCGTGTCAGGCTCCGAGATCTTGCAGCCCGCCCCCATCCCCCCGGGCTAGGGCGTTCTGGTTGTAACACAGGAGTCTAAGCGTGCGCTTGATGCGGTAGTTCGAGTGGGGCGTCGACGTGGCACAAGTTGAACTACCGGAAGGACGCACGAGAGCGGATCGACCGGTGCAACTGTGTTGCGTGGACCAGAAGGCTGCCGGGCGAATTCCAGGCGCGCGGTGCGACGATAAACGCTTGACGAGGAGAGAACAGCCCCGTTTGGCAACCCCGGCAAGCAACCCACTGCCCCCGGCCCTGATGCCCCCTGAGCGACTGGATAGGATGGGTGGCACAGGTAAGTTTTTCGGATAAGATAATTTTCGGCTTGCCCGCCAAATCATTACAGGCAAAGCAGTTGACAGTGATCCCATTGCCCATCCCGCTTTGGGCCCCATGCGGCGGATCGCGGTCACGGCGGCGTGCTTTGGTGGTGTATCCAACGTGTTAGTACGGGACCACTTACGCTCGCCATTCCAGTACTTTGGAGAAGCTTCCCCGTGGCAGTTGCACGATTCACCAGTTCCTTCTTTGGACCTCCGACCCTGGTTGACCTGCTGCGGCTCCGCGCCGAACGCCAGCCTGACGATGTCACGTACATCTTTCTGGTCGACGGCGAAGATCAAGAAATCCGCTTGGATAACCGTGAGCTGGACCGGCAAGCCCGGGCGATTGCCGCGCGGCTCCAAGATCTCAAGCTGCAGGGCGAACGGGCCCTGCTGCTGTATCCCTCGGGTTTGGACTTTGTGGCGGCCTTCTTTGGCTGCTTGTACGCGGGCGTGATCGCCGTGCCCGCATACCCACCGCGGATGAACCGCTCGCTGTACCGGATTCAGGCGATTGCCGCCGATGCCCAGGCCAAGATCGCTCTGACCACGCGCAGCGTGATCGATCGCGTGAACCTGTCCGAAACGCCCGACTTGCAGGCAATCCGCTGGGAAGCCACGGACGAACTGGCTGCCGGTCTGGAAGACCTGTGGCGTGACCCCGAAGTGCGGCCCGAAACGCTGGCCTTCCTGCAATACACCTCCGGCTCCACCGGCACGCCCAAGGGCGTGATGGTGTCGCACGGCAACCTGATCCACAACTCGGCCCTGATCGCCCACGCTTTTGAACACACGCGCAGCGATACCGGCGTACACTGGCTGCCGTGTTATCACGACATGGGCCTGATCGGCGGTATTCTTCAGCCCCTGTACCTGGGCCGGCCGGCCGTGCTGATGCCGCCGGTTTCGTTCCTCCAGCGGCCGATTCGCTGGTTGCGGGCGATCTCCAAGTACCGGGCCTGCACCAGCGGCGGCCCGAACTTCGCGTACGACCTGTGCGTCGACAAGATCAAGCCGGAGCAGCGCGAAGGGCTCGATCTGAGCTGCTGGAAGGTGGCTTGCAACGGCGCCGAGCCGGTGCGGGCTGAAACCATCGATCGCTTCACGCGGTACTTTGCCGATTACGGTTTCCGCCGCGAAACGTTCTACCCGTCGTTCGGCCTGGCCGAGGCCACGCTGATCGTCACTGGCGGCTACAAGCACCAAGAACCGGTGGTGATCAACGTCAACGCCCGCGAACTGGAACAGGGCCGAGCGGTTGAGGTTCCCGCCGACCATCCGGACGTGCAGCGGATGGTGAGCAGCGGCCAGCCGCTGATGGACCAGGACGTGCGGATCGTCGATCCCAAGACTCTGAAAGAGTGCGAGGACGGCGTGGTCGGCGAGATCTGGGTCCGCGGCCCCAGCGTGGCCCAGGGCTACTGGAACCGCGAGGATGCCACCCGCGAAACCTTCAAGGCGCAAACCGCCGACGGCGAAGGTCCGTTCCTGCGGACGGGTGACTTGGGCTTCCGCCTCCGGGGCGAGATCTTCTGCGCGGGCCGCTTGAAGGACCTGATCATCATTCGCGGCCTCAACCACTACCCGCAGGATATCGAAGCCACCGTGGCCGAAAGCCACCCGGCCCTCAAGGGCGGCTCGGGCGCGGCCTTTACCGTGGAGAAGGACGGCGCCGAGCAACTGGTGATCGTGCAAGAGATCGACCGCCGTCAGACCGACGCGGTGGCCGAAGCCATCACGCTGATCCGCAAACGGGTGTCGGAGCGTCACCAGATTTCGGCCGATACCATCGTGCTGATCAAAGCCAACAGCATCCCCAAGACGTCCAGCGGCAAGATCCAGCGGCATGCCTGCCGCCGGGCCTTCCTCGACGGCACGCTGACCGTTGTGGCTCAGTGGCCTGGCGATGTTGAGTTGCTGGACCATGTCGAGTTGCCCGAGTCGGAACTGCCCGAAGAGCCGGTCGAGCAACCGCGTGCCGAAGCCAAGGCTACCAAGGTCGAGGCTCCGACCAACGGTGCGCCCACGGCCCACAAGGAACCTGCCGCCAGGACGCCGGGCCGCAAGTACACCCGGGAGGAAGCCGCGGCGATCGTGCTCGAAGAAGTCCGCAAGATCGCCCGCGAACGCGCCGAAGGTCTGACCCTCAAGTCGACGTTCTCCGACCTGGGCATGGACTCGCTGGAGCGGATCGAGCTGCAAGCGGCGCTTGAAGACCGCTTCGGCGGCCGCATGCCCGAGGACGTGGGACCGGAACTGGAGTCGATGGACGAAGTCGTCGATGCCGTGCAGCGATACCTCGGCGAGTCGCAGACGCGGCAGCGGATCGCCATCGAGGACATCCCGGCCGAGTACTACCAGTTCGAGAAGCACCCCGAGTACGAACGGCTCGAAGCCAGCTTGAACCTGCTGGAACAGATCGGCCTGACCAACCCGTACTTTGCCCAGCACGAACGCGTGACCACCGACACCACCGTGATCGGCGGCCGCGAGTTGATCAACTTCTCGAGCTACAACTACGTGGGCATGTCGGGCGACCCGTACGTGATCCAGGCCACCAAGGAGGCGATCGACCGCTACGGCACCAGCGTGTCGGCCAGCCGGTTGGTGTCGGGCGAGAAACCGCTGCACCGCGAGCTGGAGCAGGCCATTGCCAACTGGGTGGGCGCCGAGGACAGCGTGGTGTTCGTGGGCGGCCACTCGACCAACGAGTCGACCATCGGCCACTTGTTCGGCCCCGGCGACCTGATCCTGCACGACGCGCTGGCTCACAACAGCATCCTGCAAGGTTGTGCCCTCTCGGGTGCCCGCCGGCGTGCCTTCCCGCACAACGACTGGCAGGCCCTGGAGCGGATGCTGGCCGACCTGCGCGGCGAATACCGCCGGGTGCTGGTGGTGATCGAAGGCGTCTACAGCATGGACGGCGATTACCCCGATCTGCCCCGGTTCATCGACATCAAGAAGCGCTACAAGGCGTACCTGATGGTCGACGAAGCCCACTCGATGGGCACGATGGGCGAACACGGCCGCGGTATCGGCGAGCACTTCGACATCAACCCGCGCGACGTCGATATCTGGATGGGTACGCTCAGCAAGTCGTTCGGAAGCTGCGGCGGATACATTGCCGGTAACGCGGCGCTGGTGAAGTACCTCAAGTACACCGCCCCCGGCTTCGTGTACTCGGTGGGTATTTCGCCGCCCAACGCGGCTGCCGCACTGGCTGCCATCAAGCTGCTCCAGGCCGAACCGCAGCGCGTGCAGACGCTGGCGGCCAACGCCGAGCTGTTCCTCCAGCTTGCCAACCAGCACGGCCTCAACACCGGCATGAGCCAGCACTCTCCGGTGGTGCCGGTCATCCTGGGCAACTCGGAGCACAGCCTGCGGCTGTCGCGGGCATTGTTCGACCGCGGCATCAACGTGCAGCCGATCCTGTACCCGGCCGTCGAGGAGAGCAAGGCCCGGTTACGGTTCTTCATCACCTCGCTGCACACCGAGGAACAGATCCGCTACACGGTCGAAACGGTGGCCGAAGAGCTGGCCAAGATCGACCCGCAATACCTGGCCGCCGCCACCAACTAGCCGGCAGCCGGTTCCTCAAGCAACGTCACCGTGCCGCCTGGACTCCCCAGTTCAGGCGGCACGCTTTTTTTGTAGCCCGCCAGGTGCTGGCCCCAGGGCGCCGCGTGCGCGGCCTGCCGCCAACGGAAATGAGGGCGCTTCGGCCGACGCGGCGGCGCCGGCTTGGCACACTGCCTGGTCAGGCCTGCGCGATTAACGCGGAATTGCCGCGGACTGGCGCCGCTGCACGCGTCCCCAAGCCCGGCTAGCATCTTGGACAACGCGGGCCAATCGGCAACAATGCAGCGCAATGGTCGTGCGCATCATTCGTTGACTCACGTTCCCTCGGTACAAGGTACAACTGGCATGGCGGAGCCACTGGCCGCTGAACAACTCCAACGAGCCATTGAAACCCTCGAAGCTGCCGTCCGCGACGGCCACATTACCGCAAGCGCCGGCGAGAACATCCGGGCGTGGCTCACGCAACCGCGGTACGCCGAGTACGCCCCGCAGGTCGCCGAACATCTCGCCCAGGCCAAGTGGAAAGAGCTCGACGATGCCTTCTGGACCATCATCCCCTTTGGCACCGGCGGGCGCCGCGGGTGGATGTACCCCATCGGGTCCAACACCATCAACGACCGCACCATCGGCGAGAGCGCCCAGGGGCTGGCCGATTACGTGCTGGCCCACCCCGAGGCCTTCCAGCCGGTGCTAGGCCCCAACGACGGCCTGTCGTGCGCCATCGCGTACGATACCCGGCACCGCTCGCGCGACTTTGCCGAGCTGTGCGCCGAGGTGATGGCCGCCAACGGCTTCAAAGTGTGGTTCCTCGACGGACACCGCAGCACGCCGGAACTCTCGCTCGCCGTGCGGCACATGCGCTGCAACTGCGGCATCATGGTCACGGCCAGCCATAACCCACCCAGCGACAACGCCGTGAAGGTTTACGCGGCCACTGGCGGGCAGATTCTGCCGCCGCACGATCGCGGCGTAATCGACCGCGTGATGAGCGTCGACGAAATCCGCCGCCGGCCGTTCGCCGAGTGCCTGGCCGACGGCACCGTGCGCTACTGCCAGGAAGAGGTCGACCGCGTTTACCTGGAGAACATGCTGGCCCAGAGCCTATTAGCGGGGCAGGCCCCCGCGCCGCTGTCGATCCTGTACTCGCCGATGCACGGTGTGGGGACCACCAGCGCGGTGCCGGCCCTGAAAGGCGCCGGGTTCCAGCAGGTGGAAATCTTCGGCCCGCACGCCGAGCCCAACGGCGATTTCCCAAACGTGCCCGGCCACGTTTCCAACCCCGAGAATCCTGAAACGTTCGACGCGATGATCGCCCGGGCCGAGGAGTCCGGCGCGGAGCTGATCCTTTCGACCGATCCCGATGCCGACCGGTTGGGCGCGGCCGCACGGCTGGCGCCAGGGCAGCCGTTTGCCACGTTCACCGGCAACCAGATCGGGGCGTTGTTGGCCGATTACGTGCTTTCGGCCCGGCAAAAACAGGGCAAGCTCTCGCCTGACAATTACGTCGTCAAGACGCTGGTCACCACCGAGCTCATCCGCCGTATTGCCGACAGCTACGGCGTGAAAACCTACGGCAACCTGCAGGTGGGCTTCAAGTGGATTGCCCAGGTGATCGACCAGGTAGGCCCGGAGGGGTTCGTGCTGGGCACCGAGGAATCGCACGGTTACCAGGTTGGCACCTACGCTCGCGACAAGGACGCCGGCGTGGCCGCATTGCTCCTGGCCGAATTGGCCGCGCAGTGCAAGGCACAAGGCATTACGCTCCATCAGAAGCTCGATCAGCTGTTTGCGCGGCACGGCGCCCATGCCGAGCGCACGGTGTCGGTGTCGTTCCCCGGCTCCGAAGGCATGGCCCGCATGAAGGAGCTGATGGCCACGCTCCGCAGCCAGCCGCCGCAACAACTAGCCGGCATTGCCGTCAAACAGGTTCGCGACTACGGCAACGGCACCGTAATGCCGCGCGGTGGACAACCGGCTCCGCTGGACGGCCCTCGCGGCGATATGGTGATCTGCGACCTGGAAGCCGAAGGTAACTACGCCGCCGTGCGTCCCTCGGGCACCGAGCCCAAGGTGAAGTTCTACCTGTTCACTTATGAACCGGTGGCTTCGGCCGATCAGCTGCCCGAAGTGAAGCGGCAGTTGCAAGCCCGCCTGGACGCGCTCGAAAGCGACCTGAAGAAGGTCGCCCTGGGCTAAACCGGGACCGCCTTCGCACGACGCACGCGTACTGCGTGCGTGAGGGCTAATGTCGCGTGTATCGGATTGGTTGGTCCGCGAAGCGGCCCCGACGGAAAAACAAGACGCCGGCAGGGAACTCCGTTCCCCCTACCGGCGTCTCCTTAGCAGGAACCGTGTGGACTGATACGCCGGCGCTATTGCTGCGCCGTCGGCAGCGGCTTGCCCTTGAGCTGCCAGATGTACTTCACCACCTCGGCCATGGCTTCCCACAGGTCGGTCGGCACCACCTGGTTGATCTCGGCCTTGGCGTAAAGTGCCCGGGCGAGCGGCTTGCGTTCCACAATCGGGATGCCGTGTTCCAAGGCGATCATACGAATGCGGCGGGCCACGGCGTCTTCGCCCTTGGCCAGCACCACCGGCGCTTCCATGGTCTGGTCATCGTACTGGATGGCGATCGCCAGTTCGGTCGGGTTGGTGATGACGAAGTCGGCCTTGGGCACCACGGCCGCCAACTGGTTCTCGATAATTTGCCGGTGCACCTGCCGGCGCCGCGCGGCGATCATCGGGTCGCCCTGCGTCTGCTTCAGTTCGTCCTTGAGTTCTTGCGTGGTCATCTTCAGATCCTGCTCGTACTTCCATTTCTGGAAGCCGTAGTCGAGCACCGCCAGGATCAGCAGCGCCACCGCAATCTTGATCGCCGTCCACAACAGCAGATCGCACATCAGCCAGGCGATCTGCGGCACCGAGAGCTCGGGCAGGGCCAGCACCTCGTCCTTGCGTTGCCACAGGCAGATGCCGGCCACCACGCTGATCAGAATCACCTTCACCAGGCCAAAGACCAGCCGCATGACCGACGACAGCGAGAAGATGCGACTGAACCCCTGCACCGGGTTAATGCGGTTGAAATCCAGGGCCAGAGCCGACGGAACATACAAGAGCCCCGTCTGAGCGATCTGGACCGCGACCGCGCCCAGAAACAGTAGTCCCAGGATCGGCAACACGACCTTGGCCAGGCCCAGCATCAGCGTCTGCCACTGGGCCATCAGGAACTCGGAATCCATCTGGATCCAGGCTTCGCCGCCCAGGTGCCCGGCGGTCAGTCGGGCGAAGTAATCCGCGGTGTCCTTGCCCAGCCAGAGCAGCAACCCAATCCCGGCCAGCAGGATTGCCGCCGTGCCCAGGTCCTGGCTCTTGGCGACCTGGCCCTTTTCGCGCGCCTGCTGCCTCTTATGCGGCGTCGCGTCATGTTGTTTGTCACCGAACTGTTCCATGGGGTGGGTTGGTGCGAGGCAGCGTGATCAATAAGGGCGGAAAACGGCCACGGCTACGCGGAGCCGTTAGGTGGTGAGCCAACCATCGGGCAGGGTGGCACCGATCGTTTCAAACACACGTTGCAACGCCGGCTCCAACTCGTCGCGGAAGGCCCACACGGTCGCGCCCATCGACAGGGCCAGCACGCCGGCAGCCAGCATCGAGTTGATGCCCACGCCCACCACCATCACGTTCAGTTGCGGCAAGGCACGCCCGATCATGCCCAGCACGATCGTTGCCAACAGCAAGGCGGCCAGCCCCGGCCCGGCCACGCGGATCGCCAACTGAAAACTCTGGGCGGCAATGTCGCTGAGCATTTCCGGCAGCATGAGCGACAACGGGCTTTGCCCCACCGGTATGGTGCTGAACGAATCCATCAGCGCGGCCACCAGCGCCCGATGTCCGCCGATGATCAGAAAGATCACCGTCGTGAGCAGGTACAGAAAGTTGCCGATGAGCGGCGTGCTTTCATCGACACCGGGGTTGTAGGTATCGGCAAGCGACAAACCGCTCGCCTGGCTGACGAGCATGCCGCCCAATTGCACGCCCATCATCAGCAGCCACACGCCGGCCCCTAGGGCGAACCCCAGAATCAACTCGGTGCCCACCAGGGTGACCATGTCGATCATCGTAGCCGGCTCGGCCACGCTGGTATTCCAGTGGGCCGGCACCAGCACCAGCGACAGGGCGATCGCCACCAAGGCCCGGAACTTCATCGGTACCTCGGCCGCTCCCAGCACGGGCCCGATCATCACCAGCCCGCTGATGCGCGACACCGTCAGCACCAGCACCAGGATGTGTTGCGGCGTGAACAGGGCGTGGATGTCGTGCAAGAACTGCGGCATGGATCGGCCGTTGTCCCCAACCAGGCCACCATGTCACCTTACGCAAGGTGGTACGGCGGTCACAGCAAATCGGGAATCCCCAGGTACAAGTTGCGCGAGTATTCGACCATCATGCTGATCAGCCAGGGCAGCGCCACCGACAGCGCGATCAGCATCAGCACCAGCTTGGGAAAGAACGAAACCGTCGATTCCTGGACCTGGGTGAGCGCTTGCAGCAAGCCGATCACCAGGCTGACCACGAAACCGGTCAGCAGCACCGGGGCGGCCACCAGGATCATCATCCATAGTGCCGACTGCCCCAGGTCGATGGCTTCTTGAACGCCCATCCCAACACTCCTGCAAACGACGGCTTACCGGCGGCCCCTCGCGGCGTCGCCGGCCGGCTGTGTCACGCGACAAACGGTTCAAAGCTCTGGAGCAGCATCTCCACCACCAGACGCCAACCGTCCACCAGCACGAACAGCAGCAGTTTGAACGGCAGCGAAATCAGCACCGGCGGCAGCATCAGCATGCCCATCGAGATCATCACGCTGGCCACCACCATGTCGAGGATGACAAAGGGCAGGTAAATCTGGAAGCCGATGATGAACGCCGTCTTCAGCTCGCTGAGCATGAACGCCGGCAGTAGCGCTTGCAGGGGGACATTCCGCTCGCCCTTGGATTCGTCGGCCCCGAAGTACACGTAGTTGGGCGGCTCGTCGCCCACGCTCTCAGCCGGCGCCAAGTAGTCGAGGAACAGCCACACATCGTCGGTGTTGCCGGTGCGTTCGATCTGGTCGGCCATGAACTGCCGCAGCGGCTGCTGCCCACGCCGCCATGCCTCATCCAGCGAGATTTCGCCCGCCGAATACGGGGCCACGGCCGTGTCGTACACCCGCTCCCAGACGGGGGCCATGATCAACAGCGTGAGAAACAAAGCCAGCGACGTGATGACCTGCGAAGGTGGCAACTGCTGCGTACCCACGGCCTGCCGCAACAGCGCCAGCACGACCACGATGCGAATGAAGCTCGTGGTCATCATCAAGATGGCCGGCGCTAGCGACAGCAGCGTGAGCAGCAGCATCACCTTGAGCGAGCTGCTCAAGCCGGTGGGGCCCACGGCATCGTCGATCCAACCTTGCGGCGAAAGCGGGGCAGCTGGCGTGGCGCTCGCTGTTGCCGCCGCTTCGGTCGCAAGCGAACGCGGTTGATTGGCGGTTTCTTGAGCGAGCGACGCGTTGATGGCCGGCCACAACATCACGGCCAGCACGGCTCCCATGGTCAGCCAGCGCCGCCAGGCCTGGCGACAGTTGGCACGCCATTGGTCCAGACCGCGCCGCACATTAAGCGGCCCGCCCTTACGTTCCCGGGGCGCATGGCGCACGGTACTGGCACACGGGTTAGCCAAGGTTCGCCTCCCTGGCCCGCCGCAGCGCGGCCTGTAACGAGGCGAGTTCATCGGACATGCCGACCGTGCGGCTTTCGCGCCGGCTGCCGCTCTCCTGAGCCATCTCGGCGAGCACGTCGCGGAACGCCCGCGACGAACTGCCCGGACGTGATTGCAGGCAAAGTCCGATCAGCCGGGTAACTTCGTCCGGATCGTCGATCTCGGACAAGGTTTCAATGCAGTCGCCCGTGGTCGAGATCAGCAGCAGCTTGTTGCCCAGCCGAACCAGGTGCAGCCGGTGTTTGTTCCCCAGGCTGCTGCGTCCCAGCACTTCCAGGACGCCGCCGGGCAGCGGCATGATCGCCTGGGGTATCCGTTTCCGCCACCACCAGGCAGCCACCAGGAACAAGCCGATCACCACGGCCAAACCGCCGCCGATGGTCGTCAAACTGCGAGCCGGGTCAAGCGGCGCGGGCACGCCTTCGCGCCGCTGGGCCGAATCGTTGGACGCCGGCGATACGCTGCGGGCAGGCACGGCCACCGACTTGGCAGGGGCCTGCTGCTCTTCGTTGTTTTTCGCGGGCACATCCGCCGTATGCGAAGCCGGATGCACCGCCTTAAGTGCCGAGCGTTCGGGCAAAACCGGTTCCACGGCAATCGCCGGGGCGACTTCACCGGCCGGCGAAGAACGTTGGCGTTGGTATGAGGCCGGTTTCAGCTCCCGCCCCGTGTTGCTTAGCCCGGCCGGCTCCTCGGAAACCGTATGCACGGCGGGGCGAATCTGCGTTGTCACCGTCGTCGGCTGCCACTCGCCGCGGTGCAATGGAACCGCGTTAGCACCAGCATTTGCCGTGTTGGCAGGCCGTGCCCAAGGCCGGCGCACTTCGGTCGATGGCTGGCTATTGCCCGCCTGCACGTACGCCGAGGCATCGTAGGCCGGCGGCGTGCCCCAATCGCTGCTCTGAGCGCGCGCAGACGAACCGCACGCCAGGCTGAGCAAGGCACAGATGATCGCCAGCACCACGAAGGGCATCCTTACCCTGTTTCTCGTTGGTCAGCGCGGCTGGCGGTCCAGCCGCGGCGGTTGGCGCGATCGATGAGCCCCGGTCACCGAGGGACCGGAACTCGGCCGCCGAATCCGTTCGCGGCCACGGTCGATCGCAGGAACTGCGCGAAGATGGGTCAATAATGGAAGGTGGCCAGCGCGTCAACGGCGCTCGGCTGCCGGACGCCGCTAGCGACACCGTGCCAGCGGCCCGTACCAGCAGTGCGCGCAGCTCAACCGGCGGCTTTCGCCAGGCCCACGGCGACTCAGGACGACTTCTCGCGCAACAGCGGGAACAGAATCACTTCGCGGATCGAAGGCGAATTCGTGAGCAGCATCACCAGCCGGTCGATGCCGATCCCCAGACCGCCCGCCGGCGGCATGCCCTGCCGCAACGCCTTCACAAAGTCGTGGTCCATCCGGGCCATGGAGTCCTCTTCCTTGAGCCCGGCCAACTGCGTGCGGAACAGCTCTTCTTGCAGGTCCGGATCGTTCAGCTCGGTGTAGGCGTTGGCCAGCTCCATGCCCTGCACAAACAACTCGAACCGTTCGGCAATGGTGGGGTCACTCTGCTTGCGTTTGGTGAGCGGGCAGATGCCGGCCGGGTAGTCGAGCACGAACACCGGCCCCTCAAGCTGGTCTTCGACCTTTTCTTCGAAGACCTCGTTGCGGATCACGTCGGGGTGCTTGCCGGCGGTTTCCAGTCCGAGCTTTTCGGCATATGCCTTCACGGCGTCGGCATCGTGCGGGTCGACGCCCGTGTGTTCCTCGAACAGTTCGTAGTACGTACGCCGGGCAAACGGCGGCGTGAAGTCGATCGTCTTGTCGCCCCAGGGCAGCATCCGCGTCGGGCTGCCGGTGGCGTCGATCGCGTTCACCACCAGTTGCTCGGTGAGGTCCATCATCGTGCGGTAATCGCCGTACGCCTGGTACACCTCGAGCATGGTGAACTCGGGGTTATGGCGAGGGCTGATACCTTCGTTGCGGTACACGCGGCCCAGTTCGTACACCCGTTCGATGCCGCCCACCAGCAGCCGCTTGAGGTGCAGCTCCAGGGCGATCCGCAGGTAAAGCTGCATGTCCAGCGCGTTGTGGTGGGTGATGAACGGCCGGGCTGCCGCACCGCCGGCAATGGTGTGCAGCGTGGGACCTTCGATCTCGACAAAGCCGGCATCGGCCAGGGTTTTGCGGATCGACTGCACGATCCGCGTGCGCGCCAGGAACCGCTCGAGCACGCCTTCGGTGTAGGCCAAGTCCAGGTACCGCATCCGTTGCCGCAGCTCCGGATCGGTCAGGCCGTGGTGCTTTTCCGGCGGCGGATCGATCGCCTTGGCGTGGAAGTACAACTTCTCGGCAAAGATGGTCAGTTCGCCGGTCTTGGTGCGGCGCAGTTCGCCATCGACGCCGATCAAATCGCCCAGGTCGAAGCACTGGGCCAACGCCCAGTTGTCCTCGCCCACCTGGTTCTTGCCTATGAAGAGCTGAATCTGCCCCGTCCAGTCGCGGATGTTGATAAAGATCAGCTTGCCGGTGGGCCGCTGGAGCATGATCCGGCCGGCCGCCCGGACCTTCGGACCGGCGAACTCGCCCTTGGGCTGCTTGGCGAGCCATTCGCGGAAGGTACCCTGCCCATCGGCCAGCAGGTAGGCGCCCTGTTCGTCGCGGCTATCACCGACGGCCGGGGGGGTAATTTCCTGGCCATCCTCGGTGCGGTAGACGATCTCACCCGCCCGGGCGATGATGTCGGCAATCGCCTGGTGGTGATCGAACCGCTGGCCCCAGGGATCGTGCCCTAGCTCGGCAATGCGGCGGAGCTTTTCGCGGCGGGCGGCTTCCAGACTCGATCCGGGAGTGGCGTTTTCCTGCTTCTCGCTCATAGCATCCTGGCACGCGGCCGACAGCAATCGCGGCCGGGCGTAGTGGGAGGGAAAGTCGGCTTGCGGGCAAAAACCGAAGGTTAGCTGCCCTGGGGGTAAAGCGTCAACGGCCTGCCTGCCGCGGCGAGGTGGAAAAGCCGGCCGGCTGAGATCGAAATGGCTAAGCCGCTGTCAGACACGCTGAGTATGGACACTCTCCGCGGCCGCAGGGCTCACGGTTGCCCGGGCACCTCGGCCAGCACGCAGCGCAGGCCCACGGCGTCGTCGCGAGTGGTAGCCGGCAGCCCCAGGCGAAAGTAGCTGGTGAGCCGCTGGGCCGGGTCTTTCCAACTGCCACCGCGCACCACCCGGGTTTTGGGGTCACCGCCCTCGCTCCATACCGAGCCATCGCCGGGGGCCCCCTCGTAACTGGCGTGCCAAGGATCGGCGCACCACTCCCAGAGGTAACCGTGGATGTCATACAGCCCCCAGGGATTGGGCTTCTTGGCTCCTACCGGCGGATCGTTGCCGGCAGCATTGCCGGTGTACCAGGCGTAGTCGTCGATCTTGGCCGCGGTATCGCCAAAGGAGTACGCCGTTTGGGTGCCAGCCCGGGCACAATATTCCCACTCGGCTTCACTGGGCAACCGGATTTCCTGCCGCTGAGTAATCAGGCCAGCTTCACGCATCAATCGCGTGACCTTCTGGCAGAAGGTGATGGCGTCGTCGTATGTAAGCATTTCGACCGAGTTCCGCGGGCCCTTCCATCGGCTGGGGTTGTTGCCCATCACCGCTTCCCACAGGTTCTGCGGGACTTCGTATTTGGCGATGGCAAACGAGTAGTTGAAGGTGACGGTGTGCTGGCCTGGCTTGCCGTCGGCATCGCCCATCTGGAACGACTGGGGAAATTTCCCCTGCCCCGGCGTGATCTCCACAAACTCGCTGCGAAAGTTCTTCAGCAGCTCCGGCAACTCGGCCTTGGGTTCCGCCACAATGAGGGCGGCGGCAAGCAGTAGCGGCGTCATGGGAAGTTCCCCGTTTGCTTCACCCAATGTTGCGGCATTTGCGCCCGGCTGCCCGTCAGCTCGTCACTCCGCCGCGGGCTGGGAGCAAGCACCTCACCAGGGTGCCACAGTTCGTTGCTACAGGCAACCAGATGATGAGAGGGAGCGCTAGTTGCCGGACGACTCGCCCCGGGGATGCGTGTTGGCGCCGTTGCCATCGCGCGGCACAGCGATCAACACGCCGTTGCGGTGTGCAATCGGAAACACGGCATCCACGCTGCGAATGTGCAGGTCGCGCTGCGGGTAGGCCAGCTCGATGCCTGCCTGCTTGAACTCGCGATAAATCGCGCAGTGCAGATCATGGATCGTGGGCAGCCGGCGATCCATATCCGGCAGATAGCACCGCAGCGAAAAGTTCAGCGTGCTGTCGCCAAAGGCTTCAAACACAACAATCGGCGCGGGATCGTCCAGCACGACCGCATGTTCGGACGCGATCCGCTTGAGAATGTTGGTCACTTGCTCGGGATCGCTGCCGCGAGCCACGGGCACATTGAGGACGATGCGGTTGGTCTGGTTCGACAGCGTCCAGTTGGTCACGTTCCCGGTGACGAACTCTTTGTTGGGGACGATGAACTCCTGCCGGTCCCAGTTGGTCACGGTGGTGGCCCGGATGCGAATCCGCGATACCACGCCGGTCACGCCTTGCACGGTAATCACGTCGCCCACCCGGGCCGGGCGTTCAAACAACACGATCAGACCGGCCACGAAGTTGGCGAAGATTTCTTGCAGGCCAAAGCCCAGGCCCACCGTCGCGGCGGCAACCAACCACTGGTACTTGCTCCAGTCGATGCCGATCATGCCAAACGCCCAGATCACGCCCACCATCACCAGCACATAGCGGAAGATCGTGCTCACGGCGTATCGGGCACCGGCATCCAGCGGCAACCGCTGCAACAGCAGCAGTTCAAGCAGGCCCGGCACATTCTTCACGGCCAGGAACGTCGTCGCCAGAATTACGCCGGACAGCACCAGGTGCCCCAGCGTTACCGGCACCGACGCTTCGTCGACGCTGATGTACCACAGGTCGACCTTGTTCAGGAAACCGAGCGCCGGCAAAACGTCGACCCAAATCAGCCACGTGCCGGCCACGCCGACGACAAACAGCAGCACGTTAAGCAATTGCCGTGTTTGCTCGCTCATCTTGGCCAGGTCGGGGCCAGGTTCTGCCTCGGCGACGACCGCCGGCATCAAGCCCGACTCGGTGTTGCTCTGCACCGAGGCCGCCAGAGCCGCGCGGCGTTCGCGGGCTTCTTCGATAGCCAAGGCCCGGCGGTGCAGCATCAGCCACCGCAGCAGCATGGCGGTCACAAACAGCAGCCCCAGCAGGAACCACAGCGTCATCAGTAGGCGCTGCGACAATTGGTAACCGGTGTAGTAATAGCCCAATCCCGACAGCACTCCCAGCGACAGCACGCCGAGGACGCCGCAGATGTACCAGACGTATCGGAAGGTATAGACCCAGCCGTCGTACTGCATGGCAGCCAGGTTGCGGAACACCGGGCCTGACGGCAACAAGGCCCGATGGGCAAACAGCGTCATCAGGACCACGGCGGCAATGAAGCTCAGCCGCGCCAGCGAATTGATATAGGCTTCGTTCCCCAGTCGGCCGACCAACCCGGCAATCAACAGTAGCGGTGGAACACTCAGCACCAACCAGCGCAACTGCCGCCGCAAGAATCGCCGCGTGGCCGCCGGCCACTCAAAATGGCAGTCGGCCAGGCCGCCGTGTAGACAGACTTGCCGCAGAAACTCGCCGGGCAGCAGCACCAGCGTGCTGACCAGCAGGCTCTTGCCCAGGCCGATTGCAAAGGTGTCGGTCACGTCCTGGCTGGTAAGCCGCCAGCCCAAGTACAGCATCAGGGCCGGCACCGGCGCGGTGACCAGTACCGTCAGCCACGACGCCCGCCAGGTGGGTGCCATCTCGCAACAGGAGCGCTTGGCGGCCCGTTCACCCGCGGCGCGAATGGCCGCTCGCCAACCCCGCTGGCGCGACAGCATCAAGAGCCAGGTGATCGTGGCAACGATCCACAGCATCGGGTAATGGCGAAAGTCCGAGTAGAGCGCATGGCCGACGCGCCACCACTGCTCGGGATCGCACAGGGCCATCACGGCACTGCCGGTGGCCACCAGGTCAGACAGCGTGAGCGGTGGCGCGCTGCGAATCCACAAGACGTGCTCGTCGATGTACTCGCTGTAGCGCCGCGTTTCGTTGATCAGCGCTTCGACGGTGGTATCCAGCTCGACCCGACGTTCGAAGTAGGTGTTCAAGTTGCGGATCAGCGTGTCGAGCTGATCCTTGCGTTTTTGCAGGATGTCGCTCACCGCCTGGCGAAGTTCCTCCTCGGTGAGCATCCCAACGGGCTGAATGGCGGCCAGCGCCGCGTCGGTCGCCCGCTGGAGGTCGGAAAGTTCCAACCGCTCCTCGTCCAGTTCCATCAACTCCAGCCGCAAGGCCTGGTTCTCTTCCTGCCGCTGGTCGATCTCTTGCGCAAGCGTGGCCACATTGGGCAACGAGTTCCGCTGCTTGCGCAACAACAACCCGATTGCATCGGTCAAGCCGATCTTTTCGACCTTCTGCTTGGTGCGTTCAAACTCGGAGCGGAGGCTGCTCAGCCGGGCGTTGGCTTCGTCCAGTTCGCGACTGGTGGATTCAATCGCCTTGGGGAGCTGCGCATTGCGGTCGGCGTAGCTTTGGTTTTTCTGCGCCAGCGGTTGTAACGCCGGCAAAGCCCGGGCGGCATCGAGCCGGGCCTGGCGTGCCTTCTCCTGGGCTTCTTCGAGCCGGCGCTGTTCGATCCGCCGTTCGACGGCGGCCACGCTCTCTTCGGCCCGCGATGCCTCGCGGGCTGCAATATCGCGCAGGATCGGCAACAGTTCCGCGGTAGCGGCGTAGTTGGCCAGCTCAGCCTGCAGCTTGAGCACCTTCTGGTTCAGCTTTTGCCGCTCGGCCTGGAGCCGTGTCTTACGTGCCTGGGTCAGCGCCGGCGCTTCGCCCGTGGGGGCCGGGGCTTCGAGCTGGTGGTCGATCTCGCCGATCCGGGCACGCGCCTGCTGAATCTCGTCGGGGATCTGGGCCCGCCGCTCCTGACGGCGTACCGGCTCGTTTTCCAGACGTTTGACCTCGGCCCGCGCAGCTTCACGCTGCGCCGTGCGCTCGGTCAGCAACTGCTGAAGCTCCGGCAGCGACAGCTTGGCGGGAATGGGCTCAATGGGCGCCAGCGGCGCGTCGCGTTTGGCCTTGGCCGCCGCCAGATCGTTAGGGGCGTTGGCGGCCGCCTTCTCCAGCTCGGCGGTCTCGGCCAGCAACTTCGATTCTTCGTTCAGATCGCGCAGCGAATCCTCGTACAAGGCGCGGATCTTTTCTTCCTCACCTTGGGCGTGCTGGCCCTCGGGGGTCTTGAGCTGCGCCTGAATGCTGGCCGGAGTCAGACGTTTGAGCGGAATGTCGGCGGGAAGCGGCGTCACCTGAGCCGCGGCCGGCGTCTGGCTCGCCAGCGCGATGAGCGCCAACATCAACGTGATGCCCCGTGCAGCCCCGGGCCGGCCAAACGATGACCGGCTGGTGGCCGGAATCGTTATCTCTTGTGCCCTGAGTTTGCGCGTGGTCACGGCCAATTTTCCCTGTTTCCGAACGTCGAACGCATCCATGGCGGGCCTCAAGGCCAGGCGCAGGATCTGCCCGAGGCGAGAGCATACTGCAAGCGCCAAGAACGCAGAATCCCGGAATAATACCCAGCTCTCCGGGGCGTCGCTGTCACTGCAACTTTCCTACCATTGGCAGTTTGCCGCACCCCAAGAGCACGGTTCAGCCGGGGGCATCCCATGCGCAGCCGCGAACCGCTGCGGCAGTTTGCCGGGGCTAAATCTTGCTGTTGAAATGGGTTAACAGGGGAGTGGGCCAATCTGCCACCCGCCCACTGAACGCTAGACCACCGCGATTTTCGCGCCCTGCCGCGGTGGACGTGGTTTCAGCGAGTGGATCGCAGGCAGCCGATTACGGGCTGTCGTCGTCCTTCAGGCCCAGGCGTTTGAACCAACGACCGCGCTGCCCCTTGCCGCCGGACTCGTCTGCGGCATCGTCCGCCGGCTTGGACTTGCGCAAGCGGCTCAATTCGTCCTCGACGCTCCGCATCTTCTCTTCGAGTTCCTGGCGTTCGCGGGCAATCTTGGCCCGTTCCATCGAGAGCTCGATTTCGGCCTGACGGTATTTCTCCTCGAGTTGTTTCTTGAGATGTTCGAGGTTCTGCCGTTCCTGCTGGATCAGTTCGTCCTGATCGAGAATTTCGGCAATGGCGGCGGCCCCAATCGCCATACTGCCCAGGTTGGCACTCTGCTGGTTCAGGACCTCGCGCAGCTCGGCGATTTCGCGTTCTTTTTCGACGATGGCGGCATCCGTGCGGCGGATCACGTCCTCGATGGTGAGGCGATCTTCCACGGCTCGCGGGTCGTCCTCGTCGAAGTCGGCTTCCAGCGCAGCCAAAAGCCGCCGCTTTTGCGATTCCCAGTCCATGCCTGCCGTGTCGTCCACGGCGCCCGCCTTGTAGTTGGCCAGCTTGTCTTCCAGTGCCACCGAACGCGCCCGTTCGTTGCGCAGGTCTTCGACCGCCATCTGGTAGCGTTCGCGGAGGTCTTCCAGTTCCTGCCGCAAGGCGGAGTCGCCGCTGATCCGTGCGGTCCGCAGCTCTTCACGCAACTGTTCGACCAGTTCGGAGGATTCGACCAGCCGCGTCTGCAGCCGTTCTACTTCGCTGGTCAGTTCGACGATGGTCTGCTCGTTGTCGGCAGCAGCGGCCGCCGCAAGCAACTGCTCCTCCAGCGAACGGCATTCGGCCTGCCGTTGCAGCAGCTCCGTGGTCCGTTCCTCGAGCTGCGTTTGAAGCTTGTCCAGTTCCTCGCGCAGCCGGGCGATTTCTTCGGTAGCCTCGGGAGCCATGCCGGCCGCGGCTTCCCGGGCGGCGGCTTGCAGTCGCTCGCGTTCCTCGCGGTGATGGCGGCGTTCGCGTTCGATCTCGTCGAGCAGTTGCTGGCGTTCGGCCACCAGCTTTTCGTGCTGCTCGTCCAGTTGCCGCAACCGCTCGGTCAGGCGTTCACGACCACGCGCCAGTTGCTGCGCGTCGATTGTGAACTCCTCCTGCAGCCGGGCCAGTTCGCGTTGCCCTTCGCGGAGCCGGACTTCCTGGAGCTCCAACTCGGCCGCCTTGGCCAGCAGATCGTTTTCCCACTTCTGCAGCCGGTCGTGATTGGCCTGCTGCTCTTCGCGCATTTGCTCTTGCGCGGCGGCGAACTGGCGTTGCAGCGTTTCAAGTTCGGCCCGCAGTTGCAGCAGCCGTTCGGTCTTCTGCTCGACTTCGGCCTTTTGGGCGAGAACTTCCTCGCGGATCGCCCTGATGTCTTCGCCGTCGAACTCTTCGGCCAGCTTCCGGATTTCTTCGGCGAGGGTTTGCTGGATGAGCAGTAAGCGTTCCTGGTGCGCATGGATGAACTGCGCCAGTTCGTCCAGTCCGCCGTCCCCCTCGAGGAGGTCGGCGTACTCGGCGTCGGAATTGACGTGCAGTACATCATCCATGGGGTCGTTCCAGGGCGCAGGGCGCGTGTGGGCGCGCTGAGGAGGCCTAGCTCGGTCGTGGGGGCCGAAATGGCGTTCCGTTCACCACGTTGTGGGCGATTCCCTTAGCACCAGGCAGTGACGTGTGCTGCGGCAGAGCTGCTTCCCAAGGGAGATCGGAACCAGGGCGCGTCTAATTACCTATAGGCCACAAGAATGCGGTGGTCAAAACCGGGCGAAATCGGCGCTACCCTAACCCCCTGTAGGCCGTCCGATCCTAGGGAACCAGCCGCCGCCATGCGGGAAATCCCGCCCACAATAAGTCGGCCAGCCCTGTCTTAAAGGGACCGCCGCCTGGTCCCACCGGGACTGCAATCGGCAGAACCGCTACCGCCGGAAGGTTCGTTTCGCTCGGTGCAGAAAAACCGCGGAATGCCAAACCGACGGTGCCCCGTGCCCACAGCCCCCCACCTGAAGAGGGAAAACTCCGCCGCATGGCGAGTCCAGCGACCAGGGCCGCCCACGGTGTGCTTGCAGTGCCGGCCCTCACCTTGATCGTATCGGGGTCGGCTCCTAGACTACCGGGGTTGCTTGCAACCGACGAATATTTGAGCCACGGGAGACCCGCGTCATCGGCGCCTTGACCACCAGCGACGTCGCCTACCAGCGGTGCATTTATCCCCAGTACGACGAGAAGTACAGCGTCGGGGAGGCGCTCACGGCCTGCCCTCAATGCGGGGGGCTGCTCGATGTGATGTACGACTGGGATCACGCGCGCCCGCCCGACTCGTGGAGATACTTTGAAGAAAAGTGGGCCCGGCGGCTCGATCCGCTGTGCTTCAGCGGCGTGTGGCGGTTCCGTGAGCTGTTGCCGTTCGCGCCCCCGGAAATGATCGCCACGATCGGCGAAGGCCAGACCCTGCTGCACTCCTCGCAGTCGGTCGCCAAGTACGTCGGCGTGCAGCCCGGCCAGTTGTTCTTGCAGTACGAGGGCATGAACCCCTCGGGCAGCTTCAAGGACAACGGCATGACTGCCGCGTTCACCCATGCCCGCACCGTCGGTGCCAAGCGGGCCGCTTGCGCCTCCACCGGCAATACCAGTGCCTCGCTGGCGCTGTACTGCTCGGTGACCGAGATCATGCGGGCGGTGATCTTCGTAGGCTCAGGCAAGATCGCCTACGGCAAGCTCTCGCAGGCCCTCGATTACGGGGCGTTGACCGTCCAGATCGCCGGCGACTTCGATGACGCCATGCAACGCGTCAAAGAAGTTTCGGCACAGCTCGGCATCTACCTGGTTAACAGCGTCAACCCGTTCCGGCTCGAAGGCCAGAAGACGATCATGTACCGCGTTCTGGAAGGGCTGGCCTGGCAGCCGCCCGACTGGATCGTGGTGCCCGGCGGTAACCTCGGCAACGCCAGCGCCTTCGGCAAGGCGTTCATGGAGCTGAAGGAGCTGGGGCTGATCGACCAGGTGCCGCGGCTGGCCGTGATCAACGCCGCCGGGGCCAACACCCTGCACGAGCTGTACGAGAAGCGCGGCCTGCGCTGGAACGGCGGCAAGCCCGACCACTCCATCGTCGAGAAGTATTACGCCGAACTCGATGCGCAGCACCGGCGGGCAGAAACCATCGCCAGCGCCATCGAGATCAATCGTCCGGTGAACCTGATGAAGTGCCTCCGGGCGCTTGAGTTCTGCAACGGCGTGGTCCGCGAGGTGACCGACCAGGAAATTCTCGACGCCAAGGCGCGCGTGGGCGCCGGTGGCCTAGGCTGCGAACCGGCCAGCGCCGCCAGCGTGGCCGGCGCCAAGCTGCTCGTTCAGCAGGGCGTGATCGCTCCCAGCGATCGCGTGGTGTGCATCCTCACGGGCCACCAGCTCAAAGACCCCACCGCGACCGTCGCCTACCACGGTACCGATCAGGAACAGTTCAACCGCGTGCTGGGCAGCCGCGGGGTCCGCCGGGCGACGTTCGCCAACCGGGCCGTCGAAGTGTCCAACGACCTCGACGAAATCATGCGGGCCATCCAGATGTATAGCTAAGGGAACGCTGCCGGCCTCCCCGCAACTGGCTGCTCGGCTGCCTGACCGCTTCCCCCGCCAACCGCGCCGTGGCATGACGGCATGCCCGGCCAGCGAGGTTCGGTTCGTCCATACACTGAGTGAGAGTTTGCCATGACGGTGCATGTTGCCATTCACGGTGCCGCCGGCCGGATGGGACAGCGGCTGGTTGCCCTGGGTTCGAACACCCCGGGCCTGAAGATTACCGCCGCTCTGGAATCGGCCACCCATCCTCGCCTGGGCGAAGACGCAGGCACCGTGGCCGGCGTGGGCCCCATCGGGGTGCCGCTGACCTCCGAGCCGGGCGATGCCCCCATCGACGTGGTGATCGACTTCTCGTCGCCCGCCGGCGTAGACCGCATCGTCGATCTGTGCGTGCAGCGCAAGACGCCGCTGGTACTGGCCACTACAGGCCTCTCGCCCGAGCAGCGTGAAAAGGTCAAGGCGGCGACCAGCCAGATTGCCCTGCTTTGGGCGCCGAACATGAGCCTGGCTGTGAACCTGCTGATGAAGCTGACCGGCGTGGCGGCCAACGCGCTGAAGAACCAGGCGTCGGGCGTAGACGTGGAGATCATCGAGCGGCATCACCGCTTTAAGGAAGACGCCCCCAGCGGCACGGCGCTCAAGTTCGGCGAGATCGTCGCCCAGGCCATGGGCCAGCAGAAACACGTCCACGGCCGTGAAGGTCAGACCGGCCCTCGTACGTCGGGCGAAATCGGCTACCACGCCGTGCGGGTTGGCGATAACCCCGGCGAACACACCATCATCTTTGGCATGCTGGGTGAGTCGATCGAACTGGTGGTTAAAGCCAGTAACCGCGACTGCTACGCCCACGGCGCTTTGGCCGCAGCCAAGTTCCTGGCCGGCAAGCCGGCAGGCAGCTACGACATGAACGACGTGCTGGGGCTCTAACCTCCGCCACCGGCGCACTTTGGTGGAGTTCGCTTGCCGTTGCTGAATCGGTTCCCCGACAACAACCCAAGACGGCGTCGATGACAATCATCGACGCCGTCTTTACTTTTTGCATTTCAGGTGGCAAACGCCGGTAAAGCGAGACTGCTTTATCGGGCCCCCTCCATGGGCCGCTGCGCGGCTTGCACGGCGGGCTGTGGCGTCTTGTCCGGCGAGTCCGTCGGCACAATCAGTTGCAGAGCCTGCATCATTTCGCCATCGAGGTTGCCCAACCGTTCACGCAGGCTTTGCTCCAGCGTCACGCCGGCGGCAACCTGGTGGCCCTTGTCATCGGCGACCAGGAAGTAGTGCCACTCGACATCAAGGCCTTCGACATTGCCCACGGCCTCGATCCGGATCAACCGGTGGCCGTGGTCATTGGTGCTTTCGCGTTCGGCGGTGAAGCGGTCGAAAGATTCGCCCAGCGACTTCTTCACGCTCTCCTTGAACGTGGCGAGGGTCTGCATCTTTTCGGGAGCCACAGGAGCCAGCGCCGAGATGTTGCACTGTGCGACCAGTTCGCCCTTGTCGACCAAACGCAGGCTGACCAGTTGCGGGGTTTCGTGCGTCACGTGCCAGCGGCGATCGTGGGCAAAGCGGTACGTGTTGCCCGGCGAAATGAACGCCAACTGCCGCTTCCTGGCTTCCGAGAGCGGATCCAGCGGCGCGGTCAGCTCCTTGGGCAGTTCGGCCGTGGTGATCGGCTTCATCTGCATGTCGATCTTGCAGGTCACATCCAGGCCGGGGCCAATGTGCCCGATCGCCCGCTGCTCGCGAATCGTAAGGTTGGCCCGGCTGATCCACTTGTCGGCCAGGCTGTACGTGATCGTGCCATCGACATGAAGTTCGGTAGCCACGCCGCCCACGGCGCCGTTCACCTGACCGGCAATCAGAATGTTGGCCGACTGGCCCTCGGCCACGTCGCCCAGCACGCACTTCACGTCGCTGGAACCAACGGCGTCAATATTCAGAAGCTGCGCGAGCAGGTCGGCTTCCGGCTGCCACGAATCGCCGATCGCCACCGCATCCTTGGGAAGCAGCAGCGGCAACAGCGCCGTGTTGGCTTGCAGATCCAGCAGGTCCAGTTCTTCGCGGGTCAAAAGCTCACCAGGGCTGTACAAGTCGCGCTGCTGCGTCGAGGCATCCACCAGGACCAGCCGCTGTTCGGGCCGCAGGCTGGGCTTCACCTTGTCGCCGGCAATGGTCAGATCGGCGTCAGCCTTGGTGTACCAGCGGGCGGTTTGCCGCGTCTGACCGCGCGCGAGAGCGGTTTCGGTGTATTGATGGTCGGCCGAGACGGTCAGCTTCAGATCCTCGGGCTTGCCCTGGTTCATCACCCGCAGGGTGCCGGTGACCTCCATTTTGACGTGAACCTGCTGGCAAGTGCCGGCGGCAAACCCATCGGGCAGCGACAGTTTCTTTTCGTCGGCCCGGCTGCCTGCGGCCAGGAGCAGGCTCAGCGCCAAAGAACAAGCGGCCGCCTTACCAACCGCCACAACACGATAGCAATCGCAGCGATGCATGCCTTGCCTCAGCCATGAACTGCGGGAGAATGATCCCAAACGAGGTGGAAACCTGCCCTGCCTGCGACGGCCTGGATTGCAGCCGCCCGCGGCGCATAGCGCGGCAGAATACGGTCCCCCCTCTGTTATCGGCGCCAGGTTCCGAATCTTCCGATTATTCCGCCGAAGCCGGCGGCGATCCCCCCACCGCACGAGGCTGCCATGACCGCGGGCCCTATCGTGGTCGGGCTGGGCGAGGCCCTGTTCGACGTTTTTCCCGAACGCAGCATCCTGGGCGGCGCGCCGTTGAACGTGGCCGTGCAAGCGCACCAATTGCTCGCTCCCCTGGGTGGGCAGGGCGTGCCGGTCAGCCGGATTGGCAACGATGAACTCGGCAAACGACTGCAAGCAGAGCTGGCGGATCGCGGTGTTCCGCTCTCGGGGATGCAAATCGATCCCGAGCATTCCACCGGGACGGTCATCGTCACGCTGCACGGTAACGAACCGCAGTACGAGATCGTCGAAGGCGTGGCCTGGGACTTCCTCACGTGGTCCGACGAACTGGAAGCGCTGGCCGACCAGTGTCACGCGGTGACGTTCGGCACACTTGGGCAGCGCAGCGAGCCGGCGCGGTCCACCGTGCAGCGGTTTGTGATGCGTGCCCGGCAAGCGTTGCGGCTGTTTGATGTGAACGTACGGCAGCATTACTACGACGCCGGGGTGCTCCGGCAAAGCTGCGAGGTGGCCACGGTCGTCAAGCTCAACGAGCATGAGCTGCCGATCGTTCACCAGGCGCTTGGACTGCCGGACGTATCGGCCGCGTTTCACGACGAAGTCCGCACTGACCGGATGGTCGAAGACATCATGGCCGGCTTCATGCTCGATGCTGTGGCGCTGACTCGCGGCGCTCGCGGTACCGTGCTCTATGAATCCGGCCAGAAGGTCGAAGGCCAGATCGTGTCGTACCCGGCCGCCGAACGCGCCGACAGCGTGGGAGCCGGCGACGCCTGTAGCGCAGGCCTGATCGTTGGCATGCTGATGCATCAGCCCGTGCAAGAGGTGGTCGATCTGGCGAATCACCTGGGCGCTTATGTCGCCAGCCAAAGTGGAGCCACGCCGCCCCTGCCGAAAGAACTGAGCGACCGCGCCGCACGCACTTAATCGTCGATGCAGCAGGCGGCCGCTTACCGGCTCATGGTGGCGTATACATCCAAGCCGGCCCGGCCGCCGACCATGCGGAACAGATCGCGGATCTGGATCAAACCCTGTGCGATGAGGAAGTGCGCGTTGCGTCCGCTGCTCTTCGCACCCAGCACGTAGAAACTCGGCTCTGGGGTGAGCAGCCGCTCCGGACCTGTGGTGCTGGTCGATTCCGCTGCGGCATTCCCCTTCTTGGGCGCTTCGCTCGCAAAGCACTCGTGCACTTGGAGCTCGCGGTAGAGATCCCGGTCGGGGCAATAGCCCACGTTGGCGATCAGCCGATCGACGACGATCTCCATCGTTTCGCGTTCGGCTGGGGCCGCCTCGTCGTCGCCCTCGCCGTCCTCGTCATCCTCGTCGCCTTCGTAGGCTTCGTCGTCGAGCTCATCGACGTCGTCTTCGTCCGGCAGTTCGGTTTCTTCTTCCAGATCGTCCGGCTCATCGTCAGCAATCGGATCGGCTTTGATCAACCGCACGCGTAGCCGTTCGCCATCTTCCTCCAGTGCATCGACCGTCCAACCGGCCAGGAGCTGCACATGCTCATCGGTAGTCGCTTGTGCAGCCGCGACGGCCAGACGATCGCGCTCCGCCAATGGATCGTTGGGAAGGCGGCGAACCACGCCTTCCTCGCCGGGCAACCGCCGCGTCACCCAAACAACCTGGCCGGCGTTTTCCTGGCGAGCCAGTTCTACCAGGGCCAGCACATTGGTGGCGGCCGAATGTCCTGCGCCGACCACCATCACCGTCTTGCCGGCGTAGTGTTTGCGGTGCGAGCCCAAGATGTCAGGCAAGCCGTACTCCAGCAGCCGCTCGCTCCGATTTTGTTTGGCTGCCTGCTTACGAAGCCGGCGTTCGCCCACGGCCGGGATACCGCCATCGCCCACCCAAGCCGGATTGCCGTAAACGCCGGTGGCGTCGATCACCACATCGGCGGTGGCGACCGATTCACGGCCGTCGGCGTCGCGCAGCAGTAGCCGGAACCGCCGTTTGGCCCGGGCGTAGCTCCCCGGCCGATCCGGCTTGCGCACGCTTTCGCGACCGACGGCCAGCACTTCCACCCCTTCATGTACGCAGCCCGACAGCAGGTCGGTCTGCGACAGCGGAATGAGATACCGGTCAACAAACTCGCCGGCGGTGGGCAGCGAGGTATCGTCGGGAGCTTGCCAGTTGGGGTCCTGGGCCGACAGAGCCGCCACGCCCAGCGGCGAAATGTTCGCCCCCCAGGGGCTGAACAACCGCACGTGGGCAAACTGCCGCAAGTGCTCGCCGACCCGCCCGCGTTCGTACACCTGGACGTCGTAGCCCAGGTATCGGGCGTACAACCCGGCCTCCAAGCCAATGGGACCGGCCCCTAGAACGGCAATCGTGGCAGGCGTATCAACGTGCATGAGCGTGGTGAATATTCAACTTCAATCCAGATGGTTCTAATCGATGGCGTGGCGGGCAGCTTTTGACACATGGTGCCGCGGTGGCGTACGCCGGCCAAGCCGCGCTCCCCGCGGTGATCGTCCTGGGGGCGTCCCACCGAGCGAATCCCTCAACCATGCCGCTAAGCCGCGCTGACCGCAAGGGGGGCAATCACCGGGCTGGGAAGAACTTTGCCAAGGTTGGCTCGCTGGGCGGCCGCGTAACCAGCGAAACCAGTACCAGGGCGACCGTCGAAGCCACGGTAATGGTCACCGCCGGCATCATGGGTGGGACGCCCAGGAACACTTCTTCCGGGAAGCGGTACGGTGGTTTGCCAGGGGCCGGCAAGCCAAAGTTGGACCGATAGAACAACACCGCCCAAACACCCATGGCGGTAAGGATGCTGGCCGCGGCCCCCGCTTTGGTCAGCCGCCGCCAATAGATGGCAGCGAACACCAGCGGGAACAGCCCCGTGAACCCGCTGAAACACCAGATCGCAATCGAAAAGATCGCCCGGGGCGGAAACAGGCTGAGCAGGTACGACACCGCCACAATCGCCACGATAAACAGTCGGGCCAGCAGCACTTTTCGCCGATCGCTGAACTTTTCGCGCCGGCTGTAATGCAGCACGATGTCGTGCGTGAACATCGTCCCGATGCACAAGAACTGGCTATCGAGCGACGACATGATCGCCGCCAGGATCCCGGCCGTGAGCAGCCCTTCGACCAGCGGGTTGCCAAGTCGGTTCACGGTCATCGCCAACACCAGGTTGATGTTGGGCTGCCCACTGCTCGGGTCAACCGGCGGCTGGATTCCGGCCCCGAAGGCCCAGGTGCCCATCAACACGCAGGGCAACCACACGATCAGAATGAAAATCGGGTGAGCAACGATCGGCAGCTTGAAGGTCGCCGAACTGCGGGCGGTCAGCCAGTGCTGAAACACGTGCGGAAACATGGCGACCGACAGGGGAATCAACAGAAAGGCGGCATATACGCCGTCCGGGATGGTATCGCGCGTGAGCTTGGCGCGGCCGGCTTCGGTCTCAAGCAGCCGGGCGGTAGCGGCTTGCATGCTCTCCAGCAGCGATGGCTTGCCGCCCAAATTGTAGGCCACCAGCACGAAGGTCACGACTCCCAGGGCCATAAAGACCAAGGTTTGCAACGCGTTGGCCCAGGCGGTTCCCCGCATGCCGCCGAAAAACACATAAACAAACACTACCAGGCAAATGACGCCCGCCCCCGCCCAGGAAGGCAGCCCATCGCCCGACGCCAGCAGGCCGCGGGTGGCCCCCTGAATCACGGCTCCGGCGCCGTAAATCCCCAGCAGGATGTAGGGAATCACCAGGGCAATCAGGACCGGAAACAGCAGCAGCCCAATGCCGTTGCTTTCGAGCCGTTCGCGGAAGAACTGAATCTGCGTGGAATAGCCGTAGCGCCGGCCGAACGACCACAGCTTCACCCCCACCAGGAAGAAGCAGGCCGAATGCAAGATGCCTGATGCCGAAGCCAGCATGCCGAATACGCCGATGCCGGTTTGCCAAGCTTCGCCGGTCGAACCGACCAGGGCAAACGCCGTCATCGTGGTGCCAAAGAGCGACAACAGCAGCAGCACTGGCCCGATGCTGTGGCTGGCAAGCATGTAATCTTGCGACGTGCCGCGGGAAAGTCGGTTGGAGAACAGCCCCAGCCCTAGCAGCAGCATCAGGTAAACCGCAATCACCAACAGTTGGGTCATGATTCTCTTGGGGCAGGATTAGCGGGCAGGGAAGCGGTCTCGCAGCGGTGGCCTGGAGGGCATGGTGACGGCCTCGGCCGACCGACACTCCAGGATCGGACGAGGCGAAGCGCCGGGCTCGCGAACGATCAATCGCTACAGCCGACGGTCAAATGTCGGAGTCCGTTACGTACGCATCCGCAACCTGGGATGCCGTGCTGGAATCTTCGGTAATTGAGCTATCCAGATCACGCGGCCAGGCAAAGCCGGCGGCAAACCACCAGACGGCGGCCGCCGCCAGCGAAATGATGATCTGGTTCAACAGCTCATACGGTAAAAAGCCCAGAAACAGCTGGTCGGCCGTGAAGCCCCAATCCCATTGATGGGCCACCAGCAAGATCGCGATGAGTGCGATCAACACGTAGTCGGCTTTGCGCATGCGGATGTGAATCTTCAGCAAACGGGCGAGGGAATAGGGAAACGGCAGCGGCGGTAAGCTTACACCGCCAAACTTTATACCACCAGCAGCGGCGGCTTGCTCGTCCAGACGCGCACCACCGCCGCGATGAACGCCTGGCCGCGGTTAGCTGCTACTTGCCAGGCGGCGGCGACATTCATCCAGGATGTCGGCCGTGCGGCTGGCGCCCACCCTGCTCACGCCCAGTTCGCGAACTTTCAGCAGCGTATCGAAATCGCGGACGCCGCCGGCGGCTTTGACCTGCACTCGCTCGGGACAATGCCGCCGCATCAACGCCAGATCTTCGAGCGTGGCCCCACCCGAGCCATACCCGGTGGAGGTCTTCACCCAATCGGCGTTCAACTCCGTGCAAATCTCGCAAAGGCGAATCTTGTGTTCGTCCTTGAGGTAGCAGTTCTCGAAGATGACCTTGACCTTCTGGCCGGCGGCGTGCGCCGGCTCGATCACAGCCGCGATATCATCCCGCACGTAACCCCAGTTGCCGCTGAGCACCTGCGAGATGTTGACGACCATGTCCAGTTCTTCGGCGCCGTCCTCCAAGGCCGTCACGGCTTCCGCCCGCTTGATGCTGGTGGCGAGTCCTCCATGCGGGAAGCCGATCGTCGTGCTGGGCTTTACGCCGCTCCCCCGCAGCAGCTCCGCGCAGCGCCGCAGGTAGTAGGGCATGATGCACACGCTGGCCACGCCGTACTCGACCGCTAATTGGCAACCGGCTTCCAGCTCCGCAACCGTTAGCGTGGGGTTGAGGAGCGAGTGGTCGATCATCTTGGCAATATCTTCGTAGCGGTAGCTCATGGTCCTTCACTTGCTTCTGGAGGGCGGCGAGGTCGCGGTGGCGGCAGGCAGCAGGTCAGCCTCGGGCGGAAAGCGGCTGCCACTTGCGCAGGTCGGGCCCGGTATAACGCGCTCGGGGGCGAATCAGCCGGTTGTTGTCGAGTTGCTCGATCACGTGCGCGCACCAGCCCGACACGCGGCTCAACACAAAAATCGGCGTGTACAGGTCGATCGGCAGTCCCAGGTAGTAGTAAAGCCGGGCACTTGGCCAATCGAGGTTCGGCGGCAGTTTCTTTTCGGCCACCACAATGTCTTCGATAATGGCAGCCATCTTCTCCATGGCTTCGTTGCCGGTTTCTTTGGCCAGATCCTGGCACAGCGGCTTGAGGTACGCGGCGCGTGGATCGCCCGTCTTATACACCCGGTGGCCAAAGCCCATGATGCGGACTTTATTGGCCAAGGCGTCGCGTACCCATTTCTCGGCATTCTCGGGCGAGCCAACTTCGTTGAGCACGTCCATCACCCGCTCGTTGGCGCCGCCGTGCAGCGGACCTTTCAGCGCGCCGATGGCCGCCGTCACCGCCGAGTGCAGATCCGAAAGCGTAGAACACGTCACCCGGGCCGTAAACGTTGAGGCGTTGTACTCGTGTTCGGCGTACAGGATCAGCGAGAGATCCATCGCCTTGACGCTGCGTTCCGACGGTTTCTGGCCGCTGAGCAGGTAGAGAATGTTGCCGGCCAGCGACAGGCTGGGATCGGGCTGAATCGGTTCCAGCCCTTGGCGGAAGCGGTACCGATCGGCCATGACCAGCGGAAGCTGCGCCAACAGCCGTTCGGCCTTGCGCAAGTTGGCTTCGTGGCTGTTGTCCTCGACGTCAGGATCCCAATGGGCCAGCACGCTGCAACCGGTCCGCATCACGTCCATCATCGGCGTACCGGCGGGCAGGTCGCGTAGCAGCGTTACCAGCGGCTGCGGCAGCTTCATGGCATCGTTCAGCCGCTGCCGCATTTCGGCCAGTTCCCGCCGGGTCGGCGCTTCGCCTCGCAGCACCAGCCAGGCGACTTCTTCAAACCTGGCGTTCTCTGCCAGGTCTTCAATGGCATACCCGCGGTAGCGTAACCCGCCGGTAATGGTGCTGATGGCCGTTTCGCCAGCGATGATTCCTTCCAAGCCCGGTCGGTACAGTTCTTCGGTCATCGGAGTTCCTCAACAGACAATGCTTGAATCGGGCTCCCAGAATGGTGACCGCGGTGTGCGGGCCAGCTCGCATGCCGGGGATGGACGCCCCTCATCATGCCGCCGGTTGCGGGCGCAGTCCATGGGGTGAGCGCGAATCGACACCGGCTGCTAGCCCTTGTTGCAATTCGCTAGCGCGACACGCGACATTGAACGGCTCTAGCGACACCGCGCGAAAGCTACTTGGAAAGCAGGTTCCAAACCGGATCGAACTTCTTGGCTTCCGACATGGCTTCGACCGCCCGCGATAACAACACCAGCGAAGGCCCATCCTCCGGGAAGGCGTTGATCAACTCGCCCAGCAGCCGGACGGTGGTGCGGAAGTCGCCCATTTCGAACGATTGCAGTGCTTCTTCGTAGCGGTGTTTGAGCATGGCCCAGTCGGCGCCGCCGCACGAAAGCTCGTACAGGTCGATTGGCCGGCTGATGTTGAACACGCGAACCTGGCACAGCCGCCGCGTGGCAAAGTGATTGTCGAGACGGCGATAGGCATCGCCGGTAATCAGGCAATCGCACTGCAGATACTTGGTGCATCCTTGCACGCGGCTGGCGATGTTTACCGTATCTCCCAGAGGCCCGAACTTGAAACGCCGCTCGGAACCTACATTGCCCACGTGGGCTTCTCCGCTGTTGATACCTATGCCCACGGCCAGCGGCTCGCCCAACTCGTCTTGCCAGCGGCGGTTGAGCTCCGGCAGGCGCGAACGCATGGCAATTGCCGCCCGGGCGGCCCTGGCGGCATGGTCGGGCTGCTCGCTGGGCGCGCCCCACATGGCCATGATCTCGTCACCGACATAATCCACCACCACGCCGGATTCCGCCTGCACGCAGTCGGACATCTCGGTCATGACGTCGTGAATCCATTTGACCGTCTTGGTCGACCCCAGCCGTTCGCTGATGCGGCTGAAACCCCGGATATCGCAGACCAGCAGCGACACCTCGGCGGACTTGCCGTCCAGCAGGTCCGGCCGCGTTTGCAATTGATGGGCCAGATCCGGCGTGAAGAACTGCTCGAGCGTAAACCGCTGCTGCTCCAACTGCTGGCGTGCCAGGCCGCTGGCCACGGCAAAGGCAAACAGTTCAACCAGCTTGGCTTCTTCCTCGCTGATCGGCGGCGCGTCTGGCAGCCCCATCGTCACGCGGCGATCGCCGTAGAAAATCGCCAGCACGTCGCCTGTCCGGCTCAAGATGGGCGCGGCGATCACAGCCTGAAGCCCCATCAAACTGGGCGATTCCTCCAGCGAGTACGCCGGCGGCAACTGCCAGCAAGCCTTCTTCTCGCGCACCACGTGCTCGACGATCCGCCGGCTGGGCCGCAACGAAGACTCACCGTGTCGCCGGCTGCTGGTCACCGCCACCGGCTGCCAGGCGTTGCCCTTGAGCATCAAGATCCCGGCGGTATCCAGCCCAACCAGATCGATCGCCGCCTTGACGGCCACTTCAAAGAAATTGGAACTGCTGGCCGCGCTTTCCAGCACCGAGATCACCGCGCGCAACCATTCGACCGCCGAGTGGCGATCGAGCTCAGGCAGGCTGCGGATGGTGCCAGCCGGTATGAGAATCTGCCCGGGAGCCACGGACTGCTCACCGAGGGTCTGCACGGTGTCGATGTCAAAAACGTCGGCCCCGACCTGCACAATCAGGTCGGCAATGCTCAGCCGAATGGGCAGGAACCGTTCGCAGTCCTGACCGGAGGTCAGCTCGGTGCCGTCGTCCAGCAGCCGCAACGGCAGCTTCTCGCTGAGGTTCTTGACGCGAACGCGGTCGCTGCCCAGTGGCTCAAGCTCCACGTGGCTGCGCGACATGTTCTCCTTGCCCAGCGGAGCGATCACCAGCCGTTTGTTGGCGGTCGTGCCGCGGCGGCGGGGGCTGACCAGGGCAAACGGGTCCGGTTCGCCGTGATCCTGCCGGCCCAGTTCCAACACCTCGGAAAACTCTAACTGGTGCAGCAGCCGGTCCTGCTCAAATACCTGCAGCAGGATGGCAGCCCCCGTGTCCGCCTGGTCGGAGGATGTGTCGGTCGTTTCCTGGTCGATACTCAACGAAAGACGCTCCCATCAGCGTGGCGGCGGTTGGGCGCATGTCGGCCTGCGATAACGCCGCGTGGTCGAAGCCTCCAACATAGCATACCGAATTTGGGGGGAACACATATCGCGATGGTGCCCGCCGCGCGCGATTGATGCGTCCATTGCCCCGGCAGGTTATACCGCTTTTTCCATTTGACGCGGCTTGCGCTGCCTGCCTTGCAAGCGTTGGTTGAGGCCAACCGCGAGCGCGGCAGCGCGTGCTACACTTCGGCAGAGATTCTTTGCAGGGATCGCGGTCGCAGCCGGCGGCGGGCAAGTGCGCATGCCCGAGGAACCCCACAGCCCTAGCTCGCGACCCGGCCCAGCATCCCCTCAGGTCGATACCATGCCGGACGTCTTGGAAGGCCCCGCCCCTAGTTCAAACCCTGCCCAAGGCTGCACTGCCTGGCGGCGCATCTTTCAGCAATGGCCGCCGGGCGTACCGACCAAAGGCCTGGTGGTCACCAGCCAGGGCGAACAGATTCCGTTCGAACAGTTCTTCTGCACCGACGAGTTGGTGCTGCTGGATCGGCCTACGCCCGACACCGTGGGCGCCCGCCGCGTGATCGTGCCCTACGAGGGCATTGCAGCCGTTAAGATCACGGCGGTCACGCAGGACAACGCCTTCGAATCGTTGGGCTTTGCTCCTCCGGCCAAGCCTGAGAAGGTCAAGCCGGAGCGGCCGCGCCGGCCGTTCATGCCGTAGCAGGCTCACCCTAGCGATCTGGCCATCCTTCGTTCGCCTTATTGAGGGCGCGACGCTCGTCCACCGCGCCGACCATCGCATGCACTTGCCGGCTGCGGTACACTGCTGGCCCAACGTGCTCGAACTGATACGTCACCGCAGCAATCACCTGCGCAGCCTGGGGAGAACGGCACCATGGGTGGGCTTACTGGCAAAGTGGCGCTGGTAACCGGCGCCAATCGGGGAATCGGCCGCGCCATCGCGCGAGGGCTGGCGCAAGAAGGCGCCTCGCTGGTGCTTGCGGCGCGTCATGCGGATTCGCTAGCCGATGCCGCCAAGGAGATGGAATCGCTGGGCGTGGAGGCCCTGGCCGTGCCTACTGACGTCACCGACGAAGCCGCGGTCGAGTCGCTCTTTGCGCGGCTGGTAGAACGGTTCGGCCAGATCGACCTGTTGGTCAACAACGCCGGGGCGTTTAACGGCGGTCCGCTCGATCAGCTCTCGCTGGCCGACTGGGAGCACGTGATGGCGGTCAATCTGCGTGGGCCGTTCCTTTGCACCCGGGCAGCCTTGCGACTGATGAAGCCGCGCCGCCAGGGCCGGATCATCAACATCGGCTCCATCTCGGCCCAGCGGAGCCGTATGAACTCGGCCCCCTACACCACCAGCAAACACGGCATCTGGGGCCTCACGCAAAGCACGGCTCTGGAAGGCCGCGAGCATGGCATCACCTGCTGCTGCCTGCATCCCGGCAATGTGATGGTCGAACGCCGCGCGACCTCGCGGCCGGAGGATGCGGAGCCGATGATGAACCCGGCCGACATTGCCGAGGTGGCCGTGCTGATGGCCTGCCTGCCGCCCAATGTCGAAATGCTCGAAGCCATCGTCCTGCCGCGCGATCAGCTCTACGTGGGCCGCGGGTGAGCACTTGGCTGCCCGCGGCCAGCGCTCACCCGGGGGAGAAAACTTGCACCTTTCGGGGGGATCGCTTAGGGTGACGAGACAGAAACGGCCCCTCGACCGCCGGGCTCCATGCCTGGTCCCAACGGTTGAAGTCGCCGGCCGTTTTACGCCATCCCCACCATCCAAGTCCCTCCGCACTTTCTCCCCGGAAAGCGTGCCATGTTGCCGCGGTTCCATAGTCGGCTTGGTGTTCATGTGGCCGCGTTCGGTCTGCTCCTGGTGTTGGTATCGGCCGGCTCGGCAACGGCCGACGAAGATAAGCCAGACGCGGTGGACTACATCCGCGATATTCAGCCCATCTTCCAGCAACACTGCACGGACTGCCATGGCACGACCGAGCAGCAGGCTGGGTTTCGGGCAGATGCCGGCAAGCTGATCCTGCAAGGCGGCGACCGCGGGCCGGCCGTGGTGCCGGGCGATCCGGGCAAGAGCCTGTTGCTGGCGGCCGTCACCGGTGGCAGCGATCTGCCGCGGATGCCGCTGGAGCTTGATCCGCTCAGCGACGACGAGATCGAGCTGATCCGCCGCTGGATCGCCCAAGGCGCCAAGGTGCCCGAGAACGAAGTGATTCAACCGGCGGAGCCCAAGCGCAGTAGCCACTGGGCGTTTCAATCGCTTAGGCCGGTCAAGCCGCCGGAAACGAAGTATGCCGACTGGGTCCGCAATCCGATCGACCGCTTCATCGCCGCGAAGTTAGAAGCCCAGGGGCTGCGGCCTTCGCCCGAGGCATCTCGTGAAACCTTAATCCGCCGGCTTTCGCTCGATTTGCGGGGCATCCCGCCGACGCTGGCCGAAGTCGATGCCTTCTTGGTCAACCGCGAGCCGGGCGCGTACGAACGGCTGGTGCAACGATTCCTGGACTCGCCCCATTACGGCGAACGGTGGGGCCGTCACTGGCTCGACATCGCCCGATATGCCGACAGCAACGGCTACACCATCGATGGTCCACGTTCGATCTGGAAGTATCGCGATTGGGTGATCGACGCGCTAAATGCCGACATGCCGTTCGATCAATTTACGATCGAGCAGATCGCCGGCGACATGTTGCCCGGGGCCACCACGTCGCAAATCGTGGCCACCGGTTTCCATCGCAATACGCTAATCAACCAGGAAGGTGGCACCGATCAGGAGCAGTTCCGCGTCGAAGCCGTGGCCGACCGCGTGGCAACGACCGCCGCGGCTTACTTGGGCATCACGCTGGAATGTGCCCGCTGCCACGATCACAAGTACGATCCGTTCAGCCAGCGTGAGTACTACCAGCTCTTTGCCATCTTCAACAACGCCGATGAGCCCAACCTGCCGCTGCCGACGCCCGAGCAAGCGAAGCAGCGTAGTGATCTTGAGAAGCAACTGAAAGCGGCCGAGGCACGGCTCAAAGCCTACGACGCCCAAGCTGCCCAGCGGCAACAAGCGTGGGAAGCCCAGTTGGCCCAATCGGCAACTTCCGTCCAATGGCAGCCCCTGAAGCCAATCCAAGCGCAGTCGGCCGGCGGTGCGACGCTCAGCCCTCTAGATGACCACTCGCTGCTGGTTTCCGGTACGATTCCGCGCAGCGATACCTACGTGGTACGTCTGCCGGCGGCGGGTCAGGCTATCACCGCCGTGCGGCTGGAAGCGCTCACGCATCCATCGCTGCCCAAGAACGGGCCGGGCCTGGCCGGTAATGGCAACTTCGTGTTGACCCACATTGAGCTGAAAGGCATTTCGCCAGAACAAGGCGAGCTTCCCTTAGCGATTGCCCGGGCCATGGCCGATCACTCGCAGCCGCGCTACCCCGTGGAGCACGCGTTCGACGCGGACCAGGAGCAAACCGGCTGGGCCATCAACGGGGCCGGCGGCAAGTTGAACGTGGATCGCACGGCCATCTTCATCTTGCGCCGGCCGCTGGAAGTCAAAGATGCCGAGCTGGTAGTCACGCTGCGGCATGGACATCCCAACCGCTACAACCTGGGGCGGTTCCGATTGTCGGTCACCTCCGCTCCTGCTGCGGCTATCATGGCTAGCCCCGAATTGATCGCAGCGGCCTCCACGCCCGGGGACAAGCGCACGCCCGAACAAAAGAGGGCCTTGCAGGAAGCCTTCCGGCAACAGGACAGAGACCGGGCACCGTTAGCCGCGCAGGTGGATGCCCTCAAGACCGAGCTGAACAACCTGCAAAAGGCCATCGTCACCACGATGGTAATGCGCGAGCGCAGCCAGCCGCGGCAAACACACATCCACATCCGCGGCGACTTCCTGCGGCACGGCGCTCGCGTTGAGCCAGCCGTGCCCGAAGTCCTGCACGATCTGCCGCCCGGCATCGAAAAACCTAACCGCCTGGACTTCGCCCGGTGGCTGGTCGATCCGGCCAACCCGCTGACGCCCCGGGTAACGGTGAATCGCGTTTGGCAGCGGTACTTTGGCCGGGGCCTGGTGGAAACGGAGAACGATTTCGGTACGCAAGGCGCGCGGCCCAGCCATCCGGAGCTGTTGGATTGGCTGGCGGGCGAGTTCATCCGCCAGGGCTGGAGTTTCAAACGATTGCACTACCTGATCGTGACCAGCGCCACGTACCGGCAAACGTCGGAGGTCACACCTGAGCAGTTGGCGGCCGACCGCTTCAACGTGTTGCTGGGCCGGCAGAACCGGTTGCGGCTGGAAGCCGAGATCATCCGCGACTCGGCCCTGGCGGCGTCGGGCCTATTGGTCGCCCGGATTGGCGGTCCCAGCGTGTTCCCGCCTCAGCCGGCCGGCATCTACGTGTTCACCCAGAACAACAAGAACTGGCAGCCGGACGAGGGGCCCAATCGCTACCGCCGCGGCATGTACACCTACTTCTGGCGGAGCAGCCCCGACCCGTTCCTGATGACGTTCGACGCCCCCAACGCCAACGTCACCTGTACCCGCCGCGTGCGCTCCAACACGCCGCTCCAAGCCCTGACGCTGGCCAACGACGTGGCGTTTATCGAAATTGCCCAGGGGTTGGCCCTGCGGATTTTGCAGGAAGGAGCCGACGAAACGCCCCGGCAGCGGATCGAACGCGCGTTCCGGCTATGCCTCACGCGGCGTCCCCGGGGTGAGGAACTGTCGCTGTTGACGGCCTACTACGACCGCTCGCTCGCGGCGTTTGAAGCCGACCAGGCGGCCGCGCAGGCTGCGGCTCCCGCCCAGTTACCACCGGGCGTTTCCCCCGCCGTCGGGGCAGCCACCACGGCGGTTGCCCGGGTGCTGCTGAACCTCGATGAGTTCATTAACCGCGAGTAAGGGGGGGACCGCCGACAGTATCTCAAAACCGAGGGACGCGCGGCCGGGGTTCCTCGCCGTAACGGGCCTCGGTATGCTGAGTGGGCATAGATTTTGCCCAGGCGGGGGCTGGACAGTTTGGCCCCTTCGCGTCACACTACTTTATTCCGTTTCGGTTGCCTGTTCTGCTATCAGGCACGCCCTGAGCGAGGGCTGCCCGATGGCTAAATGGCGGGGCAGTGCTGGCAGCGGGTTGGTCCGCAGATTGGTGCCAGGGCCTGCCGATAGCCGATATAGAGATTTCCACGGATTTTGGAACTCGCCAGGAAGTCACCTTATGCCCAATACCAAAAGTGCCAAAAAGCGTTTGCGGCAGAGTCTGGAGCGCCGGGCCCGGAACCGCGCTGTGAAGTCGGCTTTGCGTACTCAGATGCGGAAGGTTCGCGAGGCCGCCAAGGCTGGCGAGTTGGAACGTGCCCAAGAGGAGTTCCGCCGCGCCTGCAAAAAGCTCGATCAGGCCGCGGCCAAGGGCGTGATTCACCGCAACTCGGCCGCCCGCCGCAAGTCGCGTTTGAACGCCTTCCTGAAGGCGACCGCCCAGCCGTCACAGTCGACCTGAGCGACCGGCGCTAAACACCAGCGCTTGAGCAATTCATCCAGAGCCGCGCCGCGAGTTAGCCTCCGCGCGGCTTTTTCTGCGCGCTGGGGAACCAATTGCCGGCATCTTGGGCACGTGATCAGCTTGCCGGCCGCCCCTATCGCCGCATGGTCGAAGGAGTGATCTCCACCAGGCGGTAACGACGCCGCTCCCCGCCGGGCTCCCGATATTCGTACTCCAAGAGCGTGCGCAGGGGCGGAGGGGCTTGGGCCGCCGGTCCCCGTTCGTCGCTGGCCGCAGCCTTGGCCGTTGCCTTGTTCGCCGCTTTCACCAGCCGCGATAATTTGGTGCTGTGGCGGATCTTGCTGCCCCGGACGTCCATCAGCAGCAGATGGGTGAAACCGTCGGCCGCGAGATGGTCGGCCAGCGCGGTGATATCGGTAAGTTCGTCAGGATAGTCGGTCTCGCGGCGGTAGACGGCTTCCTGCGTCACCTCGCAGGGAAAATGGAACTGGCGGTAATCCTGGCTCAAGATCCGGGCGTCTGGCGGCAATTGCGACGCCGCGAACGTTGCCGCGGGGTACGTTGGCTCATGCCGGGCCAGGTAATCTTCGCGGCTCTCCAGCCCCAGGGCCACGGCCACTTCGCCCTGGGCACGCCCCACGGCCTGGGCCGTGTTGAAGGCCAGCGCCGCGACAGCGGCCATGCTGATCAGCCAACCGGGCAGCCCTCCAAATCGCGAGGTCGCCCGCCAAACCGCGGCCACGACCACCGCCAGCAGGGGAACCACCGGCAGCAGAAACCGCAGGTTCTGCCGCATTGTGTACCACAGCACGATATAGACGGCGGCTACGCCCAACAGCGGCCATAACCGCGGCAGCTGCCGCACCAGGCACACGCCCGGCATTGCCGCCAGGAACAACACGCCCAACTGATTGCCCCGCCCGCCAAAGTCCTCCGGCTGCATCGTCATTCGCCACGAGGCAACCGCGATATCGGCAGGACTGGCTTGCAGCGGCCGCTTGTCGGGCCGATCCGTCTTCGGCCCCGAGGTTCCAAACACTTCGCCAAAGAACGGATAAACCGGATTGCCGCGCAGCGCCGCTGCCCTGGCGTACCATGGTCCAGCCACGCCCGCGGCGACCACCGCCACTACCGCAGCGCCGAGCACCAGCTGCTTGCGATCGGCCCGATGCCACACCAACTGCGCTAGCCACATCGCGGCCATCGCCGCGGCGAAAATCAATGCCAGGTATTTGGTCGCCAGCGCCGCCCCGGCCATGATGCCCGCCGCGACAAAACCGGCTGACCAGGTTGAGCCCGCCTTCCCGGCAACGGACGTCTCCGATTCGCTCGCATCGGCGTCCGGTCGCGTCGCCTGACGCCAGGCCACCAGGGCAAACGTGGTGAAGACGGCCAGCGCCAAGTCGTTGAGGGCGGCCGTCATTTGATTCGTCACTGCCGGAGTCAGCACGGCCACCGTGGCAGCCACCATAGCCCAGCTTTGGGCGCTGTGCCCGCGGCTCCCCTGCCCTGCCTCGGCCGGCGACGCAAACACATCCAGCGCCAACAAGCACGTGGCCCCGGCCAATAGCCCACCGAACAGCCAGTGCACGAGCTGCGCCGCCACACCACCATCGAGGGCCAGCCCCCAGGCATACAGCATTTCGATCAACAGCGGGAACGTGCTGTTATCGTGATACGGCAGATGCCGAAACCCGCCCGCCTCAAGATAGTACTTGGGGAGCGACAGGTGGTAACACACCGCATCGCCGTCCACCGGCGGCGCCAGCGCCACCACCAGACTGCCCAATGCCGCCGCGGCGAACAGCACCGTGAGCGCCCGCTTCAGCCACGGCGCTGGTTCCCAGCCCGGCACCGGATGCTGGATGACTGGCGGAACCTCGGAACTTGCCAGGTTCGCCCGCCGGTCCATGCCACCGAGAATGTGCGATCCGCCATTAAGCCAGCTTGCCGCCCCGATCGCGGCCGCAATGGCGGTCAGGATCTGGATCAGCCAGGCATGCAACAGCCCCACGAATGCCAGCGCCGTCAGCAAGCAGCCGGCGGCGACCAGGCCCAGGCACAGACGCCACGTAAGCAGCGTCCAAGGTGGAGGATTAAACGGTGCCCCTCTGGAGATGATCGGCCACGCGCGTGCCAACGGTCGGCCCAGCGCATCGGCCGCCAGTACGATCAGCATCAGGCTCGTCAATGACCAGGCTGTCGCGATCATATGGCGGCGGCTCCATCCACCGTTCATCCACTTGAAGACGGCCGGCAGGGTGACTGCGTTTTCGTGGCGGTCGCTTGTCCCAGCGGCTTCTAGGGCTGGTTGCCTATTCGCCCATGCCCAACTTCGAGAACATCCAGTTCATGTGGTAGGCGACCGCTACCAGCATCCACATTGCCAGCAGCCAGGCTCCGATTACGGCCCAGGGTGAATGGCGTTTGCGCGATTCGCTTTCTTCCACGGGATTGCCAAAAAACAGCGACGCGGCAGCACGCCGTGCCCGGCGGCCTCGCCCCAGATGGTCCCCGGCTTTGCCTGGCGTGCCCGAGTGCGCCGCCATGCGCAGGCTGGGAGGGAGGCGATGCTTGGGATGGGGGGCGATCATACAGAACCGTGCTCCTGGTTATTCTGAGAAATACCAGCTTCCGGGCTCTAAGGCAAATCCGATGCCATCGGCCGCCCCCCGCGTCGCCGCCGAGGAACCCGGTGCGGTCCGTCGACGCGATACCGCTTGGGTTCGCCGCTTTGACCTCTAGACTTAGCCGCGATGATATCGCACGGAATCTCGGCTTGCAGCTTCGAACCGTCCGGCGCACCGGGCCCCGCTGCTCCAACGGCCGGTTGAAGAATTTCCAATTCGGCTGCCCCCCGGCCACGTGTGCCAGCAGGCGCGCTACCCATCACGGCGCGCTGATCCGCACGCACCAGGCTAGCAGGCGCCGGCCGGTGGTGTCCCGGCCCCGTATTGCCCTGGGCCAAAACCACCGGGCTGACCTCGTGGTTGAACTCCACCAGGGCTTCAAAGCCGACCGCTTGCAAGTGCTCGGCAGCGACCGCAGCGACCTCGCTGGGCTGCACGCCCACCATGCACGGATGATCGGCCAGAGGACACTGCCGCCGGTGACACGGCGAACAGGCTTGAGGCCGGCTCAGCACGCTGACCGCCCTGCCCCAGGGTGCCCATTGATGCGCGTGATTGGTGCCGCTGAAAATGGCCACCGTCCGCCCGCCCACCGCGGCCGCCAGGTGAGCCGGTCCCGAATCGGCGCCGATGAACAATTCGCACCGGGCCAGAAGCGCCGCCAATTCGGCCAGCGACAGTTGCCCGGTCCAATCCACCACGTTGTGCAAGGCGCCACCGGCCAGCACCTGCCGGGCAATCGCACTCTCGCTCGCCACGCCCACCAGTACCACCTGGGCGTTATGCGTAACGATCAACCGCCCCAACAGTTCGCGCCAATGCCAGGCCGGCCAGCGTTTGGCCTGCGTGCCCGAACCGAGGTGCATCACCACCAGCGGTCCGCGCACCGATGCCGGCTCGCACATGTCCGCCGTGGCCAGGCCGGCTTGCTTCAAACGCTTCTCGATGGCCGCCAGGGCTTTCGCAGAGGGCCGAATGCGCGGGGCCACATCGTCTTCCTGAGCAGGCACCAGCAGCCGCAAGAGAGCCAAGCGCGAGAGCACTTCGTGCCGGCCGCGATGATACGCGGCGCTTTGCGTCAGCAGAAATCCGCCGCCGCCGCAGTTCCAGCCGATGCGGTGTCGGGCACCGGCCAGCCACATCAGCAGCGCATGGGGAAACTCGCCACGCACGTCAATCGCCACGTCGTACCGGCAGCGCCGCAGCTGCCAGGCACAGCGGACCAATGCCGTGATCCAGTTCCATCCACCTGCAAAGCGGTTCTGGTGCAACACGCGCACACGATGCACGCCGGGACACATGCGAAACACCGCCGCATTCCACGGCGCGGCCAGCACGTCGATCCGCGCCGCCGGATACGCCGCAGCCAACGAGGCCAGAAAACCGGTACTCAAGACGGCGTCGCCCAGGTGATCCAGTTGGATGACCAGGATCCGTTGAACGTCATCGCGACAAGACGCCGGCGAAGCGACCGGCCGCAGCCATTGTGCGGCAAGGTACAGCAAACGCGCTGGGCCAAACAGCAACCAGCCAAGACAATCGATCGCGGCAAACAGCAGACGCCACCGCAGCCTTACGTATCGGTAGCATCCCAGCAGCCGGCGAGGCCGCACACGGAATCGGGCAGGATCGGGCCGGGAACTGCGTCGAAATCTTCCCCGGACGGGTTTCGGGAACATGCGGCATCCTTTTCCGCGAACGCGGACTGGGTCGAAGCCAGGTAGGCAGCCGCCGTCGCTCGTGCGGCAGCCTGCCAGGAGAAATGATGGGCAACATGCGCGGCACGCCGCGCACAGCGGGGTAGTGTTGCGGCGGCCTCCACCGCGCTGCGTATCGCGGCACGATCCCGCGGCGATACGTACCAGGCATGCTCGCCAAAGTATTCGCGGGTGCAGCCGCGGTCGGTCAGCACCAGCGGCACGCCCTGGGCGGCGGCCTCCAGCGCAACCAGACCAGGCGTTTCAAACAAACTGGTCAGCACCAGGCACCGGCAGGCCGCATAGCAACTGGCCAACATCTGACCGTCGTGCGGCAACCGAGATAGAAACGTCACATTCGGCCCCGCCTCCGCACGGCAGCGGCGATAGTACGCCTCGTAGCCCGGCACGGCATCGCCCAGGATGACCACTGGGAGTGAACTGCCGCGCATCGCCTGCAGGAAGCCCAACTGGTTCTTGCGAGGCTCGATGCGGCCGGCGTACAGCACAAAGTCGCGCAGGCCAAACTGCCGCTGGAAAGCGTCGGCCGTCGCCTCGGCAAAGCGCAGATCGGCCGCGTTGGGTACCACCGAAATCTTGTCCCGTGGCACGCCGAAGTATCGGCAAAGCTGTTGGGCCTCCGCCTGCGAGTTCGGCAACAACCGATCGGCCAGGTGATACAATCGCCGCCGCCAGGAAGGAATCCTCGGCAATGCAGCGCGAACGGCAAACCGCGTCACCCGGGCAAGACCTTGCCGCAGAGTTGCCGCTTCATGCCACAGGGCGCTGGCCGAGAACCAGGCGATGGTGGAAACGGCGACCTTCACGCTCTGCTGCCGCGCAGTTGCCGCCACCGGCACAAACTCGGGGCAACTGCCGAAGAAATGCAGCCAATCGCCAGGCCGCAGATGATCTTCCCAAGGACGCCAGAGCCTGGCATCCAGCCCCAGCTCGCGCAGCGCTGCGGCGGTTTTGATTAATTGCGTTTCGCCACCGCCGGGCGCGAACATGGCCTCGTTTCGCCCGGCCAGGTAAATGCGTCCCAGCGCAGCCAGCCGCTCTTGCTGCTGGCCGCTCCAGGGCTGGCCCCAATCGCACACGCGTCCCCACACAGCGTCGCCATGCGATCCAGCGGCGGATCGTGGGCGCGGTGGCAGGACGTGCGGCGAGCTGGGCATGCGTGGTTTCGCTTTGGGATTAAGGTTTGATCAGTCGAAGCGTTTTCTTGACCAGGCTGCGCCAATCGCGCACGCGGATTTCGCCCACCGGCGTCACACGTTCCCAGTCCAGGTAGCGCAATAGCGCCGTCTTGAGCGGCTGCGGACCGTCGACGCGCACCGGTTGAAAGCTGGCCACTTTGGTCGGCCGCCGCTGGTAGGCCAAAGCCGAAGTCTGCAACCGCAGCTCGCGGCCATCCCACGGCAGCGAAGCCACCAGCTCGCCGCGGCTCAGGTGCAAGGTTGCCCGAAAGTTCCCCGGTGGCATTTGCCCCGTGATCACCAGCGATTCGCCCACACGCTGCAACTGCAACCGGATGGCCAGTCGCTTGCGCCACCACCGGGCAAACTCGGCGAGCGTAGTTTTCCAGAGGGCACTGAAGCCGGCCACCGCGGCAAACGTCTCGCGCAGCACTTCCGGATAGCGGCCCACGCGTCCATCGGGATGGCCGTACAAAAAAATCGGCTCGCCCGCCTCGTACTTCTGCCGGGCCACCTCGTGGAAATGATCGAGCGTAACCTCAACGGCCTGGGCGTAGTCCATCTCTCCCAGCAATTCCGGCCGTGTGCTTTGCCGCGAGGCCGCCAGGGCGGCTTCCATCACTACGCCCAGGCAAATGGGATGGATGGGCACTTGCAGCACGCCACTGCGAGGCGGGAAAAACGGCACGTCGTCGTATGCCAGTGCGAACTCCGAACTGTGCTCGATCCGCAAGGCGTCGAGCGCCGCTTGCAAGCCGGGATTGTGCCGGCCATGCGGCGCCACGAAACCAATCGGCTGTAAGCCTGCGGACTTCAGCACCTCCAGGCCGCGGCGAATATTGTGTTCGTTGTCCTCACGGCTGCGATAGGTGTGATGCCAGTAACCGTGGCCGCCCACGTGCATGCCGGCCAGTCGCCGCAAGGCGTCGGCATGTTCGACGTGCGTCGACGCGCAAACGTAATGACTGGTGGCATCCTCCCAGCCGGCGATGGCGGCCAGGGTGCCGTCGAAATCGCCCGGGTGATAATTGTCGTGATCGAACCGAAAATTGAACGCGCTGCGATACGGGAAGGGGAAATAGCCAATCGTCAGCCATACCCCGCCGTGGCGTTCCAGTTCCTTGCGTAGCCGCATCAATAACCGCTTGCGAACGGCGCGGCGGTTCACCGTGGCGATCTCTTCGCTCACCTCCCATGGGCCAAGTTGCCAGCGATGCCGGGCTGCTTGCGTCTCGACCAGGGCCAGGAAGGGATCGCTTTCCGCCCCCTGACGGAAGCGGTCGACGTCGATTGCCTCTTGGCCGGCGACCAGCGGCGGCCGCGGCGCGCAGCGGCTGTCATACAGCACAAAACGCGTCGCATCCTCGCCCGGTTGCCAACTGCGAAACGGCACGCCCTCCTGCTGGAGCGCTTGCCGCAAGCCGTCGGGCACGCGAGCCAACGTCAGTGGAAGCAGCGGCAGTTCCATGGTCAGCGGCTTTCTTCCAGGACGTGGGAGGAATGTTCGCAAGCGACGTCAGACCAATGCGGGGGACTCACGGGCATCACCTGCCCAAGCGATGTTTCGAGTCGCGCCAGGGCGGCTTCCGTTTGAGCGGAGAGCTGTTGGTCCCAGAGGCGGCGGTGCTCTTGGGCCAATACCCATTCCGACAGACCACTGAGCGCGCAAAACGCCCAGCCTTGCGGGCCGTCGAACAGGCCGGCTTTCCAGATCAGCCGCCGCCCGACTTCGAGTATGGGCTTCAACCACCGATCGCGGCCGCGCGGCGCGATGCCTTCGGTCACGCGACGCTGGGCTTCCAACGCGGTGTAGCGGTCCATCTTGGCCAGGAACGCGGCCAGGTCCGGCAGGGTTTCGTGCTCCAGCCAGCCCTCCAGTTCGCCTACGCGGCCATCGATTCGCAGTACTTCGTGCACGTCGCCGTCCCAGCGGGCATTGCCGCGTTCGAACAGGCGAATGGGCCGATCATCCTGCGTGCCGCTGAATCGCATGCGGCGGCCGAAAATGCGGCTACGGATCGGCACACGAAAGGCCGCATAACTGCCGTAAAGCAGCCGGCCGCGGATTTCCTCAGCCAGCGTCGGCGTGCAGCGTTCATCGGCATCGATCGACAAAATCCAGTTGCTGCTCGCGGCACGTAGCGCGCGATTGCGCTGCGCGGCGTAATTGTCGAACGGATGTTCAATGACCTTGCAGCCGAGCGATCGTGCAAGCTCCGCGGTGCCGTCGCGCGAGCCGCCGTCGACCAACACGATCTCATCAACCCAGGCAAGCGATTGCACCAGCCCAGGCAGGTTAGCCCGCTCGTTGAGCGCGATCACGGCGGCCGTAATGGTAGGAACGCGGCTCACGGCACACCTCCCGCGGTGGGCGCCACCGCAGCCGCCTCGATCGTTCCGCGACGCACGGCCTTAATCCGTGGAACACCACTGCGTGCTGGTGTAGCGCACGGTTCCCCCTGCGATGCATGGTGCGTCTTGGCCTGGAGCAGTATCTTCACCGCCCGAATGAGCCAGCGCAGGTTGAAGTACGCGGCCACGTAAGCCAGGGCCGGCACCAACCATCCCAGCGTCAGGGCGGCGATCGCAACGTGCCAGCGTATGTCGGCATTGCCGGGCAGGTGATAGAGTGTTTGCCAACGATGCTGGCCAGGATTGCGGGCAGCATTTTCCTGTGCGGCGGCTTGTCCATCGCGCGGCGTGCCCTCGGCCATGCCGTAGAACAGCATGTACTTGCCGAATACAAACGCCGTGAGCAGTAACCAGGGCGTCAGGAGTGTCACTAAGTCGGCGGACGTTATGGCTCCAGCATCAGCCAGCGAGGCCAGCGCCGCCGTCGATGCCGCCCAGGCCATGGCCGCGTGGATGCTCAGATCGCAGAACTCATCCACATTGGCATCGAGCCAAGCGCCCCAGCGACTGGTGGTTCCTTGCCGCCGAGCCAGCTTGCCATCGAGCCGGTCGCACACCCAGGCCATCCATACCAGTCCGGCCGCAACCCATGTGGGCGTCCAAGCCAACACCAACATCGCCACCGCGGCCAGCACGCAGGCCAGCCCTGCCACCGTGAGATGCCAAGGTCTTACCGCGGTACTCGCCAACGCGGCCGCTCCGCGATCCAGCGTCGGCAGCAAATACCAGCGGGAAATCGGGTGCCGCCGATCGCGCTGCCGCTCCAGCTCGCCCGGATATGCACCGGCAGCTTGCAGAAGTGCCGCGGGATGAAAACGGCGGAAGTACGCCCGCTCTCGGGCGAGCCGTTCGCGACGGCTCACGTGTGGCAACGCGCTTCGCTGCGTGTCGTCCGCGGTATCTGTATCCGTCCACATGCGTTGTTCGCGAGCCAGCCGCCGCGCTTCCCACCAGGCCTTGGTGAACAAGAAGCGACGCTCGCTCGATACCATCGGCACGCGGCACAAGTCGGCGGACAAGCGCACGGGAATGCCCAACGCTTGCCGCAGGCGATGCCACGGGTGTTGGATGTGCCGCCACTGAAAGAGCAGCGTGTTGCGATACGCCAGGCGGAGGCAACCGGCATCGCCAAACTCTGGCCCGAAGCTGGCTGCGCCACGATGCCAGGCCACTGACTCAGGCACGTACACGGCCCGATATCCGGCCATGTATCCTCGATAGGCAAAGTCGAGATCTTCAATGCGGCCCGGCAAATAGCGGCGATCGAACCCGCCCAGGCTCAAGAACACCTGCCGATCGACCGCGATGACCGCGCCGGCCATCGCGGTTTCTCCGCCGTGATGGCAGATACTCTCGGCCCCGTCGAAGCGGCCGGTGGCTTGCACCAAGCCCCACCGCCAACGCACGGCAGTCTTAAAGCCTTCGAGCGTGCAGCCATCCCACTGCCAACACAGTGGCGCCGTCATGAAACACGGTGCCTGATCGCCAGGCTTCGCGGATGCTTCGCCCGCCTGAACCACAAATGGCTCAACCAGCGGATCGATGGCATCGTCCGCCAGACGAATATCGTTGTTCAATAAGACGGCGACTTGGGCCGAGCTGTCAGCCAGCACGCGATTGAAAGAGCACAGCCCCTCGTTTTCGCAGGCGTGCACGTCCACGCCTGGGTAATGCTCGGTCAGCCAGGAAAGCGAGTCGTCGGTCGAACCGTTATCAACGATGCTCACGCGGCAGGCATGCCGCGAGCGCGCGGCTGCCTCCACGATCGAGGGCAGGCATTCTTCGAGCAGCCTGCGCCCATTGTAGTTGAGCACCAATAACTCGACGTCCATTGCTCGCTTACCGCAGAGTCCATTCGGCGGAGAGATCGCCTTGCGGCCGCGAGCGCATCAGCCCGCGACAACTTGGCGACCGGTCAATCTAGGACCGATGGCGATGCAAGGTCAAGACGGGCGACCCGCTAGCAACCGCCGCCCCGCGATCATGGTTCGCCCGGTTTACCCAGACTGGGCCGTCGATAGGCAAGCACCACGGCGAACCGAATTTCCTTGCCAGCCCCCCCTTCGACTGAGGTAATATCAACGGCACTTCTCACGCCCGGGGCGGTCGCTCCCAGCGGCCTGGGGCCGCCTTCTCTGCAACTTGTCTCTCTTCCCCTTCCACTCTTATTTCCATCGGGGTAGCTAGCATGTGGAACATCGTGATTGGGATCGTATTTGTCATGGGAGGGCTGACCAATACCCTGGCGCTGCGCGGCACCAACAGCTCGACTGCTTTGGCCATCCTCGGGGCAGGGCTCATCATCTGGGGCGGTATCCAAGTGGTGAACGGCGACGATTAACACTGGCTCCAGCCGCCGAGGTATGCTCCATCGCCTTGCCAGACTGGCATAGGGGATTGCTGGCACGTTGACGTAAGATGGCCGCAACTTACTTGGCCCCGAACCGTTTGCTGCTAGGGCCAGGCCAAGCTTGCCAGCCAACTGTGCGACGTGCCACCATGGCCCCGACCGCGACCCGTGCCCACCGCGCGCGAACAGTCGGCCCGGTTTCCCCCATCGGGCAGTCGATGAAGGTGCGCGCGGGGCGTGCCGCACACCGAGCCCGGAACCGCCAAGTTTGGCTGCTGGTCGGCCTGGCTATTTTGCTGAGGGTGCCAGGGCTGGATCGGCCTCTGCTGGGTAATTTTGCGACCAAGAACGTGGCCTATGCCATGATCGCCCAAAATTGGGCAACCGGTCAGGCCCCGCCATGGCATCCCACGTTGCATGTGCTCCGCGAGGGCGGTCCCGGCCTTCATTTGTTGGAAGTGCCGGTTTCCGCTTACGCAGCCGGCGCGCTATGGCGCACCTTCGGCGGTTCGCTCGACGTCTGGGGACGCAGCGTTTCGGTCGTGTGCATCGCGGCCGCCGTGGCACTGCTGTACGGCTTTGTCCGACGGCGGCATGGAACCGCCGCGGCGACCGCTGCCGCGGCGATGGTAGCCATCTCGCCCGTCAGCATCATCGTTGGGCAAAGCTTCATGCTCGAAGCCTCGGTGGTGCTTTTCAGTATCGCGGCCCTGGATGCCGCCGACCGCTACGCTCGTGGTCGCTCGTGGCTCTGGCTGGCAGCGAGCGCCGCCAGTCTGGGTCTGTTGGTGCTGACCAAGATCTACATGGCCGTGTTGCTGCTGCCGCTGGCCTGGATCGTGTGGCGTCGCCCGGTGGACGCCCCTCTCGTCCAGGAGCCTACAACGGGGGGAATCTTAGTGTCTGGCCCTCGCTGGGCGCGCTGCGCGGCGGCACTGGTGCTATGGGGGCTTGCGCTGGTGCCGGCCGGCCTATGGTATCTGCACGTGCTTGAGATCACCTCGGCGGATTCGCCCCTGGCAGACCGCGTGTTCTACTCGCTGCGCGACAGCCAAACCGTACACCGCTGGCCGGCTCCGGAGCTTTTGTCTGCCGACTTCTATCGTCAGGTGGCCGATGATCTGGCGACCATCGCGCTTACGCCGATCGGCTTTACGCTACTGCTGCTAGGGCTGTGCCGCCGTGAGGCCTCGCAGCACCTGCCCTGGCTGCTCTCGGTCGTCATTCTGTTCGTGGTGCTGCCGCGCAAGTTCGCTGCCATGAACTACTACTACCTGCCGATCCTGCCGCCGCTGGCGGTGCTGGTCGGCTTGGGATGGAAGACCGTGGCCGAGGGCTTGAACCGTTCTCAGCCAGGTGATCAAGCGTGGGCGCGGGGCGGCCGAGTGGTGCCGGGGGTGCTTCTCGCCGCGGCGCTATTGTTCGCCTTACGCTATGCGGCCAAGCCGGCGTTCGTCACGCCTGAGGAAGACCGCAGTGTCCTCCCAGCCGCCTCGGCCTGCAACGACGTGGTACCGCCTGGCGAACCGGTGGCGACCCTGCACGGCACCACAATCGACCTGTTGTATTACTGCAACCGTCACGGCTGGGTGCTGCCGCCTGCCGCCGCCAAGTTGCCGGCCGCCGCCGAGGCGGCCGCGCGGCGCGGAGCCCGCTACCTGGTGGTCGCCCACCTGAAAGGCCTGCCCGCGGCCACACGGCACTGGCTGGCCGAACTCCCGCGGCGGGCGGGTGGCGACGATTTTGCCATTTTTGAGCTCCCGCGGCCGGACGCCCCGGCCGACGCCGCTGCATCCGGGAAATGTGACCTAGACTGAGGATAGACGCTCTTGAGGGCCCAGTGCGCCCCGAGCAGTCACTCGGTGAGGTTTGCCAATGACCCGGTACATGAACATCGTCTTGCACTACGTCAACGGCTGGGGCCTGTGGGAGTGGGTGCTGATCGGCCTGGCCGTCCTGGCCGTCGGCATGTTCTGCATGCGTGGGTTCGGCTCGCGGACCAACTATTAAGCCCACCATCAGGCCAGCGGCTATCGCGTGCTTTCCGGCCGGTCGCCGGCCCGCCTTGTCCCCCGCGTTTGCAGTTCGCACCAAGCCCGCCACCGGCGGCAGCGGTTCGTTCCTGCGCCAGCCTCTCGCCGTAAATGGTCCTATCCACGGAGATTAGCCACCTCCGGCAGGCGAGGTTCCCCGCTGCGCCGTGCGTTGCCCTGCTCCTCGGCCACGCATATACTCTTGGCAAGGGGGCCGAAAGCACCCGTTTCTGACGGCCGACCGCAATTGGGTCGAGGATGCCCCTCGCTGAAGGGATCGGCTCGTTCTATGTCGTTTTCCGGTCGGGCTTCTTGTCGAGGACTTGTCATGTTGCGTCGCTCCTGGGCGATTGCCGCCGCGCTAGTCGGCGGATTGGTTTTCTCCTCGATCACTTACGCCGATCCGGCGACCAAACCGGCCGAGGCCACCGACACCAAGGCAGTCGCCCAAGCGCCGACCAAGTTTCTGCGGGTTCGCCGCGATGCCGACGACGAAATCACCGCCCTGGATACGGCGATCGTTTCGTACCGCGGCCACAACGACAACGGCGAGGAAGTTCAGGTCGACCTCGTCGGTGCGGTGCATATCGGCGACACCAAGTATTACCGGGAGCTGAATCGCGTCTTCGGCGATTACGACGTGGTGCTGTACGAACTGGTTGCTCCCAAGGGAGCCCGGCCGGTTCAGGGCTCGGCCGGCGTGTGGAGCCCGATCGCCAATATGCTCGATCTCGACGACCAGATCCTGCGGATCAACTACGAGCGGGAGAACTTCATCCACGCCGATATGTCGTGGGATGAAATGATGGAGTCGATGCAAAAGCGGCAAGAAAGTTTCCTCAACATGTTCTTCCGCATGATCGGACAGAGCATCGCGCAAGAAAGCACCAAGAAGAGCGGCCCTGGTGACGCCGATCTGCTGGCGGGGCTGCTGTTCTCCAAGAACCCGGCGCTCACCTGGAAGCGCGTCATGGCCGCCCAGTTCGACAACTCGGACCAGGCCATGAAATGGCTCGAAGGCCCCAACGGTTCCACCCTGATCCACGAACGCAACAAAGCCGCCCTGAAGGTGCTCAAGGAGCAACTGGGCGCCGGCAAGAAAAAGCTGGCCGTGTTCTATGGGGCCGGCCACCTGCCGGATATGGAAAAGCGGCTGATCGAGGATTTCAAGCTCCAGCGGGCGGGTGAGCCCCGCTGGCTGACCGCCTGGGACTTGAGCGGCAATTAGCCATCGGCGGCATGCCTGGCCGTCCAAAGACGCGTTGCGTCAACGAACAAAACAACAAAGGGCGTGGTCGATGCTGACCACGCCCTTGTCGTTTTGCCTTCGCTTGGATGGTCCCGGATGCCGCCGCTTACGACACGTCAGCCGTTTCGGCGGCAGGCACCATGTCAAAGACCATCTCACCATCTACCGCGTCGACGCGAACCGTGCTGTTGGGCTCGATCTTGCCCTTGAGCAACTCGATCGCCAGCGGGTTTTCCAGCCGCTGCTGGATCACGCGTTTCAGCGGGCGAGCGCCATAGGTGGGATCGTAGCCTTCGGTCGCCAGCAGATCGAGCGCGGCCGGCGTGACCTCCAGCTTGAGTTCCTGGGCTTCCAACCGCTTGCGCAGCCGGTTGATTTGCAGATCGGCAATCTTGCGAATCTGCTCCGGCTTGAGCGGGTGGAAGATGATCGTTTCGTCGATCCGGTTAAGGAACTCGGGCAGGAAGTGCGCTTCGAGCGCCGCCTGGACGGCCTCGCGGATGGTTTCCTCGCTGCCGCCCTCGCGGGTGATCTCCTGGATCGCCTGGCTGCCGACGTTCGACGTCATCACCACGATGGTGTTGGTGAAGTCGACGGTGTGGCCATGGTTGTCGCTCAAGCGACCGTCGTCGAGCACCTGGAGGAGGATGTTGAAGACGTCGCGGTGAGCCTTCTCCATCTCATCCAGCAGCACCACGCAGTACGGCCGCCGCCGCACCGCCTCGGTGAGCCGGCCGCCTTCCTCGTAGCCGATGTAGCCCGGGGGCGCGCCGATCAACCGGCTGACGGTGTGCTTCTCCATGAACTCGCTCATGTCGAGGCGAACCATGGCGTTTTCGTCGTCGAACAGCGCCTCGGCCAGTGCCTTGCACAGCTCGGTCTTGCCCACGCCGGTGGGGCCCAGGAACAGGAACGAGCCGATCGGCCGGTTCGGGTCCTGCAGGCCGCTGCGGCTGCGGCGCACGGCGTTGGCCACCGCTTCCACGGCTTCGTCCTGGCCGACCACGCGCAGATGCAGGCGGTCTTCCATCACCAGCAGTTTGTTGCGCTCGGTTTCGAGCATCCGCGAAACCGGAATGCCCGTCCAGGCGCTGACCACCTCGGCGATTTCGTCCGGCCCGACTTCACGCCGCAGCAGCCGCCGACGCGGCTTGCCGTCCTTGTCGGCGCCTTCCTGCGGTTTGGCCGCGGCTTCGATCCGGGCGTTCAACTGATCGCGTTCGCGCTGCAGCTCAAACAGCCGCTGGTAGTCGTCCTCGCTGACCAGTTCGCCGGCGTCCTGCTTCTGCTTGATCGCCGTGTGCAACTGCTTGAATTGCAGTTCGACCTCGGCCAGCCGGGCATGCATCTGCTGCACGTCGCCCAGGCCCATCTTCTCCGATTCCCATTGCTCGCGGAGATTGGCCAGCTCGAACCGCAGTTCCTTCATCTCGGCCTCGATCTCCTGGAGCCGCTGCCGGGCGTGCTCCTCGGTCTCCTCGGCCAGTTGACGGTGGGCCAGTTCAAGCTGCACCAGCCGCCGCTGCACTTCGTCGATCTCGGCCGGCACGCTTTCCAGCTCCATTGCCAGGCGGCTGGCCGCTTCGTCGACCAGGTCGATCGCCTTGTCGGGCAGGAACCGGTCGGTGATATAGCGCTGCGAAAGCTGCGCGGCGGCGACCAGGGCCGAGTCCTTGATCTTTACGCCCTTGTGATGGGCTTCGTAGCGGCCCTTGAGACCGCGCAAAATCGCGATCGTGTCCTCGACGGTGGGCTCGTTGATGTAGACCGGCTGGAAGCGTCGCTCCAGCGCGGCGTCCTTCTCGATGTACTCGCGGTACTCGTCCAGCGTGGTCGCACCGATGCAGCGCAGCTCGCCGCGTGCCAGGGCCGGCTTGAGCAGGTTGGCCGCGTCGGCGCCACCTTCCGCACGGCCGGCGCCCACCACCGTGTGCAATTCGTCGATGAACAGGATCACGCCGCCGGCGGCGTCCTGCACTTCGCGGAGCACGGCCTTCAGGCGGTCTTCAAACTCGCCGCGGTACTTGGCACCGGCGACCAGCGCGCCCATGTCCAGCGCGATCACCCGCTTGTTCTGCAGGCTGCTGGGCACGTCGCCGTCGACGATACGTAGTGCGAGGCCTTCGGCAATGGCCGTCTTGCCTACGCCCGGCTCGCCGATCAGCACCGGGTTGTTCTTGGTCCGGCGTGAGAGCACCTGGATCACGCGGCGAATCTCGGCGTCGCGGCCGATCACCGGGTCGAGCTTGCCCTGCTTGGCGCGCTCTACCAGGTCGATGCCGTACTTTTCCAGGGCCTGAAACTTGTCCTCAGGCGACTGGTCGGTGACACGCGCGCTACCCCGCACGCTCTTGAGCGCCTGAATGATTTCCTTCTCGCCCACCGCGTTGAGCTGGAGGACGTCCTGGGCCTTGGACTTGATCTTGACCAGGGCCAGCAGCAGGTGCTCGGTGGAAATGAACTCGTCTTTAAAGGTCTCGGCTTCGCGGGCGGCGCCGTTCAATACCTCCATCAGTGCCGACGAAGGCTGTGGCGCGGCCGTCGCTCCACTAACCCGGGGCAGTTGCCGCAGGTCGGCTTCCACGATATCTGCCAGGCGGCTGCGATTGGCGCCGATCTTGTCCAGCACGGCGCCCACAATCCCGTCGGTCTCGGCCAACAAGCCGGCCAGCAGGTGCAGCGGTTCTACTTGTGGATTCTGTTTTTCTTGCGCTAGTTCTTGCGCGCGCTGAAGTGCTTCTTGCGCTTTTACGGTGAGTTTATCCAAGCGAAATGCCATTCGTGTGATTTGCTCCTTTGTGTCGGCCGAACGGCCGGATAGGTGGGGTGGTTGCGCCAGGAACGCGGTTCAAGGAGCGGGTGGCGGTTGGGGGGCCAACAGATGCCGCCAGTCCAACCGCGGCGCTCGCTGCTGCAATTCCGTGGCAGCGGGTCTGTCTTTCAATCCATCGCCAGCATGGAAGGGTGATTTGCGCTGCGGCCCTGTCTGGCAGGAGGGCCTCAAGTTCCTCCTTGCTTGGTGTGATCCCTGATCCCCTCCCTGCCCAGCGCGGCCGGCCAGGCAGGGAGGACGAGGGCAATAAGGATTCTAAGCCGCTCACGGTCACACGCAGCGAGGTCCCCGCGACCAATTGCGGAGGATCCTCACCGGCGGCCGTGAGCCGGATATGGCAATCGGCTCGCAGCAGGCGGCGAGGAAGGCGACAGGTGGCAAGCCGGAATAGGTGCGGCCGCCGCCTGTCGTTCATACCGCCCCGCGTGGCCGGTTGGGCGGGCCTTACTTCTTCTCGAACTCGGCGTCGATCACATCCTCGTCGGAGGACGACGAGCCGTTGGAATCGGTCGCCGAGCCCGCGCCGGCGGCGCCGGCCTGGGCGCCGCTGTACAGCGTGGCCGAGAGGGCGTGGGCCGCCTGCTCCAGATCCTGGATGGCCGAACGAATCTTGTTGATGTCTTCGCCGGCCGCGGCTTCGCGCACCTTCTTCATCGAGTTCTGCAAGGCCTCCTTGTCGGCGTCCTTGAGCTTCGCGTCGTGCTCCTTGAGCAGTTTCTCGACCGCGAAGCACCGGGCTTCCGCCTCGTTGCGGGCTTCGGCCAGGGCGCGCCGCTGCTTGTCTTCCTCGGCGTGCTCCTCGGCGTCCTTCCGCATCCGCTCGATTTCCTCAGGCGTGAGGCCGCCCGACTGCTCAATGCGCACCGACTGTTCCTTGCCGGTGCCCAAGTCCTTGGCGGTCACGTTGAGGATACCGTTGGCGTCGATGTCGAACTTGACCTCGATCTGCGGGACGCCACGCGGCGCGGGCGGGATGCCCTCCAGGTTGAACTGGCCAAGCAGGCGGTTGTCTTTCGCCATCTTGCGTTCGCCCTGGTACACGCTGATCGTCACCGCCGACTGGTTGTCGGCCGCCGTGGTGAACACGTTCTTCCGCTCGGTCGGAATCGTGGTGTTGCGTTCCACCAGCGGGGTGAAGATGCCACCTTCGGTCTCGATACCCAGCGTGAGCGGGGTCACGTCCAGCAGCAGCACGTCTTGCACGTCGCCGGCCAGCACGCCGCCCTGGATGGCCGCGCCAACGGCCACCACTTCGTCCGGGTTCACGCCCTTGTGCGGCTCCTTCTTGAAGATCTCGCGGACCAGTTCCTGGACCTTGGGCACGCGGGTCGAACCACCGACCAGCACCACTTCGTCGATCTTGGAAGGATCGAGCTTGGCGTCCTTCAAGGCCTGCATCACCGGGCCGCGGCAGCGCTCGATCAGCGGGTCGATCAACTGCTCGAACTTGCTGCGGGTGATGGTCATCTGCAGGTGCTTGGGACCCGACGCATCGGCCGTGATGAACGGCAGGTTGATGTCGGTGCTGCTGGCCGAGCTGAGCTCCTTCTTGGCCTTTTCGCAGGCTTCCTGCAGACGCTGCAGGGCTTGCGTGTCCTTGCGGAGGTCGATGCCGGTTTCCTTCTGGAACTCGCCCGTGACGTAGTTGATCAGGGCTTCGTCGAAGTCGTCACCGCCCAGGTGCGTATCGCCGCTGGTGGCAATCACGCGGAACACGCCCTCGGCCACTTCCAGCACGGAGACGTCGAACGTACCACCGCCCAGGTCGAACACGACGATGGTTTCGTCGCTCTTCTTGTCCAGGCCGTACGCCATGGCGGCGGCCGTCGGCTCGTTGATGATGCGGGCCACTTCCAGGCCGGCGATCTGGCCGGCGTCCTTGGTGGCCTGGCGCTGGGCGTCGTTGAAGTACGCCGGCACCGTGATCACGGCCTTGTTGACCCGGTGGCCCAGGTACGCCTCGGCGGCTTCCTTGAGCTTGCGCAGCACAAATGCCGAAATCTCCGGCGGCGTGTAGTCCTTGTTGTTGACGCGAACCTTCACGTACTCATCCGGCCCGCCGACCACCTCGTACGGCACCATCTTCTCTTCGGTGGCCACCTCGTTGTGCCGCCGGCCCATGAACCGCTTGATGGAGTAGATCGTGCTGCGGGGGTGCAGAACCGCCTGCCGGCGCGCCCGTTCGCCCACTTCGACCTCGCCCTTGTCGTTGAACGACACGACGCTGGGAGTGGTGCGATAGCCGTCGGCGTTGGGGATCACCTTGGGCTCGCCGCCTTCCATCACGGCCACCACGGAGTTTGTCGTACCCAAGTCGATCCCGATAATTTTTTCGCCTTGTTTAGCCATGAAATGCTCCTTTCGCCCTCGTTTGCGGCCACCGCCCGCCTGCGTCCAACCGTCTCCTTGACCGCCGCGCCGCAAGGCTCCTGCCGCGAGTTGCAGTTGTTTATTTGAAGTTGTGGGAATTGTCACTGAATTGGGATGGCCGCCAGGGAAGCCCCCCGGCGACATGCGGCCCGAGCGTGCGGTGCTGACGCAGGTTTCCGCCCGACGGGCTGCCCGCCACTTCACTGCACAGTGCGTGCCATTTCAGAAAATCAGGCAGCATTTTTTCGCAAGCTTTCTTTAATAAATGACTTGCGACTAATGATTTTCGGCTGGTCATGGGCGGGGGAGCCCCTGGTTGCTGGGACCCTGCCAAATTGGCAGTCTCCCACCAAGTTGAGGGGCCGCTACCAGCCGCCCGCTTTGCCCAGCCAGGGGGCGCCGCCCAAGGAACACCAGCCGGCAAGATCTCCGCAAACGCAAAATACGAACGGCGTGTGAGTTATGATTGAGCTACAGCTGGCAGAGCGGCCGATGCCCGGGGGGCCGCTCGCCCCCGGCCCGATCCTTGACACCGTAAGTTTTGACCATTACAAGTTTTCCGTAAGTCTGCTGGCGACGCTATCGCCCCGCGTCGCGCTTCCGGGGTCCGATTTCTGGGACATGGATTCCGCCTTCTGCCGTTAAGAGATAGCCATGGCAAAAGCGAAAGGTGCGAAGGGGAACCGCTCCTCGCGTGAAACCCCGGCCAGTCTGCAAAAGAAAATCGAGAAACTCGACGCGGAGTTGCTCAAGCTTTGCAACCAACGGGCGGACCTGACCCTTAAGCTGGCCGAGGTCCAGCCGGAAGCCGTTGCCCCGGAAATCAGCGACGAAGATCACTTGGCAGCGCTCGTCGCCCGCAATCCTGGCCCGCTGCCCGAGCAGGCCGTGCGGCACATCATCCGCGAACTGATCAGCGGTTCGCGGAGTTTGATCCACCGCACGCGCGTGGCCTACCTGGGGCCGGCCTACAGCTACAGCCACCTGGCGGCAATCGAGTACTTTGGCCAGAGCGTGGAATTGGTACCGGTCGGCGCCATCGGAGCCGTGTTCGAGGAGGTTTACCGAGGGCACAGCAACTTCGGCATTGTGCCCCTGGAGAACTCCACCGATGGCCGCGTGGCCGACACGCTTGAAATGTTCACGCGGCTGCCGGTCCGCATCTGCGGTGAAGTGCAGTTGCGGATTCACCATCACCTGCTGGGCAAGTGCGATCGCTCCGAGGTGATCGAGGTGTACAGCCGGCCGCAGGCGCTCTCGCAGTGCCGCAACTGGCTGGCTCGACACCTGCCGACGGCGCGCACCGTGCCGGTCACCAGCACCTCGACCGCCGCGCAGCTTGCCCAGGACAAGCCGGGCGCCGCGGCCATCGCCAGTCTCCAGGCCGGGAAGCATTACGGCCTGAACGTACTGGCCGAGAACATCGAGGACAACGCCGCCAACGTGACCCGATTTGCCGTGATTGGCGACCGCTCGGCACCGCGCACCGGCAAGGACAAGACGGCCCTGATGTTCGAGGTCGATCACAAGGTGGGCGCCCTGGCCGACGCCACGGCCGTGCTCAAGCGTGCCCGGCTGAACATGACCTGGATCGAATCGTTCCCCGCCCCCAATCGCCAAGGCGCGTACTTGTTCTTCTGCGAAGTGGAAGGACACGAGAACGATTCCGCCGTCAAACGGGCCCTGGAAGGACTCAAGCGCAAGTGCCTGATGCTCGAAGTGCTCGGCTCGTACGAGCGGGCAACAGCGATCGGATAACGCTGCCGCGTCCATCAAATGCTGGACGCCCGCGGCCCCAGTCGTGCCACGCAGGAGGCCCCTCGGCATGAACATCGTGTGTGTGGTCGTCGACGGTCTCCAGGCCGCGTACCTTGGTACGTATGGCAATACTTGGGTCGGCACGCCACACCTGGATGCCCTGGCGGCGCAAGGGTTTGTCTTCGATCAGGCGTTCACGTCCTGCGCTACCCTGGCCGGCTTCTATCACGGCGCTTGGCTTGGCCGTCCGGCGGCGACAGCAGTTTTGGAGACTTCGCTGGCACCATCGCCCCCAGGCCCTACTTTGCCGGCGATCCTTGGCGCTTCGGGTTTTCACACCCTGCTGGTGACCGACGAGCCGGAGCTGTTAACACTTCCCGGCGCGAACGATTTTGCCGAACAGTTGTCGGTGGGCGAGTCGCAATCTCCCGAGGAAGCCGCCGACAGCGACGAATCAACCGCGATGGCCTCCACGATCGCTGCGGCCGTGGATGCGTGGCAACAGCCAGGCGGCGAGACTTCACGCGGCAAGCTCCTGTGGATTCATCTGCGAGGGCTCTTGGGCCCATGGGATGCTCCATACGCCCGCCGCGAGCAATACGCCGAGAAAGATGATCCGGAGCCCCCGCAATGGATTGCACCGCCGCATCGCGAACTGGGCACCGATGCCGATCCCGATGAACTGCTGGGCATCCGCCAGGCATACGCCGCGCAGGTCGCGACGCTCGACGCGCTGCTGGGGTCGCTGGTCAGCGTGTTGGACGACGCGGGGCAACCGACCTTGCTGTGCCTCTTGGGCTGCCGCGGCTATCCGCTGGGCGTGCATAAGCGGTTGGGCTATCCGGCAGGCATGGCGCCGCAGCTTTACGGCGAAACCGTCCACATTCCCTGGTTGATGCGTTTTCCGGGCGCAAAGCATGCGGCAGGTCGTTCGCATGCACTGGCGGAGCCGGGGGACTTGCCGACCACGCTGCTGGATGCCTGCGTGCAAACGCTTGGCGTCGAGGCCCCCGGCACAAATTCCGAGGGCTGGCTGCCCTCGCTCTTGCCGGTCATTTCTGGCGAAACCGCGGAAACGCGGGATCGCCTGCTGCTTGTCTCGCCCTGCAATGGCGAACCGACGCAGCAGGGCCTCAAAACTCCGGCCTGGTATCTGGTTCAGCGTTCGGCTGCCGAAGCCGCCACCGATGCTGAGACCGACTTGCCCGCGGCCATGGCTTCTTCGCCTTGGGAGCTGTACGCCAAGCCGGACGATCGCTGGGAGATCAACGACGTTTCGCCGCGGCTGCCAGACGTTGTCGAGCGATTGGCCGCGCTTTTGCAAGAACAGCGCAGCGTGTTGACCGGTGAGCCGACGCAGCTCACGCCGCTGGACGACGACTTGCGGAACACGTATCGCTGATCGGTTGCTGGCCGCAGTGCGACCGCACATCGAATCTTGCCTGGTCGCCCTTCCGGAGTTCGGACGAAACGCCCTCCGGCAGCCCCGTGCGGCGTAACCGGAATCGCCGGTTCGTCTATCGACAGCAGGCAGGTTTCGCTATGTTGCTTGAACTGCGCTGGGTCCGCGCCCGTACCAGCCAATAGGGCGCGCTGCCGCCTCGCCACGGCGACCGGCGCACCAGCCAGGATTGATCAACGAAACCAAAGGAGGGATCGATGTTGCGTACCACGTTTGGGCGGAGATTCTGGACGCTCTCCGCCGCCTTCCTGGTAGCCGCAGGGCTATATCCGCTCCAGCGGGCAAGCGCCGAGCAGCCCGCCTCGTCCGCTGCCAAGCCATCGGCCGCCACCCAGGCCGACCAAAACGGAAACAAGAAAGGAAAAGCTGACGTGGTGCCTTTGATTCCACGTGAGGTGCTGTTTGGCAATCCCGACAAGGCCGCGGCACGCATCAGCCCCGATGGCACCCGGCTCGCCTACCTGGCTCCGGTCGATGGCGTGCTGAACATTTGGGTGGGGCCGCTATCCGATCCCAGCAAGGCCAAGCCGGTAACCCACGACAAGAAACGGGGCATCCGTTCGTACTTCTGGGCCTATAACAACAAGCACATCCTGTATCGCCAGGATGCCGACGGCGACGAAAACTGGCACGTCTACAAGGTCGACCTCGAAACCGGTCAGACCACCGACCTGACGCCGCTCAAGGACGCGGCCGCGCAGATTGAAGGCGTGAGCCATCGTCACCCTAACGAGATTCTGGTCGGCCTCAATGACCGCGACGCCCGGTTCCACGATGTTTACCGCATCAACCTCGAAACCGGCGAGCGCCAGTTGCTGCAAGAGAACCCCGGCTTCAGCGGTTTTCTGATCGATGAAGACTACAAGGTGCGATTCGCATCGCGGTTCGAGCCCGACGGCAGCAACCTGATCCTCCAGCCAGACGGCGACGATTGGAAGGAGTTCTTGCGGATTCCTCAGGAAGATACGCTGACGACCAACCCCATCGGCTTCGACAAGACGGGCGAGATCCTGTACCTGATCGACAGTCGTGGCCGGAACACCGGCGCGATGACCACGGTCGACTTGAAGACCGGCGAACAGAAGGTCATCGCCCAGAACGACAAGGCCGATATCGGTGGCGCGTTGGTCCACCCCACCGAGAACACCATCCGCGCGGTGTCGTTTGAGTATCTGCGGACCGAGTGGGAGATCATCGATCCGGCGGTCGAGGACGATTTCCGCTTCTTGCGCAACGTGGCCGACGGCGAGATCGTGATCGCCAGCCAGTCGCTCGACGACAAGCACTGGATCGTGGCGTTCCTGATGGACGACGGCCCGGTGCGGTACTACCACTACGACCGCAGCGGCAAAGACAAGTCGGCCAAGTTCTTGTTCACCAATCGCAAGGACCTGGAAGGCCTGCCGCTGGTCAAAATGCACCCGGTGGAAATCAAGGCCCGCGACGGCCTCACGCTGGTTTCGTACCTGACGCTGCCGCCAGGCTCCGATCCCGATGGCGACGGCCGCCCCACCGAACCGGTGCCGATGGTGCTGACGGTGCACGGCGGCCCCTGGGCGCGCGATAGCTGGGGCTACGATCCCACCGCGCAGTGGTTGGCCAACCGCGGCTACGCGGTGCTCTCGGTGAACTTCCGCGGCTCCACAGGCTTTGGCAAGGAGTTCCTCAATGCCGGCCGCAAGGAGTGGGCTGGCAAGATGCACGAGGACCTCTTGGACGCCGTTGATTGGGCCGTCCAGAACAAGATCGCCAAGAAGGATTACGTAGCGATCATGGGCGGCAGCTACGGCGGCTACGCCACGCTGGTGGGCCTCACGTTCACGCCCGAGGTGTTCCGCTGCGGCGTGGACATTGTGGGCCCCTCAAGCATCATCACGCTGCTCAACACCATTCCGCCGTACTGGCAGCCGGTCATTCAGATGTTCAAGGATCGCGTGGGCGATCACACCACCGAAGAAGGCCGCAAGTTCCTCGAAGAACGATCGCCGCTGAACTATGTCGACCGGATTCAGCGGCCGCTGCTGATCGGCCAAGGCGCTAATGATCCGCGTGTCAAGCAGTCGGAATCGGACCAGATCGTGAAGGCCATGCAGGCCAAGAACATTCCGGTGTGCTACGTGCTCTACCCGGACGAAGGCCACGGCTTTGCCCGGCCCGAAAACCGCATGTCGTTCAACGCCGTGACCGAAGCGTTCCTGGCCGAGCACATGGGCGGCCGCTACGAGCCGATCGGCGACGACTTTGTCGGTTCGAGCATCCAGGTGCCGGTGGGCGCCAACGAAGTGCCCGGCTTGAAGGCGGCCCTGGAGGCCGTGCCGGCCAAGGATAAATAGGCAGCGCACTTCCTTAGCCAGACACAATGCACGCGGCGGCGCAGACCCACGTACGTGATCCTGCGTCGCCGTTTTGTTTTGGGTGATGGCATCGCGAATTAAGTTACTCGCGCCAATTTGCTGATTTCGCACCGCCTCTGCCGGCTCCATCACATCCTCGGCTTAGCCGGTTCTGACTCTGCGACCACTCCAGGAAGCCCGCGAATTTTTGTCTTCCCTCGCTATTGGGTGCCCCTGGGTGCCAGCAGGGCTATCGACACATTGCCGCAGTTTTTCGTCAATTCTGACACTTTGGCGCGGAACCTCTCGCGGCTCGCTGGTGTTTAGTAGTGCAGTGGCCGACAAATCGCCGTGTCCAACCCTGCGGCCGCGGCGCACCGCGTGCAGCCTACAACGCAGGCAGCGATAGCGGCGGCCTATACCTCGAAGATCAACGATGCACAGCGGCGACTGTGCCATCGGGGAAACGTGGGGGATGTGTAGCAGCCTTCGCCGGACACCACGGCTGCCGGACCAATCTCTCTCGACTTCCATTGAAGGAGCGAACCCATGTGGCGGAGTACGTTATCGATTACACTTGCGGCGGCGTTGGCCGCTGGCGGCGCGGTCTACGCTCAGGACGCTGATCCCCAGGAGAAGATCAAGCAACTGGAGAGCGAACTGAGCGAAACGCAGAGCAAGATCGAAGCGATCGAGGCCCAACTCGCCGATGAGGACCTGGGACCGTTGCACGAAGTGAAAGCCCCGGCGCCCAAGGATGCCCCGCGCAAGCCGGACGCCAGGCCCGAGGGCAAGCGGCCCGGTGATGCTAAGGCTGGCCCCAAGCGCGACGGCGACCGCAAAGCCGGCCCGCCCAAAAAAGACGGCGATCGCAAGGGGCCGCCGAAGCCTGAAGCCCGCGGCAAACGCGATGGCCACGCCGCACCCCGTGGTCCTCACCGTGGCCCCGATCGGGGGCCTCGTGCCTCGCAGCACCACCGTCGCCCTGGACCGGCCTTCCACGGCTTTGGCGATCGTGGCCGCGGCCCGGCCTGGCAGCAGGCTCACCGCCGGAGTCCGCACCAATTCCGCGGCTTTGGCTCGCACCAACGTCGCGACTGGGCGCGCTTCGCTTACCCGCAGCGTAAGGCCGACCATGACAAGCACGTTGCCAAGCGCGATGGCAAGCAGGGCGACCGGCCCAAGTTCGATGGCCGCCGCGGTGGCGACCACCGCCGGCATCACGCCCAGTTCCACCGTGGTCCCCAGCAGCGGCATCACGCGCACTTCCACCACCACCGCGGTCCGCACCACCGCCACTACGCCCAGTGGCGCAGCGGGCAAGGCCCTCGCCGGTACGATGCCCCGCACCACCGTGGACATGAACGGGGGCATGCCGATTTCCGTCGTGACCGCGGCCGCGGCGCCGAGGCTCGGCATGCGGACTTCCGCCCAGGACATGATCGCGGACCGGATGTCCGTCGCGCCGACTTCCGCCCCGGTGTGCACCGTGGTCCTGGCGCCCGGCAGGCTGACTTCCGGCCGGGGCAACAGCGGTCCGACCGCGACGACCTGGCTCGCCAAGTCGAACGGCTGAGTCGCGAAATCGAAGCGCTCAAACGGGCTTTGAAGGATCGCTAAACGGCATCCCCTCCCTGTCGCGGCCGCCCTACCCGCTTCGTGTGGGTGTTGGCCCGATGGTTGGATGCGACTCGTTCCCCAACATTGCGTTTGCCGCGTGGGCAGGAAACTCCCCGGTGGCAAGTGCAGCACTCCCAGAAGCCCGCCGGGCCGCGTTGGCCCGGCGGGTTTTGTTCATTTCTGGATTCATGCGCCGTCGTTGATGCTTCGCCGCCCGCGGTCAGCGGCTGGCATCTCCTATTTCGCCGCAGGCGGCCCTGGCGATAGAATCACCCACAATGGGCCGCGGCCGTCACCGGTCGCTCGTGCCCGGTGTTTTTCGAGCGTCACGGTCGACTCTGCCGATCCCGCAGAGCGGCCCCCTTCCAGCGCGGGAGCAAACGGCAGCGTGAAAGTCCTCCTCAGCCAAGAGCAGTTGGCCGAAGGCATCGCTCGCATGGCCAGCAGCATTACCGAAAGGTATCGCGGGCAGCCGCTTACGGTCGTAGGCGTGCTGACCGGCAGCATCGTGCTACTGGCCGACTTGATTCGCATGATCGACATTCCGCTGCGGCTGGGCGTGCTGCAAGCTCGCAGCTATCGCGGCACCACCACGCACCCAGGCAAACTCTCGGTCAACCAGGACCTGCTGCCCGACGTCCGCAATCGCCATGTGCTGCTGATCGACGACATCCTTGATACCGGCCGCACGCTCTCGCAATTGCTCATTCAAATGCACGACATGGGGGCGCTGTCGGTTCGTACGGCGGTGCTGCTGCGCAAACGCGGCCGGCAACAGACGCCGCTGGAACCCGACTTCGTGGGCTTCGAAATCCCCAACGAGTACGTCGTGGGCTACGGCCTTGATTACAACGACTACTACCGCAACCTGCCCTATGTGGGGGCGATGGAACCGGCGGACTTGGAGGCGGCTAAGTCGTGAGCGGCTTGCGGGTGGTGCTGATCAGCCGGAAGTATTGGCCGCTGGTGTCCGACGACGCCTCGTTCGCGGCCGATCTGTCGCAAGGGCTGCTTCAGGCCGGCAACCAGGTGATGGTGCTCACCGCCCTCTGGCATGCCTCGTGGCCGCCGCAAATCACTGACCGGGGCGTGCGCGTGCTGCGGATGCCGCAGTCGCGCGGCAGCGTGTGGGGAAGCCACCGCTACGTCCGTTCGCTCACGAGCTGGCTCCGCAAGAACAGCAGCCGTTTCGACGCCGTGCTGGTGCTGGGCATGCGTGAAGAAGCCGAGGCCGCCATGGCAGCCACGGCCGGCATGCGCCAGCCGGTGGTCCTGGTGCCTTCAGCGGCAGGGCTCGACGGTGACTGCTACTGGCAGTTGGAATCGCCGTCGGGTGATCGCATCAAACGCGCCTGTATGGAGGCCGCCGCGCTGATCGCCGGCGATGTCACGCAAGAAGCCGAACTGATCGCCGCCGGCTTCATTCGCGAGCGGATTCATCGCATTACGCCGGGCCTGTCCGAAATGCCAGCGGCTACCACGTGGAACCGCGATCAAACCCGGGCTGCCCTGCTCGACTGCAATCGCGCGTTCTACATACCCAATCGGGCGCCGCTGGTCGTACACAACGGACCACTGATCGAGGGACGAGGGCTGCAAACGCTGCTCGCCGCGTGGCCGCGGGTGCTGGTGAAATACCCGATGGCCACGTTATGGATCGCCGGTAATGGCCCGCTGCGTGGGCTGCTCATACAGATGTGCGATCGCCTGCGGCTGCATCAACGGGTGCTGCTGCCTGGCACGTTTGACCAGCCGGCCGATTTGCTGACCACAGCCGACATCTACGTCACGCCGTCGCCGCCGCAGGGCCCCTGCCGCAACCTGATGCGGGCGATGGCGGTGGGGCTGCCCATCGTAGCCGCCACGGCGACCGGCACCACTGAACATCCTTTGATCGAACACGCCCGGACCGGCCTCCTTACCCCAAGCGGCAACGTCGAGGCCCTGGCCGATGCCCTGCTCCACCTGCTCGACGACCCGCTGACTGCGCAGCGGCTGGGCGAAGCTGCCCGGCAGCAGGCCGCAAGCTGCTTCGACCTGTCGCAGTGTGTGCGGCGCTACCAGGAGCTGTTGGAGCGGCTGTGCAGTCCGGATTCCTTGCCCCAACCTCAGCCGGTTTCGCTGTGAGCACGCAAATTCTGCACGTACTGGATCACCTGCAACCGTCGGCGGCCTCGTCGCGGCTCTTGCTGCTGGCGCGCCGGCTGTCCGGCACCGCCGGCACGACGGACCGCCTTACGGTGGTTTCGCTCCAGCGGATCCAAGGTCGCCCCGAGTGTGTGGCGTCGGCACGGCGTCTGGCAGCCGCCGGAGTCCAGGTCGAATCGGTTAGCCAGGCCGCTGGCTGGGATCCGCTCGCCCCCGTTCGGCTGCGGCGGTTGATAGGCAGGTTGCAGCCGGATGTGGTCCACGTCTGGCAGCCCGCCGGACTGGCCTGGGCGCGCATGGCCGCGCCCGGGCGTCCGCTGATCGCCAGCATCGACAACTGGCCGGGACGGTACGATCGCTGGCTGCTCTCGCTAATGCGTTCCAGCATCCGACACGTCGCTGCCGTGGTGATTCCCAACGAAGCCATGGCCGTGCCGGTGCGCAAATTTCTCGCGGTGCGTGATGAGCAACTGACGATCATCCCGCCGGGCGTGGAACCACCGGACGCTTCGCAAGGCACTGGCACGCCGCGCGAGGCGCTGTTTGCCGCGGCACAGCTTCCGGCCGACGCTCGCGTGATTGCCACCATGGGCCGCCTGGTGGCTGGCCGGCGCGTGCGCGACGGCATCTGGAACATCGACATCTTGAGCCTGCTGTTCACCAATTCGTATCTGGTAATCCTGGGCGATGGCCCGCAGAAGAGGCGGCTCCAGGCGTTCAACCGGGCATTGCGAGGCTGGGCCCACACGCGGTTTCTGTCCTGGCAGAATCCGGCCGACTGGTGGCCGCATGTCGAATTGGTGTTTCATTTCGACGACGAGCCGGGCATCAGCCAATCGCTGCTGGAAGCCATGGCGGCAGGTAAACCGGTCATTGCCAGCAACACGGCCAGCCATCGGGCCTTCCTGGAAGACGGCGTGCACACCCACTTCGCCGCGGTGAATGAACGCACCTCGCTGGCCAAGTGCGGGCGGCGTTTGTTGCGCGATCCGGCCGCTGCCGCGGCGATCGGAGCCGCCGGCCAAGCCCGGGTGTTGGAGCGGTTCGGTGCCGAGGTCTTTGCCGAGGCCCATCGAAAACTCTACGACGCAGTCGCTGCCGGCTCGGCCACATCGTTCGCCGCCCGCAGCGCATGATTGCGGCGTGAAACCGCGACTCGTGGCGCATGCTTGCGCACAAAAAAACCATGCCCGCCCCGCCGTAGCAGCACGGACATGGTGATGCAGCAAAGCGATCCGCGGTGCAGCACCGCAGCGAACTCAGGTTAGTTCAGCCGCTTGATGGCGATGTTGCGGAACTTGACCGGGCTGGAGTGGCCGGCAAACCCGAAGTGGCCGCTGGTGCGGTCCTTGCCCGGGTGCGGCGTGTTGCCCATGAACTCGTTGACAGTGGCCAGGTCCACATCCAGGATGCGGAAGCCGTTGAGTTCAACCTGGATCCGCGAGCCTTCCACCTTCACCTGCTGGAAGTTCCACTCGCCGACCGGCCGCTGGTAACCGCGGTGCGCGGCAGCCATGCCGTAGGCCGAACCGTGGTACTGCCGGGGATCGAGCTTGGCGTAGTTGGGAGCCGAGTCGTCCAGCACTTGCAGTTCGCACATGCCGACGTAGGCGGTATCGCCCTTACCGGGATAGCGGATGGCCAGGCCGTTGTTACCGCCGGGCGGAATCTGGATCTCAAGCTGCACGATGAAATCCGAGAACTCTTCCTCGGTGTAGATCGTGCCGCCCTTGCCCTTCTTGCACATGATGGCGCCGTCGACCACTTCGTAGTTATCGAGCGGGCCGGCCCAGCCGGTGAAGTCCTTGCCGTTGAAGATCGACTTGAACTCGCTCTGGGCCTGCTTCTTGTTCAGGCCGCCCTGCTGCAGAATCTGGTTCGCTTCCTCAGCGGGGATCTCGCGGAGGAAGATGTTGCGCCAGCGGATCTCGCCGCCATGGGTCTGCAACTGGATGGGGCCTTCCTTCAGCAACGGGGCGTTGCGATTGAAGTAGTTCTCCAGCCGGGCGTGATCGACGACCAGCTTGTCGTTGAGGTACACCGTGACGTACTCGCCGACCATCACGATGCGGAACTTGTTCCACTCGCCAAACGGCTTGTCGGCCAGCACCAGCGGATCCTTGCCGGGGCCGCGGTTGTTCCACAGACCGCCGGAGCCCTTGTCGGCGCCCAGCTTGAACTTGGCTTCTTCGGTGTAGTCCCAGATCTGCACCTGCGGCACGCCGCGCAGGTAGATGCCACTGTCGGCCTTGGGCACCGTCTTGTACTCGATCAGCAACTCGAAGTCGCCGTAGTTCTTGTCGGTGGTCAGGTACAGGCCGTGGCCGTCGTTGACCAGCTCGCCGTTCTCCACGGTCCAGTGCTGGCGAATGTTGTCGAGGCTGGCCTGCTTCTTCTTCGCCAGTTCCTCGGGCGGTAGAGCCATCCACTTGGCCGGGTCTTCGGTGCCCAGGCCCCACCAGCCGGTGAGATCCTTGCCGTTGAACAGGGCGACGAAGCCCTTGGGCGGCTTCACTTCCTCTGCGGCGGCGGGCGACGCCACCAGCGGCGCAAGACTCACGGCGGCGAGCCAGGCGAGCAAGCGGAAACGCTTCATGGTGCGACAATCTCCTGGTAGGTAAGCGAACCTCGGCGGCGGGTGCGCCGATACGGGCTACGATCCAATGGCCATCATATTAGCTACTGTAGATGCCAATGGGTAGCAACCAGCCGACAAAGCCTTGCCGCCGGGGGGATTCGACGCCCCCCGCCAGAAAATCGCCCGCGGCCGAAGTGGAGCTGCCGTTAAGAACGCGCGCAGGAAGAGGCCAGGGCACCTGCTGTAAGAGAAAGCGCGCCAGAAAGACGCTAACGCGCGGTGCCTAGCGACGCTGCTCCCACACGATCCGCGGCTGGCCCGCGCAATCGCTGGGCACTTGCAGACCGGCGTGGCGCAGCAGGCTCACGCCCACGTCGAGCAGTTCCAGGCCATCGACACGGCCCGGCTGACCGGCCAACGGCGTGCGGCTGATGAAAATGCCCGACCAATCGTGGTTGGCTTCATCGGGGCCGGTGTCGTTGCCTTCGATATAGATGCGGCCGCTGCCTACCGTGCCGACGCTGCGCCACCGCATCCGCCCCCAATAACAGAACAAGTCAGGCGGATAGCCTTCACACGTGGTAAACAGGTCCTGCGGACGGCACACCAGGGTGCCCAGGTCTTCGCCGCAGGGCCCCGGCAGTGCCTGCGTTTCTTCGATTAGCCGATCGCGCCAGCGTTCGTACTCGTCCGGCTCGATCACGCCTTGCGGCTCGCGGCCCTTGAGGTTCAAAAAGATCCGGGCGTAATATCCGCCCTCGCTCCAGGCCCGGGTCTTGGACCAATCAATTTGAAGTTTCTCGGGCGGTGTTTCTCGGTCGGGGTATTCCTTCAGGACGAGGTAGCCCTGCTTGATGAGCCACTCGTTGACGGCGATGCCGCCTTGCATCGGCTGGGCGCCGTGGTCGGAAACAACCAGCACGAGCGCATCGTCGCCAATGGCCGCCACGAGATCGCCCACCAGGCGATCCACCTCGCGGTAATAGTCGCGGAGCACCCAGCGGTAAGGATTGTTCTCGCCGGGGAACCGGGGGTGCGTGGGATCGCAGCAATGCCAGAACCCGTGGTGGATGCGGTCAACGCCCATCTCCACCATGAAGAACAAGTCCCAAGGCCGGGTCTTCAGCAGGTGCTTGGCCGCCATGAAGCGGCGGCGCGTCATGGTGTAGATGTCGGCCAGCAGCCGGTCCTTGTCGTTTGTCCGAAAGTTGCGGACGTCGATCACGTAGTCGCCTTCGGCCGCCTGGTCGATCTCCGCCGCAAGCTCCTGCGGATAGGTCCAGGGCATCGACTTGTCGGGCGTGAGAAAGCTGGCCACCATCACGCCCCGTGGCGGTTTCACAATGGGAAACGTCTGCGGCACGCCCAGGCAAATCGAGTTGCGGCCGGCCGCCGAGAAGTGATCCCACAGTCGCGGCTTGCTCACCTGGCTGGAGAACGCCACGGAGAGCGGCTCGTAGTTCCAGCCTCGCCGATTGCGAAAGCCGTAGATGCCCAACTGGCCTGCATCGTAACCGCTGGTCATGCAGGACCAGGCCGGCACGGTGATCGGCGGGTGGCAACTCCGCAGCGGCCCGTAGCTGCCGGACTCCATCAGCCGATTGAGATTGGGCAGATCGTCGCGCAGCTCGTCAAAGACGAGACTCGCTTCGGCACAGTCCAGGCCGATCACGGCGATCCGCGGAGGTGAACTCATCGGGTGTTAACGGGCCTTGTGACTAGTCGGCGGCAAGCAGGACTCGCTGCAATGCGGGCGTGGCGACTGGCGGGTAGCCCGGCATGGATGGTACCTGCGGTGTGCCCCGTGGCCGCCGGCACAGCCCTGGTTGAGCCGCGCTACCGGCCGCAGGGAGCCCCCTGGGCGGGTTTCAACAATTCTACAACCTTTCCACGACGTCGATGCCCAAGAGTTCCAGCCCTTTTTTCAAAACCTTGGACGTGAGATCGACCAGCAGGCAGCGGCTGACTCGCACCTCCTCGCTGGGGGCTTTGAGCACCGGACAACTCTCGAAAAATGTGCTGAAACTCTTGGCCACCTGGTCGAACAGGTAGCTGGTCAACAGATTGGGACGGTAATCCAGCGGGACCTCGGCCACCGCCTCGGCAAACCGGGCCAACTCCAAAGCCAACGCCCGTTCGGCCGGCTCGGTCAGGACAATCTTGGCGCCCGCGGCCCGCAGCGCATCGGGGTCCACCTCGGCCTTGCGGAGGATACTGCGGCACCGCGCATAGGCGTATTGCATGTACGTGGCCGTGTTGCCCCGCAGGTTGAGCATCGCCTCGTAGCTGAAGCGGTAATCGCTCGTGCGGTTGTGCGACAGGTCGAAATACTTGATGGCGCCCACGCCGACGACTTCGGCCACTTCGGCCCGCTGCTCGGGCGAAAGCAGGCCTTCAGTATCGGCCTCGGCAACTACCTTGGCGGCGTTGGCCACGGCCTCGTCGAGCACATCGCTCAGATCGACCGACCAGCCGCTGCGGGTCTTGATCGGCCGGCCGTCCTCGCCCAGCACGGTCCCAAAGCCGATATGCTTCAGCTCCACGTCCTGGTAGCCCCAGCGACGAGCGGCGGCGAACAGCTGCTCGAAGTGCAGACTCTGCCGGTGGTCGACCACGTACAGGATGGCGTCGGGGTTCCACTGCTCCATCCGGTACTGGATCGTCGCCAGGTCGGTGGTGGCGTAGAGGAAGGCACCGTCGCGTTTGCGGATGATCATCGGCGTATCGAAGCCGTCGAGAAAGATCACCACCGCGCCTTCGCTCTCGGTGGCCAGACCTTTCTCTTGCAGCTCATGGACCACGCGTTCCAGGCGATCGTGGTAGAAGCTCTCGCCCAGCGTGCAGTCGAACTTCACGCCCAACCGCTTGTACATGGCGTCCAGCAGAGCCAGGCAGGGCGGCAGAATCTTCTTCCAGAGGGCGAGATTCTCCGGATCGCCCGAGTGCAGCCGGGCCGTCTCCAGCAGTACGCGGTTGCCGATATCGTGGTGCTCCTGGGCCAGCCGCGACTTGACCGGATCGTTGTCCACGGCGGCCAACTTGGCCTCCAGGTCCTCCAGCTCCTGCCGGGTTTCGGCCAGCTTGCCCTGGATGCGGCGTTGATCGCTCTCGGCTTTCTTGAGGGCCTTCTTATCCGCGCCGGCGGCTGCGACGGCCGCTTCGGCCCGAGCCAACTCGGCGGAAAGCTCCTCGATGCTGTGCTGGAGCGAAGCCCGTTCGGCCTTGCCCTTATGGTACTCCACCAGTTGATTGGTCAGCCGGTAGAGCTGGGCGTAATATCCAATAGTGCCTTCAGGCTCGGTGGCATACTGGGCCAGGTACCGGCAGCCGTAGATGATCATGCCGAACTGGGTGCCCCAGTCGCCGATGTGGTTATCGCCAATGACTTTGTGGCCCAGGAACCGCAACACCCGGCACAGGCTGTCGCCAATCACCGTGGAGCGGATGTGGCCGATGTGCATCGGCTTGGCCACGTTGGGCGCCGAGTAGTCGACCACGTAGGTGCGGGCAGGCTCCTGCGTCGGGCAGCCCAACCGCGGATCGGCCAAAGCCTCGGTAAGCTGCGTGGCCAGTACCTCGTCCTTGATCCGCAGGTTGATGAACCCAGGCCCGGCGATCTCGGGCGGCTCACACAGGTCGTCGACCTGGAGCGCGGCCACGATCTGCTCGGCGATCTCGCGCGATTTGCGGCCCAGCTTGCCTTGCAGCGGCATGGCGCAGTTGGCCTGGTAGTCGCCGAAGCGGGCATCGGTGCTGCGGCGGACCATCTCCAGCAACGGCTGGTAGTCGTCGACCAGGGTCGCCAAGGCGGCTGCAAATCGGTTTTGCAGTTCGGCAAGCAGGTTCATGGATGCAGTCGATAGCTTAAGGTAGTAACGCCCCCCACACGCCGGGGGCAGCCGGTCCCCAGTGTGCCGAACGAGCCATCCCAAGCGGTCCCGCGCAGCAAAGTCTGCCAACCAGGCAACGCCGCACGTGAGGGGGGAGCCCCCGGGGGTGCGAAGCCACGTTTTTCGCCGATTCTGGCAGCCGCGAGCCGCAGCAGTGCGATTGGAGCGGATGTGCGTGCAGCGTGCCCGATGAGGAAAGATTGTATCTTGCCAAAAATTCCCAGCGTAGCTCAAGACATGTATCAAGAACTGGCCGCGGCGGCCTGGCAGCCCGCCGCAACTCCGGCGGCCCCCAGGTTTGTGCTTGGAAAACCTGCCAAGCGCTGGCAAGATGGTGGTCATCGCCTCGCCGCCCACCGCCGTTGTCCATCACCCCGCCTCCTGGCCACGCGCCGCCGGCTGTGCCTTCGCCCCAGATCCTTCTGGGGTGCGGCGACGGCCTTGGCTTGCCATTGAAGACCGGTATGCAAACGGTTGACGTACAACGCCTTTTGGACGACGAGGCCGAAGCCCACGGGCTACTGCAATCGTGGGGGTTGCGCGATCCGGCGCGGGCGCACGCCAATCTGGTGCGGATTGCGGCGGCCGGCGTCACGCTGGATTTGATGGCGGTCATCTGCGAGCAGTTGGCCGAGTTCCTGCCGCGGCTCTCCGACGCCGACATGGCGCTCAACAACCTGGAACGATTCGTCCAGGCCACCCGCAGCCCCTTGAGCTTGGCTGCCCTATTTGAGCGCGACCGTGAGGCGCTGCCGATCCTGCTGCGGATCTTTTCCACCAGCCAGCACCTCAGCGATGTGCTCGTCACCGACAGCGAGAGCTACGACCTGCTGCGCGCTACCGAGGGACGCCCGGTCCATCGCGACACGCTGGTCGACGAGTTCTGCAACGAGATCCAGGCCCTGGTGGGCGAAAACGCGGTGATGGCCGCGCTGCGCCGCTTCAAACGCCGCGAGACACTGCGCATCGCTTATGGCGACCTGATCCGCGGCCAGCGGTTGCAGGTGGTCACCGAACAGATTTCGTATCTGGCCGATTCGATCCTCGAAGGCGCGCTGCTGGCCGCGCACCGCAAGCTCCAGGAAACGCGCGGCGTGCCGCGCCTGGAAAACGGCGAACGAGCCCGCTTTGTCATCCTGGGCATGGGCAAGCTCGGCGGCACCGAGCTGAACTACAGCAGCGATATCGACCTGATCTGCCTGTACGAGGGCGACGGCGTTACCGACGGCCCGCGCTCGATCAGCAACGACGAATACTTCCAGCGCCTGGTTCGCGAGATCGTCCACCTGCTCACTACGCCTACCGAGGTGGGCACCGTGTATCGGGTGGATCTGCGGCTGCGGCCCAACGGCAAGCAGGGCCCGCTGGCCTACGCGATCGAGCACGCCCTGCAGTATTACGACAAGATGGGCCGCACCTGGGAACGCCAGGCGTTCGTCAAGGCACGGCCGGTGGCGGGCGACCTGGACCTGGGGCACCAGTTCCTCGAACAACTGCGGCCCTGGATTTACCGCCGCTACCTCGGGCTGGCCGACATCACCGGCATTAAGGCCCTCAAGCGCCGCATCGAGCAGCGCACCATCAAGGAAAAGGCCGACCATCGCGACGTGAAGTCGGGCCACGGCGGCATCCGCGACATCGAGTTCACCATCCAGTTTCTGCAGTTGCTGCACGGCTGCGAGGCCCCGCAGTTGCAGACCGGCAACACGCTCAAGGCGATGGATCAACTTGAGCGCATCGGCTGCCTCACGCCGCAGGAGCGGAGCCTGCTGGAAAAGAACTACCAGCTGCTCCGGAACATTGAGCACCGTTTGCAGCTCATGTTCGACCTTCAGACCCACGTGCTGCCCGAGGAGCCGGAGGAACTGCAAAAGCTGGCGATCCGGCTCGGTTATGCCGACAAGCCGAACCAGACCGCGCTGGATGCGTTCCGTGCCGACTACCGCCGGGTCACGGCGGAGAATCGCAAGATTCTCAACCACCTGCTGCACAACGCGTTCAACGACGACGACGAAACGCGGCCCGAGGTCGACCTGATCCTCGATCCCGATCCGCCCGCCGAACAGATCGAAACCGTGTTCGGCCGCTACGGGTTCCGCGAGCCGCAGCGGGCGTACGAACACATGCAGGCGCTGGCGACCGAGCGGATTCCCTTTTTATCGACACGGCGTTGCCGGCACTTTTTGGCGTCGATCGCGCCGGCGCTGTTGCGTGAAATCGCGCGCACGCCCGATCCCGATGCCACGCTCGTCACCCTGGAAAAGGTAAGCGACAGCCTGGGCGGCAAGGGCGCGCTGTGGGAGCTGTTCAGCTTCAACCCGCCCAGCCTGCGGCTGTACGTCGACCTGTGCGCGACCAGCTCGTTCTTGTGCAGCATTCTGATCAGCAATCCAGGCATGATCGACGAACTACTCGACAGCCTGATGCTGGACAGGCTGCCGCGATTGGACACGCTGCGTTCGGCGCTGGCCGAGCTGTGCCGGGCGGCCGAGGATCTCGATCCGATCCTGCATTCGTTCAAGAACGCCCAGCTCTTGCGCGTGGGTGCCCGCGACATCCTCGGCAAAGAGGACGTGGCCGCCACAACCGCCGCATTGTCCGACGTTGCGCAGGTGTGCCTCGAACAGATTGCCCATCGCGAATTGGCCAAGCTGATTCCCAAGCTGGGTCAGCCGCAGATCGGCAACGGTCCGCGAGCCGGTCAGCCGTGCAACTTGGTCATCGTGGCGATGGGCAAGTTTGGCGGCGGCGAAATTTCGTACCACAGCGACTTGGACATCATCTTCCTGTACGAGGATGAAGGCTTCACCGTCGCCACCAGCCGCACTGCTTCGCCCACCAGCAACCAGCACTTTTTCAGCCAGCTCGGGCAGAAGATCATCAAGACGGCCACGTTCCTGGGACCGTACGGCCGGCTGTACGAGATCGACGCCCGGCTCCGTCCCACGGGCAAGAGCGGCTCGCTGGCGACCTCACTACCGGAGTTTGCCCGGTACTACGCCAGCGGCGAAGGTCAGCTCTGGGAGCGGCAGGCGCTGTGCCGTGCACGCGTGGTCTATGGCCCACCCGAAGCCGCGGCGGCGGCCGAAGCCGCCATCGCCAAGGCGGCCTTCGACCATCCGTTTGGGCCCAACGACGTGCGGGCTATCCGCGACATGCGCAAGCGGATGGAAGACACGGCGTCGCCCTCAAACCTCAAACGCGGAGCCGGCGGCATCGTCGACATCGAGTTCGCCGTCCAACTGCTGCAACTGAAGTACGGCCGCGACAACCCCAAGGTGCGCAACCCCGCCACCTTCGACGCCTTGGCCGCACTCGCCGAAGAAGGCTACCTCTCGGCCGACGACGCCCAGTTCTTCACCAACAGCTACCGGCTCCTGCGCCGCGTGGAGAATCGCCTGCGGCTGATCTACGGCAGCAGCCGCGATGATCTGCCTACGGAAGCCGACGAACGCGATAAGCTCGCCCGGCAGCTTGGCTATGCCGACGGTGCAGCCCTGACCGAGGAACTGGAACACGTGACAGCGGAAACGCGCGCCCGGTTCAACCGGCTGCTGGATGAGCACGAGCGGCCGTAAGGTCCCGCGCACCTGTCGCTGGCAGGGTTGCACACCCCAAAATTTCAACCTTGTCGGTTCCAGGCATTCGATCAGGGCACTTGGCGAGAACGCGTTATACCCTTTCACTTTCAGGCCTGTTTGCCCGATCGGTCTCACACGTGGGGAGAGCAAGTGATCGGTATCCGTGACTTGCGTCCCGGCGAGGAAGCGCATTGTGCCGAAATTCTCAATCGGGCCTGGAACACGGCTATGACGCATCACCCGCGGCTGGTTGCCTCGGAGCGGTTTCGTACCGAAACCAACGACGAGCGGGTGTTTGTCGCAACCCGCAAGGCCGGCATCGCGGGCTTTATATCCATCTGGATAATCGACGTCTTTGTGCATCATTGGTAGGTCGATCCCCGTTATCAGCGGCGGGGAATTGACGCCTCGCTTCTAGCGCACGCCGCCCGCGTCGCGGAGAGCATGGAACTGTCGCTGAAGTGGCCTTCTCGACAATGAAAATGCGATCCGGTTTTATCGCGTGCTCGGTTTCATCGAATTGGGCGACCAAAGAGAAGACGAGTTTGGTCGGTGGGGCCGCTTGAAGAAGCCGCGTCATTGACGCGCAGCGGCGACCAGACATTCGAAGTAACGGTGGGCGTTCAAGAAGGCCATGCGGTTCCCGGCGGCGGAAGCGGGCGGGGTGTGAAAACCGCCCCCGCAAGCCCCGGCGAGCTATCATCTGCCGCGGCGGTCATTTATACTGTGGGGCGCAGAGTTCCGCCGCGTTTTTCCCCCAGGGCCACGGTATCCGGCCGCAAGGAAACACGTCAGCGGGGATGGGAGCAGAGTTCACGTCTTGGTTCAGGAGCAGATCCATGTCTTCACGTTATGCACGCCGCATTGCCGCCGCAGCGTTGTCGGCCGCCATGCTGGCCGTGGCGTTGCCGCTGCAGGCAGCCGTCACGCCCGAGCAGACCGAGCAGGCCCAAGCCGCCACGCAGAAGCTCAAGGAGGCCGGTGAACTGGCCCTGAATGGCGACTTCGAAACGGCCAAGCAACTGCTGGTCGAAGTCCAGGAGGCGGTCAAGAAGATCCAGGGCGACGGCAAGGATCCGGCGGTAAACAAGCTCGTGGCGCCGCTGGCGGCGGGCATCAAAGCCCGGCAGCGTTTCCTGGCTGCCCACGGCATTAACGTGCCCGGCATGGAACAGCCCCAGGCTGCGATGGCTTCCACCCCGGGCAGGCCGACGCCCAATGCGGCCCCGGCCTCGGGCGCGGTGAGCTTTGTCAACCAGATCGCGCCAATCTTCATTCAGCGGTGTAACAACTGCCACGTGACGGGCAACCGCGGCAACTTCAGTATGGCCAGCTTCTCCGCCATGATGCGCGGAGCCAACGGCATCGAAATGATCACGCCCGGCAAGGGCGCCGACAGCCGGCTGATCGAAGTGCTGGAAAGCGGCGACATGCCCCGCGGCGGCAACCCGCTGCCCAAGGATCAGATCGCCCTAATCTCCAAGTGGATCGACGAGGGCGCCAAGTTCGATGGCCCCGATGCCAACGCGCCGCTGGCGGGCCTGGTACCCCGGAACAACGCGCCGCGGCTGGAAGTGAAAATGGCCACCGGCCGCGAATCGATCAAGTTCGCCCGCGACATCGCGCCGGTGATCGCCAGCCAATGCCTGGACTGCCACGCCGGCGGCCAGCCTGCGGGCCAGCTGGGGCTCGATACTTTCCAGCGCATGCTGGCCGGCAACCAGAATAGCGGCCCCATCATTACGCCGGGCAAGGGCGCCGACAGCCTGCTGGTCAAGAAACTCAAAGGCGAAGCCGGCCAGCGGATGCCGCTGCGCAAGCCGCCGCTGCCGGATGAAACCATCGCCAAATTCCAGAAGTGGATCGACGAAGGCGCCACGTTCGACGGCAGCGATCCGCGGATGTCGGTCGCGCGCGTGGCCGCCATCTACGCCGCCGGCCAGATGACCCACGAGGAACTGGCCCAGGCCCGCGTCGAAGACGCCCAGCGTAACTGGCGGCTAGCCAACCCCGACGTCACGCCCGATCAGTTGGAAACGACCAACTTCCTGCTCTTGGGCAATGTCGGCGAGGATCGCCTGCGTGAGATCGGCGACGTGGCCGAGAAGCTGGTGCCGCGGCTGGCCCAGATCTTCAAGCTGCCTGCCGACAAGCCGCTCGTGAAAGGCCGGATCACCATCTTCGCGGTCAACCGCCGGTTCGAGTACTCGGAGTTCGGCCGGATGGTCGAACGGCGTGAACTCCCCGAAACGCAGCGGGGCCACTTCCGCTTCACCATCACCGATGCCTACGCCTGCATCTACCCGCCGCAGACCGATTCGGACGGTGGCCTGGAACCGCTGCTTGCCGAGCAGATCGCCGGCGTGCTGGTCGAAACCTACGGCGAAGTGCCCGGCTGGTTCTCGCAGGGCACCGCCTGGGAAATTGCCTCGCGGTTTGGACCTAAGGATCGCCGGACGCTGGAGCGAGATAACTACGTGACCAGCGCCGCCAGCAAGATGACCAAGCCCGACGACTTCCTCACCGGCAACCTGCCGCCCTTGGATGCTTCGGTGATCAATTACAGCTTCGTCAAGTTCTTGATGAACCGCAATAACGCCTCGAAGTATCAGCAACTGCTCAACGCTCTTAAGGGCGGAGCCAAGTTTGAGCCGGCGTTCCGGACCGTGTACGGCGGCACGCCCAACCAGCTTGCCTCGGCATGGGCCGGTTCGGTCAAGTAAACGCTGCGAACTTCTCCAGCCAGCTATCCTCCGGCCGCGTGGCGCCATGCCGCGCGGCCGGCTTTTTGTTTGGCCATCGGCACCAGCGCCGGCGGCCCTCGCTCAGGGCGGTTGATGCCCACCGCGCAAGCCGGTATCACACGGGAATGGAACCGTTATCGGGCAGCGGCCTCACGCGTCGCAGCCCAGTTTTCTATCAACCACGTTTGCTCGGGCAGCGGAAAGAATCATCATGAGCACCACTCTCACCTGGCTTGGCCACAGCTGCTGGCAGGTCCAAACCGCGGGCCATAAGCTGCTGATCGATCCGTTTCTCGACGCTTCGCCGGTCGCGCCGGTGAAAGCAGGCGACGTGGAGGCCGATTTCATCCTCGTCACCCACGGTCACGAGGATCACGTGGCCGATGTCGAAGCCATCGCCAAGCGAACCGGCGCCTTGCTGATCGGCGTGTATGAGATCTGCCAATGGTTCCAGAAGCGGGGCGTCACCAACACGCTGGGTATGAACCTGGGCGGCTCGACCAAACAGCCGTTCGGCCGCCTGAAGCTGACGCTGGCCCATCACAGCTCGACCATGCCGGACGGCAGCCCCGGCGGCAACCCGGCCGGCCTGCTGCTCTGGCTGGAAGGCGCCACCGTGTACTTTGCCGGCGATACCGCGCTGTTCTCCGACATGGAGCGGATCGGCCAGGCGGGGCTCGATCTGGCGGTGCTGCCCATCGGCGACTTGTTCACCATGGGGCCCGAGGACTCGATCGAGGCGATCAAGCTGCTCAAGCCCAAGCGCGTGCTGCCCACCCATTACAACACCTGGCCGCCAATTGCCCAGGACGCTCAGGCTTGGGCGGAGGCCGTTCGGCGCGAAACCTCGGCCGAGCCGATCGTGCTGGAGCCCGGCCAGTCGTTCACCCTGTAGTTTCCCCGGCAGCCCCGGGGCAGGCCGAGGGTTTGCCCACCCAGCCCATCTCCCGCGCGTCCCTGGCGGCACGGTCGGGGTTTCCACGTTCTGCCAAAGCCATAGAATGTGGCGCATGGGAGGCGATCACCGGCCGCCGCCGTGGCGTCCAGCCGTTCCCGCAACCGAGCGTACCTCGCACTCCACTTGGGTTTGATTCACCCCCATGCGCGTACTTTCCGGCATCCAGCCCACCGGCCGATTCCACTGGGGCAACTACTTCGGCGCGATCCGGCAATACATCGACTTGCAGGATGAAGAGGAGTCGTACTACTTCATCGCCAACCTGCACGCCCTGACCACGATCCGCGACCGCGAGTTGCTCCAGCAGAACACCATGGACGCGGCCCTGGACCTGTTGGCCCTGGGGCTCGATCCCAATCGGGCAACGCTGTTTGTTCAGTCTGACGTGCCCGAGATCTCCGAGCTGTGCTGGCTGCTGCTGGCGATCGCGCCGATGGGCCTGCTGGAACGATGCGTGGCTTACAAGGAAAAGAAGGAGAAAGGGCTTGCCGCCGACGCCGGCCTGTTCACCTACCCGGTGCTGATGGCGGCCGACATCCTGGCTTACGACAGCGACATCGTACCCGTGGGCGCCGACCAGGTGCAGCACATCGAGGTGGCTCGCGACCTGGCCGGGCGTTTCAACCACCTGTTTGGCGAAACGTTCGTGTTGCCCAAGGCCAAGATCCTGGACGACTCGGCCAAGGTACCCGGCATCGACGGCGAGAAGATGTCCAAGAGCTACAATAACACCATCGAGCTGTTCGAGGATCCCAAGGTGATGCGCAAGAAGATCATGCGCATCCAGACCGACTCGCGGCCGATGGAAGAGCCCAAGGAACCGGAAACCGACCACCTGTTCCAGCTTTACAGCCTGTTCGCCACGCCCGAGCAGCGTGAGGAAATGGCGGCCCTGTATCGCCGGGGGGGCTTCGGCTACGGCGAAGTGAAGAAGGCCCTGGCCGACCTGGCCGACAAGTTCTTCGAAGAGCCGCGCGAACGGCGTAAGCAACTGGCCGCCCACCCGGAAAAGATCCGCGAAATCTTAGGCGATGGCGCGGCCACGGCCCGCCGCAAGGCCAGCGAGGTTTTGCGCCGCGCGCAAGTGAACAGCGGCGTCAAACCCCAAGCCTGATAGCTGCCGTCTCAGGCATCGTGCCCCCTGACTCCTAGCCGCCCACGTGCGGCCGCGTGGTAGCGGTTGCGCTTGCGGCATCATGGCGCCCGCCCCTTGGCCGTGGCGTCGGCGTTTTCCTGAAGCGGCCTGCCTGCCGACATCGAACCTGAAAGCGAACTCCCCACCATGCGAATCCTGCTGACTAACGACGACGGCGTCTACGCACCAGGCCTGGCTGCGATGGAACGCGAGCTGCGCAAAATGGCCGACGTCACCGTGGTGGCTCCCATGACCGAGCAAAGCGGCGTGGGCCACGCGATCACCTACCTGACGCCGCTGATTGCCCACGAGCTGTTCGAAGGCAGCTCCCGCCGTGGCTGGGGCGTGGAAGGCAGCCCGGCCGACTGCGTCAAACTGGCGATTGCGGCCCTGCTGCCGGAGCGGCCCGACATGGTCGTTAGCGGCATCAACAGCGGCCTGAATGCCGGCATCAACGTGCTGTACTCCGGCACGGTAGCCGCGGCCATTGAGGGGGCCTTCTTTGGCGTGACCAGCATCGCCGTATCACTCGAGTTCGCCGAAACCGCCGACTACGACCGCGCCGCGGTCCTCGCCCGGCAGGTGATCGAGCAACTGCAAGAACACGAAACGCCCGGCCCGCACCTGTACAACCTGAACATCCCCGGCGCGGCGACCGACGTGGCCGAGCCCGAGGTGGTGATGGTGCCGATGGACGTCAACCGCTACGGCGAAAGTTTCGAGCGGCGGAAAGACCCGCGCGGCCGGTTCTACTACTGGTCGATCAACGGCGATGTGCCACCTCCGACCGAGCCGGAAACCGATGTCACCGCGCTGGCGCAAGGCAAGATCACGCTCACGCCGCTGGATTTTGCCCTGACCAATCGTTCACGGCTGGAAGAAATGCGCCGCTGGACGTTCAACCTGCGGTAACGAGCCGGCCTTGCGGCGATTACACTTCGTCGCCGGCAAACAGGTGACAGTAGCTTTCGTACCGCCGGGCATCGAGCAGGTCGTCGGCCACGGCATCTTTCACCGCACAATCGTCCTCGTGCGTGTGCGTGCAGTCGGGGAAGCGGCAGTAGTTGACAAACGGCCGGATGTCGCGGAACCAACTGGCGATCTCTTCGGGCGCGGTGTCCCAAAGCTGGAACTGCCGGATGCCGGGCGTATCGACTACGTAGCCACCCTCGGCCAGCGGCACGAGCATGGCCGCAGTGGTGGTGTGGCGTCCCTTCTGGGTGTCGTGGCTCACCTCGCGCACCCGCAAGCCCAAGCTGGGCTCGATGGCGTTGAGCAGCGACGACTTGCCCACGCCGCTTTGCCCGGCCACGGCGCTGCCTCGGCCCTGCATCACCCGCCGCAAGCGTTCGATGCCAAACCCGGTAGCCGCACTGACGGTTAACACCGTGTAGCCCATCTGCGCATACACGCCGATCAGCGGTTGCAGACTGGCCGGGTCCACCAGGTCGATCTTGTTGATCACGATCACCGGGCGGATCGCGCATTTTTCGGCCGTAACCAGGAAGCGGTCGATGAGGTGCGGTTTCAGATCCGGCTCGGCCGCGCTGCCTACAATCAGCACCTGATCGACATTGGCCACGATCACGTGCTGCCGGCCACGGCTGGTGCGGCTCAACACGCCGCGCCGCGGTTCCACCCGTTCGATGATGCCTTCGCCGATCGGTTCGGTCGAAGGTGCCGGACGGAACCATACCACATCGCCAGCGGCCACCACATTGCGTTGATCGGTCGCCAGGCTCTTGAGCAGCCGCCGCGTGGCACAGTGGAAACGGCGGCCGTCCTCGGCCTGAACCAGGCTGGTCAGGCCATGAACGCTGATCACCCGGCCGCGCAGGCAAGTGGATTCGTCGACTTCCAGCAGCGGCAGATCGGCGTCGGCCTCCTCGGCCACGATGGTCCGCTGCCGGGTCAGTTCGCCCTTGCCGCTGACGCGCTCAACGCGGGCAATATCGGCCAGCTCGGCGCCCTCCGTCTCGAACTTCCGAGTCCAGTCGGTCTTCCGAGCGCGCACCTGCTGGTTCTTGCGAAACTGCGCGCGAAGTTTTTTCTTCTTGCCCATCCGTGCCTGTTAGGGGAAATGCGGAGCGGACTCCGGGTAAGACATACGATCCTGGCGGTCCATCGGGGTGATGTTTCAGGCCCGCCGCGTCGTGGCACGCCCGAACCTGGCCTCAAGTTCCCTGCGGTAACCGCCGGTACGAAGCAGGCCCCCGCGCCGTAACCGGTCACAGGGGCCTTGCTGAATTTTACGTTGATTCAACCTACGGGGGCTACTCGCCCTTGGTGCGCTTGGGCCGCACCAGGCCGGCGCGTTCCAGCAGCGACTTGCGGAAGATCTGGGCTGTTTCGTCGTCGATCGGCGGACCGCTGGCGCCCAGCTCGCGCGGCGAGTAGCGGACCTCGTACTTGTGCTTGGCGATGGACAGCGTATCGCCCGGATCGAGCCGCTTCTCGCCCGCTTCCACCTTGGTGCCGTTCACTTTGACGCCGTTGCGGCTGTTCTGGTCGGTCACGTACCAGTAGCCGTCGTTCAGCGTGAGGATGCAGTGATGGGCGGAAACATTGGGGAAGCGCAGCACAATATCGCAGCTTTCGCGGCGGCCGACCAGCAGCTTCTTTTTCATCAACGGGATGGGATCGCCACCCCCAAGGGGGAGCAGTTCACCGTACATGACACCCTGCCTCCTGAGTTTCCTGTAGCAATCGATTCCGCTAAGATCGGAAGGAATGAAAAGAATAAGATGATCGGCCCCGAACTCTCTTGCCCCCCTCGATTGCCCGCTCACCGAGCGGATCGTTGGACGCCACCCGCCGGGGTTCCACCCCGAGGAGCGGCATTCAGTAGGGTACCACCCGGCCGCCAACGTTCAACATTCTCATTTTTCGGAAAGCCAGAGCGCTGCCCGTGACTAGCCGATTTGTACCGCCCGACGCTGGCCGAGACTGGCGACGGCGCGGACTGCGCTACTTCAGTTATAGCCATTTTCTGCGTCAGGTGTTCCAGTGCCGCGTGCAAAAAGTGAGCATCGACGCCGGCTTCACCTGCCCCAACGTGGACGGCACCGTAGCTTTGGGGGGATGCGTATTTTGCGATAACCGCAGCTTCAGCCCCAGCCGCCGTCTGCCGCGGGTGGATATCCGCAGCCAGCTCGACGAGGGCATCCGCCGGCTCAAGTGGCGGTACGACGTCGACCGCTTCCTCGCCTACTTCCAGCCGGCGACCAACACCTACGGGCCTGTCGAAAAGCTGCGGATGCTGTTCGAGCGGGCGATCAGCCATCCCCAGGTGGTCGGCCTGGTGATCGGCACCCGCCCCGACTGCGTGCCCAACGACGTACTCGACCTGCTGGAGGAACTGGCCGGCCGCACGTACCTGTCGGTGGAGTATGGGCTGCAGACAATCCACGATCGCACGCTCGACTGGATGAACCGGGGCCACCATTACGATGCCTTTCTGGACGCGATGGAGCGCAGCAGAAATCGCGGATTTGAAATTTGCGCCCACGTGATGCTGGGGCTGCCCGGCGAAAGCCGCGAGGACATGCTGGCCACGGCCGCCGAGGTGGCCCGGCTTGGCCTGGATGCCGTCAAGCTGCACAACCTGTACGTGGTGAAGAACACCCCGCTGGCCGATCAGTACGAAGCCGGGCAGATTCAACTGCTGTCGCGCGACGAGTACGTGGCCACGGTAGTCGACTTCCTGGAGCGGCTGCCGCCGACCTGCGTGGTCGAACGGGTGACGGGCGAGGTTCCGTCCGACTACCTGGTGGCCCCCGACTGGTGCGTCGACAAGACGGCCCTGCGGCAGGCGATCGAGGAGGAGTTTGTCCGCCGCGATACCTGGCAGGGCCGGCTCTACCAGGGGAGCGAGGCGCCGGCCTGACGCGACCGCGGTTGCCGCGCCTCAGGGCCCCGCGCGCACCAATGGGCGGCTAACCGCGTATATTCAGTAGCGGGGGCGTAGGCCGCGGCGGAGCAGTTCCTGGCGTCCGCGGCGCCGGCCAGGACGATCGCAGCAATGTTCGGCGCGTACGTTTTGACTTGAAGGAGTTTGGGGGCGAACCGGGCGGCCGCCGGCTCGCAATGCGAGCGGGAGGAAAGTCCGGGCTCCACAGGACAGGGTGGTGGGTAACGCCCACCGACCTCTTCCCTCGGGGAGAGGCCAGGGAAAGTGCAACAGAAAGCAAACCGCCGATGTGGCGGCTTCCTGCCCGGGAGCCGTCGCAGGTAAGGGTGAAACGGTGAGGTAAGAGCTCACCAGCGGGCCGGGTGACCGGCTCGGCTAGGCAAACCCCACCCGGAGCAAGGCCAAGCAGAAAGGAACGGGGCATCGAGCACAGTGTGCTGGCTCGATGCCCCGGCGGATTGGTCCGATCCGTTTGACTTTCGGGTAGGCTGCTGGAGGCGGCGAGCAATCGTCGTCCTAGAGAAATGGTCGCCACCGTACCTGTTCGGGTACGGAACAGAACCCGGCTTACAGGTTCGTTCCCAACTCCTTTTTCTTTTTTCTCATCGACGGACTGCCGCGGCCGCCCAGGATGGGCTGGTTTGCCCATGGGGAGCATGCGCCAGTTGCGTTGTGTCGGGTTAGCTCTGCGGGGAGCCTTCCCGCAACCCAAGGCAGCAGCGCCCAACGCCGGACGCTGCGCCAGATGCCTTGTTGAGTCGAAATTGGTTTACGGCTCGGTCGGCACCAGGTCGTCGTCGATGAACTGCAACAGCTTCGAGATGCACAGCTTGTTCATGCTGGTCCGCTTCTCGTGAGCCTCGGCGCGCAGCGACTCATGCAGGCTCTTGGGGAGCCGAACGGTGATCACGCGGGTCGGCTCGAAGTTAGCCGTGTTCTGCTTTGCCTGGCTGCGCTCACGCAGCTTGGCCAGCATGTGCTGGATCTTCTCGAACTCTTCCGACTGCTCGAAGCGGGCCATCGCTTCGGGCGTGGTGAAGGTGCGGCGGACAACGCCGTTGAGGCCCAACACCTCGCGGAAGAAGGTCACCCAATCGCAGCCCTGGTCGTACATGGCGCGGGCAGCCTGGCAGACGGCCTGAGCCTTTTGGGCCTCGGCGTCAACCTGCGGCTCGGCCACATGGGGCGTCGCCGTGGTGCCGACGCTGGTGCTGCTGGAGGTGTAGCTGCCACCGACCTGCGGACCGTTGGGCGAATACGAGAAGTGCGGGTGGTTCTCGGTCATCAGAAGTGACTCCTTCCGTACGTAAGAACGGGAAACTCCATTTTCGCGGCCACCGCGGCCGCTTCTTTTGCCAGGATTGTCCCGCGGAGTCAAGGCCAGCATGGAAATCTTTGGTGTGCTAGCACTTACATGCATGCATTGCTGGCGCCTGCACTGAAGGCATGCATGCCCAACTTTTACGCACAAGAGCTCATGCCTAGTTCTTAGGCACGCCCTCGGTGTCCCGTTTCTGAAGGTGTCCCGTTCGGAGGCGAAAATTTTCAAAAATTTTTGCCCGGCTGGACCGTGAACTACGCCCAGACCACACCACGTGGGGGTCGCAGGCTACAGACAAATGCGGAGCGTATGAGATAAGGGGGCTCCGACGAAACCGCGCTGTCGCCAGCATGGCACGGCCTCGAAGTGGCCAACGGTGGCCTCGACCGCACGCGCGTTCATCGGCGCCCGAAACGGTCGTAGCCGGGGCCCCTTTTCGGCCCGCCAATCCGGCCACCCGACGTAAGAGAACAAGGACCAGGCTGCACGGCCGGCAATTCCATCTGGCCCCATCGAACGTGCGGGAACGGTTTCGCCAAGACTGGCAATGCTTGCTTGGCGTAACCGCTACCTTATGCCACAATGGCGTTTGTCGAGACTGCCCGAGGGGGGCTCGCTACCTGTCTGAGGTCACATCCATGTCTTTGCCACGGCGTTCTGGTTTCACCCTGGTCGAACTGTTGATGGTGGTCGTGATTCTGGGCCTGCTGCTGGCCCTGCTGCTCCCGGCCATCAATCGCATGCGCGAAAGCACGCGCGAAACCGTTTGCCGCGATCAAATGCGGAACGTGGCCACCGCCGTCGAAGTGTTCGCCGAAAAGCAGAACCAGTATCCCGGCTGGCGTCACAACTTCCCCACCCTGACACCCGACAACAAACGCACCAAGGCATACATGCCCTGGGTGGTGCCGATCCTGGAGTACGTTGATCGGAAAGATGCCAGCGACCACATCAAGACCACGACGCCCGCCAATATCCAATGGCCTTGGGTCGAACTGCTGATCTGCCCGAGCGACCGCGACAAGCTGGAGGCCAGCGGCCCGGTGCTGAGCTATGTCGGCAATGCCGGACGGCCCGACGTCCCACCAATTGATGACTCCTCCGCCGGACCAATGGATTATCGCTCCAATGCGATCTTTCTCGATTTGAGCAACCCCATTGCCAAGCCTCAAACCTCGTCATTCATCATCAAGGCCGACGGCAAAGCCAACACCCTGCTGCTCTCCGAAAATCTGAACGCCAATCCTTGGGGCAAGGTCGGAACTTCGCAGATCCAGGAGTACGACCACTGCATCGTATTCCACTCAGCCCCCAACTCCGATCGGCGCATCAACAGCACGCCTTCATCCGGCGCGGATCCGATGGATTTGGCTCGCCCGTCGAGCCGCCACCACAACGGGGCCAATATCGCCATGGCCAGCGGCAACGTGCGGCTGCTGGAGAATGACACCGACTACGAAGTCTACAAGGCACTCTTGAAGGTCGACAGCCAGTTCAAAGACCCGGATTGGCCGTAGTCGGACCATGCGGCACCTCGCCGCGCGTGGTTCTTAAGAAGAAGTAGCGTCGAAGGTGTAGGGCGCTAGCGCTATGCCGGATCGCGCCGAGGTGGGCCGGCAGGCCGGGCGGGAGCCGGACAGCAACCGACCGCGCATTCGTCGGGGGCCGGGCCACGGTCGCCTAGCGCCAGCCGCGGCGCGTTGAACAGCCGCTCTTCGATCAGCTCGCGGATCATCTGCACGAACCTGGGGTGCGTGCCCACGGTGCCGGCCCGCACCATGTTCAGGCCTAACTCGCGGCAAAGCTGCTGGGCCTCGGTATCCAGGTCGTAGATCACCTCCATGTGATCGGAGATGAAGCCAATCGGCACCACCACGATGTCGCGGACGCCGGCCTCGTACCGGGCACGGAGATAATCGCCGATGTCAGGTTCGAGCCAGGGCTGCGTTGGCGGACCACTGCGGCTTTGAAACACCAGCGGCGCATCGGCCCATCCCAGTTCGGCCGAAACCAGGCGCGCGGCCTCCCGCAACTGCACCTCGTAGTCGCTGGTATGTGCCATCGAACAGGGGATGCTGTGGGCCGTGTAGACCAGCTCGGCGGCCGCTCGCCGCTCGGGCGGAATCTGCTCCAGCGCCTCGCGAACACGATCGGCCATGGGGTAGATAAAGCCCGGGTGGTTGTAGAACACGCGGAGCTTATCCACCCGCGGTGCTTGTGGCCCGACCTCAGCCTGGGCGGCGGCGATGTTATCGAGGTACTGCCGGCAGGCCGAGTACGAACTGAAGGCCGCCGTCACGTAGGCCAACGCGCGGCGAACGCCGTCGGCGGCCATTTGCCGCATGGTGTCGGGCAGCAACGGATGCCAGTTGCGATTGCCCCAGTAGATGGGCAGGTTGATGCCGCGGGAACGCAACTCCTGCTCGAGCGCGGCGATCAAAGCGCGATTCTGGGCGTTGAGCGGGCTGACACCGCCAAAGTGCTGGTAGTGCTCGGCAACTTCCAGCATGCGCTCGCGGGGAACGTTCCGCCCACGCAAAACGTTCTCCAAGAACGGCATCACATCGTCGGGACCTTCAGGCCCGCCAAACGAGACCACCAGTAGCGCGTCGTAAGCGGGCGAGTCGGCATCAGACATCGGGAGCAGCCCCGCGACAAGAAAGCGATTCGGTGCCAAGAGCGTGGCGGTCGGTGCGGCCCGCGTTGTGACCAACTCCAAGCAGCCCGGCCCGGCCCAACTTCTACACCGCCGGCAGCCGGCTTCGCGGCCAGCATCCTGTTCCCCCGCGCCGCGCGAGGTAGCCGCGGTTGGATTCTTCGGGCAGAAGAAACTTTTGGCCGGTGAGAAACGTCGGTGCCGCGGCTGCCAATAAAAAACGGGTTCCAAACTGGAACCCGATGATCAGTGACCCCGACGGGATTTGAACCCGTGTTGCAGGCGTGAAAGGCCTGTGTCCTAGACCTGGCTAGACGACGGGGCCAATAACGGGCGGCTCAGTGTCGCACCGCCATTGTTTTTTAGTCGGCATCGGCGGGTTCGTCAACCCATCCGCCGTGGCAAAAATGCGGCAACCAACACGATGCCGCGTCGCTACAGCCGACAAAGCCCAGAAACTCTAACGAGAATCCAAGGCAGGACCTTTGGCCGCCCCCTGTTGGGGCTGGAGCGGCCGGCGTGAGAAAGCGGCAGCTTCAGGTTCCGTCGCCAACGGTGTCGGTTTCCTTGGCGCCACCTTGAGCCTCAGCCCGCATGATGGCTTCGTACACCTCGCGGCGGTGCACCGGCACTTCCTTGGGGGCTTCGACACCCAAACGCACCTTGTCGCCGCGGATTTCAACAACAACGATCGTGATGTCGTTGTTGATGACAATGCTCTCGTTCTTCTTGCGAGACAGAACTAACATTGGCCCATTCCTTTGTAAGCAGTTTCCCTACCACCGGGCTGTGTCGCTTGCGCGTGCGCAATACTTGCGACGGTGGGGCGCCAGTCGGGCCCGGGGGACCATCCCACCGGGTACCAATTAGCCTCCATACCTAGCTGCCTATTCCTCATCCACTCTACGTGCTGGAATGGCGGAGTCAAGCAACGAACGGAATCACAGCCGCTTTTTCAGCCGCATTTTGTGCTATTTTGGCGCGCAATTCGTTATGAATCTTGCGTTCGGTGCTAACGCCACAATCCGCGCACACTCACCCCGGCCTGCGGCTTTTGTTACAACTACCGCAGTCAAAAGGATTTAGGATTAGCCCCCGCCATCCCGCGCCGCCGCAGCCGGTGGGCAAGGCCTGCCGACTGTGCCGACGAAGAATAACCGAGGTTTTCAGGCCAATCAGGTTGAATAGGCAGCTTCCCTGCTCGCTCGGGGTAGACACCTCGTCGCGGCAGGGGGGGAAACTTTCGTCTTCTGGGCCACCGGCTTCCACGGAGATGCCGTTGCGGAAGCCGGGCGGGTGAGTTCTCCAAGTGCTGGGTTGAAAAAGCGTCGACGGTTCAACGCGGAAACTGCTCTCTCTGGCTATCACCTTAGCAGTTGCGATGCCCACCGGGTAGCGTTTCCTTACGCGTGCGGCCAACGGATCGATAAGCACGGGCCACACGCCTCACAGCCGATCACTAATTTCGCAAACTTGACGCGGTTTGCAAGCAGTGGTGCCAATGATCGTCGCCGGCTTCTCGGCCCATGGCGCTCCGCCGCCACTGCTTAGGCCGATTCTTCAGTTTGTGCAGCAGCGTCTACCCTCGGTTGATGATCTCGCGGCACCGGGCGGCAAGCTCGGTCATGAGCGGATCGACCTCGGGAAACACATCCGGCCTGCGCAGGAAACCGTGCAACAAACCTTGGGCCGTGAGCGTGACCACTTCGGTACCGTGAGCTTGCAACTTCTCGGCGTAGACCAGGCCTTCGTCGCACAGCGGATCGCACTCGGCCACCAGCACGATCGCCGGTGGCAAGCCCGATAGCTCCGTAGCTTGCAGCGGCGCCGCGTACGGGTTGGCTGCATCCTCATCGCGGGCCAGGTAATGGTTCCAGTACCAGATCATGGCATCGCGCGAGAGGAAGTAGCCATCAGCATACTTCTGGTACGACGGCGTCTCAAAATTGCGATCGGTGACTGGGTACAGCAACAGTTGGCACGCCAACGCCGGTAAACCGCGGTCGCGAGCCATCAAGCACACGGCCGCCGCGAGGTTGCCCCCCGCGCTATCGCCAGCCACGATCAGCCGCTGGGGATCAATGCCGAGCCCGCCGCTGTTTTGCGCCGCCCAACAAGCGGCCGCGTAAGCGTCGTCGACCGCGGCCGGGAACTTATGCTCGGGTGCGAGCCGATAGTCAACCGAGATGGTGACGGCCCCGGTGCGGTTGGCCAACATGCGGCAGATGCCGTCGTGGCTCTCGATGTTGCCCACCCCCCAGCCGCCGCCGTGATAATAAACAATGCCAGGCAGCAGGCCTGCGGCGTCGGGGGTTGCTCCGGCGGGCCGGTAGATGCGCACGGGGATCTCGCCCGCAGGGCCAGCGATCCGGCGATCTTCAATACCAGCTACAGGCTCAAGCGGCTGCGCCGGGGGAGGCATCAACGACCGGGCTTGTTCCACGGTGCATTCGTTTGCCGGCGGCAACCCGGCCCGTTTCATCTGACGGAGAAACTCTTGAGCTTCAGGCGTTAATGGCATTGGTGATCGCTGCTGACTCGGTGCGGACAATGGAGCTGGTCCCTTCGCCTGCCGCTCGCCAACGGTGCGAGCCGCGGCCCACAAAGGAGCCGCCATTGTGCGGCAGCCGTGGATCGCTTCGCAAGGGTGCAACCGCCCGCTTTGGCGGTCACCGCACACGAGCGGCCCGACCGCGCGACAATCCCAGTGCGAACACAGCTCCCTATTGCCGCGAAGAAAAAAAGCTGCGTGCCAACCGGCATCGCCACGCTCCGGCGTCGCTCCCAACTGTTACAACCTGAAAAGGCGGCACAAACCGACTACGCTCAAGGTAACGTCCGCGGTTCCAGGAAGCCGGACGTTGCTGAACGGCAACGTATGGTTGGTGGGGAAAACGCCATGATCGCAGGCGAAGCGCAAGGGCGTGCTACGTCGTGCGCCGCCGCGCAACTGACGAATCACCGGAGACGACCGTGCCGGAGCCAAACAAACCTTCACCCAAGCCAGCCGCGCCGGCCCGGCCGCCTCAGGGGCTCCCTCGTCCCGAGGGCCCGTCGCGCGCTGCCCGCGTGAAGTCGGCTCCGGTTCCGTGGCGCGAACGGTGCATCGGCATGCTGAGCAGCATGGTCGCTCATGCGTTGCTGGTGATCGTGCTGGCCCTCTTGTTGCCCTTGGACCTGAACCTGCTGGGCAAGCCTGAGCTGCAAGTCGAGTTGACCGACGGTTCGCAGCCGGAGGTCGAGGTCGTCCAACTGAACGTGGAACCGGCCCCCAGGCCCGACTTTCAACTGGCGGCCGACATCGGCACTGCCGCCCCGCAAACGGGGCTTACCATCGAATCGCCCTTGGAACGGGAACGCCGCGAACAGGCTCCCCAGGACCAAGGTTTTGGCATCAAGCTTCCACCCGGCGAAGCCTTGATTGCGTCGACGCCGGCCGGCATGGAAGGCTCGCTGCGTGGTCGTCAGCCCGGCGATCGCGAACGCCTGGCCATGGCCGAAGGCGGCACGCCCGCCTCGGAAGCCGCCGTGGAACGCGGCCTGGCCTGGTTGGCCAAGCACCAGCGCCGCGATGGCAGTTGGCACTTTGACCACAACCTGAGTGACTGCCAGGGCATGTGCCGGAACCCGGGCGATCATCACTCGACCATTGCCGCCACCGCCGTGGCGATTTTGCCGTTTCTGGGGGCCGGTTACACGCATCGGCAAGGTCCCTATCAGCAGGTGGTCGATAGGGGACTCAACTATTTGAAGAGCCGGATGCGCACCACGCCTCACGGCGGTGACCTGCGCGATGGCACCATGTACGCCCAAGGTCTGGCGGCGATCGCGCTGTGCGAAGCGTACGGCATGACGCGCGACCCCAGTCTGCATGACGCCGCGCAGGCAGCGATCGAGTACATCATCTGGGCACAAGACCAGCAGGGAGGCGGCTGGCGCTACGGGCCCGGCGAGGTCGGCGATACTACCGTCACCGGCTGGCAGCTCATGGCTCTCAAGAGCGCGCAGATGTCGTACCTGCGGGTGCCGGGGCCGGTGTTCAGTAAGGTGACGACCTTTCTCAACGGCGTGCAGGCCGATGGCGGTGCCCGTTACGGCTACATGACCGCCGGAAAGGAACCGACCACCACGGCCGTAGGCTTGTTGTGCCGAATGTACCTGGGCTGGGGGCCGGATTCCTCGCCACTGCGGATGGGCGTCAAGTTCCTGTCCGAGCATGGGCCATCGAACAGCGACATGTACTTCAATTACTATGCAACGCAGGTGATGCATCACTTCGGCGGCCCCCTATGGGACCAATGGAACGAAAAGATGCGCGAGCACCTGATCGCGATGCAGGCGACGCAAGGGCATGAGTCGGGCAGTTGGTGCTTTCGCAACCGCCACACCGATCCTGGCGGCCGCTTGCTCGTAACGGCCCTGGCGATCATGACCCTGGAGGTGTACTACCGGCACATGCCGCTGTATCGGCCGACGGTTCTGGATACACCTTTTTGATTCAAACTGCGCCGGCCCAACCTTGCTCACATCATCACGTCTACATGCTTTGCCTCGAAGAGCGATGGCGCCGGCCTGAACGCTGCGACAAACCGCCGCTCTCCATCCTTGTTCGCACGCAAGCTGTCGCAGTGAATCGGGCAATTCGGCAGGACCTTCCTTGCGCTGCTGCGCTCGTACATTGCGCCATGTTGTCGCGAGCCGTCTTTTTGAGGCTCCGGCTGCCCGGCCGGTCGGTTCAATAAGCGAGCGAGCCACCGCTCGATGAGCGGCGGGGGCTCCGTTCTCGGCGTGTTCCCCTGCCCTTGCTGTTTCAATGGAACATCGGCCTTCAGGTTCCGCGCGCGGACGCGTCGACGCTACGAATAATTGGCACACCGCCGGAGCAAGGCATGGTCCTTGCCTGACGTGCAGTTCGCCTCGGCGCGGGAGCCGGGCACTGCTTCCCACGCAGGTTGCTGACCTGGGAGATCGGGCAGCAGGAGATTGGTAGCCAGCCGCGGAAGGCTGGCCAGGCCCCCTATCAAGCACCATGCAGGTGGGAACGATGTTCTATCACGACGGCGGCAAACTCCAGTATCACGTGCGTGTCGACAAGCCCAACCCCGTTTTCGCCAAGGCCCTGCAACAGGCGATCGGCGGCGTGGAGGGCGAGATCCGGGTGTGTTTGCAATACCTGTTTCAAGCCTGGGGCGCTCGCGGCCCCAAGAAATATCGCGACATGCTGCTGAATACCGGCACTGAAGAAATGGCCCACATCGAAATGTTGGCCACGGCCGTCGCCCTGAATTTGGAGGGCGCACCGCTCGAACAGGAAGAAGCGGCCCAGGATCCGATGATTGCCGCCGTGCTGGGCGGCATGAATCCGCGGCACGTGCTCTCCACGGCCATGTGCGCCATGCCGGTCGATTGCAACGGGGTGCCGTTCGATTGCTCGCACGTGTACGCCAGCGGAAACGGCGCGGCCGACATGCTCGCCAACGTCGTGGCCGAAAGCACCGGCCGGATGCTGGCCTGCCAGCTTTACAAGATGACCGACGACACGGGCATGCAAGACATGCTCCGCTTCCTCATTGCCCGCGACACCATGCACCAGAACCAATGGCTCGCGGCCTGGGAGGAGATGGGAGGCAAGGAGAATCACCCGATCCCCAACAACTTCCCGCAGAGTGAAGAGCTGGCCGAAGTGTCGTACACGTTCTTCACAACCGGCAAGGATGAAAGCGTGCCGGTGCCAGAAGGCCGCTGGAGCAGCGGCACCAGCTACGACGGGCACGGCGAGTTTGTCACCGCCGCGGCAACGCCCGAGGGCGACCTGGCCGAGCTGAGTTTGGGGACCGATCAGATGAGCGTCCAGAAAGCCCAAATGGCTAACGGCGGCACCACGGTTGGCAGCTTCCTGCGGCGCACGGAATCAGCCATCAAAAAGGCCCTGAAATAGCCGCCTCCGGCACCGCATTCGCTATTGGTTTCCGCTAAGCACAGCCCAACGTGGGCGTCCACAAGAACTCTTGTCGGTTCGCCTCCATGGACGCAGCCCTTTGTTGCCCCGGCCAGCTGGGGCGGGGGCTTGCAGGCGAGCAACTCGTACCCTTTGCAATTCAATGGGAGGTGATCGATGGAACCCCGCACAACGTATGACCGAACGTCCCATGACACTGGTGCCCTAAACCAGGTAAAAATGGCCAGCGGCCTGAACCTGATCGCGGGCTTGTGGCTGATCATTTCGCCGTTTGTGCTGGGCTATACCGACCTGAACCAGGCCATGTGGAACAGCCTGATCGTCGGTATCCTGGTGGCCGCCATGGCAGCCGCCCGGGTGGCGATGCCCGGCCACTATCCCTGGATGAGCTGGGCAAACGTGGTCCTGGGCATCTGGCTGATCGCCTCGCCGTTCGTTTTCTCATATCCGCGCGATGGCGTGGGCGAAACGGCCATGTGGAACGAGATCGTGATGGGCATCATCGTTGCAGGTCTGGGCCTGTGGAGTGCTTCGCGGACACACGTCGATACCGACGTGCCGCAGCATACGCCTGGTCCGCCGCCGGGCGGCACCCGCGCCACGACCTAAGCAGTGCATAGCCTCAAGCAAAAGCACCAATCATCGAAAAGCACACTCCATCATCGGCACCATATCGGTACTAGCAGACGGTTCCGACCAAACTGCCGTACACGATCGCTATGATGGACGCGGATTGCGCAGCCGGATTCCTGTGTGCGATGAGCAAGTCCAAGAAACTTGTTCGACGCACACAACCCAAAGGAACTTCGGCGGCGCAATCTTTTTTTGTTGCACGTATGCCGTGCGGCAAAGAAACCAGCCAAAAGATTGCAGCGGCGCGACTACGGCGAGTCCAGCAGCTTGATGCTGGGACAAAGTTCCAAGACCTGTTTGGCCATGTACTGCCGCACACGATCGGTGGTCTTGAACTGCATTGCCCGACGTAAAATCCGCTCCGCTTCCTCGCGATGCAGGCAAGCGGCCATCGTCTTGATCGACGGAATAAACGCAGGGCTCATGCTGAATGACCGCAAGCCCATGGCATACAGCAGCAGGAACGAACGCGGGGCCCCGGCCATTTCTCCGCACAGCGTCACCGGCTTGCCACGCTTATTGCAGGTGCTGATGACGTGATGCAGCACCTTGATCACCGCCGGGCCGAGCGGCTGGCACAAGTGGTTGACCTTGGGGTTATCGCGGTCAGCCGCCATCAAGTATTGGATCAGGTCGTTGGAGCCGATCGACACAAAATCGACCAGCGGCAGGAACGAGTCGATGGTGATCGCCGCCGCGGGCACTTCAACCATCATGCCAATGGCCACATCGCCGCGAGGCTTGCCTTCGCGATCGAGGTCCTGGCAGGCCCGGCGGACCATCCGCCGCACCTTCTGCATTTCCACCACGGTGGTGATCATGGGGAACATCAGCCGGACTTGCTTGTTGATGCCCGGCTCGGGCGCGGCCGCGCGGAGCACCGCCCGAATCTGCTTGAGGAAGAAGTCGGGGTGCTCAAACGACAGCCGGATGGACCGCCAACCCAAGAACGGGTTGGCCTCGCGGCGGTGTCCCAGGTACGGAATGGTCTTGTCGCCGCCCAGGTCGAGCGTGCGAATCGTCACGCGATGGTTGGGCGCGGCGTGAATGACCTCGCGATAAGCTTCGATCTGTTCCTCCTCGTCGGGCACGTCCGGGTGCGTGAGGAACAGGTACTCGGTGCGGAACAGGCCAATACCGCTGGCGCCCATGGCCTTGGCCGCCTGGCAATCGGCCGCGCTGTTGATGTTGGCCAGCAGTTCCAGGGGCTGGCCATCTGCATCAACTGCCGGCAAGTCGCGGTTCTCTGCCAGGTGATCCTTCAGATCGACAAACTCGCGCTGGAGCTTGCGGTAGGCGGCCTCGGACTCGGGATCCGGGTTGACGACCACAACGCCTTCGCGGCCATCGACCACCACCGTATCGCCGTTACGCACCTGCCGCAGGATGCCCTGCACGCCGGAAACCGCCGGGATGCCGCGGCTGCGGGCCAGAATGGCGGCGTGGCTGGTCTGGCCACCGGCTTCGGTCACAATGCCGACCACCTGCCGTTCGCCCAGCAGCACCACATGCGAGGGCAGTAGTTCATCGGCCACCACGATCAGCGGACCGGTCGGGCCATGGCCTTCTTCCTCAAGCACCTGCGAGAGATGCCCTGACAGGCGCACGATCACGTCGCGCACGTCGGCCAGCCGCTCCTTGAGGTACTCGTCCTTGGTGCGGGCAAAGAGCGACGTGTAATCGGCCATCACCTGGGCCAGGGCCGCCCGGGCCGTCGTCCGCTCGCGGAAGATGCGGTCGCGGACCTTGGTGGTGAAGGCCTTGTCGTTGAGGATCGACTGGTGAACGCGGAAGATCTCAGCGTTCTCCGGGCTGACCTGCGAGGCGACTTTCTGGTACAGCGCCTTCAGGTCGGCGATGGTTTTTTCGCGCGCAAGGTCATACCGCTCCAGTTCTCCGACGACTTCCTCCTCTTCCAGGGGCTTGCCCTGCGGATCGACGAAGACTTGAAGGATGCAGTAGGCGGCCCCAACGGCGACGCCCGGCGAAACAGGAACTCCTTTACGCAGCATATGGTGATGTTACTGGCCGCAGGGTAGGCAGGGCAATGGACTGCCTGCTATCAACGCCAGCCACGCCCCCACCACGGTGTGGGCGTTTGTGCGGATCGCGACGATTGTGGCAACTGCGCAACCTGCAAGAGCTTGCGCGCGGGACCGTGCACCCGCCCTGCTTGTTAATCTACGTGGTGTAAGCAACATGCGAAGCCTGCCGTTTGAATTCCGGGCCCACGCGGCTCAAAGTGCCAGTCCTAAAACTCACCCTGGCAAGACTTACAACGTTATCCTTTGCGGGGATTAGCCTTAAGCAAGATTGCGGCGTGACCGGGAATGTTCCAGTTCTTGGTATCCAGCATGGCCGTGCCTGAGCCATCGTACCTGGGGTCTTCGCTCGACCAGAACAGTTCCCAATCGCAGCCGGTGGGCGGGGCCAGCAGCGGAGCCGCTGCGGGATGCCAATGGAAGTCGCACCCCAGGTTCACCAGCAACAGGCGATCATCGCCTTCCCCACCGAACCACCGCAGCAGGAAGGCTTCGTCGGTGATTGTGACGCCCTCGATCTGCCGCTGATCCTGCCGGGCAAACACCGGATCGGTGCGGCGCAGCGTCAGCAGATCTTTGTGCAACAGCAAGGTGGGCTCGTTCTGCCGCACTTCGTCCCAGTTGAGTTTGCAGCGTTCGAACGTCTCGCGGCTGGTCGGGTCAGGCAGGCCGATGGCATTACTGTAGCCGGCGGCGCGAGGAAAGCGGCGGACGAACTCCCAGCGTCCCTGCCGCACCAGGCGGCCCAGGTCCACGTCGTGATCGGCAAAGAACAGCCAAGGGCTGGACGCCGCGAACTCTTGCCCCATGAACAGCATCGGTGTCTGCGGCCCCAAGAGCAGCAGTGTCGTCAAGGCCCGAAACCGCCCCGGCGTGGTCAACTGATGGATGCGCAGCCCTCGAGCTGAGTTGGCAACCTGATCATGGTTCTGCAGGTAGTGAACGAATCGAGCCGCCTTGAGATGCCGCGACGGGGTGCCGCGTGTGCGTTGTAGCCGCGGCACCCATTGCCCCTGGTACAGATAGCCCCAGCGAATTGCGGAAAGCAGCTCCTGAGGGCTGCCCGTGTAGTCGGCATAGTAGAACTCGGCGTGACCGGTGGCCGCCACGCGGCAGGCATGATGGAAGTCGTCGTTCCACAGGCCGTCCATGCCGAAGCCGCCGCGTTCGGGCGACTCGACATGGCGGACGTCCTGCGCATCGTTCTCGGCATACAGCACAATCGGCTTGTCACCGGCCGCCTGGCGTGCCGCGCGCGAAGCCAGGGTCAACACGTGCTCGGGCGAGTCATCGAACACAGCCTGCGTGGCATCATAGCGGAAGCCGTCCAGGTGGTACTCGGCGATCCAGTAAGCCGTGTTGGCCGCCACGAACTCGCGGACCGGGCCAGCCTGCTTGCCATCGTAGTTGACGGAGTCGCCCCACTCGGTGCCGTGCCGCCGCGAGATGTAGTACGGCGAGTAGGCCCCCGTATAGTTGCCGCTAGGGCCAAAGTGGTTGTAGATCACATCGAGGATCACGCCGATGCCCAGCCGATGCGCCTCGTTGACGAAATCGCGGAAGTCATCGGGCCGGCCATAGAGCCGCGAAGGCGCAAACCAGCACACGCCGTCGTAGCCCCAGCCAAACTCACCGTGGAAATCGCCCAGCGGCATCACCTCGATGAGCGTCACGCCCAGGTCGCGTAAGTACGGCAGCTTCTCTTTGGCGGCGGCGTAAGTGCCCTCGGGCGTGAAGGTACCGAAGTGCAGCTCGTACAACACCTGGCCCATCAGGCCGGCTCCTTGCCAATCGGCATCGGTCCAGGCGTACTGCGTGGGATCGATCACTTCCGAAGTACCATGCACACCCCGCGGCTGGAACCGCGAAGCCGGGTCGGGATAACGCCCGTTGTGGTCCAACTCATACAGGTACAGCGTGCCGGCTCGTGCCTGCGCGACATGGGCTGAGAAGTAGCCGCCCTTTTCGCGTTCCAACGGGTAGCTGCCCTGCTCGTTACCTGACGCATCGAACAACACCACGCGCACCTCTCGGCAGCGCGGCGCCCAAACGCGGAAATGCACACCGCCCTCGGCCAGCGGCTCGGCCCCTACCGGCAACCGACGACCATGCGGCACCTCGAGCGTCTGCGGAGGCAGGCGCAGCTCGGTCCCCTGCCGCCCGCTGCGGTTGGCTGCGGCATCTGTCATCAAACCAGTCTGTCCTTCGTCGGAAGCCTCGTGAGGGTTCGATGGCTGTTGGTGCATAGCGTCCTTAGCAGCAATGAGGCGCAAAATTCAGTCGCAACGCCGGTGGCGGCGCTACGCCATGAGCGAAGCGCCGCCGGCAATTGGGCACGGGCGCGAGGTGCAAGTTTGGTGCCGCGGTTCCGCCCCCCACGGCAGCTCCATAGAACCTGCTGGCATGTTTAGCCAGCTCGTTGCGTTTCACGGCTAGTCCAAGCTGAAACCGTGCTGCTTGCGGTGGTGCGGACCATCAAAGGCCTTGCTGGTCTTGAAAAGTTCGTGGCGGCCGTCTCCGGCTTCATCGCGGACCTTGGCCAACACCGCCTGCTGTTCTTCGAGGGAAAGCGGCTTGAAGTTGCGGGCAACTTCCAGGGCCTGGTTCACGTCGCGTTCGTTCCGCAAGCCCACGACCAGCGATGAGATCGGCTGCGACAACGCGAAGGCAATGCACTCTTTGGCTGTAACCAGGCCCGACGAGGGAATCTTGCCCTGGATGCCGCCGCCGAGGCTTTTCATTCCGATCACCGCGGTGCCCTGCTTCAAGCACTCGGGCACGACCTGGTGCTGGAAGCTGCGGAAGAAATAGTCGCACACGTTGATCGGCATCTGGGCCGACGCCCAAGCGTACGGCTTGTGCAGCATCTTGAGGTGAATCGACGGATCCTTGTGGCCGGTGAATCCGATGAACCGAACCTTGCCGGCCTGCTGGGCTTCCAGGGCCGCCTTCATGCCACCCTGCTCGAATACCCAATCGGGATCGTTATCGTAGACCATCTCGTGGAATTGCCACAGGTCGATGCAGTCGGTGCGCAGGCGGCGGAGACTATCGTCCAGGCATTTCAGCGATCCCTTGTAATCCCGCTCGCAGTTCTTGGTCATCAAGAACACCTTGTCGCGGCGGTCATGGATGGCCTTGCCCATCAACTCCTCGGCGTAGCCATCGTGGTAATCCCAGCAGTTGTCGAAGAAGGTGATGCCTTCATCGAGGCAGCGATGCATCAGGCAGATTGTCGCGTCGTCGCCATCATCCTTGCCGGCCTGCCCGATATGCCATCCGCCCAGGCACAAAATGGAGACATCGACACCGGTCTTGCCCAACGGCCGTACCGGGATCGCCTGACCATCGTTTTTCTGCGCCGCCAGCAGGCTACTGCCGAGCGATAATGCCGCGCCGGCGGCAACACTCGCCTGAAGGAAATCGCGGCGGCTGGGCGAAGTACTCATCACATACCTCCTGGTTAAGCGGCAATTGCGGCGCAGCAATTCATACCATGATAGGGCATGGCCATATTTCGGCCAATCATGGAGCAGAGGGCTCGCCACGCTGGGGCAATTTGAGAGCCCGGTTTTGTTCAACCGGCAAGCCACTGGCCGCAGCCGGCCAGCATGCCGACGACGCAGCGGGCGTCATCCGACCAAGCAAGGCCAGATGCAAGCGGTGAGCACGAGCACCTTCGTCCCCTGGCCACGATCCATAAGCGGTGCCGCCATACAAACCGCGGGGGAATCCACGGGCTCGACCGTTGTGCTGGAATCCGCACTGGACGCGGCGTATCGTAAGCACTGTGGATGGCCCCTTCCCTTGCACCAAAGGAATTGCATGAGCCCTGGCGAATCGATTCAGCAGCGTGCCGAAGAGTTCGTCCGCCGGTACCAGGCGGTGCGTGAGGAAATCGGCCGCGTCATCGTGGGGCACGATGAGATCGTGCACGGCGTGCTGACGTGCCTGTTCGCGGGCGGCCACTGTCTGCTGGAAGGCGTACCGGGCCTGGGCAAAACGCTCCTGGTGCGCACGCTCGCCAAGACGCTTGATCTGCAATTCTCGCGCATCCAGTTCACGCCCGACCTCATGCCCGCCGACATCCTGGGCACCAACATGGTGATGGAAGCCCCGGACGGGCGGCGGTTCTTCGAGTTCCAGAAAGGGCCGATCTTCACACAGATCTGCCTGGCCGACGAAATCAACCGGGCCACGCCCAAGACGCAGTCGGCCATGCTCGAAACCATGCAGGAAGGCAGTGTGACCGCCGCCGGCAAGCACTACCAACTCGAAAAGCCGTTCTTCGTGCTGGCCACGCAGAACCCCATCGAACAGGAAGGCACGTATCCGCTGCCCGAGGCTCAGCTCGACCGCTTCTTTTTCAAGCTGGTCGTCGGTTATTCCACCCGCAAGGAACTGGCCACCATCATCGACCGGACCACGCGCGGCGTCGATCCCGAGCCGGCCAAGGTGATGGACGGCCCGGAAATCCTCAAATGGCAGAAGCTCGTCCGTGAGGTGGTGCTGGCCCCGCACGTGCAGGACTACATCGTCCGCCTGGTGCTGGCCACACATCCCGGCGGCCCGTATGCCCCACCGGCCACGAACCAATATCTCCGCTGGGGTTCCAGCCCGCGCGGCGCCCAGACCATCGCCTTAGCCGCCAAGATCCGGGCCCTGCTCGAAGGCCGGTTCAACGTGAGCTTTGAAGACATCCGCCGGGTGTATCTGCCTGCACTGCGGCACCGGGTGATTCTGAACTTCGAAGCCCAGGCCGAAGACATCCAGCCCGACCAGGTGCTGCTGGAAATCCTCGATGCCGTCCCGGAAAAGGCCGACGACGAAAAAGCGGCCTGAGCAGCCCTCACGCACGTTGGGGGGGCCAGTACCCGGTAGACGAAGGCATATCGCAGCGAGTCGGGACTTCAATTGCGGCGAGGGCTGGGTATTCTCAAAACAAAGAGTGCCTGTGTCGCGCAACTGGGAGAAGCCCCCCTGAGTACCTCGATCAAGACCAATGCCCTGTGGTTGATCAAACTGCGGTGGGTGGCGGTCGCCGGGCAGTTTTTCACGATTGCCGGCGTGCGCTACGTGCTGGGCATTGAACTGTCGCTGCTGCCGCTGCTGGTCGTGGTAGGGGTGGCGGCCGTGACCAATCTGCTGCTGATGGCCTGGTACCGCCTCCGGCCCGAAGACCTGGTCGAGAACGGTCCGGCGGAGGCAGCACCGCGCCATACCGGCCGGATGCTGCTGGCCGGCGTGATGCTCCTGGACCTGCTGCTGCTGACCGCCCTGCTCTACTTCTCAGGCGGTCCGTACAACCCGTTCAGCGTGTTCTACTTTGTGAACCTGAGCCTGGCCGCATTGATCGTGCCGGGGCGCTGGGCATGGTTGCTCACGGCCACGGCGGTAGCTTGCTACGCGGCGCTGTTCTTCCATCATGTCCCGCTACGGGAGTTAGGCCCCATCGCGCAGGTGGCCGACGGCGCCGAGAAAATGCCGTTTTTGAGCGTGCGTGATAAAGGGCTGCTGGTAGCGTTCGCCACGTGCGCGTCGGTGGTGGTGTATTTCATGACGCGAGTGACCGCCGCCCTGGCCCGTCGTGAGCACGAACTGCGGCAAGCCCAAATCCTCCGAGCCAGGGCCGAAAAGCTTCAAGCGCTCGGCACGCTGGCGGCCGGAGCCGCGCACGAACTGGCATCGCCACTTTCGACCATCGCCGTGGTCGCCAAGGAAGTCGAACGGGCCATCCAGCACAGCGGCGCGGAAGAGCTGCGCGACGACGTGGCTTTGATCCGCTCGGAACTCGATCGCTGCCGGGCAATCCTGGACCGCATGGCGGCCGAAGCCGGCCAGGCAACCGGCGAGCGTTGGGCCACCGTCGACGTGGACGAACTGGTGCAACTCGTGCTTGATGGGCTGCCCAGCGGCGCCAGGGTCAAACTGCACCTGGCGCGTGACGCCGAGCAAACTCGACTTTTCGTTCCGCCCAACGTGTTGGCGCAGGCAATTCGCGGTCTGATCAAGAACGCGATCGATGCCTCGGGTCCGCCAAACGAGGTGCAATGGGCCATCCGACGCGACGGTGAAACCATCGTCTCCGAGGTTTCCGACCGAGGCTGCGGCATGCCCGACGCCGTGCTGGAACGCGTGGGCGAACCGTTCTTTTCCACCAAGGAGCCTGGCCAAGGGATGGGCCTGGGCGTGTTCCTCGCGCGAAGCGTGATCGAACGGCTGGGCGGCAGTCTGGAGTTTCACTCGCAGACCGGCCAGGGCACCACGGCCACCATGAAACTACCGATCAAGGCCGCCGATTCCGCGCCGGTGGCGCATCTTTAACGGCCGCGGGACGCAGTTGGCCGACGTACCGGTTACTTCTTGGCTTCGGCCTTGGCCTGCTTGCTGGCCGGCTTCCATTGCCAGCGTTCATCGAAGAAGTCGGCGGCCACCACGTTGCCGGGCGCGAGGCCATCGGGCGGCGTCGTGATATCAATCACGGCCCAGTCCGGCAGCTTGGGAATCTGCAGGCTGTTGGTCCGGTCGTGGCCTTCGCGGAAGGTGATGCCCGAGTTGACCACCACATACCGGGCCGGATTCAACGGGTTGGGATAGATGAACGCCGGCACGTGCGTGTTGGCCGGGTAGCTTTGCCCGGCCGCGGTGACGGTTTCGGCCGTCCACTGCACCGGCAAGCTGTCGGCCAGCCGCGCGAGCAACTGATTGCTGGCCGGATCGCCCCAAACCACGATGTGATAGTTGGCCAGGTCTTCTTCGGTGACATCGCGGTCCAGCTTCACGCGAGGCTCGCCACGGAACAGGGCACGCCAGCGGTCGATGAAGTGCTGGGCCTCGAACTGAACCCACGATTCAATCGCTCCATGGCGAGCCTTACCCGAGGGCAGCACAACCAGGAACGCATCGAAGAACGCATCGTCGATCGGCCCCTGCAGTCCCGGCCGCTTGCGCAGCGGTTCGCCCGGCTTGGGGGCGGCGGTCAGGTCGTCGTCGGCCAACCGCCAACGGCCTTCGCGGCAAACCAGTTGGACGGTGCTGCCGCGGTAACCGTCGGGCACGCGCACGATCTGCCCATCGATATCGATGACCGCTTGCTCGTTGAAGTTGGGCATCTCGCGCCACGGCGAACGCAACCGCAAGGCCGCCACGTTGGTGGTGGTAACGCGAATCCGGCCCGGCTCGCCAGCGGCCGCATCCACTCGGGAATCGTTCCAGTGCTCCTTCAGCCGCAGGATCTCTACCCAGTTGCAGCGGTTGTAGCGCAAGGTGCGGGTTTGCAGCGAGACGTGCGTCGGATAGCGATCGCGGCCTTTGGCGACGATCTCGGCAATCTTTGCCTTGAGTTCCTTGAGCGTTTCAGGATGGTATTTGTGTTCAGTGTCCGGGCCGATCAAGTGCTTGAGCTTGTGACCGTTGGCCTGGAAGGCTTCTTCCATCACCCGCGCGGCTTGAATCTGGCGGTCCTTCTCGCCGCTGTAGGCGATCACCGGAACATTGAACAGGTTGCGCACGTAGTCGGGCGCGTCGTACATCCCCCACAGGGTTTGTTGATAAACCGGCGGATACTGAGCTGGCGACAGGTTGATGTACCGCCGGGTCTCGGCGAACCCGGCACCGGGGCTCACGGCTACCCAATGATCGGGATAGTGCGCGCCCAGGTGCCACGCGCCAGCGCCCCCCATGGAAAAGCCCCACAGTACGATCCGATCGCGGTCGATGGGGTAATTTCGGGCGACGGCTTCAATGGCCTCGAACACGTCGGTCTCGCCGGCAAACTTGAACGCGTTGCAGTACCGGCCCATCGGGTGCACCACGATGGCATCCGGCGGCGTTACCTGGCCGGCGTTGTTCTGCCGCTGCACAATGAACTGCAAGTCGGTCACCTTATCGCCGCGGCCGTGCAACCACACGTACAGCGGCACCGGCTTCTTCAGCTCAAGGCCTTCAGGAATTACCAGCCCATAGGGCTGCGCGGAGCCGTCAATCTTGGACTGAAAGCCGCGGACCACCAGCCCACGCTGCTCGCCCCAAGGACGCTTGCCGTCTTCCAGGGCGGCTAGCCGCTGCTCGGCCTGATCGAGCAGCTTGCGGGCGTTATCGATATCCTTCGGGGAGTAGAACTCGCCGTTCACCAGCGCCAGCCGCACGGCCTTGAGAAAGATCTCGACGTCGGCTCGATCGTCGGCCGTGGTCTTGGCCGGATCCAAAGCGGCCAGACGCTCGCGCAATTGCGCCTCACGCGAGGCCAGCTCCTGCCGTACATCCTCATCGACGGCAATACCCGGCGGCGGCAACACGCGGGTAATCTTGATGTCCGAAAGCGGTTTGGCTGACGCCGCATCGTCGGACTGAACCGTCGCGGGAACGGCCACCAGGCACGCGGCCGCCAGGGCGAGCGCCCACCAAGATGCATACGCCGTCTTACGTCGCGAGCGAGTGCACCAGAGTTTCATCGTCGTTCCGTTCCGTTTCGTAACGCGGCGGTTCATCATGCATCGATGCCTGATGGAGTAGCGAAGCTGGTCTGCGAGGAAAATTTCGTTGAACGGGCCGCGGCAAATGCGTCCCGATCGGTTTCTGATATGTAGCACGTAGTTAATGATGGTGTTGCAGCAGCGGCGCCGAATATCGCGGGTGCGCCGATTGACGGGCCTGGTGCCTGTGCCGCTTGTGCCGGACTTGACGGCTCGCGACATTCTGGGGCACCGCCGCGGCGGGCAAACCCGTTCGCGAGGTTTTTCCACCGCCGACAAACGCCGTCGCCCGACTGCACCTTATCGATACTGTCCTTGCAACTTGAACACCAGCCGGAAGTCCTGGCTCTTGGAGTACAGCAGGATCCGGTACAACTCGCTCGATTGAGCCAGTTCCTGCGGCGTACCCCGGGCAGCCAGCCGGCCGTCGTGGAACACCAGCACCTGGTCGCTGTTGCGGATCGATATGGCCCGATTGGCCAGCAACAACAGCGTGCGTCCTTCGGCGGCGGCCGCCAAGGCCTCGTCGACTTCCTTGGCTGTTTCGGGATCGATCTCGGCCGGCTCTTCCACGATCAGGATGGCCGGATCGCGCAGCAGGGCACGAGCCAACCCGATCCGCAACGCCTCGCCCGGCCGCAACGATTGCCCGTGCTCGCCGATGATGGTTGAGAATCCGTGAGCGAGCACTTCGATAAAGTCGTAGGCCTTGGCCTTCTTGGCGGCATCGCGGATCTCACTCACCGAGAAGCGCGAATCGCCGCAGGCGATGTTGTCGGCCACGGTGGCGGTGAACAGCAGGCCGTCTTGCAAAACCATGGCCACGTGCCGCCGTAGCGACGCCAACGTCAGGTCGCGGATGTCGTGGCCATCGATCAGGATGCGGCCCTCGGTGGCGTCGTACAGCCGCGCCACGAGGCATGCCGCCAGCAGCGGCGTGTGCGCATCGGACGAAATCAACGCCACCCGGCTACCGACCGGAATCGTGAACGAGAGTTTGTTGAGCAGCGCTTGCCCAGTCGAGTTGCGCAGCACCACGTCGGCGAACTGTATCTGGCGCTGGGGCCGCGGCAGTTCGATCGCGCTGGGTTTCTGCACCACGGCAGGCTCGCGTTCCAGGTAATCGAAGACGGCCGCCGCGGCCAACTCGGCCCTGGGGATCATGGCCCGAACGGTTGCCAAACGATGCAGCGGCACGGCCGCCGTGGAGAGCAGCATCGTCAGCAGTACCGCGCCTGGGAACGAAATCCCCGGCGGCTCGCGGAGGATGACCGCGCCGACCAGCAGAGCGAAGAGCGCGCCGCACACCAGCAAGGTCAGATACAACAGCGGCAAACCAACCAGGCCGCCCACGTAAGTCCGCATGGCCAGGCGGTTGTAGGCCTCGAGATTTTCCGCGAACGGAGCGCCGGGCATATCCTCCAGCATGTAGCCGGCCACCATGCGGCTTTGCTTGATGCCTTCGACCAGCGCGGTCATCTGGTTGTTGGCGCGGTCTTCAAGGATGTTCTTCCGCGCGCGGGCCGAGGCACCCGCCCAGTTGGCCAGCACCCAAATCAGGCAGGCCAGCAGTACGGCCGTCAACGCCAACCAGACGTTGATCGCCAGGGCAGCCGCAATCAACACCACCAGCAGCAACAACCCTCGCGGGATGACCCGCCACCACTGGGCAAGCGTCTGCTGGATGGTCGAAACATCGTCGGTAAAGATCTGAACCACGCTGCGGTCGGACCGGCCCGGCAGTTCGGAACTTCCCACCAGGAACACCTGGGCATGGATCTCGCGCCGCAATCGCGTGGCAACGCCCAGCGCCGCCGCGCGGGCAAATCGATCGGCCAGGTACAATGCCAGGAACGCCAGCGCGCCCAGCACCAGGCCGGCACCGATCAACAGCAGCAGGCTACCGAAGTTGGACCGCAGCGGTGACAGATTCTGATACAAGTCTGGCAGCCAGGTTCCCAGCCACGAATCGCGCGTCCGCCACACCAGGGGCAGCAGCCCTCGCTGGTAATACACCGCGGCAACGCGCCGCTGCCGGGCCGGGGACAAGGCGTCTTCGGCGGCCGCCACATTGGGTTGGCCGGCCAATTGGGCCAGCAACTGTTCGTCGGCCTCCGACAGGGTGCTTTGACCGCCCAGGGACAGCGGCACTTCGAGCTGTCCCTTGGTGACCAGCAAATCGACCAGGGCAAATACAACTGCCAGGAATGCCAGGTACAGCACGACGAAGGCCACGGAAGCGGCCACGATCGACAGCATCGCTCCGCTCAATACCGGACACAAGCGGCGTACCCGCGCAAACTGTCCTTGCCCAGTCAAGTGACGGCTCCATGAGTGAAAGGTAATCGAATGGACCGGGAGCACGGCCAAGCAACCGCTGCGGGCGTGGTCCAAGTGAGGTGCTGACCCCGCATTGCGGCATGGTGCTTTCGCGATCGCGATGCGCCGAGGTGCTCAAAAGACAGGTCTATCGCACAGTTAAATCGCCTGCAAGCACTTGTGCAACCGGTAAGGCCCTCCAAAGTGGACCACGTCCGAAGAAAAATGGGGCCCATAGCGCAAGCGGGCGTGACCTTTCGCCGAAAGCCTCCGCGACCGCCCCTCTCGGTGCGCAGCAGGGATCACCTCCGGCGACCACGATTGGCTCCGCGCAAAAAACGACCGCCGGCAGCCTGTCCGTGGCTGCCGGCGGTCATCGGGTCGACCTGATCGTAAAGGGAAGCATCCGTGCTTCACCGGTGGCGCGGGCATGCGTCACCGGGGGCATTCCTTGCCGCGGTTGATTCGAACGTTGTCCGCCTGCCGGCCCATAACCGTTCCACTCCAATCAGGGCGCGCAGTGCGATCCCGGCTTCCGTGCTGGGGGCGCGCATCCGTAGCGCGGGGCGAGCGAGTGGCTCGGGGGGAGGATTGCCGGCTCTCGCCTGCCGTAGGCGAGTCACCTGGCGGAAGAAGGTTGGCCGCTTAGGCGACCAGTCGCATGCCGTCGGCGGCCTGAAGGCTGGCGGCTTTCACGCCGTCAACAAACTCTTCGAAGATGCGGATATCGAGCGCCGTGGCGCTGTCGGCTTCGGGGTGGAACTGCGTACCAATCGCAAACCAGTCCGGCATCACGCTCTCAATGGCTTCGACCACGCCATCCGGGCAACGGGCCGAGACGATGAAACCGGGGGCCACTTCGTCCACGGCCATGTGGTGCATGCTGTTGACGCGGATTTCGCCGTCGCCAAACACCCGCTCCATCAACGTGCCAGGCACCACTTCCAGAGCGTGGCGGTGATTGCGGTCCATCGGGTCGCGGTGAGGCACCGCGCGGGGGATGTCTTCAGGAATATGGAGGAACAGGTTCCCACCCTGGGAAACATTCAGCAGTTGCATGCCCACGCCAATGCCGAACACCGGCATGCGGCGGCGGGCGATATGCTTCACGAGCATGCGGTCGAAATCCTCACGGCGGGGATCCATGGGCCGCACCGAGGGGTGCAGCATGAAGCCGTCGCGACGAGGATCAAGGTCGGCACCGCCGATCAGCACCATGCCGTCGAGGTGATCCAGCAGTTGTTCCAGATCTTCTTCGCTGGCCTGCTGGGGGACCACCACCGGGATGCCCCCGACTTCCGAGATTGCTTCGTAATATCCGGCACAGAGATAGGCGAAGGCAGGCGCATCCTTCGTGGCGGCCCGGTAGTCGGAGTTGATTCCGATCAGCGGCTTGCTTCCCATCTCAAAGACCTCCCTTGGCCCGTCATTTGGCCAGTCAAACGGAGTGTAATTGCGGTTTCCGCAAACCGGAGGCTCCGGAGCAGCAATCACACGGCGGCGGGGAGGTCAGGCAAATGCCACGAGGAGGGTTTGGCTGTGTACCCCTCATGAGGTCTTCCGTGACAATCGCTGGCGTACCCGCGGCCGAAGTCATCGGCCTGCTCTAAACCGCGGAGCCATGGGACATCCCGTCCCGGCGGTTTGGGGAAAGCCAACTCCCACCGTGAGCGTTGGCGATGTGTGGGAATCTACCCCCGCCTTGTTCGATTGCAAGGATTACGAGGATTTTGCGGCCTGGGCCCCCTGCTAGCCCAATATGCTGTATGCCTGCAGTGCTAGCACCCCAGATTCAAGCGGTGCATTCGCCGGTTCATCCAAGTCCACCCATATCACTAACGCCATGTAGTTGAGACACTTAAGACACGCACCCCTTTGCACCGTCAACATGGGCGTCCTTCGGGGCTGCTCCTGAGGTTTCCCCCGAACCTGCGGCGGTTCGTTAGGAGCAGCAAACGACCAGGTTTTGCCGGCGATCGCTGCGAAGACTGTCGCATCAACGCGGCGGTTGCCGTACCATGCGTCGCTGCCGCGTCTGGCAAGGGCGCCGCACGAACCCCACCCGACCGTAACCGCACGACACCATGAACCAGCCCTCGCGCACGCCCCTATTTGCCCTGATTCTGCCGGGCCTGTTGGTCGCGGCTACGGGCGTAGGTGCCGGCGACTTGTTCGCCGCCAGCCTCGCCGGCAGCAAACTCAAACTGGCGATCCTTTGGGCGGCCCCGGCCGGCGTGATCCTCAAGTGGACGCTCAACGAAGGCATCGCCCGATGGCAATTGGCGACCGGTACCACGCTGCTGGAAGGCTGGTCGCAGCGGCTGGGACGCTGGATGGAATGGGCGTTCTTCGCCTATTTGCTGATCTGGTCGCTGGTGGTTGGTGGTGCCTTGATTACCGCCTGTGGCGTGGCCGGCAACTCGATCTTCCAATCGATCGTCGAAGTGGGCGACTCCAACACCTCGAAGATCGTCTGGGGCATCATCCACTCGCTGGCCGGACTGGCCCTGGTGTGGTGGGGCGGCTTCAAACTCTTCGAACGCCTGATGGCCGCCAGCGTAGCCGTAATGTTTGTGTGCGTGCTGCTGACCGCCGCCCTACTGCCCGGCCGCGATCTGAGCAACACGCCGCTGGAAGGCACGGTCGCACCCACCTGGGGTGAGGTTTTCGCAGGCTTTATCCCCGGCCCGATTCCCGAGCAGGGGCTCGGCTGGTTTCTCGGCGTGCTGGGTGGCGTCGGCGGCACGGTCACGCTGCTCAGCTACGGCTACTGGATCCGCGAGGCCGGCCGCACCGGCCCGCAAGCCATCCGCGACTGCCGCATCGACTTGGGCGTGGCATACGGCCTCACGGCCTTCTTTGGCGTGGCCATGATGATCATCGGCTCCATCGTCCCGCTGGACGGGCAAGGTCCGGAGACTGCCCGGGCACTCTCCAGCACGTTGCACAGCGTGCTGGGGCCGGCTGGCCAGTGGCGTTCCTGATCGGATTCTGGGGTGCCGTGTTCTCCAGCCTACTGGGCGTGTGGCAAGGCGTGCCGTACCTGTTTGCCGACTTCCTGCACATCCGTAAGTGGTACGCCCGGCAGCGTCGCGAGGGCACAACCGCCGAGAGCGAACAGGCCGCCGGCATCGTCCGCGAGGACATCAACTTCATGCGCACCAAGGCCTACCGCGGTTTCCTGGTGGCGTTGGCGATCCTGCCGATCCCGCTGCTGTTTCGGAAGGTGGAACATGTGCAACTGGTCAACGCGGTGCTGGGCGCGTTCTTCATGCCGCTGTTGGCGCTGTCGCTCCTCTTGATGAATAGCCGCAGCAAGTGGGTGGGCCCCTACCGCAGTGGCTGGGTGATCAACAGCATTTTGGTCATCACGCTGCTGTTTTTCGGATTCGTGGGCCTGCAAGAGGTGCTGGACGCCCTGGGCCTTACCCGTTGAGCTTGGCCCACCGGCTAGCAGATGCACGCTAGCAGCGCCGTCAGCCCCCCCAGGCATCACGATCGGGCTTCTGCGCCGGCAGGGTTTGCGATAAGTTGCCGCAGATCGCGCTGGCGTCGCTCGACGACGGCGTGGCCGACCACCGATTACCGCCATTGAAGCTGCGAGAGCACGGATGCTCGCCCGGTTCCTAAGCACCGCCGCCGACTTTGCCGTCGACCTGGGCACGGCCAACACGCTGATCGGCGTGCCTGGCCGCGGCGTGCTGTTGGCCGAACCATCGGTGGTGGCCGTCGATGCACAGCGACGCCGGATGCTGCCGGGCCGCTCGGCGGTGGGCCATTTGGCTCGGCAGATGCAGGGCCGTACGCCTGAAGGCATCGAAGTCGTGCAACCGCTTCGGCAAGGCGTGGTGGCCGACTTCGAGTGCTGCGAAGCCATGCTGCGGTACTTTCTGTTCAAGCTGCGGCCCGGCCGGTTCGCAGCCCGGCCGCGGTTGCTGGTGGGCGTACCGGGCTCAATCACACCGGTGGAAAAGCGAGCCCTCTTCAACAGCGCACTACGTGCCGGGGCCGGACAGGTGCTGCTGATCGCCGAGGCCAAAGCGGCCGCCATCGGGCTGGGGCTGCCGGTTTCGGAGCCAGTCGCCAGCATGGTCTGCGATATTGGCGGCGGCACGACCGAAATTGCCGTGCTCACCTTGGGCGAGATCGCCGCCAGCCAGTCAATCCGTATCGGCGGAGAAGCCATGGACCAGGCGATCGTCGACTATCTCCGCCGCCGCTACAGCCTGCAGATCGGCCTGGCGGCAGCTGAGCAGTTGAAGATCGACGTTGGAAGCGCGTGGCCGCTGCCGCAGGAACAAACGGCCGAAGTCCGCGGCGTCGATACGGTGGCCGGCCTGCCTCGCAAAGCCACCGTCACCAGCGAGGAAATTCGAGAGGCGCTGGCTGAGCCGCTGGAACAAATCGTGGAAGCCATCCGCCGCACCATCGACATGTGTACCGCGGAACTGGCCGCCGACCTCGTCGATCAAGGGATGGTGCTGGCCGGTGGCGGCGCCTTGCTGCGGGGACTCGACCAATACCTGACCGAACGGACCGGGCTGCCCTGCCGCGTGGCCCCCGATCCCATGGAAGCCGTCGTCGCCGGCGCATTGCGCTGCCTGCAAAACCTGCCGCGCTGGCGGCACGCCCTGGAGAGCAGCGATGACGAAGCCTGACGCGGCCAGCTCCACTGCCAATCAGCAATACATCCTGGCGTGCGGCCTGCTGCTGGCCGCGGCGCTGGCGATGGTTCCGCAGCGAATCGTCGAGCCGGTGCGGCGTGCCTGGTACGACGCGCTGAAACCGGGCCTGACCGGCTGCACCTCGATCCAAGCCTGGACGGCCGACCGCCTGGGCTTTCTCGCCCACTGGCGTCAAACAGCACAAGCCGCGCACGAACAAGCCGCAGAACTGGAAAAACTCCGCCGCGAGCGCGATGAACTGGCCGCACAAACTGCGGCCCTCTCGGCCAAGCTGCAAACGATCGAGCATAGTACGCCCAAGTTGCCACCTCTAGTGGCCGAAGACCTGGTGCCGGCCCGACCGCTGGGCATGCAATCGCGGGCCATGCTCCAGCGGCAAGGCATCCTCGAAGCCGGAGCCGAGCAGCGGGTTGCCCCCGGCGATTACGTCCTGGAAACGGCTCTGCAAACGATGGATGCCGGCAGTTCGGCCGGTTTGCAGCCCGGCATGCTGGTCCTGGCCGGCAGCCGCGTGCGTGGCAAACTGCTCGACGTCGGAGAACAAACCAGCACCTGGTTGCCGGTTCGCTCAGCCAATTACCGCGACCTGGTCCAAATCGCCACCATGCACGAAGGGCGGCTGCGATTTGGACCTCGCGGTGTGCTGGAAGGCACCGGCGGCCGACTATGCCGTATCAAGCTGATCGAAACCACCACGCCCGTGGCCCAGGGCGACTATGTGTTTACCGTGGCCGAGGAATCGCCCGCCGGTCAGCCGCTCTGGTACGGCAACATCGTGCGAGTCGAACAGCTGCCCGGCCAGTCGCACTGGGAAATCTGGATGGAGCCGGCCGCCGATGAAGGTTTCACTCCGCTGGTCGTGCTGCGCCGCACCATCAATCCCGATCGGATAGGCCAACTGCTAGGCAACTGATTTGCCCGCATTGACGAACGCGCTCGGAAAACCCGTTCACGTGCCTCCCCAAACATTGAAAAAGTCCGGCGATGGATTACCTGCTGCTACTGGTGGCCCTTTATCTCTTCAGCGCTGCCCAACTCGCGATTGGGCCAGCTGTCGAGATCGGTGGCGCGGCCCCCAACTTGCTGGCTGCCGCGGCAGGCGTGTGGATGCTGGTGGATCGCGATGAGCGTTCGCTGATTGCCGCCGTGCTGTGGGGACTGGCCACGGACCTGGTTTGTGGTGGCCGTTTGGGGCCAGCCTTGGGCGCGTATCTCACGGTGGCGTACTGCCTGCTTTGGGCTCGGCCCACTACGCCGCTGCCTGGCTGGCTGACGATCCTGGCCTCCATGTTCGCCGTGTTGGCCGCCACACTGCTCGAAACGCTGATTCGCGTCGCCTTGGGCGACCAAGCCCTGGCAGGCGACTTGTTTCAGACCTGGTTCACCACGGGGATGTACTCGGCCGCCGTGGCTGGCGGCATCGCCTTCCTGGTCCGCAGCGCCGTGGCCATCTTTGGCACCGACGAACCGGCCTCCGCCTGGAAGTTGGAATGATTGACCTTGCCGCTGCCTCGGCTGGGTGATGAAGCCCCGCAATCATCAGCCGCATGAAATCAATTGATGATCTCGTTCGATGACACTGCCTCGCCGCCCCACGCGTTGAACGATTGATACTGGAAGCGGCTTAGATCCATTGCCGGCCATGTCGCTGCTTTGCCCTCCCACGATCGAGCAACTGGATGATGCCGACCGCTGGGCCGCGGCGCGGCACCAGGATGCGAAGGCGGCGTTTGGGCTAAGCTTTCGAGGACGGGCCGCCATCGTGTTGGTGCTGTTCGGCCTGGCATTCGTCACCGTCTTGGCGCGTCTGGTTCAGCTCGAAGCGACCAGCGGCGAAGAGTATCGCCAACTTGCCCGGCAGCCCTTGCGCAGCGAGGAACCGCTGCCCGCCGTGCGCGGGCGCATCCTGGCTCGCGACGGCACGGTACTGGCCCACGACAAGCCGGCGGCCGCCTTGGCAATGCACTTCCGCTATCTGGAACTGCCTGCCGATGAAGCCTGGCTGCGGCGTCAAGCCCGAAGCCGCTTGCCACGCGCCGACCGTAATTCGCCAGAAAAAGTAGCCGCAGCCGTCGCCGATCTTTCGGCGGAACTGGAAGCACTCCACGAGCGGTTGGCCCTATTGTGCCGGCTGTCACCTGAAACGTGGGAAGCTCGGCGGCGCCGCATCACGCGGCAGGTGCGTTCCATGGCGGACAGCGTGAACCAGCGCCGCCGTGAGCGTTTGGCGGAATCGCAACAGCAACCGCCGAACAATGCCTCGTGGCTCGAACAACTTTGGTACAAGGTTCAAGCCAAGCTCTCTCCGCAGTCGGCGGATCCACCGCCCATCGTCATTGCCGAAGAACTGCAATATCACGTGCTCGCCGACGATCTGCCGCTGGATGCCGCGGCCACGATCGAAGGTTCGCCCGAGTCCTTCCCCGGCGTGCGGGTTATCTCCAGCACACACCGCGATTACCCGCTGGGGCCCGTCGCCTCGCACATTCTGGGCTACCTGGGGCAGGCCGATGAACCGTCGACCGAAGCCGAGCGTGAGTTGGCCGCGGCAGGCATCCCGCTGCTAGTCGGCAAGCAAGGCATTGAAGCCGCGTACAACGATCAGCTCCGCGGCAAGCCAGGGCTTGAGGTGCGTCTTGCCAATCGCAGCGGCGAAGTGCTTCAGCGCCAGGTCACGCAGCAGCCGCAGCCAGGCCGCGACGTCGTGCTGACGCTCGATGCCGCACTCCAGCAAACGGTCGATCAATTGCTGGTTGCAGCCGTCGAACGCAATCGGGCGTTGTCCGGCGACGAGGTGTTGCAGAAATCGGGCGGCGCGGTGGTCGTGCTCGACGTGCATACCGGGGCGATCCTGGCCGCGGCCTCCGCACCCGCGTTCGATCCCAATCTGTTCCTGCGGGCCGACCTGGCCGACGTACAGCCGCTGCTCACAGCCCCGGATTTCCCGCTGCTCAATCGCGTGGCGCAAATGGCCATCCCGCCCGGCTCGGTCTTCAAACCGGTGACGGCGGCCGCGGCCCTGGAACGCGGCGTGGTCGAAGCCGAGGAACGCTTCTATTGCCAGGGCTTCCTGAGCCACGAAGGCAGCCATCGCTGTGCGATCTTTGTCACGCGCGGCATCGGCCACGGCGACGTGGCGTTGCCGGCGGCCATGGCTCAAAGCTGCAACGTGTACTTCTTCCGGCTAGCCCAGCGAGTCGGCCCCGATGCCCTGTTTCGCTGGGGCACCGCACTCGGCTATGGCGGCCGCACCGGCATCGATCTGCCCGGCGAAGTCGCCGGCAACCTGCCCGACATCCCGGCGGAACTGGCAAGAGGGGCTTGGAGCGACGGCGATACACTTCAGCTTGCCATCGGGCAGGGCTACCTGACCGCATCGCCACTACAAGTCGCGGTAATGACGGCGGCCGTGGCCAACGGGGGCTATCGGGTCACGCCGCACGTGGTGGAACGCGTGGGCCTGGCCAACCGGCTGACGGATATGACGGAGGATGTTGTTTCCCAATCGCAGCACACGCCTGTGCCGATCGCAGGGCTGCAACCGCAAACGCTGTCCGCCCTGCGGCAAGGGATGGAGGCCGCCGTGGCCGACCAGCACGGCACCGCGCACGCGGCGCTGGCGCAGCTCCCGATCGCAGTGGCCGGCAAAACGGGCACGGCCGAAACCGGAGGCAACCGGCCGCCGCATGCCTGGTTCGCCGGTTACGCCCCTGCCGAACGTCCGCGGTATGCCGTGGTCGCGGTGCTCGAACACGGCGGCAGCGGCGGCTCAGTTGCAGCGCTCTTGGCCGCACGCGTGCTGGCGCGGATGGATCAACTGGGATATTTTGCCCAGTGAATCGCAATCAAGCGGATCGCCCCTTCGCCGGCGAGCCAAGGCCGGCGGCCAACATCGCCTGCTTGTGTATTCCCCCTGTTGCGGCTGGTTGCTTGTGGTAGACTGTTGGTTCGCGCGGCTAACGACTTGGCAGGCTCGCCAAACATGCCTGGTCACAAGGCTTACGGAGAGTTCGCCCGGCCGTTGGTCACGCTGGTCCGTGGACGCAGGCGGCGTCGACTCGTTCCACCGACGAGCGAATCCGACCGACGGACTGCAATCGGCTAACGGCCGCACCATAGCGCGTCAACGTTGTCACCTTCGTCCCCATAAACCATGCCGGGGCGTGAGCCTCTTTCCCGGGGCGATGCGTCCCCCGTACCCGTTCAAGAACCTTCCCGCCTGGAGTAGCCGCCATGCGAGGTATGCTGGCTGTCGTGTTATGTATTGCCCTGACGGCGCTGTGCTGGGGCATCTACGGTCCGGTGCTCCACGTTGGCCAGGAAAAGTTGGGCGTGGCCGCTGATCCGGAAACCGGCGTCCGGGCTCAGTTGAGTTTCTGGCGGGCGTTTATCGGGGTAGGCCTGGCGTACTTTGTGATCGCCGTGCTGATCCCAACCATCTACCTCAAGACCAAAGGCGAGAAGGGCAACTGGACCTTCGGCGGCACGCTGATGAGCATCGGTGCCGGAGCGGCCGGCGCGCTGGGCGCGCTGGGCATCATCATGGCCTTTGTGTATCGCGGCAGCCCCATCTACGTGATGCCGCTGGTGTTCGGGTTTGCCCCGGTGGTGAACTCGTTTGTCACCATGTATTTCGCCAAGAGCTACAAAGAAACCAACGCCATCTTCTGGGCGGGCCTGCTGCTGGTGGTCAGCGGTGCCGTCACGGTGCTGCTGTTCAAGCCTACGGCGGCCGTGGCCGCGGCGGCGGGCAAGGCAGCCGCTTCGCCTGGTGCCCTGGCCGTGGCTACCGACACGTTGATGGTGACCATTTCGGTCGCGATTGTCGCCTTGTGCTGGGGTTCGTATGGACCGCTGCTTCACAAAGGCCAGGCGGCCATGAACGGCAGCCGGTTGCGGCCGTTTATCTGCGTGGGCCTGGCTTACTTCCTGGTGGCGGTGGTCGTGCCGCTGGTGGTGCTGGCTCTGAAGTCCACCCCCGAGCCCGGCGGCTGGAACTTCAGCGGCACCGCCTGGAGCCTGGGCGCGGGCGCGGCCGGTGCGTTCGGCGCGCTGGGCATCATCATGGCGTTCAACTTTGGCGGTAAGCCCGTGTACGTAATGCCGCTGGTATTCGGCTGCGCCCCGGTGATTAACGTCTTTGTGTCGGTGGTCAGCCAGTTGCGGGCGGGGCACGAGTTGACCATCAGCCCGATCTTTTATGCCGGCCTCATCGTGGTGGCGGTGGGTGCCGTGACGGTGCTGGTCTTCGCGCCCAAGCCGCACAAACCGGCGGCCCCCAAGCCCGAAGAATCGGCCAAGGTTGAAGCTGCCGGCGCGACCTCCTGACCGCCGGTTCCCGGCCAAACTGCTACCGCAGCCGTACGACTGGAGGTGTTTCCATGGCGGATACGCTGCCCACCGATGCATCCAACGATGCGGCCCCGGTTGCCGCCGAAACCCGGCCGCTTTCTCCCGTGGAAATCATGCGGCGGGTTGACGGCCAGCTCAGTCACGTCTGGATGGTGCGGACGTTCCTCAAGCACTCGGAAGAAGCCGAGGACGACGAGGAACTGTGCGAAGTCCACCGCACGCTGTACGACTACGCGTTGGCACTTGGCGGACCGCTCGAGAACGGCGACGCCGAAACCTATCTCAAGTTGGCTCGCAAAAAACTAGGAAAGCTGCGCAAAGCCACCGAGCTGTTTCTGGAAATCCAGCCCGAAGTCTCTACCCACACTAACTTCCAGATGGCCGCGGCGTCGCTCCGGCTGGCGGTCGACGAGATCGGCCGCTTGCTGGAATCCGGCGGATTATCCCCCCGCCAGGCAAGGTTTTGGTGAAACCTTTACCCGCGGCCGGGGTTTAGTGAAGATGGAGCTTGGCCCGCCGGGCGGCGTCCCCACTTACGTGCGCAGAGGGCTTTGGCGGTCAAACGGCCTTGAAATGCCGCATGGGGCTGCCTGCCGATCGACGTAACTACTGTCTACATCAAGCCATACGCCATGCAACACCGCATTTCTGGACGTCGGCGATTGGTGCATCTGTTGCCGGTAGCCTGTTTCGCGGCGACCGTCTGGTCGTTCGCGGCACAGCGAGCCGAGGCCCAGTTCAACATCTCCGACTATTTGTCGCGGATGGATGCCAACGGCAATGGCTTGCTCGAACCAAGCGAGATGTCCGAGCGGTTCCAGAGTTTCTGGGGCTCGGCCCTTAAGGAACGTGGTATCGACACCAGCCGGCCGATCCCGCTTGACCGCCTCCGGCCGATCATGGAAGAGCGCTTCGAGCGTATGCGCCGTGACCGTGAATCCGGCAGTAGCCGTTTTGGCAGCCGCGGTGACAGCCGTAGTGGCGGTTCTGACCGCGGTCGCGATGACCGCCGCGACGGCGACCGGGGCCGCGATGATCGCCGTTCGTCGAGCAGTAGTAGTAGCCCAAAGGTTCAATTGTTGGTACCCGGCTTTGGCAACGATTTCGAGCCGATCCCGGTGCCCGGCTTTGAAACGCTTGCTGAGACCGAGGACGACTGGGAAAGCCAGTTCGATCGCCGCACCCTGGAAATGGTTGACGACATCATCCGGCGTTATGACCGCGACCGCAGCGGCGTGCTGGAACGCTCGGAATGGGCCAACGGGCAATGGCGGACGGATCCGGCTGCGTCGGACCTCGATAACGACGGCCGACTGACGCGTAAGGAATTGGCCATGCGCCTGGCGGCCGCCTCTCGCAGTTCGGAAGGAAGCCGCGACAGTGATCGCAGCCGCAGTCCCTGGGGCAGCCGCGAGGGTGACCGGGGCCGCCCGTCCTTTGGCAGCCGCGAAGGTGGCGACCGCGGCCCCGGCGGCTGGGGTGGTCCTCCCCGCGACGGTGAACGGGGAGGCTGGGGCCCGCCGCGCGGCGGTGAGGGCGGCGGTTGGTTCGGCTCGCGCGACTCAGGAGAGCCGCCCAGCGAACCGCGTCCCAGCTCCAGCAGTAGCCGAAGTGATAAGCCGACCGTGACATCGTACCGGTTCAAGACGCCCACGGAGCGTTTGCCCAAGGGCATGCCGGAATGGTTTGCCAGGCTCGATATCGACGGCGACGGCCAGGTTTCCATGGCCGAGTTCGCCACAGAATGGTCGGCCGCTCAAGTGGCCGAGTTCCGCAGTTGGGACCACAACGGCGACGGTATCATCACGCCCAACGAATGCCTGGCCGGTCAGCAGTCGGTAGAGATGGTGGCCTCGGCTCCAGCCAGTGGCAGCCCCTCGTCCGACAGCGTGGCCCAGGCCAGCCCGGGGGGGAACGGCCCATCTAGCGGTCCGCCTTCCAGCGGCAGTTCGCGTTTCGGCAGCGGCGGTCCAAGCAGCAGTGGCCGCTCCGGCTCTGGTCCCTCGGGCTTTGGCAGCCGTTCGTCGGGTGGCCCGCCGAGTGGCTTTGGACGTTCAAGCGGTGGCCCATCGAGCTCCAGCGCCGCCGCCACAACCACCACGACGAGCGCTGGCTCGTCCAGTTCGGCGCCGTCCAACTTCAGTGCGGGCGCATCGAACCGATATCGCGAAATCTACACCCAGAAGTTCCGCGAGTGGGACACCAATCGCAACGGCGTCCTGGATGCCGACGAGATCAATCCGTCGGTCCGTTCGGCGGACGCCAATGGCGATGGGCGAATCACGCTCGATGAACTGCTGAACCGCTTTGCTCAACCCCGTTAGCTTCCATGCCGGCCCAACCTGCCGTGTCGCTGCGTACGCTGTTACAAGGCAGCTTGGACTATGCCGGCATGTTCCCCCCCGCCAAGCTGCCGCTCGACGCGGCCTGGGCCAAATATCACGAAGCCTGGACGAGCCCCTACCGCTGGCTGTTGCGGTCATTCGTGTGCCCGGTGGGCCAGTTGGACACGTTAGCAAAGCGCTGGGCCGCCTCACCAGCGCCGCTAGGACGCTTCACGGCGATCGGTATGCCAGACGCCGATGCGGCGGCGCTCGCTGCCGACGTGGCACAATTGGCGGCCTTCTACGATCGCGTGGCCGCTGAAGCCGGGCCACCAATTGAACTCAGCTACGAGGTTCGTCCACCGGCGGATGCGACGGCCGATCCGGCTGCCTGGGCCGCGTACTGCACCGAGCTGAACGCGGCATTGCACCGGGCGGGGGTTCCCCTGAACGATGTGTTTCTTGAAGTACCGCTGGATCTCCCACGGCTAGCATCGCTGGCATGGCCGGTAACCGATGGCTGCTGGACCTGGGGGCTGAAGTTCCGCACCGGCGGCTTGACCGCCGACGCCTTTCCCCCGGCGGATGACCTCGCGAGCGTTCTGGCGTGGCTAGCCGCAAGGCAAGAGACTCCTGCGGCACAGAACGGCAACCAATCGCGGAACGTCGCCAGCGTTCGCTACAAGGCCACGGCGGGGCTGCACCATCCCCTGCCACGCGATGTGGCCGAACCAGCCTGCACCATGCACGGCTTCATCAACCTGTTTGTGGCGGCAGTGCTGGCATCGAGCACCGCCAGTTCTGCTGGTCAACGCCTAGGGGCAGAACGTTCAGCTTCCGAATCAGCGTCGGTGGGTTCCTTGGCCCTGGCCATTTTGCAGGAGCGTGATCCCCAAGCGTTCCACTTCGAAAATCGCCAACTGCGGTGGCGCGACCGGCACGCGTCGCTGGCGGCTATTGCCAGCCTGCGGCGTCACCACTTCGTGGGCTTTGGAAGCTGCAGCTTCGATGAACCCGTCAAAGACCTGCAAAGCCTGGGCTGGATCTAAACCCGCCCTGCTCCACGTCATCTCCGGCACCATGGTGCCGATGAGCCATCACCACCATGGCAACGATGCCATCACTGCTATTGGGGTAGCCGCCTTCCAGCCTGTTTAGCCGCACAAAATACGCAAGGTAGAAACGCTGAAAACGCGTTCCAGGCGTGTCTTGTGAGCTGCTTTCGCCACCGATGAGGGACGCAAAAAAGTTGTCTCCAAAGTTTGCTCGAACCGGCCTTGACCCTATCGAAACAAAGACCTATTCTCCCGCCCACACGTCGAGGGCAACGCGGTCACGCAACCCGCGACGTGATTGGCAAGTTAGCTTGGAACTGCAACATCCGATGGGAGGGTCTGCATCTGGGAACAGTCGTTCCTGCGGACCACGAGACGCGTCGGTTAGCACGGACGCTGATCGGCCGGTTCGATCCCGAAAGTTGATGTTGAAGCGGTCCGAAGCAGTTGCTATAAGCCGCTGACACGGACGCACGGCGGATGTCGGAATGGATGCTGACACACCCGCCGCGGTTCCACCCAAGAAGACAACTTACGGCTTGCCTCCAATCGCTCCCGGAAATGTCAGAGTCCTTTGCCCCCCTGGGACCCTGGCACTCCGGGGGCTTTTTTTTGCGCGCTACGGGGCCGCCGGCGGTACGACCTCAATCGCCGTTTCCGCAAAGAAGTGCTTGGGCCCTTCGCCGGCCGACGCACGAACCACCAGCGGCGCATTGAACGGTCCAGCACCGTTCACAAAGCGAATCCTCAGCGTGCCCTCCTCGGCACCATCGGCCAACACGACCGGATCGGCCTGCACGCCGCGCACGTGCTCCGGCAAGCGCAGCGACAACGTGATGGGCCCTGTGACCGCGTCCGCCTTGGCAATGCGAACGTGAATCTCCGCCGGCTGCCGCGGATCGGCCATGATCGAAGTGGACGTGGCCGAAAGCGTAAGCAAGGCCGGATCGGCAATCGCCACGATCTGCTCGTTCTGCGCAGTCGACGTATAACTCACACGGTGCTTGTTGCCGCGGCGATCGGTGACTTCGCCAATGGCCATCAGCACCGTGCGGCTGGTTCGCCCGATTTCCAGCCACGGCGGCAACGTGACCGGGTAGGTGAACTCCTCCGCATCCGGCCCCAGCGTCAGCGTGGGGCCGGTCACGCCTTGCAAGTGCCGGGCTTGTCTGTCGGCCAGCCGCACCGTAAGCGGCCCCTGATACCCGTTGCGTTGCAGCGTATACCGTTTGGTCAGGATGCTGCCCTGCGGCGCGTACGTCAGCGAGTACTCGCCCACAAACGCAAACGGCGTGGGCGCTCCGATGAACAGTGTCATTCCGTCGATCGGGGGCATTCCTCGCGTGCTCGCCGGCGCGGCCACGGCCACCACCTCGGTTCGCACCTGGTCTGGCTTGGTGCCGGTGATGTGTTCGCCGCGGCCAATCAGTTTGAGCGCAAGCTGCTGCGGCCAGTCGGCGCTTTCCGCACATTCGACGGTCAGCTGCCCTTGGTTCTGGCGGGCTCCCACGTTGCCTTGGATGGTGACGCCTTCGGGAAGGTTCTCGGCGGCGATTTGGATCGCGCCGTCAAACCCGTTGTAGCGGGCAACCGTGAACCGCAAACGCGCGGGTTTCCCAGGCTCCACGTTGATCACTTCGGGCATGTCGCGAAACCCAAAGCTTGGCTGCGGAGCGACCGGTGTCGCTTTCAGACGATACGCAAACTGCGGCCCCGACCGACTCGCAAACCGCTCGGCCACTTGCACGTAGTAGGTGCCTGCCGCCGGCGGTTTGAAGTTGATGGCCGGATCGGCCAGATTGCCATCGTCATCGACCGTGGCCAGCACCTTGCCCGACGCATCACTGATGGTCAGCACAGCATCCAGCGGCGAACCCAGCCGGGCCGCGGCCACCTCCAGGCGATAAGTCTGGCCCTCTTGAGCTTCCCACGCCCAAACGTCCACATCACCGGCGCTGCCGATACGGCCATTGGCAACACCAGGCACCGGGAGCGTCTGCGCCTGCGTCGGCGATTGATTCGGCTCCGCTTCCAACACTTCGAGGTCATCGCCCAGTTCCAGCAGCACTGGATTAAGCAGCCTGCCCTGCCACGTCGGTCGCACCCAAGCATCGGTACCTTCGGCCGGCAACAGCACCGTGGCCGAGGCCTTATCAAGCCCAGGCCCGCTGAGTTCCAGCGTCACCGCGGCACCACGGCGGCCCCCAAGCGGATAGTAGTGCCGCACGTAGGGCGCACGATCGACCGTTAGTCGGTACACATAATGCTGCAAGCCGCCAAAGTTGCTGTCGTGAATGCGTAGTTGGTACTCGCCGTTGCGTGGGGCCGTGAAACTCAGGAATGGATCGCCGCTGAACGTGCCGGCGTCTTCGGCCAGCAGTTCGCCATCAGGCCCGTAAGCGGCCAGCCGAGCTTGCAGTGGGTACCCTAAGCGTGCGGCGTGGACCTCGGCCCAGTACGTTTCACCGGCCTTGGCCTGGAAGGTCCACAGATCCACGTCCTCGCGAGGAAAGATGCGGCCATTGATCGTGACCGGGACCGTTACGTTGACGGGCACGGGATCGCCGTCGATCTCCTGCTCGACCACCTCAGGCAGGTCACCCACCATAAACAGCATGGAAGGCGTGATGCCCTGCGACGTCTGCACGCGCCAGCGGCGATACCCCACCGGCGCATCGGCCGCGATCGTTACGGTGCCGGCGTGGTCGCGGGGATAGTCTTCAGCCCGCTGCGATGCCGGCATCGGAATGATCGGTCCTTCGAACCAGATGGTTTCGATCTCTTTCACGACGGGGCTGGCCGTGATGCCCGGCCCTGTCATGCTGAAGGCGGCTTCGCCCAGCAGGAAATGACCGCCCACACGGACCTGCACCTGCTGGCCGCGCTGGCCCCCGGCCGGAAAGATGTAGCTCACCGACGGTTCAACGGCCTTCGCTGGTTGCTGGGCGAGGCCTAGCCACATGCCTGCTGCGATGATCAGCGGCCAACCCCAGCAAGAGCCAAGAGCGATACACCGCACGCCCGATCGTTGCGACATCATCATGGCGGGTTCCTCGCGCAGCGGCAGGAAGATGGGTTGAGGCGGGAATCGGAGACAGCAGGCCCCGGGCCAGCGCTGCTTTAAGCGCCGAGTATGGCACTGGAACGCGAACACCGGCCATCGGGTGGTGCGCAGCCTGCTACCGGCGAATAGTGTGCAGCCGCGCGGGGCAACGTGCAACGATTTTCAGGGGCGAGCTGGTAGAGAGGATGCAACCTGCGCCTTATGGCTGGTTACCGGCTGCTTCGCCGCAGAGATACCTGGCCACGGCGCCGGCGTGAAACGGCAGCCATGCCTGATCCATATACACGCCATGGCCTAACAGACGCTGAGCCGATTCGCCGTAATCGACCAGCATGGTATGGCCTTGGGCCGATACCCGGGCGCCCCACGACCGCTGCAAGTATGCGATAAGTCTTGTCCAGTAGCTCAGCATCATCAGCACGCCGCCATTCTCGGGAGGCGGCGCGAAGGCAGTGAACAACTTGGCATAGGCGGCGTTTGCCTCGCGTCGCGTGGGATTCAACGGCGGAGCATCGGTGCCGTCAATCGCGAACGCCTGGACCCAATCGCCATACCGGGCACTGCGAATGGCATCGAGCCCACAGACGACCTTGGTACGGTATGGCGCCACGTCAATGGCCGCCTCCTCATCGGTACGATGATGGACGAAATGCAGCAGCCCGCGATAACCGCGCCGGTTCCACGCATAGCGCACCGGGGTGCCGAAGGTCACAATATCGAGGTGGCTGCCCAGCGGGTGCGGCCCCTCGATCGCAGTCAGTTCGCGATACACGGCTCGCCAGGCGGGATCGTCGCCATACACCGTGCGGCCGATTTCGAAGAACCGCTCCCGGGCATCAGGATCATTGGCCAGCAAGTGAGTCACAAGGGCGAACACGTTGCCGGCGTGGCTATGGCCCCACAGCATGATGCCGGCGTCGGGCGGCAGCTTCGTTTCGAGCAATCGATGCAACAGCCGCACGGCGGCGTGTGCCCGATCCAAGTGATTGTTCTCGCTGCCCCACACGAACGTGCCGTCGACAAAGTCGGGCCGGTTCAATTGTCGGTTGAACTCGGCGGCATACGCCGTGTTGAAACCATCGACGCCATCCAGGGCATCTTTCCAGGCTTTGTTGATGACGCGTAGATCGTCACCGTTGATGCCCAGCAGGGTGAGCAGCGCCGGCGCACGATCGGCAGCCATCGAAAGCAGGCCCAAGCCGTCGTCGCCGCCAAACGTGCCGTGCACCAGCAGCAACCTGGCAATCCGCCGCTGTTCGATCATGCGATTGAAGTCGCGGAACGCCTGGTCGGCGTCGACTTGCTCGGGCGACTTCACGATCGTGTAACAGTTCTCGGCGACCGGCGCTTGGTACGACTGATGCGAGAAACCGGCCGCGACAGCCGTTGGCGTGCAGGTGGCCGCGTGACCGACGACCAACAGCGCAAGGGCGGCCAGTCGGCAGGGCCCAATACCTGACGCACGCTGGATCGACGGAGGATTCATGGCATCGAGCTCCCCGGAGTGGCTGCGGTCGCCAGACCGCCATGAATTCTAGATGCCCGGCGAGCTCGACAAAATGGCCAAGAATTTCCAACCGCGGAGAAAGACGCTAGCTCGACGCACCAGCATCGGCGAAACCAACCGAGCGTGCAGGTGTTTCGGAATGACGGACACGCTGCAGCTGTGCGCTGCGAAGCAACGCACTCCGCATGATGGTCGACAGACTTATGAAACCATCACGCCGTGCTGACCGCTTGGGTGGTTACCAGGCCAGCTCCAGGCCCAGGTTCAAACCATGGTAGAGCACCGAGTTGTCGGCGTGGACATGCACCGGCGTGGCTCCGGCCAAAAAGTCGGTATGCGACGGCAGGCTCGATGCGGCCGCAATGCCGTCCATGTAGATCACGCGGTAGCCCGTGCGAAGCCGCAGGTTGGCGGTGAGCAGCAACGTGACATCCAGCCCAAACTCGCCGACGAATGCGACCTCTTGCGCCGACGAACGGCCGGCTGCCGGCACGCCGGGCAGCGGCCCGAGGGTGGTCCCCACCGTGGCATCGGCGTCGACATAGTAGATACCGGTCTTGGCCACACCGCGGAGCGTGAACCAGTTGGTGTCGTCCCACAGCAGGACATCGGCACCGATCTGAAAGCCCGACAGATCGTTGTCGACCGCAAACCGGCCAACGCCGCCCGGAAACAGCCCCTGCGGAGCCCCGATGAATCGCAACCGCTCATCGACTTCCAGGTACCGGAAACCGGCAAGCCAGGTGACGTCGCCCGTGGTCGCGCGAAAGTGGAACTCCAACGATTGCAGGTCGGAGTGGTAGTCGAGCAGCACGGGACTGCCCAGTGGGCTGACAGGCGCGGTCGGCAGGCTAAGACCAACGGGGTCGGCGGCAACGGACGAGTCGTGCCAGGTATCAACCCAGAAGTAGCGGACCTCAAAAGCCGTGGTGTTGCCCAAGGCCAGTTCCAGCCCGGTTTCAATGCCCGGCTTGTAATCGAAGCCAAACGTATCGGCCCCCATGACCGTGTCGTCGGTTCCCAGCAGTTCCGGCTGATCACCGACGCTGCCGCGAGCCAGCATGATCCAGTCGACCCAGGCGCGGATGCCAAGCGGGCTGTCGTCTCCGGCCAGTTCGGCCGTGAAGACGTTCGCCTCCAGTACGCCCGGCTGCTGCCACAGTTCGCCCGCGGGTGCGCTGCCCATGGACGACGACTGGCGGAGGCTGCTAGCCCGATACGCAGGCAGCGGATACTGCAGAGCCTGCTCCTGCTCGTTGAGCCAGTCCTCCGGCGGAGCAATGGTTTGCAGGACGTCGGCAACCGGGTCGTCGGCTTGGGCCGCCGACACCAGTAGCGAGGCCGAGCATGCAAGCCCCAAGAACCAGCGAAGCAGGCCGAACGTCATGGCTTCCCTCCAGGCAGCGTGCGGGCCTGAGGCCCCCCCTCAGCAACGCAGCTTCACCGTGCAGCATCACCGCCAGCGGGTTCCAGCGGTGGGCAATGCGACCAGGGCGAATCGTTGCTTCCGCTACAATCGATCGGTCCGGCACGATCGGCAAAGCCATGCATTTGAGAACAAGCGGCAGGGTCGACGTAGTACTGCTACTCTCGCTGTTTTTCCCAGAACCACTACCCGTCTGCCCGGCCGGACGCCATAGGCGGCGACAAACTTCGCAGATTCGCGCCGCACCCAATTTTCTCTGTTCCCCGGCTCATTGCCGCCTGTGCGGCCGATTACAATGACGGCAGGGGAAACCACCCTTCAGCCGGGCCACTCTGGAGGGGCTTCGCTATGGTCGCCACGTGCGCGGCCAAGCGCCACGTCAGCGAGATCCCAGAGGTTTCGACAGATGGCAAACGAAGTAAGTACCGGCTCCACCTTGGCTACGATCTTCAAAGTAGCACTGCTCTACGTGTTCTTTGTGATCGCATCGATCGTCATGTCGGTGATCGGGCTGATTCTGCTGCCAGCCGGCCTGATCTCGTACCTGGTCCGGCTGCCGTTCCGCCGCCGCGTCCAACCGACGGCTCCCTAGTAGCGCTGTGTTCGCTACAACCGGCACGTTCCACACCGTGCAACCGGCAGGGACTGAGCATCTCTGAAGGTTCCGCAGGATGGAATCTCGAAGCCTGACCGGGTGCTGCAATCGGTTCATCCGTCGGATAAAATCGACTGCCGCACTCGCGATCCCGGTCCGTGCGGCGGGGGCAAACCGGTAACTCCCTTGGCCCTTTGAACGCAAGAGACAATCGCACGCTACAGTTAACGTATTGGGCTTGCGCCGAACCGACCGCAGAACGCGGTCCTTTTGGCCAGGCGATAATGTCGAAGGCCCGGCAGCCTCGGCGGGGGCTTGGGCGCGTTCGCAGCACCCGCGCGCAGAGCGGGAACGGCAGGTAAGGCCTGTCCGCCAGTGCGGGTGGCTTTGCGCTGCGTATTCGAATTGCCCTATTTTGGACCAATGACAATGCCGGGTGCGGAGGCACAATCTGCAAAGCAGTGCGTCGAGTACGCGGCGCTGTCCGACGTCGGCTTCCGTCGCAGCAATAACCAGGATTCGATGGTCTCGATCCTGGCCAGCAGCGACGAACAATGGCGTCACCGAGGGCATCTGTTCATTGTGGCCGACGGCATGGGCGGTCACGCGGCCGGGGAGCTCGCCAGCAAACTGGCCGTGGATACCATCCCGCTCTCGTACCAGAAGCAGCGCGACAAGCCGATGGCCGAGGCCATCCGCGCCGCCGTCCAGGAAGCCAACCATGCCATCTACAACCGGGGCCAGGTGAACCCCGATTTTCAAGGCATGGGCACCACCAGCAGTTGCCTGCTGATCACGCCCTCGGGAGCACTCCTGGCCCACGTGGGCGATAGCCGCATCTACCGGCTGCACAACGGCAACTTCGAACAACTGACCGCCGACCACAGCTACGTGTGGGAACTGACCAACGGCGGACGGAACCCGCTGCCGGCCGGCGCCACCGCGGCGGTGCCCAAGAACGTGATCACGCGTTCGCTGGGTCCCAATCCCAGCGTGGAAGTCGATCTGGAAGGCCCGTTCGCGATCGCGCCCGGCGACTGCTTCCTGCTGTGTAGCGATGGGCTGTGCGGCCAGTTATCCGACGAAGAGATGGCTGCCGTGGTGGCCTCGTTGCCGCCGGGCGAAGCCGTCGAAGCACTCGTCCACCTGGCCAACTTGCGTGGCGGCCCGGACAACATCACCGTGATCATCGTCAAAGCCCTGTGCCAATTGGGAGCCGACGAAAATGGTGTCTTCGACAGTGTGACAAGTTCCTCAAGATCAGGACTCCACCCCGGGTTATGGGGCGCGCTGGGCGGAACGGTGGTCGCCGGGCTGCTGATGTCGCTGGTCCGACCGTTGTATGGTTTGATCGCCGCCGCGATCGGTCTGGTGGTCACACTGATCCTGCATTTCGTGTTGCGCGGCGGCGGTGGCGGCAGCCGGGCCGCGCTGCGACGCGGCAGCGGTCCCTATCGGGCAGTGAGCGGCGTTCCCAGCGAAGAAGTCACGCAAGCCATCGCCGATATTCATGAGCAGTTGCGGTCGGCCGCCATCGAACAGGACCGCGTCGTCGACTGGAACCGCCTGGAAGGTTTCGAGCGAGCCGCCCGGCAAGCCGTCGCCCAGAAGGATTTCGTCACCGCCGTGCGCGAGTACTGTCGCGCCGTGACCTTCCTGATGCGCGAACTGAAAAACCAGCCGGCCAAGTAAGCGCGGCTGCGGCGTCTGCTTTCTTGCCTATGCGCAGTGCCCGTCTCCGCATTTGCGGCATCGTCGCGGCTCACCTGCTACGATGACTTCGTGCACGGCACACTCGCCTGCCCGCTTGAACCACCCCGCCTTGAGAACCGCCGTATGGACGACTTTGACCTGCGCTGTGTCCGGCCTGAGTTTATGCCTGAAATGCCGACCGAGCCGCTGGCTCAGCCGATCTACCCGTCGGCCGTGTACCGCTGCCGCGATACGGAGCAGGCCGAAGCCCTGATGTCGGGCGAATTGGCCGGCTACATCTACAGCCGCGAAAGCCACCCCAACGCGAAACTCTTGGCCGAGCGTTGCCGCAGCCTGCATGCGGCCGATGACGCGGTGATCTGCGGCTCGGGCATGGCAGCACTTTCGGCGGCGTTGTTGTCGACCGTGCAACAGGGCGACCACTTACTAGTCAGCAGCCGGTTATACGGCCAAAGCCAGAATCTGCTGACCCATGAAACCGCCCGGCTCGGTATCGAAAGTACCGTCGTCGACACGTGCGACCTGGCAGCCACGGCGGCGGCCATGCGCGAGAACACGCGGCTGGTGGTGGTTGAGACGCTCACCAACCCCACGCTGCGCGTGAGCGATGTGCCGGCGCTGGCCGATTTGACCCATCGCCACGGCGCGAAGCTGCTGGTCGACAACACGTTTGTTGGCCCGGCCATCTTCCGGCCGCTGGAGCACGGGGCGGACCTGGTGCTCGAAAGCCTGACCAAGCAGATGAACGGGCATAGCGACGTGCTGCTGGGCCTGCTCTGCGGCCCCCGGGCCGCCATGGAGCGGCTGGCCAAAGTTGTTACGGTATGGGGCTTCTCGGCCTCGCCGTTTGAATGCTGGCTGGCCAGCCGAGGTATTGGGACGCTGGCCCTACGTGCCGAGCGTGCGGCGGCCAACGCCCTGGCGGTGGCGCAAAAGCTGGCCGCCGATGGGCGCTTGGAGGCCGTCCACTACCCTGGCCTGGAGGGCCATCCCGACCACCGTCTGGCCCGGCGGCTGTTCGGCGACCGGTTCGGGGCGATGGTCACGTTCACGCTGCCTGGAGGGCGAGCGGCGGCCGATGCTTTCATTGCTGCCGCTCCGCAGATTCCCTTCTGCCCTTCGCTGGGCGACCTGTGTACCACGCTGAGCCACCCGGCAAGCACCAGCCATCGCCGTCTGGACGAAGCACAACGGCAGCAGTTGGGCATTACCGGGGGCACCATCCGGCTGTCGGTGGGGATCGAAAGCGCTGACAGCATCTGGTCGGCCATCAAAAGCGGGCTCGACGCGGCCTCAGGCCAGCCAACAGGCCGCATCACTTGAGCCAACTTCCCGTCACCGCTCGCGGCTCTGCTGGCACAGAGCCGGCAAGTCGGGCAGTCTGGGGTGATCTTTCTGGTTATGCGAACCCTTCCGGTTGGGTGGCACGATCCGGTTAGCGGGGAATTACCGGTCGTACAATGTCTGCCGGTTAGGACATTTCGTTGAAGATTGCCGGTCGGCACGCCGATACCGAGTTTGCCGACTTTACCGTCTGGGCAGCAGAGGCTCATGCTATCGCGCCCGCGGCAAGTCGCGGCGGCGTTCCCCCTCTCGCCGAACCAACGCTTCCTCGAAAAGGCGTGCTATCCGATGAGCCGTGACACAAGAGACTTTTGGGCGATTATCCTGACCGGGGTGATGTTCATCACCGGTTGCGCCCCCAGCCGGACCTATTACTTCTTTGAAGATGGCGACCTGTCTCACTACAAGGGGGTCGCCACCCAGCTCGAAGTACCCGACGTGGACGGCTGCACTCTGGACGAGGTGCGGTACGCGACCACGCCCATCACGCTGGAGAACTACGAAAAGTTCACCGCGGACAATTTCTGGGACTTGTCGCTGGAAGAGACCGTCCGCATCGCCTTGACCAATAGTAAGGTCGTGCGGCAGGTGACGGTGCCGCGGACCACGGCTTCGACGCCGGTGGTCGGCCAGACGCCGGAATCGCTGCTGCGGGGCGCGGGCGCCGCCGGCGACGGCGTGAGCACCGTGTACGACCCGGCCATTCAGGAAACCAACCCCACCGGTGGTTTCGGCGGCGTGGGCGTGGAGGCGGCCTTGAGCGCCTTTGATGCCCAGCTCAGCTCGAGCATCTTGTGGAGCCGCAACGAACGGCCCAACAACCGAATCATCAACCCGACGGTGGACTTGTTCCAGCCGCTCAACTCGGTGTCGGAGAACGCCACCTTCCAGGCCCAGATCGCCAAGACGGCGGCCAGCGGTGGTACGTTCTTCGCCCGGAACAACACCTTCTACACGGGCAACAACACGCCCACCCGGGCCGCACCGAGCGACTACCTGACCAACTTCGAAATTGGTGTGAGCCAGCCGCTGCTGCAGGGTAACGGCGTGCTGTTCAACCGGATCGCCGGCCCCAACGCCCAGCCCGGCTTGTACAACGGCGTGGTCATCGCCCGTATCAACAACGACATCACGCTGGCCAACTTCGAGCTCAGCGTGCACAACCTGGTGCGGCAAATCGAGGATGCCTACTGGGAACTGCACTTTGCCTATCGGGCTCTGGATGCCGACCGCCGCGGCCGCGACGCCTTGCGTGAATACTACGAAACCATCGCTGCCAAGCGTGAAGTGGGCATCGAACAGGGCGACGAAATCCCCTTCTCGCAGGTGCTCAGCGAATACTACCAGTTTGAAGCTCAGCTCAAGGCCACGCTCCGCGACCTGCTGACCGCCGAGAACCGGCTGCGGTACCTGATGGGCCTGGCCGCCAGCGACGGCCGCCTGATCCGGCCCACCGACACCCCGACCACGGCCCCCTACATCCTGGACTGGAACGAGATCCACTGGGAAGCTCAGGCCCGCAACGTCAGCCTGCGTGCCCAGCGGTGGGAAGTCAAACGGCGCGAGATGGAGCTGATCGCCTCGCGGAACTTCCTGTTGCCGCGGCTGGATGCGGTGGCCCTGTATCGCTGGCTGGGTGCGGGCGACCAGTTGATCGATCCCAACGGACGCGGTGTATTCCCGTACGAGGGTAGCGATGCCTTCTCCACCCTCATGGACGGCAACTACCAGGAGTGGGAACTGGGCTTCAACTTCAACATGCCGTTGGGCTTCCGCCGCGAACTGGCGGCCGTCCGCAACGCCCAACTGCAACTCACCCGCGAACGGGCGCTGTTGCAGGACCAGGAGCTGGAAGTGTCGCACCAGCTGGCCGAAGCCTACCGCAACCTGCAAAGCGACTTCGACCTGGTGCGTGCCCGGTTCAGTGCCTGGATGTCGGCCAAGCGTGAAACCTTCTACGTGCGGACCCGCATCGAAGTGGGCCAGGGTGTCCAGGCGGACCAAGGCCGCGACCTGTATCGCGACCTCCGCGACGCCACCCGCCGCGAAGCCGTGGCCGAACGCGATTACTACCGTGCCGTCATCAACTACAACCGTTCGATCACCGAAGTCCACTTCCGCAAGGGCAGCCTGCTCGAATACAACGGCATCTACCTGGCCGAGTCGCTCTGGCCCGGCAAGGCCTACTACGATGCCCACGAGCGGGCTCGCGAACGGGACGCCGGCCTGTACATCGACTACGGCACCACGCGGCCGCAGGTGTTCAGCCGGGGCGAAGTGGACCAGTGCTTCTGGGGCAACCGGCCCGAGCCTGGCGAGCTGACGCCGACTCCGCAGCCGCTGTTCCCCGAAGGGCAGCCGCAGCAGGAGCAGCAGCCGGCCCAACCGGCGCCGCAGCTGCCCGGCGAGAACAACCACTCGCCGCTGGATCGGCAGCCGGGGCTGTCCGTGCCCCAAGGCGGAAGCGCCGCCCGGATGCCGGTGTGGCCCGCAAAGCTCGCCGGCTGCCGCTGGGAACCGCGGGCACGGCATGGCCAGCCGCAGCGGTTTGACCACTCGGTACACCGGGTGCAAGTCGGCTAACGACTCGCCTGACCAAACGGCTAGCTAAAGCACCGCCAAAAGAAACACCACGCCCTTGGCCCGACCGCCAAGGGCGTGGTGCATTCTGACTCCTAGACAGACGCTTTAGACGCGTTTTTCCTGGCCGCCGTCAGCTCGGCTTCACCGCCGAGAGCAAGAACGTCGGATTGAGCGCGTCGAAGCGGATGCGCTCCAGTTGGTAGGTACCGCGGGCGACGTTGATCATCCGTACCTGCACGTTGGGAATGTGGCGATGCAGTGCGGCATGGACACCGCCCACGTTCTCGACACTCGCCACGTTCACCACGATTCGCCCGCCAGGCCGCACACGGTCGTACACGGCCTCGACCAACAGGGCGACGTCGCGGCCGGTGCCGCCGATGAACACGGCATCCGGATCCGGCAGGTCTTTCCAGGCCTCGGGGGCCCGGCCCAACACGGGCGTCAGATTCTTCAGGCCAAACCGTTCGGCATTGGAGACGATCAGCCGATGATCGTCGGCATCCATCTCAATGGCGAACACCCGGCCCGAAGCAGCAATCTGCGCGGCTTCCACGGAAACCGAACCGCTGCCGGCCCCCACGTCCCACACCACGCTCGAAGGCCCCAGGTCCATTTCGGCCAGCGCCATCGCCCGCACTTCGCAGGGCGTGAGCAGGCCCTGCTTGGGCTTCGATTGCAGGAACGCCTCGTCGGGATTGCCGAACAGCCGGCGGCCGACTTGCTCGCTGGGCCGATCCGGCACGTCGGGCTTGCGAATCAGGATCAGCACGTTCAGCGGATCGAAGGTCATCCGCGCGATGTAGCTCAGGTCGCCGTAGGTGACCCGTTCATCGGGCGAACCCAGGTTCTCGCACACGTAGGCGTTGAAGTAGTCGATGCCCCGGTCGAGCAGTTCCTGGGCAATCACGGCCGGCGTGTAGGTTTCGCTGGTGAACAGGCCGGCCTTCTCGGCGATCCGAATCCGCTCCAGCACCGACGCCAGCGAATGATTGGCCAGGTTGGTCAGAAAGGCTTCTTCCCAGCTTTCCTTCACCCGGGCGAACGCCAACTGCATGCTGCTGACGTGCGGGATGACGTCAAACGTGTCCTTGCCCAGCCGGTCGCACAGGTAGCGGGCAATGCCGTAGAATAGCGGGTCACCCGAGGCCAGCACCACCACCTTCTTGTTGCCGCGGTTGGCAACGGCGTCGACCGCCAACTGCAAATCGTTGCCGATCACCAGCCGCTGCTGCTTGCCGGCGGGGATCCGAGCCAGGGTGTTGTCGGCCCCGATCAGCAGGTCGGCCTGCTCAATCGTTTGCCGCGCGGCGGTGGTCAGGCTCTCCACGCCTCCGTCACCAACCCCGATAATGCATACGCGTTGCGGTTCGTCGGCCACTGCTGCGGATTCTCCAGAACACGGGATGAGAGCGTAACTGGGTTGCCATCCACGGCGCCCGCGCCGTGGATAGGGTGGTCAAATGCTGCTGGCAGGGCGATTACTCGTGCGCAGTGGCTTCGAGGTTCGTCTGCGACACGCTGTGCCGCACCACCTGCTGGCACGTGGGGCAGCGCTCGCCCCGACGCAGCAAGCTGGCCCCCAGCTTCCATGCCAGCATCACGCCCACGGCGGTGCCTGCGCCGAACAGAAAGCTGAGCAGCGGATATTCGTTGACCGTAATGTGGGCAAGCAGGTTCATCCTTGGCCTCGAATCAGAAAAGTGGCTGGGGATTTGGACCGCTGTTAGTGTACCGCACCCGGCTAGCAGCAACCAAGCCCCGGCCGCTTGGACCGCTCCCCTGGCGGCGCTGCACCTCCTCGGGGCACGTCCCACGCATGTCCATCATGCGGACGGTATTTATGCCCGCCCCCGTACTCCCCGCCCTGCCCTGACAAAGCCGGTTCGCTGGCAGGCCAGTAACCGACCTAGCCGTCGTGGCGAGCGCTCGCTATACTCCCGCCCCTGTCGGCTGCCGGCCCTCCGGCGTAACGCGTCAACCAGGCCCGGCAGCGGCTACCTTTCTCGACCGTCCTTTCCTTCGTTTTCCGCTCGATCACGAGTAGGCAGTGGATCGACTTCCGCGCTGCAATCGATACACGCTGCGCGCCGCCCTGGGGCTGGCCCTGGCCGCCGTATGCCTGCTGCAAACCGGCTGCGTGACGCGGCGGCTGACCATCCGCAGCAATCCGCCCGGGGCGATGGTCTACATCGACGACTACGAGATCGGTCCCACCCCGGTCAGCGTGCCGTACACTTATTACGGCACCCGCAAGATCGTGCTGGTGAAAGACGGCTACGAAACGCTCACCGTGATGCAGCGGATTCCTGCTCCGTGGTACGACGTCTTTCCCATCGACTTCGTTACCGAGAACCTCATTCCCTGGGAAATCCGCGACCAGCGGACCGTGGAATACAACCTGACGCCCAAGCTCGTGCTGCCGCGTGAAACGGTCCGCGAACGCGGCGAGGAACTGCGGCAGCGCACGCATGGCTCGGCGGTCGTACCGGCAGGCACGCCGATGCCGTCGCCCCAAGCGCCGCTGCCGCCGGGCGTTCTGCGGAACGAAACCTTGCCGCCCGGCGCTCGGCCCGCGACTCCGCTGCCGCCTCCACCTGGGGCTGGGCCGGCTGTGCTGCCACCGCCCCCCAACACCAACGTGGCCCCGGCACGCGAAGCCCCGGTTACGCTGCCGCCGCCGCAGTAACGACCGCGGTGTGAGTCGGGCAGGTTCTCCCCGGTGGTCCGCGCCGCAATCTACTGCACCGGGAACAGCCGGCGAAGCGCAGCTTCATCGGCCGCCCCCGCATACTCGCTGATCTCGTACGCTTCGCAAAACTCGATCCTGTTGCCGCGCTCGGGGCCGTAGACTTCAACCAGCCGGTCGCGGAACCGGTCGGCAAACGGCCGGATTCGATCGGTGTACCAGCCCCGCAGCCACTGCAACCGCTCGGCCTCGCCGCTGGGCACTTCGTGCAGCCGCCCCTGGTTGGCGGGCAGCCACTCGTACACCTGCGACACGTGGCAATTGAGCATCTGCACCACCTGGTCGATAAACTCGGTGGTGTCGAGCACCGCGTCCGGTTGCAGCGGGTACGGCTTGGTGAACCGGTCGGGCATGTACGCCACCACCGGTTCTTCGTGCTTCTGCACGATCGGCACGTCGGGCACCACCGCCGGCACCGTGACCATGTACGAGGCATCGCGCACCACGTTGCCGACCGCGCGGTGGTCCGGGTGATAATCGTTGGGCCGGTGCGTGAGCACCAGATGCGGCCGATAGGTGCGAATCTCGCGGATCACCTGCCACCGCACATCCAGCGTGGGCTGGAGCATGCCGTCGTGGTTATCCCAGGTGATGTAGGTGGCGCCGATCACGTTGCCGGCCGCCGCTGCTTCCGCCCGGCGCCGTTCGGCCAAGGGCTGGCCGCGCATCTCGTGATGGCCTGCGTCGCCGTTGGTGATCGAAACGATGCGGACCTCGTGGCCCAGTTTCCGGTACAGGCACATCAGCCCGCCGGCGTGAATATCGGCATCGTCGGGATGGGCCCCCAGCACCAGCAGACGCAGTTTCTCAGCCATGGCTTGCGCAGCAACCAAAAAGGGAGGGTACGTCAGAGGGATGAAGAACGCGCGGCGGTCGGCCGCCTGCGGCAGTAAAGGGCGCAGGCGGGGCAACCGTGAGAAGGTTTTACCACGCCTGTGTCCCCTCCGAAAATCCCCCTGGGGTGCAAAGCCGCAAACCTTGCGCGGCGACGGTAACGATTATTCCGGCGAGCCTTCGGACGATTCTCCCGACCGGTACAAAATGACGCCACCACCGACATCCCCAAGGAGAATGAACGCTCCGGCGCGCTCCATCGCGGCCCGCGAAAGCCGCGCGCATTGATCCGCAAAGATTTGGCGAACCGAGCCCCTGCTTAATGAGCCCCGAGGGTGGTGCTACGGTTGGCACAGCCTGGCCGCCGTTTGCACGGCCAGGTACATGCTGTCGGGCATGGCGTTGCCCTGCCAGGCGATATCAAACGCCGTGCCGTGATCGACGCTGGTCCGCACAATCGGCAGCCCCAGCGTGGTGTTGATGGCCGAGTCGAACGCCAGGGCCTTCAGCGGGATCAGCCCTTGATCGTGGTACATGCACACGTAGGCGTCGGTCTCTTCCCGGCGCCAGGGCAGAAACGCCGTGTCGGGCGAAATTGGCCCGGTGACGTTAATCCCACGGGCCTTGGCCGCGGCAACGGCCGGCTCGATGATCCGCTGTTCTTCCTGCTGCCCGAACAATCCGCCCTCGCCGGCGTGCGGGTTCAAACCGCACACGATCAGCCGGGGTTCCCGCCCCCGCAGTCGCCGCATGGCCTCGGCGGTCAACTCAATCACTTCGAGGACTCGCTCGGTGCTCAGCAGCGCCGGTACCTCGGCATAGCCTACGTGCACTGTGACCAGGCTGCACGTGATCTGCGGCGAGGTGAGCATCATGCACGAGCGCTGGGCCTGCATGCGCTCGGCGAAGATTTCCGTATGGCCGGGGTAATGATAGCCGGCGGCGCGCAGGGCCTCCTTATGGATCGGCCCCGTGGCGACGGCTTGCACGTGGCCGGCCAGCGCCGCGTCGATGGCCGCATCGATGTACGCGTACGCCGCCGCACCACAGGCTGCCTGAACACGGCCCGGCTCGATGGCCGCAGCGTCGAACTGGCCCAGATCATACACGGCAGGCGTATCGATCGCCGCCCAATCAACGGTTGCGCTGGCTGTCAGTCGTGACGCCACCAGCGGCAAACCTAGCTGCGCCGCCACACGCTCGAGGATACTCCAATCGCCAAAGACGATCGGCGTGCACACCTGGGCGGTTTCGGCGTGCGTCAGAAGTTTCAAACACAGTTCCGGCCCGACTCCGGCCGGGTCGCCCATCGTGACGGCGATGCGTGGTTTGGTGTGGTTCATCAGGAGGGAAAGTCAAGGCGGCCCACCGGGTAGGGTGGCGTTACGCGTGGCTCACCATGCTGGGCCGGCCGCCGGGCAAAGGTGCGGTAACACAGCCGGTTCTCTCCCTAAGCATACGGCTTTGTGGCCCGCTGCCCAGCGGGGGCCTGCCGCCTTAGCGTTCAATTTTCAGCACAATATCGTCGCCGTTCGGCAAGCGTTCCTGGCCACCGTCATCCTTGAGATTGCGTCCCACACTGTACAGGAGGTAGCCCTTGGCCGTTGGTCGGTAGATCAGCTCCTTACCGCTGAACAGGTCGCGGGGCACGTCCGGCCAATACTGGGGCACCAGGTCGGCCAGCGTCTCCGGGATACGGCCCTGTTCGCCGTGATAGGCGGCCAGGGCAAGGCCGGTATCGATAAGTACAACTTGTTGGTTGGATCGAGTCGCCGCAGCCAACTTCGCTCCGAGGGGTCTTCGCATCATGCCGAAAACCCATACGGCAAATGCTTCGACCGCAGCGTGCCGTTTGTCGTCGGCCGCCCCGATCTGCCGAAGAATCCAGTCCGCATCGACCATTTGATCGTCAGCCAAGGCTTGCATCGCTCGAATCTGCTGCTCGTAGCCATCGATCTTGAACGCTTCAACAACCTGGTCATATTGTCGATTGATCCGCCGCAAGGCAGCATTCAGATCGGCTTGTTCGAACGCGCTGACCAATCGGGGCGGCCAATTCTCGTCAGGCAGCAGTTTCGCCGATTCGCCAATGGCATTCTCGCGGTAAAGGCACACGATAGCATCGAGTATCTCGTAACGAAGATGGTGGTGCACCTTCACTTCCAGGGGAGCCTTCGGCGGCAACTCCGCCAGTGACTTACGCCAATCGACAGCCTGTTGGGCATCAAGCGGGGCATGCCGCAGGTACTGCTTGAAACCGTCGGCAGTTCTTGATTCGATCGAATGACCAGCTAACCAATCGAAGTCCGTTGCCCCTTGGCTCGTTATCAGCCGATTTTTCTCAGCAATCAGCGGCGTGTAGTACTTGGGGCGCCTGGCCGCTTCGTGCAAATGCACCAGCGGAATTCGCTCCTCAGCAGCCGGCTTTAATCCCCAAATTTCAAACTCGCGATCAATACTGTTCTTCGAAGTCGCCCTGCCAGACCTGCCAAAGCACAACCGCCGCGTTCTCTTCCGGCTTCACGCCATGGCCCTATTGCTCGTTGAGCGCGGCGACGTAATCCACGTAACCATCTTGGGTCAACGGCTCCACCAAGAAAGTCGTTTCCTTGGAAAGCACGAGCCCAAGTTCTTCGCGGGTACGTGTACCTGAAGGAGCTTCGACGGGCCGTTCGTCCGCTTCGCCCGCGAGGACGAGCGTCGCATTGAGCCACATCAAAACAACGAACCGACCTGACAGCGGCAAGCAGTAGCGACCAGACGCGGTCAAACGCCCCAAGAATATGGAAGAAAATGAGTCTTCAGCCCCTATCGCCTCGGTTGCTACAGCCGAAGGGACGATCGGCGTCTTGAGAAGATACACGCACTACCAGCACGCCGCATCCATGCACGACGCACAGCGTGCAGTACTTCCGCTCGAACGCCGCGTTACAGCTCGCTGGCCAGCTTCCAGTCGGCCAGTTCCAGTTCGACGCTGGCCTTGCCGTTGTAGACGTTCACCTTGGGACGGAAGGCCACAGCCAGATCGGCACCCTGGCATTTTTCCAGGTCGTCGGCCCAGTCGGCACCGCCAAAGGCCACCGAGCGCAGCTTCAGCCCATGCTGCTCCAGGTGCAGTGAGAGGTGCCGCTCGCCGCCTCCGATCTTGCGCGGCGGGCCGGCCAGCCGCACGCCGGTGGTACACAGCAGCGGCCGCGCGTTGCCGGCACCGAAGGGCGCCAGTTGCTCGATCTGATTAACGGTCTTGAGCGTGAAGGCCGAAAGCGGTGCCTCAACGTCGATGGCCAGTTCGGCCACGCGTTCCTCCGGCGTGATCCGCTCGGCGACGTACTCGCAGAAATCGCCGCGGAAATGATCGATCTGATCTTCGTCCAGGCTCAACCCGGCCGCCGCCGCATGGCCGCCGAACTTGCGCAATCGATGGCTGCACGCCTGGAGCGCTTCATGAATGTTGAAGCCCGGCACGCTGCGGCACGACCCGGTGGCAGGCCGGTCGCCCAGTTCGGAGAGCGACAATAACACCACGGGGCGGTTGAACTTCTCGGCCAGCCGGCCGGCCACGATGCCGATGATGCCACCGTGCCAGCCCCGCCCCGCCAGCACCAGAGCCGGGTCGTTCTCCGGGTCGAATTGTTCCTGGGCCTGCTTCAGGGCGGCCAGATACACGCTTTGTTCGAGCGAACGCCGCGATACATTGAGCTGATCGATGTACTGAGCCAGCTCCTGGGCCCGGTTGGGGCAACGCGTGGTCAGCAGTTCCACCGCCAGCCGGGCCTGGCCCAGGCGGCCGGCCGCGTTGAGCCGCGGGCCAATCCCAAAGCCGATGTCCTCACTCGAGTACTGCGACTTGTTGAGGTTCATCACGTCCAGCAGGGTCCGCAGCCCCAACGTGCTCCAATCACGCAGGTGCTGGAGCGCATGCCGCACCAGGATGCGATTCTCGTCGACCAGCGGCACCACGTCGGCCACGGTGCCCAGCGAGGCCAGCACCATCGCCCGGCACAGAAACTCACGCATCTCGGGGCTGGTACGGCCGCTGCCGCCGGCCGCCACCACGCCCAAGGCCCAGGCCAACTTGAATGCCACGCCTGCTCCCGACAGCCCAGCGAACGGGTAATCGTGCCCCGGCAGCCGCGGGTGAACCAGCAGCGCGTCCGGCAGTTCATCGCCCATCTCGTGATGGTCGGTGATGATCAGCTCCAAGCCCAGTTCACGGGCCAGCCGGGCTTCGTTCACGGCGGTGATGCCGCAATCGACCGTCACCACCACCTGCGCCCCTTCTTCGGCCAGCGATTGCAGGGCGCGGCGGTTCAAGCCGTAACCGTCGGTCTGACGGTGCGGAATATGGTAGGTGACGTTGGCTTTGAGGAGCCGCAGAGCCTCCAGCAGAATGCTGCTGCCGCTGACGCCATCAACGTCGTAGTCGCCGTAGATGACGATCCGCTTGCCTTCGCGCACGGCCTCCCACAGGCGCACCGCAGCCCCTTCCATGCCGGGCAATTCCATCGGCTGGCGTAGCTTGCCTAGGGGGGCGTTGAGGAAATCACGGGCGACGTCCGGGTTGGAAATTCCCCGGCAGAGCAGCAGTTGGGCGATCACCGCCGGAATCCCGGCAGCCCGTCCCAAGTCGGCCACTCGTTGCGGGTCGTGCGTGGCAATACGCCAGCGTTTGGTCATCGTCCTGATTTCTCGTCGCTTCGATGAGGGGACTCCATACAAGCCGCTATTGTGGCAGGCGGGACGGGCAGATGCTAGCATGCCGGCCGCGGGCGGTTTCCAGCGGTAATCATTCTACGCGGCAGGGCCCGCCGGGGCGCTGCTACACCGTCATACCGCCGTCGATGGTGAGCACTTGGCCGGTGATGTACCGGGCGGCACCGCTTGCCAGAAAGACCACGGCCTCGGCAATGTCCTCAGGCTGGCCAAGCTGCTTGCAGGGAATGCGTTTCTTGGCTTCTTCCTTGCCCAATTCGCCCAGAGCAGCGGTCATGTCGGTTTCGATGAAGCCCGGAGCCACGGCATTGACGGTCACATTGCGGCCCGCCAGTTCCAAAGCCAAGCTCTGGGTGAAGCCAATCACGCCGGCCTTAGAGGCCGAGTAGTTGGTCTGACCCTTGTTGCCGCGGATGCCCGAAACACTCGACAGATTGATGATCCGGCCGGAACGCTGCGACATCATGGTGCGCGACGCAGCCCGCGAGAGCAGGAACACGCCCCGCAGGTTGGTGGCAATCACTTCGTCCCACTGCTCGTCCGACATGCGCGGCAGCAGCGTGTCGCGGGTAATACCGGCGTTGTTGACCAGGATGTCCAGGCGGCCGAACTCTTCCACCACCTGATTCACGAGCTTGTCGACGGCTTCGCTGTCGCTCACGTTGCACGTGTAGGCCTTGGCCCTGCCGCCGGCGGCCGTGATGGCGTCCACGGTTTCGCGGAGCTTCTCTTCGTTGGTAGCGACACAGGCAACCGTGGCGCCGTTGCGAGCCAAGGCAGCGGCGATCGCCCGACCGATCCCACGCGACGCCCCAGTGACCAGCGCAACCTGGCCGTTGAGATCGACTTGAATCTGAGCGGGACCGGTGGGGGTGGCGGCCTTCGCCATGACGACTACCTCTATCGTGAAACTAGCGGACCAAGAAAATTGTCAATCGTGAGGCGGCAAATGCGTAACCGGCCAACCTTGCGCAAGCGGAAAAACCCGCCGCGCGTTAACGCCGCGACGCCGCCAACGGCGGCCGCACCAGAGGGCCGCCAATGTTTGGGTCGGATCAGTTTAATGAAACAGCCACCCCAGGGCTAGGGTGCCCCCCCTTCGCATCAACGGCCGCGGCCCGTCACCGGGTAGGCGGGGTCCTGGAACCCCTTGCCGCTGTGCTCGCCGGGAGGAACGAGGCTGTCGACAAGGGCCTCGTCTTCCTCGGTGACCGTAATCTCCAGGCAGCCCAGGTTGTCCTCGTACTGCTCCATCGTCCGCGGGCCGATGATGATCGAGGTGATGATCGGGTTGGCCAGGCACCAGGCCAAGGCAAACTGGCTGGGGGAAATCCCTCGGCTCTGGCAGTGGGCCGCGACCTCGGCGGCCACCTTGAGGCTGTCCTCACGCCACTCGGCTTGCAGCATCCGTGGATCTTTGCGAGCGGCCCGGCTGCCCTCGGGGGCCGCCTCGCCGGGCTTGTACTTGCCGGTGAGGATGCCGCGAGCCAGCGGGCTGTAGCTTACCACGCCGATGTTGTACTCCTTGCAAAGCGGCAGCAGTTCGACCTCGATATCACGGTTCACGATGTTGTACAGCGGCTGCACGCAGCAGAAGGCGTGCAGGTTCAACCGCTGGCTGGTCCACAACGCCTCGCACAACCGCCACGCCCGAAAGTTCGAGCACGCGATGTAGTGCACTTTGCCGCTGCGCACCATGTCGTCCATGGCCCGCAGGGTTTCGTCGATGGGCGTCTCGTAGTCGGGCGTGTGAACGTAATAGATGTCGACAAAATCGGTATTCAGGCGGCGGAGGCTGTTATCCAACTCGCGCATCAAGTGCAGCCGGGTGGCGCCGCTACTGTTGGGACCGGTGCCCATCGCCTGGCGGCCCTTGGTTGCCAGCACAACCTGGTGCCGGCGGTCCGCAATGGCCTTGCCGACGACAACTTCCGACTCGCCCGCGTTATAGATGTTGGCGGTATCGATGAAATTGATGCCGTCGTCGATCGCGCGGTGAATGATGCGGATTGAATCGGCCTCGGACGCCGGCCCGCCAAACATCATCGTGCCCAGGCAAAGCCGCGAAACCTTCACTCCGGTGCGTCCAAGATTGCGATATTCCATGGCTGGGTGCCTGGTAACGAGAAAACGAACGTGAGCAAGGCGCCCGGCGCGCCGTCTCGATGCGGCCCAAAGGTAGCAGCGCCGCCGCCGGCCCTCAACCATTGCGGCGAGGGTTCGTAGCGTGCCGCCTTTGCGGCTCGACTCCGATCTGCCGGGCTGCCCATACATCTTCGCAGAACCTTCCCATTTTTAAGCGGGATATTCCTAAGA
>CALBRZ010000121.1 GCA_937927735.1 uncultured Planctomycetales bacterium
TACAAAGACCTGTGGAAGATGTTCTGCCCAAGCTCACTCACCGTTTGCTTGGGCAGCACGACCTCCAGCGCCCTGGCTGGCGACGACGTCACGCGTGTCCTTGGTGGTGCGCGCAATAACTTTGTCGTCGACATCGCAGGAATTGCTGCGGACTGGATTCCGCCAAGTGGTACGTGGCCCACGCTCCTGGGCGGCGGTGGAGCTGCCTTGCTCAATGGATTGCGCGGCAACAATTCGATGGTCGTGGGACCTGGGAATACTTTGCAGTATTTCAACGCGCTGAAGGTGCGCCGCGGCAAGGAATATCGCAACTATCGTGACAGATTCAGCGGCGACGTGGGAGACAAGGCGGCTCTGGTCCTGGTGCTCTTGACCATTGGCGCGTATGCGACGTGCGACATCTGCACGGTGATCAAGTCCACGCCCAAGCAGGAAGATGTCCGAGATAATCCAGAGTGGCTCCCGCTGGCATTCCAGATGGCGGGTGAGAGGGCGCAGGCGTTGCTCACCGAGCTGGAACGGCAACTGGCGGCGGTTTCGCACGCTGAGGACAGCGTCGCCCAGGCGATGACGGCGATTGAGCGTTTGCGCTCGGATTTAACGAACACGAACTATCGCCTGGAGGTGGTTGAGGCGAAATTCGCTGAGGACTCGCTTGAGTCGGCCGAGGACGCGATCCTGTCGCTGGAGGATGCGCCGCGGCAAGGGGGAGACTAATACCACGACCAGCGCGAGCGACGAGGGATTGCCACCGACCTGTGCGAGTATGAGGAGACATCAGAGTGCTGAATGAGGACAATCTTTCTCTGGTAGGAAGCTATAACCGCTATATCACCGGCGACATCAACCTGGTGTCGCAGGGGGATGATGGCGCGGCTTCGGTGACGGCCGTCTGGGCCGTGGGCGGCGGGACAGCGGCCAACAATGGAAACGTGGACATCTTCGGGACCCAGGGCGCTGTCATGCGGGCAGGCGCAGAGATGCCGGCCTTTGTTCACGTGGAAGCCTCGCCGACCGGCAGTACGATCGACATCATCAATCAGAACTTGGAGCCCGGGAGCACGGTTTGCATCCGTCAGGGCGAAACCGAGGCGCCGTCGGCCCAAATCACGCTGAACCAACTCCCGCCCGGCCTGACGATGCAGGTAGCGCCTCCGGAAGTCGGGCCACAGATCAAGATGACCAGCGAGTCGCTGGTGTTGAGCATCGGCCTGGCTAAGATCGAAATGACGCCCGAGGGCATTACTCTGTCGGTAGGCACATCCAAGCTGGAAATGCAGGCCGCTGGTGTCACCCTGAACGGCACCAGCATCAACGTGGGCAGCGGTTCCACGATGTCGTGCAACTGCCAGGGTATGGAGCTCAATCTCAAGGGAACAGCGGAAGCCAACCTGACGGCCGCGCTGGTTAAAATTGGCTGATCGGCAGGCAAGCCCGCGCTGCGGATAGCCTTGTCAGTTGGACTTTTATCACGGCGTGCAGCAATCGCATTGGTGATTTGAGAAAGGTAAGAACCATGCCTCCCGCTGCCCGGCTAACGGATATGCATACCTGCCCCATGCAGACGCCTGGCACGCCGCCCGTTCCGCATGTTGGCGGGCCAATCGTGGGACCTGGTGCGCCGACCGTGTTGATTTGCAATTTGCCCGCGGCCGTGGTCGGCGACACCGCCACGTGCACGGGGCCGCCCGATACGATCGCCATGGGCTCGACCAAGGTGCTGATTGCCAACAAGCCTGCGGCACGAATGGGCGATACCACCGCGCACGGCGGGACGATCGTCGCGGGGGCTCCGACCGTGATTATCAATTGAAGGAACCATCCGCCGTGTGGACGCTAGCGATACGCCATGCGGCGTTGGTTGTGGATAAGGTACTGCAATGAGTCATGCGGGGACCATGGAATCTCGCGTTGCCGCGGTGCTGCGGCGCTATCAGCCGAATGAAAGCACGTTAAAACTCTATCGCGAAGCCGTCCGCGATATGGACGATCCGCAAATGGCTGCAGCGGTTCAAAAGCCCGCGGCCTTTGTGGCTCTGTTGGCGCGCGAAGGTGAACCCACCGACGCCGTGGAGTTCCTGGCCCGATGGCTGCCGCCCCGGCAGCGCATCTGGTGGGGCTGCCTGGCCTTGTGGTATCTGTACCGGCCCGAGCCACCTTCTGCCGTGGACACCGTCTTGGCGGCCCTGGTGCGCTGGGTGGAAGAGCCGACTGATGCAAACCGCCGTTCGGCTCGGGCCGCGGGCGACGCGCTAGGTTCGGGACATCCCGCGGGCGCGCTGGCATTGGCCGCCTTCTGGAGTGGAGGGAGCATGTCGGCCCCTCATCTGCCCGAGGTGCTGCCACCGGCCGATCTGTCGCCGCAGGCGTTGGTGTCGACGTTTCGCCTGGCCGTCAATAGCCAGCCGGCCGATCGCAGCCAGGCGTTGTACCAGTATTTTGTGAAGCTGGGTCTGGACGTTGCCGCTGAGCCGATGCATTGGGACCAGACATCGATGCGGTCCCGTTAACCATGACCATCCCCTCGATGTCGCGCTGCCCGCGAAGTGTGCTTCCAGCTGCCGGGGCAACAGGTCTGGTACATCAGGCGATGCACGGCGAACAAGCCGAACCTTTCTTTCGAAATCAGCCATTGAGGAATCATCCCGATGCCTGCTCCCAGCTTTGAGGAGTTTTGCGCCGACTTTCGTCAGTTTCGCGCTGTCGCCGGCAACGTGCTGGAGACGGCGGAAGATGGCCCGCTCAAACAGAAGTTGGCCGACCTCATTAAGTTCGTTGACCAGCAGTTTGCGCAATTCACGGAGCTCTACCCGCAGGCGATGGCGGACCTCCAGGCCCGCAAGGCGGCCGTCCTTCAGAAGGTCCAAGAGCAGCGAGCAACGCTCGGCTCCCTGCAGCAACAGATCGCGCAGGCAGCCGCTCAGCCCAAGATTCCCCGGGCAGCCACGCCGCGCAAGCCGGCTTCCATAGAGGTCATTCCCGGTGTGCGATTGCGTGAGGAATTGCTGGACCGGTTCGGCCGGATCAGGTCCGAGGGCGACGACCAAGCCATCCGCGAAGTGTGGGAAGATTGGGACTGGCACGGGGATCATTGGGACGGACAGAACTAGCGACACCGGCTCCGTGCGCCCGTTATCGCAATGTGTCGCGATCGGGCGACACGTACCACCTGCGGGCGATCAGCTTAAAGAACACAGCGGCACCTGATCTTCATCTTGCGTTCGGCAGAGCAGCACCGCGCTCGGTTTGTGAAGCGGGTGCCTTTCTTGCTTGCCTATTCGGGACGGCGCACATCGAGCCTGTTGCGTCGTGCGCGTAACGCAGTGAACCTACGCGCGATTGCGTGCTGCCGTTAAGCGACTACGAAGCGGCAACACCGTTACTACCGGTGTTGCCCGCGCGATCGCCAAAACCGGTCGACATTCGCCCGAATTTAAACATCGCCGTCGACCTTTTTCTGGGCTTTGAAATCTGCCCAATCCGAAAACTTTACCAGGGTTCTCACGCCCCCCGGGTGTGCGGCTTCCTGCCCTGCCGCATCGCCCTCCCCTGCTTTGCTGACCTGCCAAGGTACGCGCCAACGTTCCTGGGGTGCTCGGCTCATAACCGGGACGGCTGGTACCTTCCACGTTTGAATCGACACGGCCCATGGCTATCTACTCGCAGTTCAACCGACCGCTTCGGGTGAAGACTCCCCTGGGTGATGACGCGGTGCTGCCGGTTGGTTTCTCCGGCATCGAGGGGCTCTCGCAACTGTTCAACTTCGAACTGGACTTGTTGGCACCGCGCTACACCGACGTGGATTTCAGCAAGATCCTCGGGCAGTCAGTAACCGTTGAGTTGTCTGGCCCGCTGGGCGAAACGCGGTACTTCAACGGCATCGTGCGGTCATTTGAAGAGGGGCTGCGCGACAACGAGTTCACGTCGTACAAGGCGCAGATCGTGCCGCAGTTGTGGCTCACCACCAAGCGGTTTCGCAGCCGGATCTTCCAGCAGAAATCCATACCTGAGATCCTGGCCGTTGTGTTCGACGGCATTACGACCGCGTTCGAGTTGTCGGGCACATACCACGCCCGCAACTACTGCGTGCAGTACCAGGAAAGCGACTTTGCCTTCGCCAGCCGGCTGATGGAAGAAGAAGGCATCTTCTACTACTTCCGTCACGAGCAGGACAAGCACACGCTGGTGATTACCGACGGGCCTTACCAGCTCAAGGATTTGCCGGGCATTTCCAGCGTGATCTTCGACCCGATCGAAGGTGGCCTTCGCGAAAGCGCGTGCGTGTTCGCGTGGCGTAAACGTCAGGAGATTTGCGCCAGCCAGGTCACGTTGTGGGATTACCATTTCCAACTGCCTGGCAAGAACCTGGAAGCCCAGGCGACGGTTCAGCAGACGGTCCAGGTCGGGCAAATCACCCACCATCTGCCCGGCACGGAAGAGATGCTTGAGATCTACGAATTTCCCGGCCGCTATTCCCAGCGGTACGACGGCATCGATCCCGGCGGCGCGCAGCGCCCGGCGGACCTGCAGAACATCTACACCGACAACATGCAGACGGCCAAGGTGATCATCGAAGCCCAGGCCGCGCATTCGCTGGAAATCTCCGGGCAGAGCAACGTGTCGTCGATGTGCCCGGGCTTGAAGTTCCAGCTTGAGCGGCACCCCAATGCCGACGGCAAGTACTTGCTGGTGCAGGTTGAACACCGCGCCGAGCTGCCCAGCAGCTACCAGTCGGACCGCAACGCCACAGGGTTCCGCTACGAAAATCGCTTTACCTGTTTGCCCGAAGGATTGGCGTTCCGTCCCAAGCGCGTCACGCCTCGGCCGCGGATTGCCGGGCTGCAGACGGCCACGGTGGTTGGTCCCTCCGGCGATCAACTGTTCCTCGATTGCTACGGCCGCGTGAAGGTGCAGTTCCACTGGGATCGCGAAGGCAAGTTCGACGGCAACAGTTCGTGCTGGCTGCGGGTCGCACAGCCCTGGGCCGGCCAGGGCTGGGGAGCCTTCTTCTGGCCGCGGATCGGCCATGAAGTGCTGGTGAGCTTCCTGGAGGGCGACCCCGATCGTCCAGTGGTGGTGGGCAGCGTGTACAACGCGCATAACATGCCGCCCTTGGAGATGCCCAAGCTGGCTTCCGCCTGCGGTTTCAAGTCGTGTTCGGTGGGCGGCGATCCCTCGAAGAACTTCAATTGCATGATCTTCTACGACGCGCCCGGCGACGAGCACGTGCATATCCATTCGGAAACGCACCAGTGCATCACGAGCGAATCCGCCAACTTCCAGCGCACGTTTGGTCCGAAGATTGAAGTCTTTGGCGTGTTGCCAATGGGAATAGGCGGCGGCGGTGGTGGCGGCGGCGAAGACAAGCTTGAGAAAGCCCCGTATTTTGGCGACGTGCTGTTCGCGTCAAGCGGCGGCGGTGGCGGCATCATCGATTGGGTGTCGTTGGCTGCTGAATGTTCGCCCGAGGACAGCAGTTTCAAGAAGCTCTGGAAGAGCTTGCTGCCGGGCACGCAAGCCTATTACCTGGGCAGCGTGACCTACAGCACGCTATTCGGCGACAACAACAACCGGGTGTTCTGTGGTTCGCAGAATTGCGTGACCGTGGATCCCGAGGCGATCATCCTCGGCCTGCTGCCAGGTGGGTTCAAAACAGGGATTGCGGCTGCCATTCTCAGCGGGTTGGGCGGCAGCAACACGTTGACCGTGGGGCCGGGCACCTGTTTGCAGTACTTCGATGCCTTGAACGTGCGTCGCGGCAAAGAGTTCAGCTACGAGACTTCCAGCATCTTTACCACCGCAGCTGCCGGCAAGTACTTCAGCTACGCGGCGAAAGCCATGGTCGCCCTGACGGCTTTGATCTACATCGCGGGCGATCTTTGTGCGGCCATCATGGCCAAACCCACGAACTCCGAAAGCGACGACGGCGAAGAGTATCCAACCTGGGCAACGCTGCTTTCCAACTTCGCTGGTACGAAAGCACAGGCTCTCCTTCAGGAGCTGGAGAAGAAAGTTGCCGAGATCACGCACGCCGAGCAAAACGCCAACCAGGCGGTCAACCTGGCCAACCAGGGCGCCGGCTTGCTGGTGCAGGGTGAGGATAACAACGACGCAGTTCCGCAGATCCTCGAAGATGCCGAGCGCCGAGTTGAATCGGGCCTGGATGCGGTGGTGGAAGAGGACGTCGGCCCCGAGCAGGTCCAAGCGGAGAACAATCGGTACCTGACCGGAAACTACAACCGGTTCGTCGTCGGCGACATCAACCTGCAATCGTCCAGTGACGACGGCTCGCCCTCGGTCACCAACGTCTGGGCCATGGGCGGCGGTGAGGCTGCCAACAATGGCATGGTCAATATCTATGCCACTCAGTCGGTGATTGTGCAGGCTGGACAGGTCACCCCCACCTATGTCAGTGTGGCCACTTCGGAAACCGACGGCAGCATCGCGATCGTCAATGGCAACTTCGGTCCGAACAGCTTTATTCATATCCGCCAGGGACCGCCTGAGCTGGGCGCGGAGATCAAGCTCACGCAGACGCCGCCCAGCCTCACGATGGACGTGCTGAAGGGCCTTGGACCGCACTTCGAGATGACGGAAGCGTCGCTGACGATGAGCATCGGCGCCTCGAAGCTCGTGATGACGCCGCTGGACATCACCTTGCAGGTGGGGCCCTCGTCCCTCACGATCAACAACCTGGGCGTTACGGTCAACGGCAAGATCATCAACATCGGCAGCGGCGACTCGCTCGAAGTGGTCAATAAGGCCCAATTCGTCACCGTCGATGGATCGGGCATGGTCGAGGTCTCGGGCAGCCTGATTAGTATTGGTTGATGAACCAGGCAAGTTCACCCGCCGAACCAACTTGCGAATTTTGTTTTCCGGCCAGAGAACAAGTGTTCACATTCACGCGTAGGTGAGAGAAACGGTTATGCCTCCCGCGGCTCGCCTTACAGATATGCATATTTGCCCAGCGCAGACGCCCGGTACGCCCCCGATTCCGCACGTTGGTGGGCCGATCACGGGGCCCGGTTCGCCCACAGTATTGATCTGCGAGCTGCCGGCTGCTCTGCTCGGTGACAGTGCTGCGTGTGTAGGCCCCCCCGCCACCATCGTCATGGGATCAACCAAAGTACTGATCAGCAAGAAACCTGCGGCGCGGATGGGGGATCCCACGTCTCACGGCGGGAAGATTGGCATGGGCGCGCCAAACGTATTGATCAATTGACGCTACCGCCAGAAACGCCGTAACAACCACTATCTACGATACGGCTCATAAGGAGGGCCCCTGCGCTACAGCCATCATAACCGGCGATTATGCGCAGTTTGTGTATGTGATCAGAGGTTTACCCGATCCATAACAAGGCACGAGCCTGCCTGCTTTATCAACAAGCCGCCTTTGCTCCTGGTTGCCTGATCCGCACGGCATGGGTAACCGGCAAAGTTTAACGGTTCACCTGGCAGGCGACACTGGGGCTGGCGGCCCCCAAGCGATTTCCACGGCAATCCATGGACGCGAACGTTCGCAATCGATTGAACGAGCTCTCGATCAGTGAAGCCGCGCGGCAGTGTTTGCCGGGCTGCGATTCGCCGCAGGAGTTTGTTCGTCGTCTGCGTGATGAGAACCTGGCCAGCGACGCCCTGACGGTGCTGCCGACCTTGTTGCCGAACCGCGTGGCCATCTGGTGGGGCAGCTTGTGCGTGTGGGATGCACAGCAGTCGAAGACCGACGAGACGCGCCAGTCGGCCCTGGAAGCGATCGTCCACTGGGTGCAACTGCCCTGCGAAACGCATCGCCGAACCTGCGAGCACTTTGGTCGCGTACTGGGAGTTCGCACTTCGCCCGGCGCGTTGGCCATGGCGGTGTTCTCGAGCGGCGGCAGCATCACGGCTGCGGATCAGCCTTACGTATCTGCCCCGGTTGGCTTGGCTGCACAATTGGTGAACGCCGCGGTACAGGCGGCCGCCATGGAACGCGACCCGGTACATTATCACGATCATTATCACCATTACCTGGCCATCGGTCTGGAGGTGGCCGCCGGACGTCTGCTGTGGACGCCGTCGGGCACCGTCGCTGATCGGCCTGCCAATCCCCGAACCCCGGTGGACGCCCCGCAGCTTTGCGAACGTCTCCAGGTGCTGCACGTAGGTGAGCACCCGTTGCACGGTCCGCACGCGACCTCGTTGGGCGTGGGCACCGGCTTGAACGATTCCCCCTCGTTGTTCGCGCATCAGGTGCTGCAATGAGTCGAGCAGAAACCATTGAATCTCGCGTTGCCGCCGTGTTGCAGCGCTACGAGCCCAGCGAAGAAGCGATGAAGCTCTTCAACGAAGCTGCGAGCTCGAAGGATCCGCAGAAGGCTGCGGCGGCGATCAAGCCGGCGGCCTTTGTGGCCTTGCTGGCGCGCGATGGCGACCCGGCCGATGCCGTGGAGTTCCTGGCCCGGTGGTTGCCGCCGCGGCAACGCATCTGGTGGGGGTGCCTGGCCCTGTGGCACGTGTACCGGCCCGAGCCGCCGGCCGCCGTCGATGCCACGTTGGCGGCGCTGGTCCGCTGGGTGGAAGATCCGACCGAAGAAAATCGCTACGCCGTCCGTGCCGCGGGCGAAGCGTTGGGGCGTCGACATCCCGTGGGCGCGCTGGCGTTTGCCGCCTTCTGGAGCGAAGGCAGCATGTCGCTGCCCAATCTGCCCGAGGTGTTGCCGCCGCCCGACCTGTCGTCGCAGACTTTGGCTTCGACACTCAGCCTGGCCATCAACAGCCAGCCGTTTGATCGGAGCCGCGAACTGTACCAGTACTTTGTGAAGTTGGGCCTGGACGTAGCCGCCGAACCCATGCATTGGGACTTGGCTTCCATCCAGTCTGAGTAAACTCGGCGATCCCTCGGCTACGGTGCCCTCCCTCCTGAAGCGTCAGCAAGGAGAATCGTACGATGCCAGCTCCAACCTTCGAGGAGTTCTGCGGCGACTTCCGGCAGTTCCGCGCGATGGTCGGCAACGTCCTGCAAAAGGCCAGCGATGGCCCGATGAAGCAACAGCTTTCCGATGCCGTCAAGGCGCTCGACGAGCAGTTCCGCGAGGTCCTGACCGTCTATCCCCAGGCCCGGGCCGAACTGCAGGCACGTCAGGAAGCAGTCGTCCAGAAACTGCGGCAGCAGCAGGCGCGCATCAATGCGATGAAGGAAGAGGCCGCACAGGTGGCCGCCGCACCGCCGATCCCCAAGGTCCCGGCGCCCCCCAAGCCGGTTTCCATCGATCCCAAGCTGGGTAGCCGGCTTCGCGAGGAGTTGCTGGCCCGGTTCGGGCGTCCCAAGAAGGAAACCGTCACCCCGGCTATTCGCGAAGTGTGGGAAGACTGGGACTGGGACCATTGGGAAAAGGAAAAGAAGCCGGATAAGGATCAGGGCAAGGGCAAGAACGAGTAACCCTGCGCCAGGAGGATTGGCCAGCGGGCTTAGCTAGTTGAACCTTTCTTGGGCCCTCCGGTCGTGCCGCCGGCGAACGTGCGGCACGCATATAGCTGCGCTTAAGTCTTGATACTTCATAGGATGCGATAGCATGCGCAGCGGTATGGACACGTATCCGAAACGCCGACGTTAAAGCCCCGTCGTCAGAGCTTGCTGTGGCAACGGACATGTACCGATTGCCCGATTTTCTGCCACGGCGTTTCCAAAAATGCTTGCGATCGCGATGCGCCTTGCCATAATCTGGCGCCATGCGGGCGTGCCGCATCGATCTGCTGCGATCCCGTAATCGCACGAACCAATCGGGGCATCCTGATATACACCTTGCTTCTGCTGTTCTTTAGCCGCAAAGGCATCTCGTCACGGGAACTAGCCGGGATCTCCATTGAACCCGGGATGTGCGGCTCGGCGTGCGCACTGTCGCACCCGTCGATGCTGATTCTCTGAGCAGCTGTTATGTAGCGGTTGCTTCTCGATCCGTCGCGCACACTGCCGTACGCTGTTGCATTTCAGGAAAGGGGAACGTGCATATGGCCGTCGATTGCACATGGAACGCACCGCGTACGGCGAAGATTCACGATAGCGATGGCTCCCCAGTGCCGCGTCGGATGATGTTGCAATGCGTCGATGTCATTTCCGCCGGACCAGCCACGCCGTCTGGAGACACGGTGCGACCCCAACACGGTAACGCCACGCCATGCAAGGACGCTCAGTCGTCATGGCGAGCGACAACAGCCGCTGCACCTGATGGCGCAATCGCTTGCGCCACGTCTGGAATTGGGGTCGTACCTGATCGGCCAAGGCTGCGACCGTCGCCGATGTCGAAGACCATCGCCCCTCAAAACAGGGCGGAAACCAAGATCGATATCGTGCATCCGTTGCTTCAGGGAGCCGGGGGCGGCGGCGGTGAAACGGACCGTTCCGCAGCGTCTGGCGACATTGAAGCGGCGTCAAGCGGCCGAGCCGCAGAGGAAATCAACAATAAGACGGAGGCCGACGGGGATAGCCGGCCTGAGACGAGTGGCGGTGGCGGTGGCTTGCTGGAGTGGCTTGGGCTGGGGCTTGAACATGGGCTAAAGCACGATACCCCGCGGTATCAGATGTTGATGAGCCCTGCTTCGCAGAGCCATGCGCTGGGCAGCACCATCAGTAGCGTGCTGGCTGGCGACAATACCACGCGCGTTGTGTTTGGTGCCCGCAATGTGTTTGTCGTTGATCCTGTTGGGGCACTGGAGGACGCGATTCCCGGGTACGGTGAACTAACAGCGAAGATATCAAAGGTGCTAGGTGCAAGCGGTGCAGGTGTGCTCGCTTTCGCGAACGGATTGCGCGGCAATAACGGCATGACGGTTGGGCCGGGGAGTCATTTGCGATACGGCGACAATCTGGCCGTTTTTCGCGGCCGAAAACTCGAAGTGCAGTGCAGTAGCGCTTACGACAAAAGGTTATTCGGCATCGAGGCACTCTTGGTTGTCTTGGCCGTTGGCGTTCAAATGGCCGGCGATATCGTTTGCGTGGTGATGGCTCAGATCAAGAACCATAGCGGCAACGATTATCCCGTGTGGGCCACAGCACCGTTTCAATTTGTCGGTGACAGAGCACAAGCTCTGCTTACAGAACTCTTAAGGCAGGTTGCGCTGCTTGAGAAAGATACAGACCAGGTCGAGACTGCGTTAGTTCGGTTAGCGCGTGCGTTGGGGCTTATGAAGGGCAAGAACAGTGAAGCCTCTGGCGAGGTCGGAGGTGAACACGTAGGCGGAGATGGGGGGGAAGGCGAAGGTGAAGGCGAAGGTGGGGGTGAAGGCGAAGGTGAGGAAGAGAACGGGGAAAAGTGAGGTTCAGCACACGCTAAAACATTGTCCGCCAACGTCGCTCTGCCGAAACGGTGATGTTGTGATTCATAAACGCGGCCAGGATAACACATGGGGAGTTGGGTGTGCGTTGATATGCACGGCTGGAATCATCGCCACGACGTGCGAGAACGAACCACATAAGCACATGGGTGAGGAGACGAAGAAGTGTCGACGGACGATAGCGTCTCTTTGGAAGGGGATCTTAACCGGTATATCACGGGCGATATTGAAATCGTCTCTCAGGGCCAGCTAGGGGCCGCTTCCAGGACGAGCCTCTGGGCGGTGGGGGGCGGTGAAACCTCGTGCAACGGTGTGGTCGATATCTTCGGCACCCAGGCTGTGTTGGTGCAGGCCGGGGCGGAACAGCCCACGTTTGTCAACGTGGCAGCATCGGTCACCGGCGGCACGATTGAGATCGTGAACAACAACCTCGAACCGGAAAGCAGTATCACAATTCTCCAGGGAGTGAAGGAGGCACCGGCGGCCGAGATCACGCTGACGCAGATTCCGCCCAGCCTGACGATGCTGGTCGCTCCACCGGATGTCGGACCGCAAATCAAGATGACCAGTGAGTCGCTGGTGTTGAGTATCGGCCTGGCGAAACTCGAAATGACGCCCGAAGGCATCACGCTATCGGTAGGCGAGTCCAAGCTGGAAATGCAGGCGACCGGCGTCACCTTGAACGGCACCACGATCAACGTCGGGAGCGGTTCCACGATGTCGTGCAGTTGCCAGGGGATGGAACTCAGCCTCCAAGGAACAGCCGAAGCCAGCCTGGCGGGCGCCTTGGTCAAGATTGGTTAAGCCGTCGAAGAATACCTCGTTGCAGTGCGTTTATCAGCCAGTTGGTGTTCGCGAACGCAACCATTGCGGCATGTTGGCTCCTCAAGCGTTGGCCTAGGCAGGGCTGCGGCGCTCGGCGGCAAAGGGAGGATGCGGCACGCGGATCGGGCGGCGAGTTCATTGGAGCTGTTTGCACTCGGGACGCCAGGCACTGTCCGGCGGAATGAAGGCAGGCACCGTATCGGGACCTGGTGAACCTCGGTTGGGACATCGCCGCGATGCATTGGGAACAGGCACCACGCAATAGGGATGTAGGGTGCTTGCCGTAGGTTGGCTCACAGAATCCTTGAACTGGCCAAAAGGAAGCGTCCGATGTCCGCTCCAAGTTTCGAGGAATTTTGCAACGACTATCGGCAGTTCCGCGCTATTGTCGGCGACGTGCTCGAGAAAGCCGACAACGGCCCGTTGAAGCAGCAGCTTGCCGAGGTCATCAAGTTCACGGACGAGCAATTCAATAACCTGCTTGAAGCCTATCCCCAAGCGATGGCGGAGCTGGAAGCTCAGCGGGAAGCACTTCGCCAGAAGCAGGCGGAACTGGAGAGACGCCGCGCTTTGCTAAAGGAACTGACAGCCCAGGCGGCAGCTGAGCCCACGGTGGCCCGGGCAGCGAAGCCGTCCAAGCAGGTTGCCATCGAAGTTGTCCCGAGCTTTCGGTTGCGCGAGGAATTGCTGGCCCGGTTTGGGCGTCCCAAGTCCGACGACGATGGCTCCACCATTCGTGAAGCGTGGGAGGACTGGGATTGGCACCATGATCCACGGGACGGCCGTCGTTAGAGACGCCCATCATGCTTGGGGCCGTTAAACTGCCAGGGGTTGAAACTTGCTTGAGCCACTTGACCCTGGCAGCCATCTTGCGATAACCGCACGTATGATTGAGCCCTTGCCCATCCCGTACGTGCGGCAGCCCGACGTGCAGCACAATCGCATGTGCGGGGCGGCTTCATTGCTGATGATCTATCGCTATTGGGCCGGTGAACGCGACGCAAGTCCACGGTCGCCAGACGGCTCTGCTGCTCCAACGCCGGCGCAGCACGCTCTGCCTTCGTTGTCGCAGCGCGACCTGCTGGAGTGCCACCTGGTCTGGTCACGAATTGCCACCTCCGACGGACGCGGTGGCCGTTACGCCCGGTGTCATCGCCTGGCGGTCGACTTGCACCACGCCGGGCTCGATGCTGCGGTTGTGCAAGCGGCGCAGCCGTGGCAGGCATTGCAGGCCGCGCGGGAAGCCGGCTTGCCTACGATCGTCAACTTCCGCCTGGCTCCCGACTCGAAGCTGGGGCATTTTGCCGTGGTGACGGCCGTGGCGACCGATGCCATCTGTCTGCACGATCCCCAGTTTGGACCCCACCGGCGGCTCTCTCGCGAACAGTTCCTGGAACTCTGGAGCAGCCTGCCCGAGGGCAGCGAGATCACCGGCAAAACGATGATCGTGGTTGCGGGCCCTACCCAGGTGCCGCCCGGGCCGGCCGATCGTTGGCCCCTGCAAGACTGTCCTGGTTGTGGGCGGGCCTTTGCGTATCCGCCGGTGCGGCCATTGTTGGCGGCGATTGCGGGAGCTTTCTGCCCTTGGTGCGACCGTGGCTGGCAATTGCGGCTGGTCGACGAAGGCTGATTGCAACCGCCCGCTTTTCCGCTGACCATCTCGCCCCGGCTCACGCACCCGCCTGGGCTGGCATGGCGGCACCAGCGGTACATAGACACTGGGCCTATTGACCGCTAAGCTGCGGGAGTGGATTGGCCCACGTTCTAGCTGCTTCGCCTCAACCCCGCCGGTCTGAACTTCTATGTCGATCGCTGCCCAGGTTAGTGCCGTCTTTCTGCATCCCGACGATAACATTTGCGTAGCCACGCGGCTCGTCCCCTCGGGCAGCGAGATCGCGGCCGGACCGTACACGGTGCGAGCGACGGCCGACGTGCGGCTAGGGCACAAAATGGCCGTGCGGGCGATCCCGCGCGGCGAGCCGGTGTTGAAGTACGGCCAGATCATCGGCTATGCCACGACCAACATCAGCCCTGGCGATTGGGTCCACACGCATAATCTTTCGGCTGGCGAACTGCATCAGAACTACGAGTTCGCCACGGCGGTTCCGCCCGACCCCGATCCGATCGAAGGCCGCACCTTCCTGGGCTATCGTCGGCCGAACGGTCGGGTGGCCACGCGCAATTACATCGCCATCATTTCGTCGGTGAATTGTTCGGCTTCGGTGAGCAAGTACCTGGCCCAGCGGGTGCCGGACGAGTTGCTGCGCAAGTACCCCAACATCGACGGCATCCTGCCGCTCACGCACAAGGCTGGCTGCGGCATGCAGTACGCCGGCGAGGATCACCAGCAGCTTACGCGCGTGCTGGCCGGCTTTGCCAAGCATCCCAATGTGGCCGGCTACCTGCTCATCGGCCTGGGCTGCGAAACCGGCGCTCTGCAATACCTGCTGAACGAAGGCGGCCTGGTCCAGATCCAGTGGCCCAACGCGCCGCCGTCGGTCGTGCTTTCTATCCAGGAGTGCGGCGGTACGCAGCGTACGATCGAAGCCGGTTTGAAGGCGATTGCTGAAATGCTGCCCCGCTGCAACGATGTACGGCGCGAACCGATCCCTGCCAGCGAATTGATCCTGGGGCTGGAGTGCGGCGGTTCCGACGGCAACTCCGGCATCACGGCCAACCCGGCTCTGGGCGTGGCGAGCGATATGCTGGTGGCGGCTGGCGGCACCAGCATCCTCTCGGAAACGCCCGAGATTTACGGGGCCGAGCACCTGCTGGCCCGTCGGGCGAAAACTCGCGAGATCGGCGAAAAGCTGATCGAACGCATCCGCTGGTGGGAAAAGTACACGGCCATGTTCGGGGCCGAGATCGACAACAATCCTTCGCCGGGCAACAAGGACGGCGGCCTGACCACTATCTATGAAAAGTCGCTGGGGGCGGTCGCCAAGGGCGGCAACGCCGCGCTGTCGGGCGTGTACCGCTACGCCGAGCCCGTCGATACGCGGGGCTTCGTTGTGATGGATACGCCCGGCTACGACCCCGCGAGCATCACCGGCATGGTGGCCGGCGGAGCAAACATTGTGTGCTTCACCACGGGCCGGGGAAGCTGCTACGGCTGCAAGCCGGTGCCGTCGATCAAGATCGCCACCAATACGCCGATGTATGAGAGGATGATCGACGACATGGACATCGATGCCGGGGTGATTCTGGCCGGCACGCCGGTCGAGGAAGTCGGCCGGCAGATCTTCGAACTGATCCTCGAGGTCGCCAGCGGCCGCAAGACCAAGAGCGAGCTGCACGGCATCGGCGAGGAGGAGTTCTGCCCCTGGAGCATCGGCCCCACGCTGTAACCGGCGACCGGCCCAAGTGGCACGCGGCCGATTCACGCGCCCCCTGGCTGGCGACTGGCCAGGGGGATGCGCTGCCGGCCCTGCGCCCCCGCACACCGCTTGAATTGCATGGAGACTTGGGATGGCGAGCAAGCCAACCAGCCACCTCACTTTGAAGGATCGACTGAGCCAGCTCAACTTCCTGCAAGCATGCCAACTGCTGGGTGATCGCGGCCGGCAACTGATCCAGCGAGGCAGCGGTTTCTCGCTCGATGTGACCCAGCATGTCCGCTTTTCCGGCGACGTGCTGCGCATCACGGTGCCCGATTGGGCCTGCCGCGTCGATCCGGTGGTCACCATCACACTCACGGCGTCCGATCCGCAGCGGCTACATTTTGAATGCGCCGCGTGCGATGACATGTGCGTTCATATCGGGGCCGCCATATCGCTGATCCTCGAAGAGAAAATGCTGCTGGGGTTGGCTGCCCCGCCGCCTGCCGATGTGCCGCTGGAAAACCTCAGCGAGGAAGAGCTGGTCGAACGGGCGATCCGCGAGCGCGAAGAACGGGCACGTAACGAACGCATGATGCTGCGCTCGGCGGACCCCAGCACGCCCTGGACCGATTACACGATCACCAATCCGGAGTCGGGCAAGACCTATCGCGTGGCGATCCGCGGCCTGCAACGCGGCCAGAGCTATTGCAGTTGCCCCGACTTTCGGACCAACACGCTGGGCACCTGCAAGCATTTGCTGCACGCGATCGAGCGGCTCAAGCAGCGGTTCAGTCCCGAGGAGCTGCAGCAACCGTACTTGAGTCCTCACTTGGCATTGCACCTGAGGTATGGGCCGGAGATCGAGCTGCGGCTGGAGTGCCCTGCCCTGATGTCCGACGAGGTTCGCAGCGTGGTCGAGCCGATTCAGGACCGGCCGATCACCGACATCGCCGATCTGATGCGCCGTATTCAGCGGTTGCAGAAGCTGGGCCACGACGTGCTGATCTATCCCGATGCCGAAGAGTTCATCCAGCAGCGGCTGTACCAGGCACGCATCGAAGCCAAGATTGCGGAAATCCGCCGCGACCCGGCCAACCATCCGCTGAGGACGAGCCTGCTGAAGGTGGAGCTGCTGCCGTACCAGTTGGATGGCGTGGCGTTCGCTGTGGGAGCCGGCCGCGCGATCCTGGCCGACGATATGGGGCTGGGCAAGACAATCCAGGCGGTGGGCGTGGCCGAGCTGCTGGCGCGCGAGGCCGAGATCCGCAAAGTGCTGGTGATCTGCCCTGCCTCGCTCAAGAGCCAGTGGCGGGCGGAAATCGAGCGGTTCTCCGATCGGCCGTGCCAGTTGATCCTGGGCAATGCCGAAGAACGCGGCGCCCAATACAACAACGACGCTTTCTTTACCATCTGCAATTATGAGCAGGTGCTCCGCGACATCCACGAGATCGAACGGGTGTCGTGGGACTTGATCATTCTGGACGAAGCCCAGCGGATCAAAAACTGGGAAGCCAAGACCTCGCAGGTGGTCAAAGCGCTCAAGTCGCCGTTTGCCTTGGCGCTATCGGGCACGCCGCTGGAGAACCGGCTGGACGAACTGTATTCGGTGGTGCAGTTCATCGACGATCGCCGTCTGGCACCCGCGTTTCGGTTCTTCCACCGGCACCGCATCGTCGACGAACGCGGCAAGGTGCTGGGGTACAAGAACCTGGGCGAGCTGCGCGAGAACCTCAAGCCCATCCTGCTGCGGCGGACGCGCGGCTCCGTATTGAGCGAGCTGCCGCCGCGCAGCGTGGAGATCATCCGCGTGGCTCCGACCGAGGAGCAGAAGGTGCTGCATGCTTCGCACATGCAGACCGTGCTGAGCATCGCCAACAAGAAACACCTCACCGAGATGGACCTGCTGCGGCTTCAGCGGCATCTGCTGTATTGCCGGCTGGCCGCCAACAGCACGATCCTGGTGAACAAGGAGGAGCCCGGTTCATCGAGCAAGCTGGAAGAGCTGGCCCGGCTGATCGACAACCTGTTTGCCGAAGAAGGCCGTAAGGTGGTGCTCTTCTCCGAGTGGAAGCGAATGCTCGATCTGATCGAGCCGCTGCTGATCCAGCGAGGTCTGGGCTATGTGCGGCTCGACGGCTCGGTGCCCCAGAACCGGCGGCTGCAACTGGTCGATGAGTTCCAGCGCGACGACAACCGCCGGCTGTTCATCACCACCAATGCCGGTTCCACGGGGCTGAACTTGCAGGCGGCCAACACGGTGATCAATGTCGATCTGCCGTGGAATCCGGCCGTGCTCGAGCAGCGGATTGCCCGAGTTCACCGCATGGGCCAGCAGCAGCCGGTGCAGGTGTACCTGCTGGTGACGGAAGACACGCTGGAAGAAAAGCTGCTGGCCACGCTGTCGAGCAAGGCCGACCTGGCCCTGGCGGCGCTCGACGCCGAGTCGGGCATCGATCGCGTGGACGTGACCAGCGGCATGGAGGAACTCAAACGCCGCCTCGAAGTGCTGTTGGGCACCAGGCCCGAGATGCCCAGCGAAGAATCGCTCCAGCGCCAGCAGCAGGAAGAAGCCCGGCGACAGGCCTATCAGCAGCGGGTGGCTGCGGCCGGCGGCGAACTTCTGGGGGCCGCGTTCCATTTCCTGGGCGAGCTGATCGAAGACGGTACCGGCAACGCCGAGCCGCCCGCGGAACTGACCCAACACTTGCGGAGCCGCCTGGCCGCGTGTGTGCAGGAGGATGCCTCGGGCAGGCAGCAACTCACCGTGACCTTGCCCGACCGCTCAGCGCTGGACCGGTTGGCCCGATCGCTGGCCAAGCTGCTTACCGCCGGCGGCGCGTAAGGCTCCCCTGCCCTGTTTGGACCATGGCCGCAACATAGCAACGGTTGCCATCGCAACCGCGTGCGCAAAACAGAAGGCAGCGAGCACGTATCTCGCTGCCTTCTGGCATTTGTCGCAATCGTACTTCAGGTCACCGCGGCTACTCGATGATCCGCCGGATCAGGATTCCCTGGTCGGAGTTCAGATCCTCGCCGCGTTGGAAGCCCACCGGGATCGAGCGGTCGTAGATGAAGAAGCCACGGTGGCGCACCACGTCGCCGGTGTCGGCGCCCAGTTCCTTGCCATACCGGAAGCCGTCGGGGTAGACGGTCGACCGCCGAACCGGCTCGGCTTCGAAGTAGCCCACCGTCACCCACACCGCGTACACGTTGCTGGTGGTGGCGTAATTATTGGCGATACGCGACAGCGGCTGGTACCGGAAGAACGGATGGCGGTCGCCGTCGATGTACGCCAGGTTGGCATTCAGGATCGAATCCGACGCATCGTTCACGGTCTTGCTGGCCAGCAGCGGGCGGGCCGTGGAAGCCGGCGCCGGATGCTTGCGGAAGATCGTCGAGTGCAGCTCGTCCTCCGGATCCGGATCCGTGTACGGCTTCTGCCGCTGATGGTTGAAGGCCCGGAACGGCCGGTTGAAGAACGTCGGCGAATCGTTCTGGAGCTTCAACTGGCCCACCGTGCCCGTGCCGTAGCCTTGCCGGCTCTCCCACGTGTGCCGCCAGTGGGCTTCAACCGTGCTGTTACGCTCGGGCCGGTTGAACAGCGCAGCCCAGATATCGCCGTTGTCGAATACCGTGTTGATGTTCACGCGGCCCGGATCGCGATACAGCGGGTGCGCATCGCCCTCGGCATCGAACAGCTTCGAGCCGTGGAACCGCGACGGCGTGTCGATGAAGTCGAACATCCGGTGCAGCCCCGAGGGGACCAACGGGTTGGCCGTCAGTTGGGTCTGGAAGAAGTTCAGCAGGTGCCGATAAGGCGGATCGGTGCCCACGAACGGATTGTGCCCGGAGTAGGCATTGTGGTCGGGCTCCATGTGGAACTCGTACAGCAGCCGCGACGGCGTCGACGCCGGCACTTGCAGCAGCTCCATCGGGTTGACGTAAGGCCGGTTGAACCAGCCGAACCACGGGTAGAACCACGGCGTTGTCGACGTGTAATCGCGGGCCATGCCGACGATGGGCGCCTTGGGCCAGCCCAGCAGGTTGACCCGGTACAGGAGATTGTTGGCGCCGTCGCGGACGTCAAACGCCGCGTACGCCTGGCCTTCTTGCCAGATGCCGTTCTGAGCAAACCAGTGGTTGGGGTTCTCAAAGTCGGGCGGCGAAGCCGGCTTGTTGCGGAAGCCGGGCAAGAATCCCAAGCTGTGCCGGAACAGGTGCGGCCGACGCTCGGTGGTCGGATTGAACGGGTCGCCCGTACTCGCCAGGCTCGGCGACGTGAACGATTGCCGCCAGATGTTGAACTGCCCGGAGGGATCCCAGCGCTCGCGGGTCTGGAATTTTAGCGCGATCGTCCGGCCGTCCTGGTCCGGATCGTGCGTCATGAGGTATTCCCAATCGGTCTCGCCGTTGAACACGTGCAGGTCCATCGGCGCGTAGTCGACCGTCAGGTACGGGTTCGTAACCGGGTCAAACGGCTTGCTGGGATCGGCAATCCGTTGCAGGTACACGCCGAAGACCTCTTCGTACGTGCCGACCATCCGCGAGAACCCGCCTTCGATGGGGAACGGGGCATCCGGGTAGGGATTGTCCTGCATCTCGTTGCCGTAGGCGTCGCGATACAGGATGGCCGGATCATCCGGATCGGGCGTCGTGAACATGGCCTCCGGATACCCGTCAGGGGGCTCGGTCACGTTCAACGGCTGCGGTGCGTTGATCACGATGCCCTTCACGCGGCGGATCTGGTCGTCGTCCCGGTGATCGTAATCCTGCCGCGGGTAATCCACCCAGTACGCATCGCGATCGATCACCGACTCCAGCGGCGAGCCGCCTACGTGGGCCACCACGGCATCGGGAGTCCAGGGCGTTTCGTCATCGCGATCGATCAAGCGGATCGTGAGCAGATTGTTGTTGGTGCCGCCCGGGCCGGAGCGTCCGAATCGCGTGCGCACGCGCGGCCCAATCACGGTGAAACCGCCGGCCGGAACCTGGAACGTCCAACGCGTGAGCTGCTCGTAGTAGGCTGCATCCCCTGAATGGCGAAGCTCGTTGTAGTAGTCAGGATCGGCCGGATTGAACGCACTCAAACTGGAGTAACGCAGCCTGCTCACGCCGTTGAAGTTGACGGCGTTGCGAATCGTCAAGGGAACATAGGCGTTGAGCCGCGATTCGGTAATGAACCAGACCACGCGCTCGGCGTCGGACCACCGTGGCCAGGTCGGATCCAGGTGGCCGTATTCTTTATCGTCGAGGATGGGGGGGCGTCCGCGGACCAGCAGAATCTGCCACACCGGGGTGCGGACCGGGTCGCCATCATTGCCCGTCAACTGATCCAGGTCGACGGCGGTCGCCAGGTCCGGATTGAACAATTCCAGGAACACGCTGCCCTGCGGGCGGCGGCGCTGGTCGAAGTCGTCGTCCGGGTTCACCGGGGCGGTGCGCTTCGCCCGCAATTCGACCGCCACGTCCTCATTGTCCAGGTCTTCCGTCCGCGTGTCGTGGCAGGCGAAGGTTTCGGTAATCAGCAGCTCGGGCTTCTCGGCACCCCAGGCGATGCCGCGGTGGCCCAGGTTATCGTCGAGGCTGCCGTCGCCGATCACGTTATCGACATTCCAGGTGGAGCTGGCGCCGCCGTCGGCATAGAACGGGTTCAGGTCGTACTCGAACCCGGTCATGATGCGGTCGTCGTCGGCAAAGTCGACCACGTTGATCGCCCATTGCGCCAGCCGCTTGGCCACGCCGTGATCGTAGGCGTCGCTGTGCGTCTCGGGCAGGTCCAGCACCAACATGGCCAGCATGTAGAGCTGCCGGGCGTATTCCGTACGATCGATGCCGCCTTGCGTGGGATTCCACTTCTGACCCAGGATCAGTTCTCGCGCGAACAGACGTTTGGCGAACAGGTCCTTGACCAGGTCCCAAGCGGCGGATTCGGAGATCGTTTCGCCACGGCGGACATATTCCACCCGGATGCGCCAGTACACGAACTCGGGGAACGAGAGGTTGGTGGTCAACTTGCCCTCGTCCTGCATCAGTTGCCGCATCAGCGGCGTGGGCGCATAGGTGGGCACGGGGATTGTGTAGCTTTCGGCCGTGATCTGGCCACGCTTCTTGGCGCTAGCGAACACGGTTGGAATCAAGTCCAGCAGCCGCCGCGGCAAAGCCGAAGAATCGACGTCGGCCGGACGGAGGAACACTTCGGCGTCGCGCATCGAAAACGGGGCATCGACCCACTCGGCGCGATTCGCCTCCTTCTTGAAGACCTCGCGATACGGATTGAGATGGTAGGGATGCTCGCGGTCATCCGGATCGACGTTCACATTTCGGAAGCCGATCGTCGGCGGCACGGCGTGCGAGCCCTGCTGGAGCCGCGGCGCCTTGATCGGGCGACCGGCGTACGTGAGCATCACACCCATGTCGCCGTCGAGGTCCACCCACGGGTGGCGAGGATTCTGCCCGTCGTATGCGTCGAGATTGTACTTGTTGTCGTTGCGGATGGGGGGCAGGCCCGAAATCGTGGTCGGCGTATCGCGCCAGGTGTCCGTCCAGCCGGCACGCAGGAACTCGCCGCTCGCCAGATCGGTGGGAGCTTTGTCCAACTCGCCGTAGCGGCCCACCAGGCCGTTGGACCGGATGCCGAATAGCAGCGCCTTGAACTCATCGGCGTCGATGATCGGCAGCGGGTTCACCTCGGCCGGGCCGGCGCCCATACCGGGAAGCACGTAGTTGTTCCAGGTATCTTCCATTGCCTCGGGGAACGGTGGATTCGAGGCATCGGGGTACGATTCCACCCGGCCGAAGTCGAAGTTCGTCGCCGCCGCGGGGAAGTAGAACGGCACCAACTCGGCCACGTGCCGGTCGCTGCCGTGCGTGTTGACGTTCAGCCGCGAGTCCATGTCCAGGATCAACACGGCAAACAGCGGCTTGTAGTACTTGCCGTCGGCCGACAGCTGCACCGGCATGCCCAGGTCGACCCACACGCTGTCGGGCAGGCCGTCGCCGTCGTTGTCGACATCCCAGATCAAATCGGGGATGCCGTTGCCGTCGCGGTCGAGTTCAAGATTGTTCAGGTATTCGTGGTATGGGTTGGAGCCCGTGAAATTGGGATGGTCTTCCTCCAGCGGCCGCAGCATGAACTTGCGTTTGGCTTCGGCCCGCGTAGCCTTGTCAGACGAGGTAACGTCAGGGTTGTTCGCGCGGTGCCAGTTGAGCAGTGCCGGATTGAAGAACGAGGGCGATCGCACTTCCCAGCAGCTGTTGTTGGTGTTCCACACCCGGGCAGCCAGGTGGAAGTTGTTGTAGTCGGGGATGTCGTAATCTTCGTCGGCGCCGCCTTGGGTGAGGTCGGTACCGGCATGCGCTGCGTTGGGCAGCAGGGCCGCCGAGGTGATGTTGCCGGTGGATGTGTTGTAGCCGAAGCCCGAGCCGTTCAGCGGGCGACCGTTCACCAGGAACGGGGTGCCGCTACCCGGTACCATTCCTGTCACATTGACCGGCACGGTCACCGGCAGCAGTGCGAAGCGGTAGCCCGAGCCGTTGGGCTCGTAGCTGATCACACGGAACGACGCATTCCGGAGCGGGCCGTCTGTAAACGTCAGCACGCGACCGGTGTAGTAATGCGGGATGGGCCGCGGGTCCGTGTAGTAATCCGAAGGATTGACCGCGACATCCACGAACAGCCAACCTTTGCCGTCGGAGTCCCACGTAGCGCTGGCCACAACGCCTTGGTAGGCATCGTTGCCGTACAGGTCTTCCAGCAGGCTGTGGATGCTGACAGCCGAGTACGGGTTCTGCGAGCCGCGGATGATCTGCCGGAAGGCCCGATCCAGTTGTTCTTGAAAGCCGGTGTCGTACCGCTCGGCAGCCGTGGCCGCGCGGGCGGTCATCTTGAACTCGCGTGACGCAATCACGTACGTGACGGCGACCATCGTCAGCAGGGCCAGAAAGCCCATCACCACCAACAGGATGACGCCGCGTCGACGCCGCGAGCATGTGGGAGCCAAGGCGGAAATGTGCGTTTGGGTTTTCATGGGCGATATGTACCTTGCGAAGCGAATCCCCCCTCGTCCTGACCCGCTCCGCTGATGAGTTGATTGGAGACTGCTTTCTGCACGGTGGTGGCTCGTGCCGAAGCCGATTACAAATTGTTGGGGTCGAACTCCATCGTCCGTTCGTACACGCCGACCACGCCCTGGTGAATGGTGACGGCCGGCCGAGTGATTGAGCGCAAGCTTTCGTCGATCGCGCCAACGGGCCAAGGCGGCCCCTCCAGTTGCACGTGGATCGGAATGTTGTATGCGTCGCTGGCTGACCGGAAGCGGTTGCCCGCAGCCGCGACGCGGTACCAGCGGTGGTAGGGAATGGTCCCGCCCACGCTCGGATCGTTGTTAAGCCGGTGGCTCAACATGATCCACTGCCCGGGCACGATCTTGACATCCTCAAGCAGTTTGGTGTCGAGGGTCAGCGTCAACGTCGTCGGGTTGAAGCCGCCCTCCTCCGGCACGATCTGCCTGACATTACGAGGAAACTCGCGGTCGTTTCCGTCAGGTTCCACTTCCCGCTTGTAAAACACGATCACGGCCACGTTGTACATGAGCCGCTTGGCCTGCGCCGGATTGCCCAGCTTGGCGGCAACAGTGCTCTCCTGCAGCGAGGGCGAAATCATCGCCATCCACGAATAGTTGCCTTCGTGCGCGGAAATCGACAGATCGCCGTTGTCGACCATGAACACCGGCCGCTCGCCGTTCACGCCACCGCGCAAATCGTCGCGCCAGCGAAAAACACTTTCCGCGCGGGCGATTGCTTGCAACCGTAGGATGTTATCGGGTGAGTGCTGCATATCGACCAGCGTGAGCCGGCCCATCGTGGGAGCCTGGCCGCCGGACCTCGGGTAAATATCTTCGCCGCCGCGGACCAGGAACAGCGGGTCGAGCATGAACGTCGGCCACTGCGCCGAGTTGCTGGCGATGAAAGAGGGCGGGTTGCCGGGCTTGTTCCTCCACAGCTTCGGGTTGAGCATGCCGCGGGCTTCGATCTGGCGGAAGGCAGCCCGGGCACAAGCCGCGGCATGGTCAGCCCGCAGCCCTTGCGACACCTGGAAGTTGCCCACCGGGATCAGCGCGCCCAGGCCGAGCATGCCCATCGACAGGATGAACACGGCAAACAGCACTTCCAACAGGCTGAGGCCGCGCCGCAGACGTACGCGCCAGAGCGCAGGTACGCCTGCCCATTGGTCCGCGCATCGGATCCTACAGCAGGAGGCAACGTCGCGCACGCGGTCCGTAGAGCGGTCCCGGCGGACGGCGCTTGGCGAGCAACCTCGTGCTGGCAGGTTCATCGGCATCGTGGTTCTCCGCGGTGTCCCCCTCGCGGATACTTGGCCTTGTGGATTGGTTGATGATAGTGACGGTTTCGGCAGCCACGCGCCACAGCGGGCAAGAGGCAGCCGGTTAATGCCGATTGGGATCAAACTCCATCGTCCGTTCGTACACGCCGACCACGCCCTGGTGAATGGTGACGGCCGGCAGGTCGCCAGTAGCGAGGACACCAGCACCGGGCCACGGCGGCCCTTCCAGTTGCACAAACAGCGGAATATTGGCGTCGGAACTGGTCGCCCGGTACCGATTGCCTGCGCTCACCACGCGATACCAGCGATGATAGGGCGTGGTGCCACCCAGGTCGTCCGGATCGTTGACGATTTGGTGGCTCAACATGATCCACTGGCCGGGTACGATCTTGGTCTCAGCCGTGACGCTCGAGTCAAAGGCAAGCGTCAGGGTAAGTGGATTGAATTCAACCGGCTCAAGCTGGCGTACGTTGTGGGGAAACTCGCGGTTATCGTCGTCAGGGTTGGGTTCAATCTCGCGCTTGTAAAACACGATCACGGCCACGTTGTACATGAGCCGCTTGGCCTGGGCCGGATTGCCCAGCTTGGCGGCCACCGTGCTTTCCAGGGGCGAAGGCGTAATCATCGCCATCCACGAATAGTTGCCTTCGTGCGGCGAAACCGATGTCGTAGGATCGCTGCCGATCAACACCGGCCGTTCGCCGTTCTCGCCGCCGGGCAGGTCGTCGCGCCAGCGGAAAATGCTTTCGGCCAGGGCAATCGCTTTCTGCCGCTCGTCGTTATCCGTGGAATATTCCATTCTTGTGAGCGTGAGCCGCTCGATGTTTAGTGGCGCTTCATCGCTGGGATAGACGGCCTGGCCGCCACGTGCCCGAAATAGCGGGTCCAGGATGAACGTCGGCCATTGGGTGTCATTATTGACAAAGTCGGGCTGGTTACCGGGGGCAGCTCGCCAGAAATCGCTGTTGAGCAGGCCACAGGCTTCGATCTGGCGGAAGGCAGCCCGGGCGCAGGCGGCGGCATGATCGGACCGCAGGCCCTGCGACACCTGGTAGTTGCCCACCGGGATCAGCGCGCCCAGGCCGAGCATGCCCATCGACAGAATGAACACGGCAAACAGCACTTCGAGCAGGCTGATGCCACGCCGCAATCGGGCACGCCAGGTTACGGGAGCCGTGCGTTGCGGGGCCCAGGCATGTTCCTGGTCCGCATGGCGAACCTTGCGACCGGTTCGCCGCCAGCGACCTCGTGTTCCGAAGTGGTTTCGCATAGCGTTGTTCTCCGCGGTTTCCCCCTCGCGGATACTTGCCTCTTGTGGGGTGGCTCTGTTTCGTCGGGGGGCCTGGCTGCTCACCGTTTAGCGGCTGCCCAACGTGAACTTGCTCTTCACCAGCAGACGCGAATGGGTCAGATGATTAATCAGCGTCGCGTTATTGATCTCGGCCGGACCGGCGCTCTCGGCCGCGACCACCAGCCCGGTCTGGTGATTGATCGCAATCCAGTACGACTCGAAATCCTGCACGGCGTCAGCCGTCAGGTTTTCGACCTTGCTCACGAGCAGGTACAGCGGCGCATTGGGCCGGTGCCAGCCTGTCTCCGGCGTGTTCGCGCTCATCAGCGAGCCGCCGGGCGAGAACAGGAACGCGATGTTACCCGCACTCGGCACGATATTGGGATCGCCCACGGTCGAAGCCGCGGTATCGATCGCCGCCGGCTCGAGCAGTTCCAGCTCACCGCTGGCCTTCTCAGGAGCCCGCAGCACCTTGTACGGCACTTCGGAACCGACCGCGTACAGGGGCAAACCGCCATCGACGGGGCTTAGCACCCACTGGGCAGGCGGCCCGGGACTGGCAGTCACGAGCTGGAACATCCGGCTGCTGTGGTTCAGCATGACGGTGTCGCCGGCCTGCACCAGGCCCTGCCAGCCGACGTCGTCCAACTCAATGGTGACGGTCTTGTCGTTTTGGTTGTAGCCAACGATCCTTGCCCGGGCGTCGAGCGTGTCGCCCGCGTAAGGTGCGGGCACATGGATGTATTCCAGCGTGAAGGCCTTGCCGTCGGCCCGGGGTACGATCTGCACGCCGAAGGGGCGGCCCGTTTCGATGGCCCGGGCCCGCGCCCCGTGAATGAACTGGTCGACCAGGCGGGCCGACTCGCGGATGCGGCGGGCTTCGGTATTGGGGACCACCGCCCGCACGGTGACCATGGTGAGCAACAGGACGATGCCCACGATCACCAGCAATTCGATCAGGGTGAACGCCCCGCGGCTGGCCGCGGCGGGGAGGTGCGAACGGCTACGCATTATCGACCTCCCAGGTAATGGTTGTAGATGTTGTCGAACCGGCCGCCCTCACGACTCGAGTCGTCGGGCATCGCTGAGCCAAGCTGGTAGGTCTTGCCGTCAACATTGTACAGATAAAAGTTGTACGGGTTGGTACCCGCCGAATCGCCCAGCAGCATGATGGCGCCTTCGCCATCGGGACCGACGGAGTAGATCAGCGGATACAGCTTGAAGCCGTAGTCACCAGTGCCGCCGCCTCCCGTTGGCGCAAGAATCGCGGGTTGACTACCGAGCTGCCGGCCCACGCCCAGCGGATCGAGCGGGTCGGGCGAGTTGATGGGGTCACGCGGTTGCAAGTCCGACGAAAAGCCCGGCGCCCAGCGGAGGAAATTGATCGGCTGGCCATAGCCGTCGAGGAACTCGGGCATGCCGTCCTCGTCGGTATCGCCGATTTCCGACTCGAAGAACTGCACCTCGTCCAGGCCGTTTAAGCCGACGGTTACCGTCAGGTACAGGCACTCGGCGCTCTGGTTCGTAGCGCGGATGCGGTTAAAGTACGCGGCCTGATCGTCGCTGACGGCGTTCAGCGCGTTGAACTGCTGCCGGTAGAAGTTGATCGCAGCCAGGTAAGCGTCTTGCAAGGCGTTGGGGCCGCACGCGCCGATATTCGCACTGGTGCCATTCAGCGTGATGTCGCTATAGCGGTCGGGCATTTCGGCCCGCTGGAGGGCCCAGCGCATTTTTAGTTGCTCTGCGGCGAACTCACGGGCCGACCAGGCAGGATTGCGCTCGATCGCCAGCCGCCGGGTACGGTACGTATCCCACTGGGCGCGGATCAACGAGTCGATCTTGGTGATGGTCTTGCGGGTCTGTTCGGCCCGGGCTTTTTCCTGCGAGGCATACAGCGCGCCCAGCAGGATCGACGCCAGGATGCCGATGATGCACAGCACGACAAGCAGTTCGACCAGCGTAAACGCCCGCGAAGCTCGCCGCGCTGCCGCGGAGAGAGTTGCGCGACTCATGGCAGCGAATCCTCGAGGATGCCGGTGACGAAGTTGGTCTGGTTGTCGTAGTCCCCGGTGCCGTAGTTGACACCGCTGGGGAACTGCTTGTTGATGTTATCGGCGCCGTAATCGAAGTCGAACCCCGACCAGATGATCTGGCAGGTCTTGGGATTCACAAACCCGCCGGCATCGGTCTTGTATGGCCGGGCCACGCCCGAGGCGCCAGGTGAAACAGTGCTGGGCTGCGAGAACGCGCCCGCATACTTCCCGTCGTAGAGCGCGCCAAAGTACACGTACGGGGCGCGCAGGTTGGTGTTAGCTGGGTAATATTCCGGCCAGCCATTGCCATTGCGGTCGGCCAGACGGTTGGCGTCGAAGTCAAACAGCGGCGTGGTGCCCTGGAAATTCGGCGTGCCAACTCCCTGGATCGGATTGAGGGGATTCTTGCTGAAGCCCTGCATCTCCTTTTGGGCGTTGGCGAAGCCACCCAGCCAAAACACCAGCGCCTCAGCCGCCGTCATAGTCTCAAGTTCTAGAGGAATGGGGAAATCTTCGGTCGCGGCGTAGATCTCGTTTCGGATCTGCTCCCAGCCGGTGACGTTGTAGCGTGGAAACGCCTTACGGAAGAACCGTACCACGTACTTCTGGCCGTAGTTGGTATCGCCTCCCCACTTGCTGTCGAGGTGGTTCGGCGGAAACTCGTTGTAATTGGATGCAAACTGCGCCATGGCCGCATTGAGCTGGCTGATCTCCGCGGTAATGGCGCCGCGCTGGGCGGTGAGCCGGGCCCGGCCAATGGCCGGCAACAATAGGGCCATCAATAGCCCGATGACCACCACGACCATCAACAGCTCCACGAGGGTGAAGCCGCGCCGCGCGCGTCGAGTGGGGGAGCTTGGGTTGGCGGGCATGGTCAGAATCTCCTCTGGGTGATCCCCTACGAACGTTCGGGTGGCAACGGGCTCCGTCCGGTTGCGTGTTGCGGCCCCAAAACCGCGGACGGCCCCGATGGTTGGCACAATCAGCTCAAGGTTTCGATGATCTTGATCAGCGGCAGGAACAGGGCGATCACGATGAAGCCCACGATGCCGCCCAGCACCACGATCATCAGCGGTTCGAGCAGGCTGGTGAGGCTGTCGGTGAGCACCTTGACTTCTTCGTCGTAGGTGTCGGCGACCTTGTTGAGCATCGTATCCAGTTCGCCCGTTTCCTCGCCCACGTCGACCATGTTCACCACCAGGTCGTCGACGACGCGCTGGTTGCGCTTCATCAGGTACAGCAGCGGTCCGATGGGACCCAGGAAGAAGCACCACCAGAACAGGGCGATGAAGTTGAACTTGGGAATGGAGTACTGCTTCATCGGCCCGGCGATCGCCTCGCCTTCGCGAATGGCTTCGTAGATCTTGCCGTACATGTTCTCGAAGACGTAGTTGTTGCTCGTCTCGCGCGTCATGTTGAGCGCTTCGAGAATCGGCACGCCGCTGGTCACCAGGGTGCCCAGCGTACGCGTGGTACGGGCGACGATGTTCTTTTCGATGATCTGCCCGAAGATCGGAATCTTCAGGATGAACGTATCCCAGCCGGCGCGGCCCTCCTTGAACTGCCGCGAGATTTTGACCATGAGGAAAATCAGGATCGGGAAGGCCGGGATCAGGTACCAGTAGTTGCCCACCCAGGTGGACATGTCGATCAGCAACTGGGTGATGGCCGGCAGTTCGGTGCCGAAGTCCTCGAAGATCTTTTGGAACGCCGGCACGATCTTCAACATGATGAAGATCAAGATACCGACGGCGACCATGACCACCACGATCGGGTAGACCATGGCGCCCTTGACCTTGCGCTTGAGCGACTGAGCCTTTTCGAGGAAGTCGGCCAGACGCTGGAGAATGACTTCGAGAGCACCGCCCGCTTCACCCGCCTTGATCATGTTGACGTACAGGCGGTTGAAGGCTCGCGGCTGCTTGCCCATGGCCTCGGAGAGCGAGAGCCCCGACTCGATGTCCTCGCAGACGTCCATCAGGGCGTTTTTGAGGGGGCCGGGCTTGGACTGCCCTTCCAGAATGCGGAGGCTGCGGAGAATGGGCAGGCCGGCATCCTGCAGGATGCTGAGCTGCCGGGTGAAGGTGCAGAGGACCTTGGTGTTGACGCGGCCGATGGCCAGCGACTTCTGCTTGCCCTTCCCCTTGGCTGCCGCGCCTTTCTTGGTCTTCTTGACCGTGAGCTTGGTGACGAAATAGCCCATCTGGCGAATGGTCGCTTGGGCTTCTTCCTCGTTGGGGGCGTCGATGACGTCCTTAATCTCCTGCCCGGTGGCGTCCATCGCCTCGAATTGGAAAGTTGGCATTGTCGCACCCCGCAAGCTGAAGGGGAGTTGCTGAATTGGGTCTTGCGCTATCGGCTACGGCCAACGCACCGGGGCGCTACCGTGCCGGCGCTGGATACCAGGATTTCAGGAATATGGGGGAACGCGCCACTGGGACGCGATCGGGTAAAGGTTCGTAACGGGTTATGGACTTTGCGCCCCGCGGCAGCCCTCAGGTGCGGCCGCCGCGGCGCGGCGATTAACCTTCGACAATGGTTTCGCGGACGACTTCCTCCAGCGTGGTCAGCCCGGCGTAGGCGGCGGCCATGCCCGCGTCGCGGAGCGTGACCATGCCGTTGGCCCGGGCGGCGTCGCGCAGTTCGTCGGTGGACGCGTTCTTGACGATCATGTCGCGGATTTCGTCGGTCATGATCATCAGCTCGAACAGACCGGTACGGCCGCGGTAGCCGGAGTTGTTGCACTGCTCGCAGCCGGTACCGCGGTAGAACTTTTTGCCTTCGATATCGGCCCGGGTGAGTTGCAGGTCGGCCAGCAGTTCGGCGCTGGGGGTGATCTCCTGGCGGCAGTTGGTGCAGATCCGCCGCACGAGCCGCTGGGCCAGGATGGCCTCGACCGTGGCCGTGATCAAGAACGGCTGCACGCCCATGTCGCGCAAACGCGTGATCGTGCTGGGGGCGTCGTTGGTGTGCAGCGTGCTGAACACCATGTGGCCGGTGAGCGAAGCCTGCACGGCGATTTCGGCCGTTTCGACGTCGCGGATCTCGCCCACCAGCACCTTGTCCGGGTCTTGCCGGAGGATGGCCCGCAAGCAGCTCGCGAAGGTCACGCCGATTTCGGCATCGATGGGCACCTGCACGATGCCGTCGATGTCGTACTCGATCGGGTCTTCGGTGGTGATCAGCTTGTCTTCGATGGTGTTCAGTTCGTTGAGGGCCGAGTACAGCGTGGTAGTCTTGCCCGAACCCGTGGGGCCCGTCACCAGCACGATGCCGTTGGGCTTGTGGATGACCTCGCGGAACAGCTTGAGGGTGTGGGCGTCCATCCCCACCTGGTTGAGGTCGAGCTTGACCACCGAGCGGTCGAGCACCCGGCAGACCACGCTCTCGCCGAACATGGTGGGCAGCACGCTCACGCGGAGGTCGACCGGGTGGCCGCCCACGGTCAGCTCGATACGGCCGTCTTGCGGCAACCGCCGCTCGGCGATATCGAGGTTGGCCATCACTTTCAGACGGGTGGTGATGGCGAAGGCCAGGTGCCGCGGCGGCGGAACCATCTCGAACAGCACGCCGTCGGCCTTGATGCGGATTTTGAACTCGTCTTCGAACGGCTCGAAGTGGATGTCGCTGGCCTTATCCTTGATGGCCAGCAGCAGCACCATGTTGAGCAGCTTGCGGACCGGGGCGCTATCGACCAGTTCTTCGACGCTGCCGATATCGATCGGGCCTTCGCGTTCCAGGGCCGAGGCGGCCGCGGTCAACTGCTCATCGTCCTTGATGTCTTCGATGATCGAGCTGAGGTTCTCGACCGTGGAGTAGTACCGGTCCAGGGCCTGCTGGATTTCGGTCTCGGTGGTGACCACCGCCCGCACGTCGTAGCCCAGGAAGTTCCGCAGTTCGTCCAGGATCTGGAGCTTCTGCGGATCGCACATGGCGATGGTCAGCGTGTCATCCTTGAAGGCGATGGGGATGATCCGATAGAGCTGAGCCATCGGCTCGGTGATGTAGTTGAGCACCTCGGGCGGGATGACGGCTTCGCTGAGGGCAAAGGTCTGCATCCCCATCTGCTCGGCCAGGGCCTGGGCCACCTGTTCCTCGGTGACCATCCCGAGCGACTCGGCGATCTTGCCCAGCAATTCGTTGGGGCGATTCTCCTGCTGCTCCTCAAGCAGCATTTCCAGCTGGTCTTCATCGATGAAGCCCAGGTCGACGAAAATCTGTCCGATGCGGCGAATGGCCATAGAGAAGTTGATTCCTGCGATTTCGTCAGGCGGCTGAGCCGCGAGGGACCGGCGGCTCTCGGGCGGCTCAGCCTGCGCTCAAGGTTGTGGGAAAAGTGAGAATCGCTTGGCTCGGTCGGTCAGTTGTCCTCTTCGTCGGGATCGTGGCCGGCCTCGAGCGCCTCTTGCGCCCGCTTGATGCGCTGCGCCAGGTCGTCGGGCTTGTTGGCCTTGGCGATGGCATCCTCGGGCGTAATCAGGCCGTTCTTCCAGTGGTTGTAGAGCGAGTCGTCGAGCAGGATCATGCCCTGCTTGGCGCCCGTTTGAATCGATGACGGGATACGGAAAATCTTGTTCTCGCGGATCAGGTTGGCGATCGCCGGCGTGACCACCAGCATCTCGTGGGCTGCCACGCGGCCACCGCCGATCTTGGGCACCAACTGTTGGCACAGCACGCCGATGATGGAGCTGGCCAACTGGGTGCGGATCTGGTCCTGCTGTTCCTTGGGGAACACGTCGACAATACGGTTGATCGTGCCGTCGGCCGAGTTGGTGTGCAGCGTGCCGAACACCACGTGACCCGTTTCCGCCGCGGTGATGGCGGCTTCGATCGTTTCCAGGTCGCGCATTTCGCCGACGAGGATCACGTCGGGGTCCTGACGCAAGGCGCCGCGGAGGGCCGCGGCGAAGCTCGGCACGTCGACGCCCACCTCGCGCTGGTTGATCGTCGACTTCTTGTGTTGGTGGTAGAACTCGATCGGGTCCTCGATCGTGATGATGTGGTGATCGAAGTTCTCGTTGAGGTAGTTCACCAGGCCGGCGAGCGTGGTGCTTTTGCCGGAACCCGTCGGACCGGTGACCAGGAACAAACCGCGAGGCCGCTGCACCAGCTGGGTGCACGGCCAGGGGAGCTTGAGTTGTTCAACGGAAAGGATGGTGTTGGGAATGATTCGCAACACCATGGCGACCTTGCCGCGCTGCTTGAACAGCGACACGCGGAAACGGGCCTGGTCGCCGAAGGCGAACCCGAAGTCGGCGCCGCCCACCTCTTGCAGTTGCTGCTGGCACCGCTCGGGGGCGATCTGTTTCATCAGCGAGACGGTGTCGTCGCCATCCAGTTCCTTGGTTTCCAGCCGGCGCATCCGCCCGTGCAGACGAATCACCGGCGGTTGTCCGACAGTGATGTGCAAATCGCTGGCGCCCGTGTTCACCACGGTCTGCAACAGCTTATCCATCAAGAGCGTGGCCATGCCTGTTCCTTATCGTTCGTCAGCCGTGCGGTGCCGTTTGCGCTTGTCCCCAGAGCCGGATCAGCGGAAACGGCGCGGCTCGTACACACCGTGATGTGCAGCTTGCGGACTTGCGGCGGAGAAGGAAAAGGTGCAGGCAACCGCGCGAGCCGGTGTCGGCTCACGCCTGTGACCAGACGGATAGGAAACCACGACGACTCGCTGAGATATGAGAGTTACGCCCCCCGGTGCGTCGCTCGACCCGTGCCTGATTATCGCAGAAGTTGCGGCAGCAGGCAAAAAGAACGCGTCAAGGTGTCGCCATGTGGGGGCATGTCGCATATCCAGGGCCAGATGGCTCGCTCCGTGGGCCAACTTCTCCGTCCCAATCGCTTTGTCGGTTTCTCCTTAGCTGCGATGACTGTTTGTATTACCCAGTTTATGCTAGCTGCCGCCCTGGGCGAAAGCTTTCGGGCAGGGCAATTACTAGTTTCATAAACCCAATTCAGAACGACGGTTATGAGTAGCGGCGGCTCCGTTAATCCTGCGAGGTCCGCTTGGCGACGCGGAATACCTCTTCCAGGGTGGTGACGCCGTTGATGACTTTTTGCAGGCCGTCCTGATACAAAGTGCGCATCCCCTGTGCGATTGCGGCCTTACGAATCTCCTGTGTCGAAGCGCCTTTGAATGCCAGCTCGCGGATCCGCGAGGTCATGAGCATCAGTTCGAAGATACCCATGCGGCCGCGGAAGCCCTTCTTCTGGCAGTAGTTACAGCCTTTACCCCGGGCAAAATTGGCCTTCGCGGCCACTTCCAGCGGGATGCCGGCCGCCTCAAGCTGGGCATCCGTGGGGCGATGCGGCACCTTGCACTTGGGGCAGATCACCCGGACGAGACGCTGTGCCAGCACCGCCACGACGCTGCTTGCCACCAGATAGGCGGGTACGCCCATGTCGACCATGCGAGTAATAGCGCCGGGCGCATCGTTCGTATGCAGTGTACTGAATACCAAGTGTCCAGTTAAAGACGCTTGGATACCCATCTCCGCCGTCTCCTGGTCACGCATTTCGCCGACCAGGATGATGTTGGGCGCCTGACGCAGCATGGCGCGAATGATGCGGGCGAAGTCCAGCCCGATGTCGTGCCGCACTTCCACCTGGTTGATACCCGGCAGGTAGTACTCCACCGGGTCCTCGGCGGTGATGATCTTGCGGTCGGGCCGGTTCAGCTCGTTGAGGGCCGCGTACAGGGTGGTGGTCTTACCCGACCCGGTGGGCCCCGTCACCAGGATGATGCCGTTGGGACGGCGGATGAGCTGTTTGAATGTTCTGAAATCTTGTTCACTAAGGCCAAGTTGCCGCACGCCGACCTTGATGCTGTCCTTGTCCAGAATACGCATCACGACCGACTGCCCGTGGTTGGTGGGCAGCACGCTCACACGCAGGTCGAGTTCCTTCTCGCCCACGGTGACCTTGATGCGGCCGTCTTGCGGGCGGCGGCGTTCGGCGATGTCGATCTTGGCCAGAATTTTGATGCGGGAGAGCATCGCCCCCAGCAAACGGCGGGGGCACGAGTCGCGTTCGACCAGCACGCCGTCGATGCGGTAGCGGATCCGTACCCGGTCCTCGAACGGCTCGATATGGATGTCCGAGGCCCGCAGTTGCACCGCCTCGGTGATGATCAACTGCACCAGGCGGACGATCGGGGCACTGGTTTCGTCGACGACTTCTTCGTCGGAGGCACCTTGGACTTCTTCGGCCGTTTCGGTGAAGTCGATGGCCGTTTCGGTGAATTCCTGGAGCATGGAGTCGGCACTTTCGGCATCCTGCTGGCCGTAGTACCGGTTGATCGCCTCAGAGATGCTTTCGCGAGAGGCCAGAGCAGTGGTGATCCGGCGATCGAGAATGAACCGCAGCTTGTCGAGGGTTTCGACGTCGTTGGGGTCGCTGATCAGCACCGTCAGCGAATCTTCGTCGGAATCCAGCGGGAGAACGCAGCATTCGCGGGCAACGGACTCGGGCACCAACTCGATAACGTTGGGGGGGATATCCACCTCGCGAAGGTCGACGAAGTTCATCCCGTGTTGCCAGGCGACGGCCCGCATCACTTCGTCGCTGGTGGCAAAGCCCAAGCGAACCAAGGCGTCGCCCAAGGTGGTGCGGGAGTTTTCGGCCATTCGCTGGGCCTCTTTGATCTGATCCGCCGAGACGATTCCTTTGCGGATCAGATACGATTCGAACTCTCCCATGCCATTGCTCGACATGTGCAGTCTTCTCCCTCCGCGGCACCGGCGCAAGACCGGAAGCGCAAACACCTTAGGTGTGCCTAAGCATATGGCCGACAGATCGCGTTGAACCCTGCTGGGGGGCTTGAGGCAGGCAGCCTAGAACGCTGCGCAACTCAAAGGCCAGACGAGACAGGGAAACCTTCGGGGCTCGGCCAGGCCCAGAAGTGGAACTGCGGCCATCCGGAATCGTCCGAGATTGGCCTCTGGTGCGCCCCAGCCGGCATGCCGCTTCCTATGCTAGCACGCCGCCGAACTTGTTCGGGCGCCAAATCTTAAAACATCTCTCTACTCCACTGTTGTCCAAAGTAGCGACGGCCTGGGCCGCTGTCAACAAGCCCCCCGCGTTCAAAACCTCTTGCCTGACATGCTCTAAACCGCGTGGGAAGCAAAGCGGCCGGGACCGGAACTCCTTTCGGGTTTTCGGTACCCGGCCGGCTTAGCGAGCACAACTTTTCGGCAAACTGAGCGTTTTTTACTTGGTAGCTTGCAGTGCTTTCTTGGGGCCGGCGGAGGACGGCCAGCGGCGTCCCCGCAGCTGCGTTACCCCACCCTTACTTGGCGCTCAGGGCCTGCTCGATGGCGCTGATCACCTCGGGAGCGTCGGGCTTGGTGCGCGGCGAGAACCGGGCGACGATCTTGCCGTCGCGGCCGATCAGGAACTTCTCAAAGTTCCACTTGATCTTGCCGGCGGTCGCTTCGCCAGCCTCTTTGCTGGTCAGGTACTTGTACAGATCGCAGGCGTTCTCGCCGTTGACGTCAACTTTGGCCAGCATGTCGAAGGTCACGCCGTACTTCGACGAGCAGAATTCGGCAATTTGAGCCGCCGAGCCGGGCTCCTGGCCGCCAAACTGGTTGCACGGCACGCCCACCACGGCCAGGCCGTCCTTGGCATACTTTTCGTGAAGAGCCTGCAGGGCGGCATACTGCGGCGTGTTACCGCAGCGGCTGGCCACGTTCACAAACAGCACGACTTTGCCCTTGTACTTCTTCAGGTGGACCGGCGTGCCGTCCAGGCTTTCCATGGTGAAGTTGAGCACCGGCGGAATATCCTCGTCGCCCGCCGACTCACCACCCAGCACCGCGGCGCTGGAGAACGCGGCAACCAACAGGCACGAGGCAACAAACAACTTGCGCTTCATAACCACATCTCCGAAGGTGGGACGATGAGCCGCTGCCAGGTTGGCACGTTTGGGGGGCGGCGGCCGGCAGGACGGTGCGATTCTAATCGCCGTACTCTGGTAGTTTCAACTTTTTGCTCGCCGCCGAGGTACTGCAAGGCAGGGAACCCTTTCTCGCCGCCAAAACGGCGGCCGCCAACTCGCGATCGCCGCGGCGGTTGGGTATCGTAACATTGCCCCGCCAGCGGGCATGGGGACCCCGTCTGAACGATTCTCACCGGCTTTTCAATCGAAAGGGACTCGCGATGGCAGAACGTGCCCGTTCTTTCTGGTTGCGCTCGTTGACGGTGGCAGCGGTTGCCTGGTGGCTGGGCGTGGCGGCGTTCGTGGCCGCCCAGGAACGAAACGGCCAGGCCGCTCCGGCGAAAACCGAGGCCCTGGAGATCGTCACCCAGGACGGGATCGAGTACGCCCGGGTTGGCGATCAAGCGCTAAAGCTCGACCTGGCTCGGCCCAAGGCCCCCGGCAAGTACCCGGGTGTGGTTTGCATCCATGGTGGTGGCTGGCGTGCCGGCGACAAGAGTTCTCTGGCCGCCCTGACGCAGCGGCTGGCGAAGGAGGGCTTTGTGGCCGTCACCGTACAGTACCGCTTCGCTCCCCAGGATCGTTTCCCGGCCCAGGTCGACGACGTGCGCTGCGCCGTACGTTGGTTGCGGGCCCATGCCGAGGAATTGCAGCTCGATCCCCAGCGGATCGGAGCCATCGGCTTTTCCGCGGGCGGGCACCTCTCGCTCATGCTGGGCTTGATGGAAGATAGCGATCGCCCGGCCAGCGACTCCTGCCACGGCGATCAAAGCAGCAAGGTTCAGGCGGTGGTCAACTTCTTTGGTCCGGCCGACCTGGCAGGGAATTATCCCGAAGCGGTCCGGAACATTCTGAAGGAGTTCTTGGGTGGCTCGCCGGAAGAAAAACCAAGCGAAACGAAGGCGGCCAGCCCCATCACCTACATCGACCGCAACGATGCCCCCATTCTCACCTTCCACGGCACCGAGGATAAGATCGTGCCCTACGAGCAGGCGGAGCTGTTGGATCAGGCCTGCCGGAAAGCTGGTCTGTCGCACAAACTCGAAACGCTGGAGGGGGCCGGACACGGTTGGGGCGGCGAACAGTTGGTCGAAACGATCGACAAGTCGATTGCCTTCTTCCGCGAGAAGCTGGCTCAGCCCGCCGCAGTCGGTGGTAAGTAGCCGTTTGCTGCCCGCCGACTGGCTGGCCGGATAAGATGACGAGGATGGCGAAACTGCCTGGCCGTTCTGCGGCCGCAGCCTGCGGTGGGGAGAGGTTCTCCGTCTTCACAACCTGCCGGAATGGGCCCGGCCATCGCTCAGACGGCTTTGGCGGTTGGTTCAGAGCACGGTATGATAAGGGTTTGCGGCGTTTGAGGTTGAAGTTTGCGCGGTAAGCATCCCCCGCTGTTGCGGCAAGCCGCAGGCTGGATGGTTGGGGGCACCAGGGGAGGTTCGCCGCGCGCTCAAAGTTCCAGTTCGAGGTCCAAGTGCTTCAGTCGAGCAGCGGCGGATCGATGGGGATGTCCCCGGCGAACGATGAAGTCCAGCGCTTTCTGCCGGAACACTTCATCAATCGCGAACTATCGTGGCTGGAGTTCAACGCCCGTGTGCTCGAGGAGGCCGAGGACGATTCCAACCCGTTGCTCGAACGGGTCAAGTTCCTGGCGATCTTCAGCTCGAACCTGGACGAGTTTGTGATGGTTCGCGTGGCTGGCCTGCGCGAACAGGTGTTTGGCGACGGCGCTCCGCAGGACTACGCGGCCGATGGCCTCACGCCGATGGAGCAGTTGGAACGCGTCGCCAAACGCATGCAGGAACTGGTTGCCCGCCAGTACCGCTGCTGGAACGAACGCATTGCCCCGGAGCTGGCCAAGCATGGTCTGCGGTTTTTGACCTACGACCAGCTTTCGGCCTCGCAGCGGGACGAGATCGAGGAGTTCTTCCATCAGCGGGCGTTCCGCATTCTGACGCCGATGGCGATCGACCCCAGCCATCCCAGTCCTCGTTATCACAACCGGGCGGTGTACCTGGCAGCCATGCTGCGTCGGCAAAGCGGCTTGGGGCCCAAGCAACTGTTCGCCGTGGTACAGGTACCGCAGGTGTTGCCCCGCCTGGTGCCGCTCACCTGCGACGAAGGGCAAGAGTTCATCTTTCTGGAAGAAGCCATTCGGGCCAAGCTGCCGGAGCTTTTCGGTGGCGTGGAGGTGCTCGATACCACGGCGTTTCGCATCACCCGCGACAGCGATCTGAACCTGCTGGAGCAGGAATCGGATGACATGCTGCGGCTGATCGAGGAACGGCTGAAAGCCCGGGCACGTGGCGAAGCCGTGCGGCTGGAAGTTTCGGCCTCCGGTCACGAGGAGCTGATCAGCACCATTGTCGCCAGCGAGCAGTTGCGCCAGCCCACGCGCACCTCGACCTATGACGAAATCTACCGGATCGACGGTCCCCTGGACCTGACCGGCTTGTGGGAGCTGGTGCGGCTGCCCGGCTACGCGCACCTGCGCGACGAGCCGTTCACGCCGCGGCCGCTCAATACCCGCGTGCGGCACGGCGAGGACGACCTGTACGCCGCGATCCGCCAGCGCGACATCCTGCTGCACCATCCGTACGATTCGTTCGCTCCGGTGGTGGAGTTTGTCAGCCGGGCGGCGACCGATCCCAACGTGCTGGCCATCAAGCAGACGCTTTACCGCACTGGTTCCGACTCGCCGATCACCAAGGCGCTCATCCAGGCGGCCGAAAACGGCAAACACGTGACGGCCCTGGTCGAACTTCAAGCCCGGTTTGACGAAGAAGCCAACGTGAACTGGGCGCGGCAGATGGAACGCGCCGGCGTGCACGTCGTGTTTGGCTTCATGGACATGAAGACCCACTGCAAGCTGTCGATGGTGGTCCGCCAGGAGGGCGATACGCTCCGGCGCTACGTGCACCTGGGCACCGGCAACTACAACCCGTCCACGGCTACAGTTTATACCGACCTGGGGCTGTTCACCGTCGATGAGCTGATCTCCGACGACGTGTCGGCCCTGTTCAACCTCCTCACCGGTTACTCGCAAGGGCACCGTTGGCGCAAGTTGATCGTCGCGCCGCAGGATTTGTTCCGCCGCACGATCGAGCTGATCGACGAGCAGGCCGAGCGTGCCCGGCAAGGCCAGCCAAGCTGGATCTTCGCGAAGCTCAATTCGCTGGTCGATCACCGCATCATCGAGGCCCTGTACCGCGCCAGCCAGGCCGGCGTGCCGATCGACCTGGTGGTGCGCGGCATCTGTGGGCTGCGGCCGGGTTTGCCGGGCATCTCCGAGAACATCCGCGTGCGGAGCATCGTCGACCGGTTCCTCGAACACAGCCGGATCTACGTGTTCAACCCGCCCAACGAGGCCAAGGTTTTCCTGGCCAGCGCCGACTGGATGCCGCGGAACATGTACCGCCGCGTCGAGGTAATGTTCCCGATCGAGGCTCCGGAACTGAAGAACAAGATCCTCAACGAGATCGTGCCGGCGTACCTGCGCGATAATGTGCGAGCCCGGGTGTTGCGGCCCGATGGTACCTGGGAACGCGTCACACCTGGCGACCAGCCTCCCCACCGCTGCCAGCAAGAGTTTTTGGAGATGAACGGCTGCCTCAAACGCGGCCCGAGCATCGATGGCAAAGATCCCACCCCGCCAGGCGGCAAACGCGGCAATCGTACCAGCCGCAAACGGGCCAGCTAGTGGCTCGCGAAAGCGGGCCGCTCCGGCCTGCTTTTGACGCCTGGGGGGGGCAGTGCCGTTAAAGAATCGCCAGCGGGTTGCGGCGTTCTTCGAGCGTGCCACGCGTGACGCCCACGTGGTTGGTTGCCTTTAGCTGCATCCAGACTTCTTTACCGGTCACGCGCCGGGCGAGCAGGTCGCGGTACAGGCCGATCACATGGCGGATCGTTTCGGCCGATTCGTCGACCAGTTCGATGCGGAAGTCACGCAGCCCCCGCGCCTGCAGCGTCGGCACCACCTCGGCGGCACTTTGTGGCATGGCGTTGAACAATGTATTGCGGCAGCCGACGTCGGCATGCAGCGGATGCTCCATGCCGATTCGATCGCGCAGGGCCACCTGGTGCCGGTCGCAGGGGCGGCCGCAGTTGGTCTTATTCGTCCCCGGCGACAGCACCGCGCAGAACACGCAGTGTTCCATGTGGAACATGGGCATGTGCTGATGGATGACCACTTCCCACCAGGCGGCCGGCGTCGATGAGACCAGGTCGAGCAACTGATCGCGATTGAGGTCGTAGCTTGCGGTGAGCCGCACCACGCCGCGGTCCATCAGCCAGGCCGCCGTCAGTTCGTTGGCTGCGTTCAGCGAAAAGTCGGCCACACAGGGGACCGACCGCTCGCTGAAAAACCGCAAGCCCGACAGGTTCCGCACCAGGATGCCGTCGGCCCCATGCTTGGCCAGAGCACGGAAGATACCCATCTCGCCGGGCTTCTGAATCCGCGGTGTAGCCAGAAAGATGTTTGCCTGGCCGGCATGTGCGATGGCCACCGCCTGGCGGTACTCGCGAATATCGTGGAAGTCGACGTAAACGTCGTGTACGCCCTCAGCCAGCACGACCTCAAGCTGCGACAGCGATCGGCATAGCACGCGTAGGCGGTGAGCTTCAATTTCGCTGCTGGCGTGCTGACCTCGGCCGGCTTTCTCGGCCGCAATACTCGCTTCGATCGACTTGCGCAAGTTGGCCAGTACGCCCGCGGGAGCCACGTGCCGCGTCGTCACAGCGGCCAGCGAGGCGTCCAACTCTTGAATCATTCGCTTGCGCAATTGTCCGAGCACGCTGAGCGGGACCATCGGTTCGCCGGTGATTTCGGCGGCCAGCTCATGCAAGGCGTAAACGGTGCCGCCTAGCCGGCCCAGTTGGGCCTGGAGCAATTCGGAGGTGAGCGGGTGGCGCTGCGCGGCTTGCAGCGGCTGCTCCGTCGCAACGCGGCAACGGGCCCCGTTGGCCGCCGTAGCTTCCACAACCAGCGGCTCGCCCACGGTAGCCTTCACGGTCAAACGCAGCGGCACACGGCGGATCGGATCGGCTGCCGTAAAGGTTTTGCGGAGCCGCGCGGTAAGCTGCGGATCGTCGGTCTTCCAGACTTCCTGGCCGATGTGAAGCTGCCGCAGATCGACCGATTCGCGGAAGAACTCCAGTTCGACTTCGCCGTGCTCGCACGGCTTTTCGGCTTTGACGCCCCGAACCCACACGGCAACGACGCGGCCGCCCTGCTCCTGACCCTGGAAGCGATTGCCGGCGAACACGACCCCATCGCCCACGGCAATGGGAGCCTCGAGGCGTACGCGCACCCGGCGGCCTTGGAAACCGGTCACGCGGCCCAGTCGGATGCCCCGCTTGGCCGAACTCAGCCCCGGCACGAGCGCCTTATGGTCACAGCCTTGCAACCAGCCGTGCGAAAAGCCTCGCGAGAATGACAGCTCCAGTTCCTGGATGTCGCGACGGGTGAACTCGGCCTTGCGTCCTGCCAGGGCGGCGTCGATCACGCGGCGGTAATGCTGGGTGACGTTCGCCACGTACTCGGGCGTTTTCAGCCGCCCTTCAATCTTGAACGAGCAAACGCCGATTTCGATCAATTCCGGCACCAGATCATACGCCGCAAGGTCCTGAGGGCTCAGCAGGTATTGCACCGGGCCCAGGTCGCGATCCTGCCCATCGCAAACCAATTCATACGGCAGCCGGCACGCCTGGGCACACTGGCCGCGGTTGGCGCTGCGGCCGCCTAGCGACTCGCTGGTCAGGCATTGACCGGAGTAGGCCACGCACAATGCGCCGTGGACGAACACCTCCAGCGGCATGGTTGTGGCCTGGCGGATCTGCCGGATCTCATCGATGGAAAGCTCGCGGGCGAGCACCACACGCTGCACGCCCAGGTCGGCCAGCTCCGCGATCGTTTCGGCACTGGTCATCGTGGCCTGGGTCGAGGCGTGGATGGCCAGGTCGGGGCAAATGGCCCTAGCCAGCCGCATGACCCCCAGGTCCTGGATCAGTACGGCATCGGCCCCCGCTTCGGCAATTGCCCGCAGCGACTCCTCGGCAGCCGGCAACTCATCGGGGAACACCAGCGTGTTGAAGGTCACGTAGCCCTTCACGCCCCGGGCGTGGAGGTATTGCATGACCTCGGGCAGCGATTCAAGCGATAGATTGGTGGCCCTGGCCCGGGCGTTGAATCCGCGGTCGAGCCCGAAGTACACGGCGTCGGCCCCGTTCTCGACGGCTGCCTGCAAACAGACGCGGTCGCCAGCCGGCGCCAACAGTTCGAAGGCGGCGGACGCTCCACGAGCGGCAGGCAACATCTGGTCGGTGGGGTGACCCATACTTTGGTGGTGCGGGTGGCGTGGTGGGAATCGGAAAAGGGACAGGAACCGGCGACAATTCTCGGTTATAGCATCCGGCGGCCCCATCGGGCATGGCCTGGTACCGCGGTTCTGGCAGCCGGATCGGCAATTTTTGCGGGGCTGCTTCGCCGGTCCCAGCAGCCGGCGGGCGCTACGGTACGGTGCGGAGTGGACCGCTTTTGGCAGGCTCGCTCCCCTGCCCTGTCCCCTGCCAATGCTGGGGGGGCTGCTAGCGGTGCCGTCGCCAAGTGCCGTTGGGGAGATGCCAGCATCCGTGTTATAAGCATGGTCCCCGTAACTTGCCCGGGGAGGTACCACCGCGAAGGAACGAAGCCATGGATGGTTGGCAAATGGAGACCGTCGCCGCGTTGGCGACGGCGGTGCCGGTTGCTCCCAAGCTCACGGTCTTGTTGCCGGCGTTCAACGAGGAGAACGCCATTGGATCGGTGCTGGAGGAGATTGTCACGGCGCTGGCCGAGGAAGCGTACAGCTACGAAATCGTGGTGGTCGACGACGGCTCCACCGACCGCACGGCCGAAGTCGTCGAGCAGTTCGCCGCCAACTGCTTCAACACCCAGGTGCGGCTGATCCGCTGCCCGATCCGTCGTGGTGCCGGGGCCGCACGCAAGGTCGGCATTCGCGAAGCACGCGGCGAGATCATCGTCATGCTCGATGCCGACGGTTCGTACGATGCCGCCAGCATCCCTAAGCTGCTTGAGTACTTCCCTGCTTACGACCAGGTGAACGGCGCTCGCACCAGCGAGCAAGGCACGTTGCCGATCCTGCGGGCGACGGCCAAGTGGTTGATTCGCCGCCTGGCCTGCTACCTCACCGGCTGCAAGATCCCGGACCTGAATACCGGCCTCAAGGCGTTCAAGCGTGAGGCGATGGTGCCCTGGCTGTGGGTGATCCCCGACGGTTTTAGCTGCGTCACCACGATGACGCTCGCGCACCTGACCAACGGCTACGCCGTGAAATATGTGCCGGTGCCGTACCGCAAGCGGATTGGCCGCAGCAAGTTCCATCCGATCAAGGACACGCTGAGCTACCTCAGCACGGTGATCCGGATCGTGCTGTACTTCCGGCCGCTGAAGGTGTTCCTGCCGCTGGCTGGCTTCTTGATGGGGGCCGGGGTGCTCAAGAGCTGGTGGAGCTTCCGCACGACCGGCAGCATGCAAGAGTCGGACATCGTGGTGCTGGTAGCCGGCTTCATGACCTGCATGCTTGGGCTGCTCGCTGAAGTGATCGTGGCCCACCATCGTCGCTAACGCATAACGATCTGGGCTCTGCGCCTGCGCCGCTGACCCAGACCTGCGGCGGGGGGGCGAAGTCCTTCTATCCCGTACCGACCAACCGAAAGTTTCTATGACCACCTGGACGATCTTGCCCGCGGTGGCTTCACCGCCTGGTGCGTCCCGGCAACGCGAGGCCGCCGAGCCGTCGCGGCTGGCACGCGACGAGCGGCTCCGTGACCGCTACCTGGCCACGGCACTGCCGATGTTGCCGCGGCTGTGGGGCAACATCGACCGCAACCCTTACCGGCCGACGTACGGCTGTCTGGACCGGCAATTCTGGCATTACCGCACGGCCAGTTTTCCGTCGGAGATGTACCAGGAAGGCGTGTTGCCGATGGCGCTGGTGTTTGCGCACCGGCTGCCGGGCAACCGCTGGTACGGCGATGAGCGCATCCGCGAACTGGCGATTGCCGGTTTGAAGTTCGCCGCGCGCAACTGCCATCGCGATGGCTCGTGCGACGACTACTACCCGTTCGAGCGAGCCTTGGGCGCTGCCGTGTTTTCGTTGGCGGCTTGCACCGAGGCCTATCGGCTGTTGCGGCTGGAAGATGCCGAGGTGATCGAATTCTTCGAGCGGCGTGCTCGCTGGCTGATGCGGCACGACGAGTCGGGGCACCTGGCCAATCATCAAGCGTTGGCGGCGCTGGCCCTGGAACGCGTGGCGATGATTACCGGCGACCGCGTGTTTCACGACGCGGCGCTGGAACGCGTTTCCAAGGTGCTTTCGTGGCAGCACGAAGAAGGCTGGTACGAGGAATACGGCGGGGCCGATCCCGGGTATCAGACCGTTACGATCGATTGCCTGGCCAAGTGGCAGCGGATGACCGGTTGCCGCCGTACGGCTCGCTCGCTCCGCAAGGCAGTGGAGTTTGCCCGGCGGTTCTTGCACGAGGACGGCAGCTACGCCGGCGAGTACGGCAGCCGCGGCACGTACCATTTCTACCCGCACGGGATGGAACTTTTGGCCGAGCAATACCCGGCCGCGGCCGACCTGGCCGACGGTTTTCTCACGGCACTTGGCTCGGGCAGACACGCGTACTTTGACGACGACCGTTTGTTTGCCCATCGGTTGGGCAACCTGATCGAAGCCTGGATCGATTGGGCGCCGCAGCGGCCGGCCCCGGAAGAAACGCCGGCGGCAACGGCAGAGTACTTGGCTGGCGCCAAGATGCTGATCGTCAAGCGGCCGGGCCAGCAGACGATTATCTCGGCAGCCCGGGGCGGCGTGTTCAAGCACTTTGCCGATGGCGACTTGGCCTGTACCGATGCCGGCCTGATCTTGCAACTGGAAGACGGCCGCATTGCGGTGTCGCAGCAGCACACCATGCAGCGCGCCGTGAGCTGGGCTATCGAAGCAGCCGACGGTAGGCAGGTCGCTGCTTCTGAAGCGAGTGCAGCCGAGGCCCCCACCGCGGCGAACACATCCCAGTCGGCACTCGACGCAACCTGGGCGGATGGCACCCTGCGGTTCACGGTGGCCGGCCCGCTGCATGTTGCACGATGGGAAACCGCCACGCCGGTCAAGCAGGCCGTGTTTCACCTGGGCATGGTGACTGTGGGCCGCTGGTGCCGTGGCTTGGTGCGGCGGCTGCTTCAGCGGCGGCTGATCACCGGCCGCCGCGAGGTGCCGATCCGCCTCACCCGGCAGTTCGAATTTTTCACCCAGCAGGGCCAGCCGTGGCTGCGAGTGGTGGATGTGATCGAGTTGACCTCGCCGCGCGTGAAGGTCGCCCGCATGAGTTACGGCACGGACTTCCAGAGCGCGTACGTTGTCGCGACCGGCGTGTACCAGGAAGGTGCGCGGCAGATGTGGACACACCTGGACCAGGAATGCCGGCAGCTGAACGAGCGGCGGCAGGTGACGATCGTCCGCGAGTTCAAGGCAGCCTCGTGAGGGCGCTGGCTACGTCTCAACGTCAACAGGAGCCGGATGCATGGCGTGCGAGGTAGAACAGCAGCCCAGGCTGCAGGTGGCTTCTGGTGTGGCCTCGCCCGTTGTGGCTCCGCAAGCCGCGGTGCTGGAACTGCTCGCCCTAGGAGGTGATGCGGCAGCGCCGGTTGCACCGGTTCCGGCTCGCAAGCTACGGGCGGTATGGCGCGGCCGGCTGATCAAATTGACAATGGCCATCGTGGTACTGGCCGTGCTCTATCGGGCGGCCGATTGGCGAGCCGTGCTGGCCGTGCTCGCTTCGCTCGATGGGCTGTGGTTAGCCGGTGCGTTTGCGATGTTTGTTCCGCAGACACTGGTCTCTGCCTGGCGGTGGCAAGGCCTGGCCGCCGGCATCCAGCGGATTTCGCTTGCGACTGCCCTGCGGCAAACGTTAGCTGCCTCGGCGTTGAACCTGGTGGTGCCATCTAAGCTGGGCGACTTGTCCAAAGCCGGTATGCTGCCACGCCAGGCGATGACGCCGGCCGCCGGCCTGGTCGTTGTTGAAAAAGGCAGCGACGTGGCGGCGCTGCTTGTCCTGCTGGGCTTGGGCTGGCTGGGAGCCAACAGTTTTGCAGTGGTGTTGCTGACCGGTGCCGTCATCGCCGGTGCTGCCTGGGGCTTTGCCGCCGCGGCGGTTCCTGCCAGCGGCTTAGGCCGACTGCTTGGCTGGCGGCAGGCTGCCGGACTGGCTTCGGCGTCGCTGCTGTTGTGGATGCTGCATCTGGCCCAGTTCGACCTGTTCTTGCGGGCCGCCGGGGTGCACGTCTCTGCGACCGACATTCTTAGCCGGATCCCCGTTGCGATCTTCGCGGGCCTGGTTCCGCTCACTCTGTGGGGCATCGGCACGCGCGACGGCGCCTTGATGTGGCTGTTTGCCGATGTGACGACGCCTGCGGTAATGGCTGGGGTGGGCTTGCTCACGGCCCTGCGATACCTGGTGCCAGGCGTGGCCGGCATCCCTTGCCTGCGTGGCGTGTGGGCCAGCCGCGCGTGCGGCAGGGGCGATTAAGAACGGCAATGCCAGCCGAGAGATTGGCTACTGGGAACCGCCCCGAAAAGTCTACTGCCGCGTGGGCAGCTCAAAGCAGGCTGCTTCTTCGGAGTTGCGTACCAGCAGCAGATTGCCGGCGATGGCCATGGTGTTCCAGGTCTTGCCTTCCAGGGCCTGGATGCGGCCAAGCTCGGTGTACTTCTCCGGCGTCAGCTCCATCAGCACCAGTTCGCCGTTCTCGCTGATGATCAGCGTCAAATCCCCTACCTGGAGCATCTGGCCGTGGCCAAAGCGACCGCCCTTCCAGGTCGACTTGCCGGTGCTCAGGTCCAGGCAGGTCAGCACGATCATGTCCAGACCATAGGCGTACTCGCCCAGCACGATCGGATTGCTGAACTTGGCCTTGAGGTTGCGGTTCTTCCACAGCAACTCCGGCCGCAGCGTGCCGTCGGCTTCGCGGTGAATCTTCACCAGGGCGCTGCCGGAGCTGTATGCGGCGGTGATCAGTAGCCGGTCGTCGCCCACCACCAGCGGCTGCGAAATCTTGGCGTGTTTGGCCCGATTCCACGGCCATTCCTGCCGCCAGAGCCGCGTGCCGGTTTCCGGATCGTAACCTTCGATGCTCTTGTCCGAAACGATCAGGACCTGCCGCACGCCGGCCACGGTGGCCAGCGCAGGCGAACTGTAGGCGTCGCTGCATTCGCCGCCTTCGCCGGCGGTCCAGATCACGTCGCCGTTGGCGCGGTTCAGGGCAATCAGCGTCGGCCCGATCTTGCCGCCGCCGGTGACGATCACCTTATCACCGACCACCAGGGGCGAGATCGAATAGCCCCACTCGGTCAGTTCGGCGCCGAACTTTTCCAGGACATTGATGCTCCAGACGCGTCGGCCATCGGCAGCGTCAAAGCAGTTGATGATGCCCTTGGAACCGGCCGTATAGACGTGCCCCTGATCGACGGTGGGCGTTGCCCGGGGACCATCGCCCGAGATGGCCGAGATGAAACCTTCGTCGCCTTCGTTCTCGTCCTGGAATTGCCGCCAGACCAAGTTGCCGGTTTTCAGTTCCAGGCAGGTAACCATCTCGCGGCGCTCGCGCATTTCTTGCGTGTACGCGTAATCCCCCACGATGGCAAAGCTCGACCAGCCGGCCCCCACCGGCACTTTCCAGAGCTGCTTGGGTGGTTGCTCCCAACTGCGGGCAAGCTTCGGCCCGGGAACGATGCCATCGCGATTGGGGCCCAGGAACTGTTCGAAATCCGCCCGGGCGGCAACCGGTGTCACCTCTGGCACAACGGCGCGCGAAACCGTTTGGGCTTCGGCCGCGAGTTGCTGCCGCTGCTTGCCCCACCAGCGAGGCTCCACGGCGTACGGCACCAGGTCGCCGTCAAAATTCACGCGGTACAGCGCGATAAAGATCGCAAACACCGCCAGCGGTGCAAACACCGTGGTGTAGCGAACCGCCCGGGAGAACCGCGATAGAAACAGCATCCAGAGCCCCAGCAGGATAGTGCCGGAGCCACCGATGACCACCGAGGCGAGCCAGCGGAAGTCGCGAGTGCGGTCAGTAAAGAAGTTGAGATAGATCAGGCCCGCGACGGTCACGGCCGCCACGACCAAGGGCAACCAGAGCCGCCGTTTCCGGGGAACCGCCGCCTCAGGGGCCTGAGACGCTTCGGGAGTTTCGGGCACCGGTTGATCAGTCGTCATGGCGTGTACGAAGCCTTTCGCTGGCATGAGAGCGTGGGCAATGCGGCTCCCGATGCGGTATGCGGCCGCGCGGACCGGCGGAATCCATCCACAGTAGGAATCTTAGGGAATATGCGGGCAGCCCGGCAAGGCGGCCGCACGGCCCGGTAGCCGCTAAATCCCCATGCCCTGCCCGTAGGTTAGCTTACCGCGGACCGCGTTAAAGTTTGCGGGCCAGAGAAAGCGTGCGGCCTGCGGTCCCTTTTCCACCGGGCAGCAAATTGGTGTAAAGCCGGCCGGTTGCCGGTCGAAACTAAGCACCGGAAGGCAAGGATTCATGCCTTCGACGATGCAGACCACGGATGGAACGTGCTCCGCACACGCGGCGCCCGCGCACAGCAGTAGGTTCTATCCGAGAGGTCTCTACCATGCCGCTTCCTTGGCTGCACACTCTGGTTGCTTCAGCGTTCTTCATGGTTGTGGCCATGGTGACCAATATTGTGATCCGCAACCGTTGACCGGGGGCTACGCGCCTTGCCGGATGGGGCAAGGTTGCGCCGTCGCGGCGTGCGCACCCGATGCTGGCGGAGTGCAGCACCGCTCACGCCGGTTCGGGGCCGGCGACAATAAGGGGGCGTATCTGCGGCTTGGCTGTGCCGCCAGAACGCGGGCTTAAGAAACAAACGCGGCTTTGCCCTGCCGCGTTGCAGGGGTGAAGTTACTTGCGCACTTCGTCCCATTGCTTGGTCAATCGCTGGGGAGAAACTTTGATGGAAGTCCCCAGTTCCTGGGCAAACAGCGATACACGGTACTCTTCCAGCATCCAGCGGAAGTGAACCAGTGCCGGATCGTGCAGTCCTTGGGCTTCGTGGGCCCTGGCCCGTTCGCGATACTTCTCGATCCAGGGACGAATCGCCTGCATGGCTTCCAGGTCGCGGCTGAGCCGGGCGTTGCGCAGCTTCTCCAGCCGCACCAGGATCGCTTTGACATATCGAGGCAAGTGCGATAGCCACGGCTCCGGCGTGTTGACTAGGTAATCTTCGGCGAGCAGCTCACTGAGCTGCTCGCGGATATCGGCCACGATCTCGCGCCAATTGGGCGACTTGGCTTCATCGAGCGCTACCTGAACCAGGTGGAAATGCTCCATGAGCGGCGTGACGATCTTGGCGACGTCGACGGCTGCCAGCCCCATGTTGCGCTTGGCCGCCCGGACCGCTACCTCGAATGCTTCGGCACTGCGCGGAATGCCGCTTTCGCGGAACAAGGCTTTGTCGGCCAGCAGCTCGGTCAGTTGGCTGCGGAAACTCTTCTGGTGCGGCAGCGTAGCTGCATAGATTTCCAGCCGCGAGAGGTGCGGCAGCTTGCGCACGTGGGCTTCCACGTCGCGGCCCGCTTTCAACAGCAGCAGCCGCCGCAAGCCGGCTCGTGTTTGACGCTCGGCGGCGGCTGCGTCGTCCAGCAGTCGCAGCGACACGTTCTTGCCGCGGTCGAGCAGGGCCGGATACGCCGTGACGGTGTACGTGCCGCGACGCACGGTTACTTGCTCCGGCAGGCCGTCAATGGTCCAGTCGGTCAGGCCATCGGCGTGCCACTTGCTGTCGTGGATCTCGGCCCCAGCCGGCGTCACATCGCCCAGTTCACTTCGTACGGCAGCCAGGTCACGGGCCTGCGCCACCGTTTGACCGGCTTCGTCGATCACACGGATGTTCATCCGCAAGTGGTCGGGCAGTTCCTCGGGGCGGAAATCTTCGGGCCGGATGCGGATGCCGCCCAGGTTGCTGAGCACTTCGGCCAACTGCGGCAGAAACGGACCGGAGGCAAACTGCAACCGCCGGACCGCGGCATCGGCCGTGTCGGGGGCTGGTACCAGCATCCGCCGCTGCTGTTTGGGCAGCGTGCGAATCAAGGCGATGATCTTTTCCTTGAGCAGGCCGGGGACCAGCCAGGCAAGCTGTTCGCTGCGCAGATGGTTGAGTCCCTCGCGGGGGACCGTAACGGTTACGCCGTCGTCGGCCGCGCCGGGCTCGAACCGATAATCGAGCTTCATCTCCAGCGGGCCTGCCGAAAGCTGCTCGGGATAATCGTGCTCGGCGATGACTTCAACATCATCCCCCAACAGATCCGCCGGAGTGATCCGGAGTTGCGCTTCCTGCCGGTGCCCCTTTTGTTTCCACCAGCGCTGGAAGGTGGGCACGTCGTACACGTCGGCGGGGATGCGGGCTTCGTAGAAGCTGTAAAACGCCGCTTCATCGATCACCAGGTCGTGGCGACGCGTCTTGGCGCCCCACTTCTTGATGTCCTCCACCACCTGCTGGTTGTGGCGCAAAAAATCTGCGCGAAGGTCGCAGTCGCCCTCCACCAGTGCGTGTCGGATAAAGATCTCGCGCGACGCCTTGGGATCGATCGGCCCATAACGCACCGGGCGGCGGACTACCAGCGGCAAGCCAAACAGCGACACGCGTTCGTACGCTCGCACCGTGCCGCGGCGGCGCGACCAGTGCGGTTCGCTGTACGAACGCTTGACCAGGTGCCCCGCCAGCGGCTCGATCCATTCCGGTTCCACGCGGCCGATGGTACGCAGGTACCGCCGCGAGGTTTCGACCAACTCGGCGGCGACGATCCACGCCGGCCGCGTGCTGAACGGACCGGCCCCCGGCCATAAGTGGAAGCGTGTCCCACCGGCGCCAATGTACTCGTGCTTGTCGCTCCGCGTGGCCACGCCGGAGAGCAGTCCCGCCAGGAGTGCCCGATGGATGGCGGCGTAATCGTCGCGGCGCGAGCGGACCTTCAGGCCAATCTCCTGTACCAGTCGCAGCAATTGCAGGTGGACGTCCTGCCATTCGCGCAGCCGGTTGTACGACAGAAAATTTTGCTGACAGGCTTTGCGAAGCTGATTGCGCGACAGCGTCTCCTTCAAGTGGTGGTAGAAGTCCCACAACTTGAGATAGCCCAGGTAGTCGGACTCGGGATGAAGGAACTGCGCATGGCGTTCGTCGGCGGCCTGCTGCTTTTCGGCCGGCCGTTCGCGCGGGTCCTGGATCTCGAGCGCCGAGGCGATGATCAGGATTTCGTGCAGGCAGCCTTCGTCCTCGCCGGCCAAAATGATGCGGCCCATCCGCGGATCGACCGGCAGCCGGCTCAACCGCTTGCCTAGCGGCGTCAGTTCTCGCTTGTCGTCGATGGCTCCCAGTTCGAACAGCGTGCGGTAGCCGTCGCGAATGTTCTCCGGTTTCGGCGCTTCGAGGAACGGAAACTCCTCGATATCGCCCAGGTTCAGCGCCAGGCATTGCAGAATGACCGACGCCAGGTTGGTCCGGCGGATCTCAGGCGTGGTGTAGCGGTCGCGGCTTTGGTAGTCCTCTTCGGAGAATAGCCGGATGCACACGCCCGGCCCGATGCGGCCGCAGCGGCCCATACGCTGGTCGGCCGAGGCCTGCGAAACTGGTTCGATCGGCAACCGTTGGATCTGTGAACGCGGCGAGTAACGGCTGATGCGGGCGGTTCCGGTATCGACCACGTACCGAATGCCTGGCACGGTCAGCGACGATTCGGCCACGTTGGTAGCCAGCACGATCCGCCGGTGTTTGTGCGGGGAGAAAACCTTGTTTTGCTCGGCCGCCGAAAGCCGGGCGTACAGCGGCAGCACTTCCGTGGCGCCCGGCGGTGAACCTGGAATGTTGCGGCCCCGCAGCAGCTTGGCCACCTCGCGAATGTCGCGTTCGGTCGGCAGAAACACGAGCATGTCGCCCGGCCCACGGCGGGCAAGTTCGTCGATGGCCGCCAGGATCGCGTCCGACATCTCGGGCTCGTCGCCCGATTCTTCGTCGGCTTCCAGCGGCCGGTACAGGACTTCGACCGGATAGGTGCGGCCAGAGACTTCGATGACTGGTGCCGGGCCGTTGGGGCCGGCGAAGTGATCGGCAAATCGGGCGGCGTCGATCGTGGCCGAGGTGATGATCACCCGCAGCTCCGGCCTCCGCGGCAGCAGCCGCTTCACGTAGCCCAGCAGGAAGTCGATGTTGAGCGAGCGTTCGTGGGCTTCGTCGATGATCAGGGTATCGTACTGGTCGAGGAAGCGGTCGTGCTGCGTCTCGGCCAGCAGGATGCCGTCGGTCATCAGCTTGACGTAGGTATCCGGCCGGGTTTGATCGGCAAAACGCACCTTGAAACCTACGGCCGTGCCCAGCGGCGTGCCAAGCTCGTCGGCCAGCCGAGCGGCGATACTTCGGGCCGCGATCCGGCGGGGCTGCGTATGGCCGATGAAGCCGTCGATGCCGCGGCCGATCTCCAGGCAGATTTTCGGGAGCTGGGTCGATTTGCCGGACCCTGTCTCGCCGCAGACGATGACCACCTGGTGCTCGCGAATGGCGGCGGCGATTTCTTCGCGCCGGGCGGTGACCGGCAGGTCCTCGTCGTACCGCAGGTTCGGAACGTTCTGGGCGCGGCGCTGCCGCAGTTCCTTTGATCGCGTCAGGAGCTCTTCAAACTGGGCCCGATTGCGGTCGTTGGGTTTGCCTTCGGCCTCTGCCCTGGTGATCGATTGCAGCAGCCGGCGCAGCCGGAAGCGGTCAGCCTGCATCGCCTGACCGATCTGCTGCTGCCAATGGGCAAGTACGTTCTGCATGGGTACGGTTTAGAGCGGAGGGAAACTGCGGCGGGGAGGGCTGCGGCTGTTGGAGGAACGGGGGCACCGGCTTGATGGCCGTCGCGTCGAAGCGTTGACACAGCCGACATTTATTGCCGACGCGCGGCTGCTCCCAGACCTCTTATCCGTTTGCCACCAAGGCACTTATGGCGTGCGGCCCACACTCGGTGGTAGCATGAACTGGCTACTGTACAAGGGGATAGGATATTTTCACGCGGCAGTGGCGGAGCGTCCAGGTGGGAAATAAGGTGGCCTGCGGAGGGGACCAGGTTCCGGGGGAGGTGGGGTAGGTTTCCTATCTTGCACTCATGCCCTATTTTCTTCTTGGTTTCGGGGCAAGTCGTGAGTAATGTAGGGTGTAGCGCGACACTCCCCCATCTGCGTTTCACGCTGCATGTGCGCTACTTCTGCACCCTCGGAACGAGAGAGCCACCCCGTCAACGAATTGAGGAGTTGGACCATGTTCATCCCCGTCATGCGGTCCTCGCGCTGGTTGCTGGCGATCGCAGGCATGCTGGTTCCATCGTTGTTGCTGGCCAGCGAACGTAAGTTGCCCACCTTCAAGAGGGGCCCTTACAACGCGGAACACGCCACGGTCGACATGTTCGAGGGGATGAAGAACGGCCAGCTCGACGTGAAGATCATCGTCAAGAACTCCAAGCAGGCCAACTTGTTCATCGAGAACAAGACCAAGGAGCCTCTCAACGTGAAGCTGCCCGACGCCTTCACGGCGGTGCTGGCCCAGGCGGGCTTCGGCGCTGACCCGTTCGGCGGTGGCGGCACCGGTCAGGCCCAGGCGGTCGGCGGTGGTGCTGGTGGCATGGGCGCTGGCGGGCAGAATTTCTTCAACGTGCCGGCTGAGCGCGTGGGCGAGGTGGAAGTGCCCTGCGTGTGCCTGGAGCACGGTAAGGACGAACCCCGCCCCAGCCTGAAGTATCAGATTCAGCCGTTTGAGGCCTACAGCGACAATGGCACGCTCCGCGAGGTGCTGACCGCGCTGGGCAAGGGCCAGGTTTCGCAGCGGGTGGCCCAGGTTTCGGCTTGGCATCTGGCCAGCGGCATGAGCTGGGAAGAACTGGCCGCCAAGGAAGTGCGCCGCCTCAACGGCGTTCGCTATCCCTACTTCCATCCGCAGGAAGTGGCCGCCGCCATGCGGGTGGTGCAGATTGCCAGTGAGCGGGCGAAACAGCAGCCGCAGACCAAGCCGCTGAAGGTAGAAGGTCAGGTCCTCTCGGACCAGGTGAGCCAGAAGGACTAACGTCCAGCCGCTCGTTCGACTGCAGAAGCGATTGATTCCCAGGGCTTGTTGCCGCGTTGATAGGCAACAAGCCCTGTTTGCATTTGCTGGGGTTCGGCGCGGTGCAATGGAGCGGCGGGGATGGCTTGCCGGTTTGTGCAATTGCCGTAAAGCGGCCACCTTGCCGGCATTGGAAGATTGGGCCGCGTTTGCCGCAATTGGCCTCGTATTCGCTTGCTCGCACCGCAGTTTAGATCGTCTTGACCCTGCGATTCTGACCGTGCTAGATTGACCCGCGCAGAGGGCGCCACGAGCACTGCGTGTGCAATCGGCCTTGCGCCGCTACGCACGACATACCAACCGTTTGCTCCCACCGCTGGGCCTTGGATTGGCCCCAAAGCGTCCCACCAACTGCGGCATGCCCTCAAAACCATGGAAGGGGGGAAAGTATGACCACGCTGGGCGTGATCGACGTTTCCGGCTGTGCTAAGCCTGGCCGTCTTCTGGCCGGTAAGCCGATCCTGGAATGGGTCGCCCGCAACGCTACCGATTGCGAGCTGATTGACCGCGTGGTTGTCTTGGCCAGCAATCGCGATCAGGTGGGGGAACTCTCACGGCTGCTTCCCGCGGACATTCCGCTGTATCGCAGCATGGGCGAGGACCCGTTGGCCAGGCTGGTCGACGTGATCGGTCATTACGGCGCCGAGGGCATCGTTCGCCTGGTTGCCGATGCTCCCTTTGTCGATCCGGTGCTGATCGATCGGCTGGTCAACACGGCCATCGAGAACCCGCACTGCGACTATATTACGTATTGTCTCCGCGACGGGCGGCCGGGTATTCTCTCGCCCGTAGGATTGTTTGCCGAGTGGTGTTCGGCCGACGCCCTGCGTCGTGCCCACCAGTCGGCCCGCTTGCCTGCCGAGCGCGAGCAGCCGCTGCGCTACGTGTTTTCCCACCCCGAGTTGTTCCGCCTGCGGCTGGTACCCGCGCCTGCGCGGCTGGATCGCCAGGATGTGCGTCTGAGGGTCGGTTCTGAGGAAGATCTGGCCATTGCCCAGTCGATTATCGACGCCTTGGGCACGGACCATCTGGAATGGCATCGTATTGCCGATCTGCTGGACGAGCAGCCCGCCTTGCGGCAGCGGATGGCAGCCTTGAATCAAACCGTTGGATAAGCCGGCGGTGTCCCACTTGCCGCCGATTGCCTGAGCTTGCGTGGCCGATGTCTGCCCGATTGCCCGGCGGATTGAGCCGCGTCCTACCGCACACTATAGTCCCACGCCCCCCCACCACGCGAACAGGAAGTCCCGTTTATGGCTGTTCGGTCGGCAGGGATGCCGCTTGAGTCCGAAGCCCCACGGACCGGCGGCAAGATGGATCGCACGGCGTCCGAAACGTGCCAGGCTGCCGTCGATGGTTTCTGTCACACTGCGAGCCAGCTTGCCCCCAAGCTTCGCGAACGCGTGAGGAACCTGGAGGCCATTGTCTTTGAACCGGCCGGCGTGTTCTACGACGCCACGCTGTGGAGCCGGTGGTTGCTGGCCCTGCTGGCTAGGATGGGTTGGCGCAGCGGATTTCGGGCGTTTGCACAATTGCTCCGGGGCGACTGCCTGCACGATGTCTATTGTGGCCGGCTGGATCGGCCGACTGCCCTGCGGAAGTTTCTCAAAGGACTGGGCCTGAACTGCGGCCAGGCCGAGGAAGTGCTGGCCGCCAGCACCGCGTGGCGCCGCGAACTGGACAACAGCCTGCGGCCGTTGCCGGGCGTTCGTAAAGCGGTGATGCTTCTCCGGCAAACGGGCGTTAAACTGGCCGTTCTGGCTGATACCGAAGAGTCGGCTGACGGTATGCGGGAGCGGTTGGCGGCGCTGGGCCTGGCCGAGGAGTTCGACTCCGTCGTGGCCAGCCCTGACATTGGCTGCACCAAGCCCGATAGCCGAGCCTACCGCGCGGTTCAGCAGGCGGTTCAGGTGGAGCCGCACAAGATTGCCTTTGTGGGGCAGGATGGAAACGATCTGGCGGGCGCCGGCAAGGTTGGCTGGCTCCGCATCGCTTGCCACCATGATCCGTCGGTCGAGGCCGACGTACACCTGGCCCGGCTGGAGGACCTAGCGGGCCTGATTCAAGCATCAAGAACCTTGGCGGCAGCCGGCTGATTGCTGGCCGGCACCGCAATGGAGGAAAGGAAGCCTCCGCTGCCGTGGATATTTACGCCCGAGCATCGTTAATCCCCGCCGCACCGGCCCGTGCCGGTCAGGCGGTGATCTTGGAAGGTTCCTGGCCGGTCGCATCGAGTGGCCAGGACGATCTCGCCTCGCGCAGCGGTGAGGTCACCTATGCGGACCAGCGACCGACCTGGTCGCTCGATGAAGCCTTGGATGCCAGTTACGGCTGGGTTGATGACGAGGCGATTCGCCTTGCTTCTCAGATCTCTACCCAAGGGAACGCGGCCAATACGGCAGCGCCTTCGATCGCCTACGCGCAGGAACGGAAGCTGCGCTATCAATTGGGCAAGCTGCTGCGGGTCGTCGCGTTTTTTAACCATCCGCCGGCCGGTTTCGTGACGCCACGGGGCGAGGTGCGTGCGCACCTGGCCGCTGGTCGCGATGATGACTACGCCGCGCTGCTTTCGCTCCTTGCAACGCAGCATGGCTGGCAGCTTCAAATCGTCTGGCACGACGATGCGCCGCGGCCGGAGGCACACGCCAAGGCATCGCTCTTGCGCCGTGCGGCAGGTTGGCTGCATCGCTGGACGGTATCGCGTTCCGGGGCAGCCGGGCCACGATTGGTGCTGTGCGGCAATGCCTCCGGATTGGACCCGCTCTGCGAACAACTGTTGGCTCGGCACTGCCGTGTGGCCTGGCTGTACGACGAGTTCTGCCTGCGCACTTGGCGGAGGTGGCGCCGCGACGGTGTGCAACAACTGCTGTGCCGCACGCAGGGGATGGCTTCGCAGCCGGGCGCGTGTTGGATGCCGGCGTCGGTCGAGTTCGATGGATTGGATTTGTTGCCGGCTTTGGCTCCCTGGCTGCGGGCGACGTCGGTCGCATGGGAAACTCGCACCCTGGTGATGGCCCGGCGGATCGCCCGGAACCTGCGGCGTTTTCGCCCGGCCCTGCTGATCGTCGACGAAGACCAAACGCCGATCCCGCGGATCGCGGTTTGGGTGGCGCGGCAGCTAGGCATTCAAACGGCCGTGGTGCAGCACGGTGTGCCGCGAATCGCCTTTGGCTTTGCGCCGCTGGCAGCCGATTGGTTTCTGGCCTGGGGCGAGACGAGCCGCCGCCAACTGCAATCGTTCGGCTATCCGGCCGAACGCATTGCGGTGACCGGCTCGCCGCGTCACGACGACTTGGCGCAAGCACTTCGTTGGAAGCCTGCGACCGTGGCCGAGCTTCCGCGCGAGGTGTTGATGTTCACCACCACCCCGCCGATCGACTCCAGGCCGGAGCCGCTCCGCTACAACCTGACCACGGTTGAACACGACCGGTTGGCCCGGATGACGTTTCGCGAGGTCGAAAAACTCGGCCTGCGGCTGGTCATCAAGACGCATCCTCGGACACCGCACCACGCCGCCGTTCTGAACAGGATCTTGGCCGAGTTTCCGCGGCTTCAGACACGCATCGTCAGCGGTGGTAGTTTGCCTGAGCTGTGTGCCAGCGCCGCCTGCGTCGTCAGCCTGGCATCGGGGGCCGGCGTCGACGTCGCGACGCTGGGCGTACCGGTCATCGAGTTGGTGCCGCGCGGCGGAACCGCCTTGTTGCCGTCGGAGGAATGGGGCACCTGGGCGACCGCCAGCGACGAGGAATCGCTTCGGGCGTTCTTCGAGCAGGCTGGTTTGACCGGTCGGCCGATTGAAGAGCCTCCGCATGCGCTGGTTCGCGACATCTCGCGGGTATTTGCCAATTGGGGCGACGCCGCCAGCGCAACCGCCGACATCATCGTTTCGCTGGCGCTGGGCGAACAGCCCAACGGTCCGCACGGTTTGCATATTCCCCGGCCGCAGTTCGCAGCGCACGGGGCGTACAATCCCCCGCACTTCCGGGTGCAGCGCCCGCGGCAACGTAGGCCGGGCGTCGGTAATCCCGGCGTGCGGTCCGCAGAGCAAGGGCCGCCGGCGCCGTGAACGATTCGAGCCGTACCAACCTGGTGACCGACTTGGACCGAGGGGCGAGCCAACCTTCGGCAGCGGGGGATGCGCGGACGGTCGCTACCCCAGCGCCGCGGTGCGACGTGAAGCGGCAACACCACCGGGCGACCGCCGATGCCTTGTCCTCTTGCAACGCCCACGATTTTTCGTCGGCCTCGCATGTGTCGCTGGTGATTGACGGTGGCCGCATCAACGGCACGGCGATCGCATCGGATACAAAGGTTACCTCCTCAACGCCGATTTCTCCCACCGCTCGCTGCGCTCCGGCCGATGGCTGGCGGCGTATCTTTGGCGACGCCATGCTAGTCAGCGGAGCCACGTTCGTCTCGCACATCTTCGGGGCCATCACCAGCCTGATGATGCGCGTGCTGTTGGCCCCGGAGCTGATGGGCATCTGGCAGGGCTTGAAGCTGTTCTTGAGCTACGGCAACTACGCAGGCTTGGGCGTCAGTAAGGCGGCCGCCCGCGAAGTCAGTTTGGCTCGGGGCAGCGGCCAACGCGAACATGCCGATTGGGCCGTGCGTCTGGCGTTCAGCGTGAACACCGTCACCAGCGCAATTTACGCCCTAGGTCTGGGCGTCGCGGCTATCTGGATTGGCCTGACGGGTAAAGATCTGCTGTCACCTGCCTGGGCCATCGGCCTGGGGGCCATGGCGGCGCTCACCCTGCTGCAGCGCTACACCACGTTCTTGATCACCGTCCATCGGGCACGTGGTGACTTTCGTTCAACTTCGATCGTCAACGTGATCGAGGCCGCCGTAACCCTGCCGGCGATGTTACTCGGCGCCTGGCTGTTTGGACTGCCGGGGCTGTACGGTGCCGTGGCACTGGTGATGGTGACCACGCTCTGGTACCTCCGGAAACAGCCGCCGGTGGATCTGCACTGGGCGTGGGACGGCCGCGAAATCCGCCGCCTGATTGGCATCGGCGCTCCCATCCTGCTGGCCGGCATCGCCAGTAGTCTGTTCCGGTCGCTGGATAAGCTTATGATCTTGGGCTACCTGAGCGACAAGGAGTATCAGCTCGGGTGCTACTCGTTGGGCCTGATGGTTTGCACCCAGCTTTACGGTGTGGCCAACATGCTTTCTGGCGTGATGTCGCCCCGGTATGGCGAAGCGTTTGGCCGAACGGGCTCGCATCGCGAAGTGGCCAACCTGGCTGCTGCTGCCAGCGAGTTGCTTGCGGTGGCCGTGGCATTGCCCGCCGGGCTGGCGATCTCGGCCGCTCCATGGCTGCTGATTTGGCTCCTGCCCGACTATCGCGAAGGGATCGCGCCGATGATCTGTCTGGTGCCCGGCATCGTGGCCGCGGGCATGGCGATTCCGGCGAGCCAATACTTGATCGCCGTCAATCGTGGCCGTGCTGCGCTGGGAGCCTTGCTGGTCTCGATTGGCTTGTTGGCTCTCGGCAATCACCTGGTGTTAACCCATGGTGGCGGCCTATGTGCGGTGGCGCTCAGCACCAGCGTGGCCGACGGCGTTTACCTGATGTTGATGCTGGCCGTCTCGTTCTGGCCGTACCTGCGGTGGCGCGAGCGAATTCGCTATGTGCTGACGGCCGTGTTGCCGCTGGTGGCGACGATGGCCACCGGCCTTGCCATCTATCTGCACCTGAGCCAGAACGGCAATACGACGCCTTGGCAGGGGATCGTTTGGGGAGTTCTGCCAGTCGTCGCCATCTGGGGCGCGGTCGCCGGCTGTGGTTGGATCCTCGGCGGATGGCGCGAAAGCCTCCGTCCGCAGCAGCTTGCCGTTGAAGGAGCCCGGAGTTGAAGTCTCCCGCTGCCTTACACGGTCCGCATGGAATGTCGCAGCCGCACGGCGACGCGGCCGATCAATTCCCGCGCACGCTCGAAGATTGGGAACGCCGGTGCCAAAAACCGGATCACCGCCGGGTAGGTAACTGGCTGGCCCGGCGCGTTGCGCGGCCTGCGGCCCTGCAGATCACGCGTTTGGTGGTGCCTTGGGGGATTACGCCGCATCTGGCCACGTTCACTGCCTGGGGCGTCGGATTGGCCGCCATCGTGGCTTTGGGTTGGGGAACGCCGGCTGGTTGGATAGCCGGCGCGGTATTGCTGCACCTGTGGTATCTGCTGGATCACGTCGACGGCCAGCTCGCCCGATTCTATCGCTGTGAAACCCTGGACGGTGCGCAGCTCGATTACCTGATGCACCACACGATCAACCTGCTGCTGCCGGTCGGCATCGGTTGGGGCGTGGCGGGGGCCCGGCACCAGCCGCCTTGGACGCTGTTGGGCGTTGCCGCGGGAGTTGGGTTGTTGCTGCTGGGGCTGATTCACGATACGCGCTACAAGGCGTTCGTCAAACGCTGGAAGCGATTGCGCGGCGAACTGGTGCTGCAAGGCGGTGGCGGCGGCCGCCCTGCTCCGCCGGCCAGGCCCGCCGGTAGCCTGCTGCGGCGTGTCGCGTGGTGCCTGCGCAAACTGTGCGAAGTTCACTGCATTTTGATTGCCGTGCCGCCTTTGGCCCTGGCCATGTATCTGACGGCCGATGTACGCCTCACCTTCGGCGGCATCTATCTGATTCTGCTGGCCGCTGCGTCGCTGCTGCTGTCGGCTGTGTCGCTGGTCCGCGGTCTTCGCAATGAAGCCACCGAACGCGAGTTTGCCGCTTGGTTTCATCCGGCCGAGGGCTGTTACCTCACCCTGGAGGATGGCTGGTGGGAAGTCCGCCGGCTGGATGAGTTCTCACGGCAGCAGTAAGCACCTTCGGAACGGCAGTTGGGTAGCCTGCGGCAGGACCTGTAGGCTGCCTGATGCGAGCCGCCGCTTGGCGTTCCACCGGCTTACAGGGCTGTTCGTTGGGATTGACGTTTGCGGCCGCTAGAATGGCCACCGGGTGGCAAGCGTCTGGCATGCCGATTCAAATCTCGGTTTCACGTCAAACAGCGATGAGCATCGGCATCGACCTGGGCACGACCAACTCGGTCGTCGCATATCTTTCTGACGATGGCCCGAAACTCATCTCCAACGCGATGGGCGAGGTTCTCACGCCCTCGGTGGTAGGCGTGGATCTCGATGGCGACGTGCTGCTGGGGCAGGCGGCACGCGAACTGCGCGTCACCCATCCCGATCGCTGCGCCAGCATGTTCAAACGGCACATGGGCAGCGATTCGACCATTGAGCTGGCCGGCAAGGAGTTCAAGCCGGAGAAGCTTGCGAACCTGGCGCTGGAATCGCTGAAACGTGATGCGGAAGCGTTTTTCGGCCAGCCGATCACGCGGGCTGTGATTACCGTGCCGGCCTATTTCCATGAGCACCAGCGGAAAACAACGATCCATGCCGGGCAAATTGCCGGTCTCAAGGTCGAACGCATCTTGAATGGGCCAGCCGCCGCGGCCATCGCCTACGGTCTGCACGAGGGAAACGAAGAAAAAACGGCCGTCGTGTTCGACCTGGGCGGCGGCACCTTCGACGTTTCGGTGGTCGAACAGTTCGATGGCACGCTGGAAGTGCGCTCATCGGCCGGCGAATCGTTTCTCGGCGTTGAAGATTTCACCAACACGCTCGCCGCCCGGGTGCTGAAAAGGATCGGCCTGGTGTTTGAACAGGCAGAGCTGGAATATCCCGAGATGGTCGCGCGGCTGCGTCAGCAGTGCGAGGTAGCCAAGCGGAAGCTGTCTCGCCAGGCAACGGCCGAAGTGCGCATCCCGAATCGCATGGGCGAGTTCACCGACGATTCGCCGGTGCAGGTGATTCACCGCGAGCAGTTTGAGGTCTGGATTAGCCCGATCCTGTCTTGGATCGATTCCCCCAGTCGTCGCGCCTTGGGCGATGCCGGTTTGAAACGGGCCGAGATCGACGAGGTGATCTTGGTCGGCGGGGCCACACGCGTGCCTGCGGTGATGGAGCGGGTGCGGCAAATCTTCGGCAAGGAACCGCGGTACCGGCTAAATCCCGGTGAGGTCGTTGCCCTGGGGGCGGCTGTCCAGGCGGGGCTGGTAGCCGGCGATCAAAGCCTGGAAGACCAGGTAGTGACCGACGTCGCCCCGTTCACGCTGGGCGTGGAAATCAGCCGGCAATTCGGCGTGGAGTATGTCGGCGACTACTTTCCGCCGATCATTCACCGCAACACCACGCTGCCGGTCAGCTAGGTGAAGGTGGTTTCCACCGTTCATCCCAACCAGACCAAGGTGACGGGCCGCGAGTACCAGGGCGAAAGCCGCCGCGTGAAGGACAATCTGTTACTCGGGGAGTTCGAACTGGACGGCATCCCGCGCGGGCCAGCCGGCCATGAGGTTGAGATTCGCTTTACGTACGACGTGAACGGCGTGCTGGAGGCCGAGGCCATGGTGGTCGAAACCCGCCGAAAGGTGTTGCACGTGCTCACCCGGCATGCCCGTAATATGTCGCCGGAGGCCATCGCCCGGGCCGTCGAAGAAACGCAGGCTCTGAAACCCCACCCCCGCGAGGAAGCCCACAACCGCTTTCTCCTGCGCCGGGCTGAGCGGTTGTACCAAGAGCTTTCGCTATACGAACGCGAAATGCTCGAAAGCTTGATCGAGGGATTGGAGGAATCGCTTGAGCTGCGCGACCAGGAAGCCATTGCCCGCAACGGCGCGGTCTTACAGGAGTTTCTGGATCGCCACGATTCAGAAATGTCCGATGGAATGGACGATGACCAGCAATGGTAGGACCTAATCTCTCGTCAGGCGATCGGTGAATGAAGCTCGTTACCTTTGTGCCGCCCGGGGGGCAGGAAATCAACCCCCAGGCCGATTCGTCGTTGACACCGTTGCCGCATGCGCTGCCAGGGCGTGTGGGAGCGCTTTCGCCCGATACCACGCTGGTGGTCGATCTTCAGGCAGCGCACCAGGCGCTGCACGGCCAGGCGGAACCCACCTTTGCCGAAATGTTGGCGCTGCTCGATGCAGGCAGTGCAGGTCTGGATCGAGCAGCGGCTACGTTAGAGGCCGCGCTAGCCCAGAGGCCACCGGGCGTGATCTACCCGGCGGACGACGTGCAGTTGCTCTCGCCGGTGCCCCGGCCACGGTCGATCCGCGATTGCCTGACTTTCGAGAAACACCTGCTGGGGGCCACGGCCACGATGGTTCGCTGGCGTTCGCCGCTGGCTGGTTGGATTGACCGCGGCATGCGCCGGCTGCTAGGGCGGCCGCTCGTGGGGATTCCCAAGGTATGGTACGAGCGGCCGATCTACTACAAGAGCAATCCGCACAGCGTGGTCGGCCCCGATGCCGAGGTCCGCTGGCCCCGTTACACCGAGAAGCTGGATTACGAGCTGGAGTTTGGCATCTACGTCGGCCGGACTGGCAAGGACATTCCGGTAGAGAAGGCCGCCCAGTACATCGCCGGGTACTGCATCTTCAACGACTTCTCCGCCCGCGACATTCAAGCCCGCGAGATGCAGGGCCGGCTCGGCCCCGCCAAGGGCAAGGACTTTGACACGGGCAACGTGATCGGCCCTTGGCTGGTGACTCGCGACGAGGTGCCCGACCCCTACAACCTGGAAATGTCGGCCTATGTGAACGGCCAGCGCTGGAGCCACGGCCACAGCGGCGAGATGCAGTTCAGCTTTGAGGAGATCATCGCGTATATCTCGCAGGACGAAACGCTTTACCCGGGCGAGTTCATCGGGTCGGGCACGGTGGGGTCGGGTTGCGGCCTGGAGCTGGATCGCTGGATTCAACCGGGCGATACCGTGGAGTTGGAGGTGGCCGGGCTGGGACGCCTCCGCAACCGCGTGATACGCGCGTGAGGGGCTGGTGCCTGCATTGACCACGCCGAGAATTTTCGCTGCCCGCCGGTCGCGGCGGCGCTGTCTGCGGTAAGATGGCAGCCATGAATCTGGAGCCAAGTGACGAACAGCCCCAACCCGCCCACCTGGCCGGTACGTCGCCCGATGATCAGGCCGACGCGCAAGCTTCGCCGCAGCCTTCTGCGGCGAGGCCGCGCCGCCGGCGTTTTGGCCAGTTCGTGCGCAGCCGGCTCAGGCAGATCTGGCTCAACGTGCAGATCTGGATTCCCTTTCTGCTCAACCCATTCGAACGTCGGCGGCTACTGCGCCTAAACGAACACGACCGGTTGGGCGACCGGGAAGTACGGTACGACCTGGATTGGACGGTCGAGCTGCCCTATGTGTGCTGGAAGACCTCGCAAACCAGGGACCTGGTGCCGTGCGTGTTCGAGCGGAGGCTGCGGAGCTTCGAGCGGCCCCTGACGATCCTGGGCGTGATGTTTCTGGGGTTAATGGTCGTTTCGAGCCTAAGTTGTCTGCTTGGCCCGTGGCTCACGCCGACCCTGTACGGCACGATCGTGCTGCTGGGGCTGACCGTGCTCTTGATCAAGAGCTGGCGTGAGAACGTGCGGCTGACCATCTGGAGCCGGCCCGAGCACGTCGATGAGCTATCGTGCCCCGACATGGTCGTCCATTGCGACCACTTGTACATCCACTTGCCCAGCACCGAACTGGCCAGGGCGGCGACCGCAGCGGTTCGTCAGGCCCGGGCGTTGTATCCCCCTCCGCCGCCGGAGAGCCGTTCGGCCATGGGCCCCGACATTTACTAACGTGGCTTCGACGATTCCCCCTGGTCCGCGGGGGGCGTTTGCACCTCCTGCCTGTTCACCGTTAGGATAGGCCCCGAACCGCAAGCGGAATTCGCGTTGCGCGCCACGCATTTCAGAACGCCAGCCCATAAGCAGCATCATGAGCAAGCCCACCGATATTCGCCTGGTCGACGTTACCGCTGAGACCGAGGAGATCGCCTACCGTACGCCGATCAAGTTTGGCGGCCGCGTGGTCAATCACTGTACGCTTCTCAACGTAACCGTTACGGTCGAAACTCGGGATGGGCGGCGCGGTGTCGGGAATGGTTCGATGCCCATGGCAAACGTCTGGGCATGGCCGTCGGTCGTTGTGTCGGGCGATGACGCCTTCCGCGCTATGCTCACACTTGGCCAGCAACTATGCGAGGTCGCCAGAAAATATCACGGCCAGGGGCACCCACTGGAAATTACCCATGATTTGGCCAGCCATTACGACTCCGAGGCGGCTGGGATTCAGCAAAACCTCGGGCTTGCGGAAGCTATTCCGCCATTGGCCCAGTTAGTGGCTGCCAGCCCATTGGAAGCGGCGATCCACGACGCCTATGGGCAGGCCCTCGGCCAGAACTCGTACAACGTATTGGGCGAGGAATTCGTCAACGCCGACCTTGCCCATTACCTGACGCCGGAGTTTGCAGGCGAGTACCTGGACCGCTACACGTTGCGCGAACCGAAGCCGCGGATCCCGCTGTATCACCTGGTCGGGGCGCTTGATCCCCTGACCGAAGGAGACATTGCCCAGCGGATCAACGACGGACTGCCTGAAACCCTGGGCGAATGGATTGCGGCCAACGGTCTGACGCATCTGAAGATCAAGCTGGCCGGCGATGATCTGGACTGGGACGTCCAACGCGTGGTGGGCGTAGAACGTGTGGCGGCCGAGGCCCAAGCTGCCCGCGGTTGCGCCAACTGGTTCTACTCGCTGGACTTCAACGAGAAGTGCGAGAACGTCGAGTACGTGTTGGCGTTTCTGGCCAAGGTAGGCGAGCAGTCGCCCCAGGCTTTGGAGCGGGTGCAGTACATCGAGCAGCCGACCCACCGCGATCTTAAAGCCCATCCAGAAAACAAGATGCACGAAGCGGCCAAGATCAAGCCGGTGGTGATCGATGAGTCGCTGGTGAACCTGGAAAGCCTGCTATTGTGCCGCGAGATGGGCTATTCCGGCGTGGCGCTGAAGGCCTGCAAGGGCCACACCGAGGCTCTGCTGATGGGCGCGGCAGCCCAGAAGTTCCAGATGTTCCTGTGCGTGCAGGACCTGACCTGCCCCGGCCGTTCATTCCTCCACTCGGCCAGCCTGGCTGCCCGAATTCCGACGGTGGCCGCCATCGAAGGCAACTCGCGGCAATTCTGCCCTGCCGGCAATCGCGGCTGGGATGAACGCTTCCCCAGCATGTTCCGCATTACCGACGGCACGGTCGGCACCGCCGTGCTCAATGGCCCTGGGCTTGGCTTCTAAGTGCGAGCCAACCGACTCACCAGCGATGGTCGCAATGCGCGCTGGGGGCAAAGTCTGCGCATCTTGAAGGGTGTGGTAGTGCGCTCACAGCGGGATTGTGCCCGATAGCACGGGCGGCTTCTGCGCAACTGGGCACGGGTTGCACACTTTTCAAGCGTTCCTCGGCGGTAATTTTGAGCTCGCAAATCTTTCACGGAGCGTTCATTCGCTCTTAGTGTCGGCAAATTAAGAACTTGTACAAACAGAGACGCGGCTGCTCCGAGGCAGTATTTTCTTTGGCACGCCCTTTGCATTAACGGGCACACAAAGTCCGGCAGAAATGCGGGACTGAAAAGTGGCTTTCCCCCTCAAGGAGCCTCCAAGTAATTCGGGAGCATCTCATGACCGTGCTGAGCGAAGCCTATGACCGTGACCTGGAACGGCGCGTCGAACAGTACCTGTTGGACCGTCACCATCCTGGGTTGCGTTCGCTGGACGTCGAAGCCCATGGCGGGACCGTGACCATTCGCGGTACCGTCCGCACCTTCTACGAAAAGCAGCTTTGCCAGAACATCTGCCGCCGCGTGGCCGGCGTCATCCGTGTGGATGACCAGGTTGAGGTGGCTAACGGTGAACGCAAGGTGCCTGCCCCTTCGGCTCGCCTCCTGGTCACCGCGTAAGACGGCGATCTGGTTGTTCTCGCTCCCGCAGCGACGGATACGCTGAACCTGATTAACTTTTGACCCCCATACCCTGGGCATCTTTTCACTTCTCTGCCCAACAAGCCCAGGGATTACGCGCCGAACTGCGTCCAAGTTCCCCCGCCTGGACGCAGTTCTTTTTTTGCGCGCCGGCATGCACGCGGTGCTCAAGGCCGGCTTGATTGCTGGCAATGGTTCCCACTGCCGCTATGATCGGCAGCAGCCTGGCCGACGTGTGTACGTCGGCGGCGTGGATCACGATGGGAGCCAGAACATGCTACGTATTGCGCAACCGCTGCTGCTCACGTTGGCGATGATGGTTTACCTGGCGGGCAGCCCTAGCCGTGCTCAGGCGCAAGAGGCTTTGGCAACCTCGACATCGATCGAGTATCGGGCGTATGTCCGCACGTTCGAGAAACCTCACCGGCAGGCGTGCCTGATCTTGTTGGCATCGTGCCATTACAACCGCGGCGGCTATGTACTGGCCTTTCGCGAAGAACCAGATGGCACCTGGCGGTTGATCGAGCAGAAGCCGAGCTTCGGCACCGAGGTGCTGACGTATTACTCGATCACGATGACACGGCCCTACGACGAAGTGCCGGACACCGTAAAGGTGAAAGATGCCCACGGCACACACGACGTGCCCGTCAAACCCTGGGTGGAAGAGAAGTAACTTTGCATCTGGGCTTGCCGCTCCAGCATGGGCGTGCGGTGTAACGAACGAGGCCGGCCGTCTTTAAGTGCCTCGCACAGGCGGCCACTGCTGACGCGTGTAGCTATTCGATCCTATATAGCGCATGTCCTGCCAGCATCTGACACCATTTGTGGCAACAAAAAATGTCATAAAAATGCTTCCGATCTGGAGGCAGCCGGGCTAACATGGCGGCGAATTCCCTTCAGGTTCCTTGCAGGGAGGCATTCTGTGGCTGCAAGGACGTTTGGCATTTCTTTCTTGCCAACCGATGGGGGCAAGCAGATGAAGCGTTCGCTTGCAATGCTGGGGATCGTGTTGTTGCTCGGTTCAGCGCTGGCGATGGCCCAAGACCAGGAGGCCAAGCCGCGCAGCAAACCGCGTGGAGTGTTACCCACGTTCTATGGGGCGGTGGTCTCGCCGGATCAGCGCGAACGGATCTACGTCATTCAGCAGAGCTATGCCGAGCAGATCAGCAAGCTGGAGGAGCAGTTGGCGGCCATCAAGGCCAAACGCGACAAGGAAGTCGAGGCCGTGCTCACGCCTGAGCAACTGGCCAAGGTAAAGAAGCTCCAGGAGGAGGCCCGGGCCAAGCGTGAAGCAGCCCGGCAGGCGGCGCAATCGGCCGCGGGCACCAAGCCGGCCAGTGAGACCAAAGCCGGGGCAGCCGCTCCCTCGCCCAGCAAGTCGGCAGCGCCGGCTGGTAGCGAGTAAAGCCGGCGGCGGTACTTGTCCATGGCATGGTGAGTGTGCAGGCTGATACGTTACGGTAACGGTACTGCACACTCTGAAAATACGCGGGTGGCTTGCTTCCGACGCAATCGGCGAACCGCACCTGGCAGGTGGCGGGTGCGTTGGCCAATGCGCTACCTAGCCAGCTCGTGTAGATCCATCATGCCGTGAGGATTGTTATCGGTGCCGGATCGACGCCAGCATCGCGGGCCGCATCCGCACGATTATCAATTGTTCGATGCGTCTGCCATTCCGCGTCTGCACGCGGCCGTCTCCGATTTGAGTTGGCTGCTGAGCCGCGGTTATGCCGTCGTGTCATCAACCAAGCTGGTGGGCGATCGATACCAGCTCGACGCCCGGCAGCGTTTGGCGGTGGCACGCTGCGCGTGTAGCGATGAGCAGTTGACGCGTCGACGGGCCCATCAAGCCGGCGCTGCGGACATCCGCGGCGGCGAGCTCTGGCTCGACGGCTACAACGTGCTGACCACGCTCGAAGCGGCGATCTCCGGCGGCGTCATCCTGGCGGCTCACGATGGTTGTTTCCGCGACATGGCCAGTATGCATGGCAGCTACCGCAAGGTGCAGGAAACGCTGCCGGCGCTGACGCTATTGGGCGAGCAGATGCAGCACTTGGGCGTGCGGCGTTGCCGGTGGCTGTTAGATGAACCGGTATCGAACAGCGGCCGCCTGCGACGCATCATTGAAGAACTTGGCGCCACGCATCGCTGGGACATGGAAGTGCAACTGGTCCACAATCCCGACGCCGAACTGATGGCGGCCAACGCCGTGGTGGCCTCGGCCGATAGCCAGGTGATCGATCACTGTCGGCGCTGGTTCAACTTGGCCCGGGTAACCATCGAGAACCGCGTGCCGCAGGCGTGGATTGTGGACCTGTCGGGCGAAGTACAGCCGTAATCAATCGGCGCGAGGGCGGCCGAGGTGCGTCGTTCGCTATGCTTCGCTGGGCGGTGTCTTGCCTGCTGGCGTTGGTTCGCTGTCTGCTGACGTAGCGCCGGGCGACGGGGACGATTCCACATCCAAGGACGCAGTCGCAGCACTCGCTTCATTCTCCGGCCGTTCATCGCCATCCAAGAGCAGCGGGGGCTTGTTGAACCGTGCCCGCAAGCGATTGATGGTACTCAGCACCTTGGGCCGCCCGATGATCTTGCGTTCCAGCCGCTGCTTGCCGGGGAAGTCCATCAGGATCAGGCCGATCAAGATGGTCAGCAGCCCTTGGCCGGGCATGCCAGGCATGGAGAGGCCCACACCCACTACCACCAGCACCAACCCCAGCAGGTTTTTCAGCACAATGCAGGTCCAGCGCAGGGCCGGATGCCGGCTTTGCATGAAGTGCCGCCGGTAGTCAGGCAGAAAGAACGTCGCCGGCAGCATGACGACGAACAGGCCCACCGCTGCCAGGCTGACGGTGAATGTCACGACGAACAGGCCCACGCCCCAGGCAACTTGTTGCCAGGTGATCTGTTGGACGAAGGTCGTCAGCCATTCCATGGGGTCGCGGTCCGTGAGGAACGGGGACTGCCCTGGTGCCCGTCGTAACGCCAGCTTCGGCCAGCGCCGCCTTACTCGTAACGCAGGGCCGTGGTCGGAGCCAGCCGGGCGGCACGGTAGGCCGGGAGGGTGCCGGCAAACGCGCCAATCAGCAGCGCAATCAGCGCCGCCTGGAGCAGCACCACGGGTTCGATCTCACCCTGCATCTGGTTGCGGATAATCGGCAAGCTGGTCAGCACCTTGTTCAGGATCACGCCGCCGGCGGTGCCAAGCACGGCGCCGATAGCGCTCAGCACGACGGCTTCGCCCACGATCATCTTCATCACGCGTGACTTGCGCCAGCCGATCGCCCGCAAGATGCCGATCTCCTTGGTGCGTTCCTGGACCGACATCAGCATGGTATTGACCATGCCCACCGCTCCAATGATGAGGGCCACGGTCGAAGTGAACCAGGCCATGGAGTGAGCCAGCTTCACTTCCTGCAGGCTTTCGACGTGTTCGGCCGTGAGGTTGCACTTGAGATTGCTCAAGTCGTCGCGTTCGGTCTTCACCTGGGCGATGAGCTTGCGGATTTCTTCCTGCACACGGCGGTTGAACTCCTTGTCGTCGTGCTTCTCGGTGATGACAAAGAAGCCGGTCACGGCCGGATCGTCCGGCTTGGAAAGCAGCGAAAGCTGTTGCAGCTCTTTGAGCGGCACCACGGCGGCGTTCTTCTCGATGAAGTTCACCGTGTCGAAAATTCCGACCACCTTCCAGTCCTGGCCCAAGGCGTGGAACGTGTCGCCCACCCTGGCGTCCATGTTGCGGGCAAGCTGGCTGCCCAGCAGCACGCAATGCTCGTCGGTGGGTTCCAGCAGCCGGCCATCGAGCAATTGGTAGTGATCGAAGACGGCCGCGCCGGGATGGTACGACTGGATGGGGAACTGCCCGCCCTCGTCCAGGTATTCGATTTCGGTAAGGCCCGGCACCACTTCCTTCACGCCGTCGATCTGCTTGATGCGATCGCCCAGGCTCTCAGGCATGGCCTGGGCCAGACCTCCAAAGCGGCCGGCGTTGTACACCACCAGGTCGAAGTTGGCTTCACGGTACATCTTGCCAAACGACTCGCGGAACTCGCTGGAAATACCCACCAGCGAAACCACGGCGGCCACGCCCAGGGCCATGGCCACGGCCGTCAGGATGGACCGCATCAACCGGCGGCTAACGTTCTTGAAGATAAAGGTCGAAAACCACATGCCAGGTATCGCTCGCTTTGGAGGGAGGCTCGGAGGGGACGGAAAGGCGTGCTTGCGGAATGAACGCCGGCGCTTGCCGCAGACTGCTCGCTTGGTGGCGGTGCAGCCGCTTGCCAATACGGCGATCTTGGCGGTGGCCGCCAGCCATCGGCACGGCCACAGGCCGACGCTTACCGCAGGCGTACCGCCCCGTCCATTGTTACATGCGCCGGCCGGGGCCAAGGATTGCCGCCGGGAATTGTATGCCGATGGCGCTGCCGGGGCTCGCATCCGCGGCCGCGATCAATCTCCCGTCCCCATCGATTGCTGCGGCGGACACAAACGCTCGCTTGGGGACGAGACCATTGCGGCACAACCGTCGCAATCCACATCTTCTGCAGCTGCCGATGGTAGCGTACGCCCTACCTAAACGCGAGAGGGGGCACAAGCGGCACCAGCGGCTCAGACCGGCAAATATGCATGCTCTGTGGATGGTTTTAGCGACTGCGCGAACCTGGCAAACCCACCCATTAAGGCCCGGGGGGCGAGTAACTCCCCGGTTGGTTTCGTAATGCCGGCTGGTGAGTTCGTGGCTCTTTCCACGCAGAGCCTTCGACGCCTGGCGCACGGCGTTTCGCGCGTGATTTGCGACCTAAGCTCATAAAGGAGGAACGCATCGTGTGAGCGCGTCTCCGGCCTGCGAAAGGGGAAATATCTCCGCAGACTCGCCATCCTATCGTCTGTCACCGCTTGGATTTGTGCTTACGGGGACCATGGACCATGGGACGCAATCGTGCGTACGTCGCGGCACCGTTGCTTGCCTGCCTGGCCGGGCTGGTTGGGTTGGCCGGCACGCTTCCGACCGCACGGGCCTGGGAGCTGAAAGCGTACGACGGCCGGTATCAGATCGATTTTCCGTGTTTTCCCAAGGAGACCTTGGACCACGTGCATACGCCGGCAGGCATGATGACGGTCCGCACGCTTTCCCTCACCAGGGAAGACGGCGTGCTGGCCGTGCAGTACTATGAATTGCCGGCGAAGCTCGTCGACGACCTGGGCACGGATCGGCTGCTGGATAAAGCCCGCGATGGCGTGATCTCCCGCGTCAACGGCCGCCTGGTGACCGAAGTCGTGACGCCGCTGGAAGGTTACCCTGGCCGGGCGTTCCTGGCCGTGCTGCCCAACCAGCAGACCTATTTGGCCGGCCGCGTCTACCTGGCTAACCAGCGGGCATACCTGGTGCTGGCCACCGGCAGCCGCGAGACGCTGGCTCAACCGGCGTTCCGGAAATTCCTCAATTCGTTTGCCTTGCTCGACCGGGCAACTCCCCCGGACGCCGAACCCCAAGGCGAACCGTTCGAGTTCCCGGAGGAGTAGGGCCTTTCTCTCGCCGCAGCGTCATCGAGTCGCCGCGTGTAACAGCTTGTGCGTGCGTGTACGACCGCGCATCGATAGCGATGCGACACGATGACCGCCGCCGCATGCGGTACAGACGCCCCCTACCCTACTTGCCGACGCAGTGCAGGTACTTATCGCTGCGGATTAGCAGTTGGCCATCGTGGGCCACGGCGCAGGCGTTGGCCCGATGTTCGTCGCTGGCGAACTGGTTAACCGCCAGCAACTCAAACTTGGGGCTGGCCGCGATGACGTACGTGCCGTTGTGCTGCGAGACGCAGTACAGCTTGCCGTCGGCCAGGAGCGGCGACGCGTAGATGGTGCCGGGCCGCGGTTGCAGACGCTCCTGATACACCGTTTCGCCGGTTTCGGCATTGATGCAATAAGCGGTGCCGCGGTTTTCGTGGACCCAGTACAGGTGGCCGTCGTGATATACGGGCGAGACCACGTTGGAGCCGACGCCCTTGGTCCAAAGGACGTGCGTTTCGGTCACGTCGCCCCGTCCGCCGGCTTTCACGGCCATGGCGGTGTTCTTCCGCCCGCCGATGGCATACACGATCCCCCCGTGCGTCACCACGCTGGGGCAGACATAGCCGCTATCGGGGATGCCCTTGCACTCCCATAGCTTTTCGCCCGTGGCCGGATCAAATGCCTGAAGCTTCTCGGGCAGGCTCACCACCAGCTCGGTCGGACCGCCGGGCACGTCGACCAGAACCGGCGTATTCCATGACCCGCGTATGCCTTCGATCTGCCAGACTTGCCGGCCGGTCTTCTTATCGAGGGCCACCAGGCTGCGGCTTTCGATGCTGGCGTTCACAATCAGCAGATCGTTGAACAGAATTGGCGAGTTGGACGAACCCCAGTTGGCGTTGTTATCACCCACCTTGGTGTGCCACAGCTCGCGGCCATCTTCCAGGGCCAGGCAGTACACGCCATGCCGCCCGAAGAACACGTACAGCCGCTCGCCGTCGGTGGTGCAGGTGCTGGTGCTGTAGCCGTGCCGGGCTCCATTGCCCTGGTAGCGCGGCTCGTTGCCGTCCGAGGGATAGGCCTTCTGCCAGAGGATCTTGCCGTCAGCCCGCGACAGGCAGACCACGTGGCGGACCAGGTCGGCCGGATCGCCAGGATTAGCCTCGTCGACGCCGTAGCCGCTGTAGCACGTGAGGTAGATGCGATTGGCCACCACGATCGGCGAACTGCTGCCGGCGCCTGGCAGTTCGGTCCGCCAGATCAGGTTCTCGTTGTCGGACCAGCGAACTGGCAATTCGGTCTGTTGGCTGACGCCCTGTCCGCGTGAGCCCCGGAACTGTACGACGTCGCCTTCTGAAATCTTTTCCGCGGCAGGCAGGCTAGCTACCGGGGCCGTCAGCGTAGCGACGGCAGCCAGGGCAAAAAGGATCGCGGGGCGGATCGGCATGGCAGGAATCCTTGCGACAAAAAGACGCGAAATACGCACCGGGGTATTCGACGCAGTCGCCCGCCCGAGCCTGCTACCGCGAGCGCACGCCGATCCCTCTCTTGGCAATGCGCCTTCATGGTAGCGAGGACCACGGCTACGAACCAGAACACCCCGCAATGAATGAGCGCGCGGAATCACCGGCGGAAAGCTGGCGACGAGGTTGGCAGCGCAGGCAAGAGAGCCGCTTGCCACTTAATCCTGAGCGACCATCTCGGCCTGCGGACGGCGGATCGGGAAGCCCAGGCGTTTATCGACCAGATTCCGCAGCGGGCGGCCCGAGAGATACCGGGCGAGGTTATCGCAGAAGAACTCAGTCATGTCGTCGATCCGCCGCGCGCTCTGCCCGCCCACGTGCGGCGTGATGATCACGTTGGGCCGGTCCCAAAGCGTGCTCTCGGGCGGCAGCGGTTCGATCTCGGTCACGTCCATCACTGCGCCGGCCAAGTGTCCGGAATCCAGGGCTTCCGCCAGCGCCTTTTCCTGGAGCAGCGGGCCGCGGCCGACATTCACCACCAGCGCCCCCTTGGGCAGCAGTGCCAGGCGGCGGGCGTCGATCATGCCGCGTGTGACCGGCGTCAGCGGAGCCGACAGAATCAGGATGTCCAACCGCGGCAGGATCTCATCCAGCGCATCGGCGGGTAGCAGTTCCTGCACGTAGTCGGGCTTGTCGAACGGGAACCAGTCGGTGGCCAGAATGGTGGTCCGGAACGGCGCTAATACCTCGGCCAGCCGCCGCCCCACGCCACCAAAGCCCACGATGCCCACGGTGCTGCGCGTCAGGTCGCGCGTGGGCCGACGGATGAACTCTTTCTTCTGTTGAGCCCGGAAGAACACCGGCAGTGACCGCGTGAACGCGGTGATCAGGGCAATGGTATGCTCGGCCACCTGGTCGGCCAGCACGCCCGAGGCGCTGGTCACGATCACATCGGACTCAATGACCGACGGCACCAGGCAGTGGTCCATGCCGGCCGCCGACGATTGAATCCATTGCAGGCGGCCGCGACGGATCACCTCGTCCCAAGGCACCGGCACTTTGGCGTGGCCGCAGAAAATGTCGGCTTCGAGCAGTTCGTGGGCGATACGTTCTTGGCCGGCATCAACGATTTCGGCGTCGGGGGCCGTGGCCTGGATCGCGGCAATATGTTTGGGTTCGACCGGGTAGCAGAGGACGATCCGCATTTTCTGGCAAGTACCGTATGGGTAAGGCGTTGGTGGGAGGAAGCAGCGGCTGCACTGGGGGACACGCCATGCCGCCAATGGTTGACGTTGATGCGCGGCCGGTTCCTCGGGATGCGGCGCTCGCCGCGTCAAGAGGAATCTCGAACCAACGGGGGGAATACCAGGCAGTAGCCTTGTTCCACCATTCAGGGCGGGAGAAAATGGTTTCTACCGCGCAAGCGGAACTTTGACTAGCGGTTGGCTGGGCGTGTGGGGGCGCCGATCCGCCGAAAGGCGAACGCAACCGCTCAAAAAACCGTATAAATAGAGAGAGCTTCTTGCTTGGGGGGTCGCTTCCGCCGTTGACTCGGTCCCAGCACCGGCATAGCATCGCCAATGCTTGCGGAGGATGAACCTGTCGTGAAGCTCGCAAGCAAGCGGGGGAGTCTTGGGAGCGGAGCCGAAAAACGTTGCGACGTCGGCCGCTGACGTGCCCCGTTTGGGACTGTTTGGTTTGGGGTTTGCGCGGCGAAATTCCGTTCTTGGCGGTATCTGGCCCCTTGGAGGCCGATGCCCGCCGTCCTTCGGCAATGAGCAGCGCTAAGGTTTAACAAGTTGGAGACTTGGCTATGCCGTTGTTTGAGATCGAGACCGACGCGCACATTCTGATCACTTGGGCCGATGATGAACATCAAGCGTCCCAAGTGGTGGCCGAGGCCTATCCGAATGACAACGTTCTGCGACTGACCAAACGTCCTCGCAACAGTTGGGTCATTTCCAAGGCCGCCCTGGGACTGTCGGATAAGACCGATCCCTGCAACACCGCCCGCGATTGCCTGGCCAAGGCCGCCGGCGACAAGCTCAACGCCATTCGGCTGTATATGCACGAAACCGGCGTCGATCTCGATCGCGCGCGCAAGGTCATCGAGTCGAACATGGTGATGGGCTGGTAAGCGTCCCTCTTGCCTGGGATGCTTTCCGCACGCTACCAGCGTCCCCTGCCCTGCGACATGGTGTTGTTATACCTACCGCGTGGTTGGCTGGGCGGCGTCGGCTGGACGTGTAGCCTGCTCTTCCACAAGCCAACGCGCAGGTGCGCGTAGCGATAATGTTGTGTCCGAAGCCGCCGCGGAATCCTCGGCGGTTTCTTTTTGGTCGGGCGGTTCTTGTTGCGGCCGTGGCGGCTGCTGCGCCAGCGGTTCGCGGCCCACGCCGTTCAGATCGCGCCAGTGGATGTAGCGGAGCATGGCCCGCAACACCGCCAGCGACTTCTCACGCTGGTTGGGCTCGATCAGGCGATGATCGTAGCCGAAGGCGGGCAGGGTTGGATGGCCGGGCAAGATGGCGTCGATCACCAGCGTCACGCCGTCGTTGGGGCCGTACTTGCGCAGCCGCTTGTAGGTGCTCTCGTTGTCCTCGACGACCTGGCCCGATAGCGGGACGGCTACGTAATTGAGAATGGCCAGGTGGGCAGGCGGCGGGGGCGTTCGGGCAAAAGCCGCGCGGCGAACGTCGGTTCGCATGCTTTCCACGCCTTCGATCGAACCCAGGTGCTTGATCCACAGCAGCAGGCTGGTGAAACAGCGCATCGGCGGATCGGTGAATTCGTCGGCCACAGGCGTGCCGCGGGGCGTGCCAACTACGTTTATCCAGCCGCGAATGTGCGTGGTTTCCTCCGGCCGCAGATAGTTGCCCAAGGCATAATACACTTCGGCGCCGCCACGGCTGGCGGAGAAGATCACAATCTCTTTGCCCTGCGCGCGGAAGTGGCGAACGGCGTTGGCCACCAGGCAGGCGTTGCGTTCAACGACGCCTACGTCCTCGGTCCGAACCACGTAGCTTTGCCAGCCAAACTTGGCCAGGTACGCCCGCTGGATCTGGAAGCTGCCGTTGAGTTCAGGTTGCGATTCCCAGAGCGCGCCCGGCACAACCACCAGCACCAGATCCTTGGCGTTGGGCGGCACGTCGACCGGCTCGGACCACGGATCGACGGCGATCCGCTGCATTTCTTCATAGAAGAACGTGCGGAACGGCTCGGCGTAGAAGTCTTCGTAGGCGAACTTCTCGGCCAACAGCAGCGTGGCGAAGTCGCACGAGTAGTTGTTGGCAATTGCCTGAAGCTGCTCGCGGCTGGGGAAACCCGGCGGCAGCGAAGCACGTACCGCATCGATGGTGGCGTCCGCCTGAGGATTGAGCCGCTCGCCCTTGCGGTAGTGCTCCATGTAATAGTGGGCCAACGGCGAATCGACGCAGGTGCGTACGTACCGGTCGCCCAGCAGTCCCTGGGCGCAGTAGCAAGGGATTTCGTCTTTCTTCTTGGTGAGACAACAGCCGGACGCGGCGATCGCCAGCGCCGTCAGCAATGCCGACTGCATCCCAAGGCGTCGAAGGTGCCGCAGAGTGGCTGTCATCCTGACTGCTCTCGACCTGGAATATTCCACCGGTCTGCCCAGGCACGTTGCCTGAGACGCGGCGCTGGTTGCGAAACGGTTGGCCGCCGGTTGCTGGCTCAAGGAGCGGTTCAATGATTTCCATGCGTACCGCTCGGCGGTTTGCCACGCAGCGAAACGCCTTTGACACGGCTACAACGGAAGGGCATCGGCGGGCAGTACTTGCCCAGCCAATCGACGACCTGCCCAAGAGAGCCCGCTTGGCGCAGCGCATGGCATCACCTCACAACCACCGATAGGTGGGGTCGGAGGCTGTAGGTCAGTATCGAACGGGAGGTGCCGACAATTCCGAAGAATTACGCGACGGCGATACGGTCCCCCCTACCGTGCGTAGGGCGGATAGTCGGCAAACTTTGCCACTAAGGGGTGGTGTGCCGCGAAGAGCTTACCGCCGCACCGTGAATGCCAGCACGTCTTGCACCCCCAAGGTCTTGGGGCTGTAGAACAACTCGCCTGCCAGAAAGCCTGCCGCGGCACCGTGGTGCAGTGCGATCACCTTCACGCGTTCCAACACGTGCGCCTTGGAGGGCGGAAACTGCGTCTCGTAGCAGCGGACGGCGTCGAGCTTCAGATCGATGGTGTCGCTGATGTCAGCCACAAAGTGGCCTGCCGCCGGCGGCATCGTAAGCGAACTGAACGCCAGGGAGAAATAAAGCTGGCCCCCGATCGTATGGACGGGCAGGCCGTCGAAGTAGTCGTCCCACTTGGTCAGCCGTGAGTAAAACACGGCCGCGTCGGTGATCTGCATGGCTTGCCAGTGATCGGGTGAAGCCATCGGGGTCTTGTCCCCGAAACCGATCACCAGGCTGGGACGATACTTGCGAAACTCCTTCGCCAGCGCGATCCGCGCTTCAAACGAGTCGAACAACCGCCGGTTGGGCAGTTCCAGCGTCACGCGGAGTTGCACGCCCAGCTTCTCGGCCGCCCGGGCGGCTTCGGCCAGGCGCACTTCGGGGCCGGGCGAAAGCGGCGTCGGTTCGCCGTTGGTCAGATCGATGATGCCTACGCGGTAGCCTTGCTGAACCAGGCGGGCGAGCGTTCCACCGCAGGCGATCTCAACGTCGTCGGGATGAGCGCCCACCGCGATGACATCCAACTGCGGATACTCCGTCGGCATCGTTGTTCCTTTCGGCGGTCGAAGCAGTCTGGGGGCAAATCCGGTGGGCAATTGCCCCAGAATCTAACCAAGACGTGCCGCGTTCGACAACCGCAGGCGCAAACGGTTCGTGGGAGAAATGAAGGGATCACGCTCGCCAATCGGCGGGGTAGCAGGGGCTGATCTATTGTGCCGGCTGCAACCACTGGGGATGGAACCGCTCGACGTACAAAAGCGAGGTCAGCGTCTTGGCGTCGACGATCCGCTGGTTGGCCATCAGCTCCAGCACTTCGTCCCAGGTGGCCAGCAGCGTCCTGATTTCTTCGCCAGCTTGTAGGTCCCGCTCGCCGAGCGTCAGACCGCGGGCGACAAACAGGTGCATCCGCTCGCTGAGGATGCCCGGCGACATCCAGAACTGAAGAACCTCGTGCCATTCGCGCGCCCGATAGCCGGTTTCCTCGGCCAGCTCGCGGGCGGCGGTCACGGCTGGGGGCTCCCCGGGTTCGAGCGTGCCGGCCGGCAGTTCGATCAGTTCCTCGTCGACCGCGATTCGAAAGTTGCGGATCAGGCAGATGCGGCCGTCGTCGAGCACCGGCAGCAGCACCACCGCCCCGGGATGTTGAACCACCTCGCGGGTGTAGGTGCGCCCCGCCGCGTCAACCCGCTGCTTGCGGACGACGTTGAACCGCGACGTGGTCAGGAGCAATTCCGGTTCTGCTGGCTGCTGGTGGTGTTCCGAGGACAACGGGCCTTACTCCCACTCGAAAATCAAAAGGAACTTTATACCCTTATAAATCAATGTGTTACAACGCGACCAATCGCCGTATGCCATGAGAAATACCATGCCCCGCTGACTGTACCGCCCTCTTCCTCGCGGCGCTAATCCCCCCTGCCACAGCCTCCCTCTCTCTTTACAAATCGACCAGAAACTGGTCGAATGCAAATTTCATGCGGGTCACGATACTGGGGTGCAAAGGTGGGGGCAACGCAAGGCAGCGTTCGGTGGGGCATTGAGCGCCGGCTCGAGTTCATCGAGTTCCGGCTCTTCTGGGAAGGCCATGTCAACCGCGGCGACCTGATGGCCGCCTTCGGGATCTCGATCAACCAGGCATCCACCGACCTGAACCGCTACCTCGGCATGGCGCCGGGCAACATGGTCTATGACAAGAGCGCCCGCGCCTACGTCCGGGGCGACCGCTTCCAGCCCCTGTTCCTGAAACCGGACCCGGCCAGCTACCTGTCCCAGCTGCGGTCGATCTCCGACGGCATCGTCACGCAGGAGGAAACCTGGATCGGCCAGCTGCCGGACTTCGACACAGTTCCCAGCCCCGTGCGCGGCATCGATGCCCACACGCTGCGCCGCGTCATCGAAGCGATCCGTACCGGGCAGGCGCTTGAGGTCGAGTACCAGTCTCTTTCCAACCCCGCCCCGCGCTGGCGCTGGATCGCACCGCATGCCATTGCCTTCGACGGCTTCCGCTG